>NZ_CAXUSG020000001.1:0-819405 GCF_964253915.1 Rhizobium sp. LjRoot30 | reverse complement strand
ACACTGACGTCATGCGCGGGCGAAGGCTTCGATTTCTCTGTCGAGCGCCCGCTTCAACTCGTCCTTGATGCCGGCGGATTCCGTCAGGATATCGCGCGCCTTGAGGAAATCGAGAACGCGAAAACGGTTGACCGCGGGGCGCAGGAAGACATGCGCCGGCTGCAGCCGGAGCTTCATGGCGATGTTGGCCTGCATCATCAGCTGGCCGGCGCCGAACAGGCTGTCGATGCGGTTTGGCATGTGGCTGCCGTCGCCTTCCGGCGCGCCGACGACATCGACGCCGATGACGATATCGGCATGGCCGAGCAGATGTTCGTAAGGCACGGCGTTAAAGATGCCGCCGTCGATCATGATCCGTTCGCCGATGCGCACCGGCATGAACAGAGCCGGAATGGCGGCCGAAGCCGCCAGCGCCGGATAGAGATCGCCGGTCTCGATCACCAGTTCGGCCTGGCCGTAATAATCGGTGGCGGAGACCTTGAGCGGGATCTGCAGCTGCGAAAAATCCTCCGGAATGGCCGGCGGCAGGAAAGCCTTGAGAATACGTTCGAGATTGAACTGGCCGAGACGGAAACCGCCTGTCATGGCAGACCGGACGCTGGCCGGCCGCAGGCTCCACAGCTTGTTGGCGACGGTTTTCGGCTGGCCGATGGTTGCCAGCGTGTAATCGGCGATCTCCCGGCCGCTCATGCCGGCCGCCATGCCCGAACCGATGATGGCGCCGATCGACGATCCGGCGATCATCACCGGCCGGATGCCGAGTTCGTCAAGGGCTTCGACGATATGGATGTGGGCGATGCCCCGCGCACCGCCGCCACCGAAGGCTATCGCCACGCTGGGCGACGTGCTGTTGTATTTTTGGGAGGCCGCGCCGGCGGCAGTGATGTCATCCTGCATCGCGGCGCGCCCCTTCGATCAATCCGGCTGGTAGCGGAAAAAATGCATCTTGGTATCGCCGAACGTCCGCTCTTCCAGAAACTTGAAGACGGAAGCCGCTTCGATGGTCACGTCAGCCCGCTCTTCCAGTATGCACAGCGCACCCGGCGCAAGCCAGCCGCCGGAGTGGGCGGAGGCAAATGCCTTTTCCCCCAGCCCCTGGGCATAGGGTGGATCGGCGAACAGGAAATCGAACGGCTCCGCCGTGCCCACCGTCCCGAGCTTCGTCGCATCGCGACGCAGCATGCGGGCCCGACCGTGCAGGCCGAGCGCCTCGATGTTTTCCCAGAGGATGCCGCGGCCTTCGACGCTGCTTTCGACGAACAGCACCTGCTTGCAACCGCGCGAGACAGCTTCGAGGCCGACAGCGCCGGTGCCGGCAAACAGGTCTAGCGCCCGCGTGCCGTCAAGGCTTTCCGGATAGGCATGCGCCAGGATGTTGAACAGGCTTTCGCGCGTGCGGTCCGTGGTCGGCCGGATGGCATTCGACTGCGGAACGGCAAGCGGGCGGCCTCTGAATTCACCGCCGACGATCCGCACCGCGCTTTACCCCACCTCGACTGCCACCTGGTTTGCCGCCCTTCGGGCCACCGCCGTCCGGCCGGTCGCCACGCGGCTTGCCGGAAAACGATTTTGCACCGCCCGGCTTGCCGCCGAACGATTTTCCGGCAGGCTTGCCGCCTCTCGGACGGTCACCCTCTGCGCCATCACGCGCCGGGCGATCGCCGAAGGAACGCTCCCCGCGCGGCTTGAACGGCCGGTCGCCGCGCGCCGGACGATCCTCACGACCTTCCGCCGCAAACGGCCGGGAGCGCGGGCGCTCGCTGCCTTCACCACGAGGACGATCGGCACGATCGCCACGCGGCTTGGACGGACGGTCGCCAAAGGGCCGGTCGCCACGGGCCGGACGCTCATCGCGGCCTTCTCCCGAGAACGAGCGTCCACGCGGACGGTCGCCGCCTTCGCTGCGGGCTGGTCTTCCTTCACCACGCGGCCGATCGCCGAAAGGACGATCACCACGATCGGAACGTTCGCCCCGCGGTTTTGCCGGGCGGTCGCCAAAGGAGCGGTCACCACGCGCCGGACGATCACCGCCGTCGCGAGACGGCCTGCCTTCGCCGCGCTGGCGATCACCGAAGGACCGCTTACGCTCGAAACCACCCTCTTCGCCACGCGGCTTGCTGGCCGGCGCGTCGGCGCGGATCCAGTCGCTGTCTTCCTCGGCACGCTGGACGACGACGCGTGGGCCGGTATCGGGCCGGCCGACCGGACGCTTTTCGCGATCCGGATCGTGCTTGGTCTTGGTTCGTGTCGGCTGGCCATCCTTGGTGCGACCGTAACGCTTCGATTGCGGTGCGCCTTCCGGACGGGCGCGTGGCGTGCGCTTTTCGCCGCCCTCGGCCGGCTTTTCGGATTTTTCAGCAACCGGGCGGGCGCCGGGCGCCATCCAGACGTTTGCCGTACGACCATGGCCCATCGGCTTGCGCTTCGGGCGCTCCTCGCCGTCGTTGCCGCGGCTGCGCTCGGTCTTGCCGAAACGTTCGTCCTTGCGGGTGTCCAGGCGGCCGAGCAGGCGCTCGCGCTTGTCGCCCGGCTTTTCACGCAGGGCCTTGCGCGGTTTTTCTTCGGCCTTCCAGTTGTTCTCTTCCTCGTCCGCCGTAGCAGCCGCCGGAGAATCGTAGAGCGGCGCGTCGAAATTCGCCTTGGCTTCTTCGATCAGGCGCGGGCCGAGCTGGTCGCGCAGCGTGCGGCCGCGAACCTCGATCACGTCGCCTTCCGGCAGGTCGCCAAGCTGGAACGGGCCATAGGAGATACGGATCAGGCGGTTGACCTCGAGACCGAGCGCGCCGAGCACGTTCTTGATTTCGCGGTTCTTGCCTTCGCGAAGACCCATGGTGATCCAGACGTTGTGGCCCTGGGTGCGGTCGAGCGTCGCGTCGATGCCGCCGTAGAGCACGCCGTCAACGGCAATGCCTTCCTTCAACTTGTCGAGCGCCGCCTGATCGACGTCGCCATGGGCGCGCACGCGGTAACGGCGCAGCCAGCCGGTTGCCGGCAGCTCGAGCACGCGGGACAGGCCGCCGTCGTTGGTCAGCAGCAGCAGGCCTTCGGTGTTGATGTCGAGGCGGCCGACCGACATGACGCGCGGCAGGCCTTCCGGCAGGTTGTCGAAAACCGTCGGGCGGCCTTCCGGATCGGCATTGGTGGTCACCAGGCCGGCCGGCTTGTGATAGAGCCACAGGCGGGTGCGCTCGATGCCGCGGATCGGCACGCCGTCGACCTCGATGCGGTCTGCAAGCGTGGCGTTGACGACCGGCGTCTCCAGAAGCGTGCCGTTCAGCCGCACGCGGCCTTCGGAAATCATGCGCTCAACGTCGCGGCGCGACGCCACACCAGCCCGCGCAAGGATTTTCGAGATGCGTTCGGGCTTGTCCGGACCGCTCTCCGGCGCCGCGTCGACGGCCGGCTTCGGCTTGGCGGATCTCGCCGCACTTGCCTTCTTTTCGGCAGCCTCGCCCGATGTCTTGTTCTTCTTGTCGCCGGCGAACGGTTTGCCGGCTGCCCGCTTGGGCTTGTCTTTGGGTGTCATTTGTTGTTTGCCTTGGTTTTGGCTGTCGTATCAGGTCGTGCGGTCGGGGTTAAGAGGAAATAGTTGCATGGCGCCGACAAATCAATTCATGGCGCTTGCGCTCGACGAGGCGAAAGCGGCGGCCGGACGCGGCGAAATCCCCGTCGGCGCCGTGCTGGTGCTCGATGGAGCGGTCATCGCCAGCAACGGCAACCGCAACCGCGAGATGAACGACGTTACCGCCCATGCCGAAGTTCTGGTGCTCCGACAGGCCGCCGCCGATCTCGGCCAGGAGCGACTGACGGGCGCCGATCTCTACGTCACGCTCGAACCCTGCACCATGTGTGCCGCAGCTATCTCCTTCGCCCGCATCCGGCGGCTCTATTACGGCGCCGAGGACGAGAAGGGCGGCGCTGTCGACAATGGCGTGCGCTTCTTCCGCCAGCCGACCTGCCACCACGCGCCCGACGTCTATTCCGGTTTCTCCGAAAATGAGGCGCGGGTGATGCTCAAGAGCTTCTTCCACGAGCGGCGGGAGGCACGATGATGCCAGCCTCTGCGTCTTGCAGTGGCGTAGCTGGCAAGCCTCAATCCTCGGCGAAAGCCTTCAGCGTTTCGCCGCTCATGCGATAGCGGATCCACTCGTTCTGCGGTTCGGCACCGATGGCGTCGTAGACCTTGATCGCCGTTGTGTTCCAGTCGAGCACGCTCCATTCGAACCGGCCGCAGCCATTGTCGACGGCGATCTTCGCCAGGCGCTTCAACAACACCTTGCCGGCGCCGGAGCCGCGATAATCCGGCGTCACGTAGAGGTCTTCGAGATAGAGCCCGTTCTTCGCCAGCCAGGTGGAATAGCTGAAGAACCAGACTGCAAAGCCGACCGCCCTGCCCTCATGTTCGCAGATCAGCCCGCGCGTCACCGACAACGGCCCGAACAGCGACGCAGCGACCGTTTCCGGCGTCGCCTCGACCTCATGTTCGGCTTTTTCGTAGATCGCCAGTTCGCGGATGAAACCGGCGATGACGGCCGAATCCTCGACCACCGCCTCGCGGATCGTGAAAGTCTTGCGGGTTACGCTCTTTACGTCAGCATCCATACTTTCCACCCCAAATAAAAAACGCGACACCGGAGCGCCGCGTTCTGTTCATTTCCGCCAGATGGCGAACGGTTATTGGAACGGCATCCACCAGCGGCTGCTCTGCTTTTCAGCCGCAGCTTCCTTCTTGCGCCGCTTTTCCTTCTTGCGCTCGGGTTCGCCGAGATCGTCGAGCACGGCCTGGTCGGACACGGCGCGATATTCCGCCGGCGGGTCGCTCAGATAGCGGCGATCGCTATAGGCGCCCTTCTGTTCGGCACGGGCGGCACGGTAGGTGGCCAGCTGCTCGTCGGTATTCAGGCTGCGCGCATTGGCGCCGGTCAGCGCCAGCGGCGAGCGGTAATGCGGCTTGTTCTTGTTGGTCTCGGCATCGTCGACCAGGCGCTTGCGGGTTTCTTCCGGCGATTCCACCCATTGCGGATTGTCCTTGCCGGCCAGCGATTCCTGCGGCTCGACCAAGGCCAGCTTGTTGGATTCGCCCGGCAGGACGAGGCCGGGACGCGGCGAATATTTGAGGTTCTTGTCTTTCTTGGTCGTCAGGGCCGTCGCATCGCCGAGGTCGGTGATCAACTGCTCCGCCGCCGTCTTGTCCGTGCCGTAGGTCGGGCTGCTCATGCAACTGGACAGCGACAGGCAGGCGCCGACAAGCGCGGCCATGCTGGCGGCTACTCGAAACTCGTGCGTGATCTTCATGCGTACCCTTCCAGCCATGCCGGTGCTTTATAGTGCCGGCATCCCCATTTCATCGCCCTTTAACCATGCGATTGCCTGAAAAATCCGGCCATTTTCAGGCAGCTTTACCGGATGAACCACCAAAGCGCAATTCATCCGGCAGAGTTTATGCAGGCAATACGCCCAGTTCCCGCAGTGCCACAGCGTCGCGGGCCGAAACGTCCGGATAGGCCGGATCGGTGCCGACATCGGTGGTGATGCGCCAGGAACGGGCGCATTTGGTGCCTTCGGCAAGCTTCGGCTCGACGCTGACGCCCGCCACTTCCGGCAGACGGAAGGCATCGGCCGGGCCTTCGCCGGAGACGATGGAGATGCCCGAGGTGATGCAGATTTCCTCGAAATCCTGGCCTTCCAGCGCCGCCAGCAGCTCGGCATCGGCGATGTGGACGACCGGAGCTGCTTCCAGCGACGAACCGATCCGCTTGTCCTTGCGCTCGATTTCCAAGGCACCGGTGACGACCTTGCGGACGTCGCGGACCTTTTCCCACTTCGCTTCCAGCGCGTCGTTGCGCCACTCGGCGGGAATGGCCGGGAACTGTTCGAGATGCACGGAGGCGGCGGCCGGATTGCGCGACAGCCAGGCCTCTTCCATGGTGAAGGGCAGCATCGGCGAAAGCCAAGTCACCAGGCAATCGAAGATCTTGCGGATCGCCGCAAGGCTCGCACGCCGGCGCAGGCTGGACGGCGCGTCGCAATAAAGCGCATCCTTGCGGATATCGAAGTAGAAGGCCGAAAGCTCGACATTCGAGAAATCGATCAGGGCGCGGGTGATGCGCTTGAAGTCGAAGGCGTCGTAGGACTCGCGCACCAGCTGGTCGAGCTCAGACAGGCGGTGCAGCATCAGTTTTTCGAGCTGCGGCATGTCGGCATAAGCGATCTCCTCGCCCTTGTCGTGGGCGAGCGTGCCGAGCATCCAGCGCACCGTGTTGCGCAGCTTGCGGTAGGCATCGATGTTGGTCTGGATGATCGCCTTGCCGAGACGCTGGTCGTCCCAGTAATCGGTGGTCATCACCCAGAGGCGCAGGATATCGGCGCCGGCATCCTTCATCACTTCCTGCGGCGAGACGACGTTGCCTTTCGACTTCGACATCTTCTCGCCCTTCTCGTCCATGGTGAAACCATGGGTGATGACGGCATTGTAGGGCGCGCGGCCACGCGTCGCCGCCGATTCCAGCAGCGAGGAATGGAACCAGCCGCGATGCTGGTCGGAACCTTCGAGGTAGACATCGGCCGGCCATTTCAGGTCGGGGCGGTCTTCCAGCGTAAAGGTGTGGGTCGAGCCAGAGTCGAACCAGACGTCGAGAATGTCGCGCACCTGCGCCCATTTCTCCTGGTCGTGCCCGTTGCCGAGGAAGCGTTCCTTGGCGCCCTCGGCGAACCAGGCGTCGGCGCCTTCCTTCTCGAAGGCTTCGAGGATGCGGGCATTGACCGCCTCGTCCTGCAGGATTTCGCCCTTCTCGTCGACGAAGACGCAGATCGGCACGCCCCAGGCGCGCTGGCGCGACAGGACCCAGTCCGGGCGGCTTTCGATCATGGCACGCAGGCGGTTCTGGCCGGCAGCGGGCACGAAACGGGTGTCGTCGATCGCCTGGAGGGCGCGCGAACGCAGCGTCGTGCCGTCGGCCAGCGTCTTGTCCATGTAGACGAACCACTGCGGTGTGTTGCGGAAGATCACCGGCTTCTTGGAGCGCCAGCTATGCGGATAGGTGTGCTTCAACCGCCCGCGGGCGAACAGGTTGCCGGCAGCGATCAGCGCCTTGATGACGCGGTCGTTCGCATCGCCCTTCTTGCCCTTGTCGTCGATGACGCGCGCGGCGCCACCTTCGGACTCGGGGCCGAAACCGGGCGCGTCCGCCGTGTAGAAACCGGCGTCGTCGACGGTGAACGGGATCTTCGTCGAGATGCCGCGGGCATCGAGAGCGCGGGCATTGGCCATCCAGGCATCGAAGTCTTCGCGGCCGTGGCTGGGGGCGGTGTGCACGAAACCGGTACCGGCATCGTCGGTGACATGGTCGCCGTCGAGAAGCGGCACCTTGAAATCGTAGCCGAGGGACGCGAGCGGGTGGGCGCAAAGCACGGCGCCGAGTTCGGTGCCTGTAACATCGTCAATGAGCTTGAGTGTCACCTTAGCTTTGGCAGCACACTCTTCCGCAAGCCGCTTCGCAAAAATGAGTCTTTCTCCCGGCTGCGGACCAAAATCGTTTTCAGCCGTCGCCACTTCGTAGAGACCATATGCAAACCGAGAGGAAAATGCGATCGCACGATTTCCAGGAATCGTCCAAGGTGTCGTGGTCCAGATAACAACAGATGCTTCGGCCAACTTGATCGAGCTATCAACAGTTGGGATCTCTTCGTCTTTCTCCAACCGATAATTTTCGGGCCAGCCCTTCCCAGCAACGACCGGGAATTTTACCCAGATCATGTCGCTTTCGTAATCCTGGTATTCGACCTCGGCTTCGGCAAGCGCCGTGCGCTCGACCACCGACCACATGATCGGCTTGGAGCCGCGGTAGAGCTGGCCGGACTTGGCGATCTTCAAGAGCTCGCCGGCGATGCGGGCTTCCGAATGGAAGTTCATCGTCGTGTAGGGATTTTCGAAGTCGCCCTCGATGCCGAGGCGCTTGAATTCTTCGGACTGCACCTTGATCCAGCCGGCGGCGAATTCGCGGCATTCCTGGCGGAATTCGTTGACCGGAACCTCGTCCTTGTTCTTGCCCTTCTCGCGGTATTTTTCCTCGATCTTCCACTCGATCGGCAGGCCGTGGCAATCCCAGCCCGGAACGTAGTTGGAATCGAAGCCTCGCATCTGGAACGAGCGGGTGATGACATCCTTGAGGATCTTGTTCAGCGCGTGGCCGATGTGGATGTTGCCGTTGGCATAGGGCGGGCCGTCGTGCAGCACGAATTTTTCGCGGCCGGCGGCGGAGGCGCGCAGTTGCTTGTAGAGGCCCGTGGACTGCCAGCGGGCCACCATTTCCGGCTCCTTCTGCGGCAGGCCGGCGCGCATCGGGAACTCGGTTTCGGGCAAGTAAAGGGTCTTGGAATAATCGATCTTATCAGCGGTATCGGTCATGGTCCGTGCCATCGTCTTTCGCGCCACAGGGAGCGGGCGCAGGAGAAACAGGGGAATATCGGTGACGGAGGGCGCTCGCAAAAGCGCCAAAAACCCGGACCTTCCGGCAGCTCTTATAGCGCGCGGGAGGCCGGGCCGATAATTCGTAGTGCTATGATCTGCCGAAATCGGGTCATGTCGGCGGGTTGTTTAAGCGTTTTTGCGGCGGAAAGGAAGAGGTAAAGCAGAGCCCCGGCGACGGAATGGACTTTCCGGCCCGAGGAGCTTATAACTGACCAGCTGACCAGTTGGTGAGGCCTATGCCCCAGACACGACAACCTGCAGACAAACAACAATCCGGCCGCTGGACGCTTGAAATCGCCAAGTCCCGCTTCAGCGAAGTGGTTCGGCGCGCGCAAGACGAAGGCCCGCAGCATGTTACGGTGCGCGGACGCGACAGCGTCGTGATCATGAGCAGCGACGAATTTCAGCGCTTGACAAATGTCGGGCCGAAAATTCCCTTCGTCACGTTCATGGAGAGCCTGGACTTGCCCGATCTCGCCCTGGAGCGGGAAAACGACCGTGGACGGGACGTGGAATTGTGATCGGCTGGCTGCTCGACACCAATGTCATTGCAGCCCTGATCAATCCGAACGGTGCGCCTTCGGTCAAACGTTGGGCTGCCGATCAGGAAGAGCGGCATTTCTTCATCAGCATCCTCACCCTTGCCGAATACGACAAGGGCATCGAAAACCTGCCCGGTGACGGTCCTGATCGTTATCGTTACGCCGCCGCCCGAGACGCTTTGGAAGAGCGTTTCGCGGGCCGCGTTCTGCCACTCGGCAACCTGGTCGTCCGGCGCTGGGGCACTGTATCGGGAAGAATAAAGCAGTTGACCGGCCATGCTCCGCCGGTCATCGACACCTTGCTTGCAGCAACCGCGATCGAGCACGATCTTTATCTCGTGACACGCAATGTCAAGGATATGAAACCGTCAGGCGCTGCGATCTTCGACCCATGGCACGACGAACCGTCCGCCTTCCCCCTGCGCCGCCGTTGAGCTTCAAAACGCGATCGTCGCATCCACCGCGCTGATCGGCCGGACGCCCGAAAGCAGGGCGCGGGCCTCGGCCTCGTCCTTCTTCATCTGCACGACAAGCGCATCCAGCCCGTCGAACTTCAGTTCGTCGCGCAGGTGGCCGAAGAAGGAGACGGCGCAGATCTGGCCGTAGAGATCGCCGGAATAATCGAAGAGGAAGGTTTCGAGCAGGGCCGCGCCGTCTTCGGTCACCGTGGGGCGGTAGCCGAAGCTCGCCACGCCGTCATGGATGGTGCCGCAGGCGCGACGGAAGCGCACGGCGTAGATGCCGGGGCGCAGCGTGACTTCCGGTGGCAGCGACATGTTGGCGGTGGGGTAGCCGAGCGTGCGGCCGAGCTGCTTGCCCTTGATGACTTCGGCTTCCACCGTGTAGCGGTAGCCGAAGAGGCCGGCGGCTTCCGCCACGGCGCCTTCGGTCAGCAGGCTGCGGATGCGGCTGGACGAGATCACCTCGGCATTTTCGTCGCGGAAGGCATCGACCAGAGTGACGCCGAAACCGTTGCGGCTGCCGGCTTCCATCAGGAAGGCCGGTCCGCCTTCGCGGCCGCGGCCGAAATGGAAATCGAAACCGGTTACCACTTCCGAGACGCCGATCCAGTCCATCAGCACCGAGGAGACGAACTCATCGGCAGAGCGCTGCGAGAATTCGCGGGTGAAGGGATATTCGATCACCGAATGAAAACCCATGCCCTCCAGCAGCCGCGCCTTCAGCGGCGCCGGCGTCAGCCGGAACACCGGGGTCTCCGGCTTGAAGACGGTGCGCGGATGCGGCTCGAAGGTGAGCACCAGCACCGGCACGTTGCGATCTTCGGCGATTTCCAGCGCCCGGCTCAACACCGATTGATGGCCGCGATGCACGCCGTCGAAATTACCGATGGCAAGCACGCCGCCCTTCAGCCGTTCCGGCAGGGCCTCTTTCGCTTCATTGCGGTGGAAAACGGTCATCGCATCATACCTGTCTGCAGAAAAATCACGCCAGTTTCGGCATCCACCATTTCGGCGCCGCAACGTTGCGCGTCAAGAAGGCGGAAAGTGCGGCCTCGTCCGTCGCGCCGTCGCGGACGTATTCAGCGGCATGGATGCCGCCGCTGATGTAAAGCAGGTCGAGATCCTGGTTGATGGCGCCGCGCACATCCGTCGGCATGCCGTCGCCGATGGCGAGCACGCGGTCGCGGGCGAATGCGCCGCGCAAAGCCTCGGCCTTGGCAAGGCAGGCGTCGTAGATCGGCGAAAACGGCTTGCCGGCGATCAGCGTCTCGCCGCCCAGTTCGCGGTAAAGCGCGGCAAGCGAGCCGGCGCAGTAGATCATCTTCGTGCCGCGTTCGACCACCAGGTCGGGATTGGCGCAGATCATCGGCAGGTTGCGGGCCTGCAGCGCCGCCAGCATGTCGCGGTAGTCGTCGGGGCTTTCCTCTTCGTCGCGGAACAGGCCGGAACAGAGAATGATCTCAGCCTCCTCGCTGTCGACGCGGGTGACGTCGAGCCCTTCCAGCAGCGGCAGGTCGCGCTCCGGCCCAAGCAGGAAGACCTTCTTCGGCCCCTGACGGGCGATCAGCTCGCGGGTGACGTCGCCGGAGGTGACGATCCGGTCGTAGGTTTCCTCGCCGACGCCGATCGCCTTGAACTGCGACACGACACCGGCGGAAGGCCGCGGAGAATTGGTGATCAGCACGACGGTGACACCGGAGCGCCGCGCCGCCAGCAGTGCCTCGCAGGCGAGCGGAAACGGATCGATGCCATTGTGCACCACGCCCCAGACATCGCAGAGGACCACATCATATTGCTCGATGATGTCCTGCAGACTGTGGATGCGTTCGGCCATGCGAAACCCCGGCTTTCTTCGAAATCAAGGGGTGACATCGCAAAGGAACAGCACGATGGCAAGGAAATTTACTGCAGTGCTTCCAAAAACCTTCAAAGCGCCGCCCGGACGATCCAGCCGGCGACTGCGGCGACCGCCAGCACCGGCGCCACACCGAGGCGGAAGCGCAACACCAGCACGGCGGAAAGAAGCGACAGGGCCAGCGCCGCCCAATCGATACTCGCCCACACCGGCCAGGGCAGCGAGGCGAGCGGTGCCTGCCCGCCATCGCCCGGAGAGGATAGAAGCGTCAGCCGCCCGACTTCGCCGAACAGCACGTGCAGGCCAAACCAGAGCGCCAGATTGAGGATGACGCCGGTGACAGCGGCGGTGATCGCCGACAGCGCATTGGCGACGATGCGGTTTTTGCGCAAGCGCTCGACATAGGGCGCCCCGACGAAGATGAAAAGAAAGCTTGGCGCAAAGGTGGCCCAGGCTGCAAGCGTGCCACCGACAAGACCCGCCAGCACCGGATCCAGGCCGAACGGATTGCGGAACGCGGCGATGAAGCCGACAAAACAGAGCACCAGCACCAGCGGTCCCGGCGTCGTTTCGGCCAGCGCCAGGCCGTCCAGCATCTCGCCGGGGCTGAGCCAGCCGTAATGGCCGGACGCCATCTGCGCCACATAACTCAACACGGCGTAGGCACCGCCGAACGTTACGATTGCCATCTGCGAGAAGAAGCCGAACAGCGACGAAAAGACATTGTCTGTGTTGCCCGCCGTCAATCCGAAGATCAGCAGAAGCGGCGCCTGCCAGACGAGCAGCCAGGCGATGAGCGTCAAAAGCGTCCTGCGCAGCGACGTCGGCGGGCCGGACAGCATGTCGCCTTCAGCGGGCACGGCGGAAAAAGCGGCGAACCGCCCAGCGATCAGGCCGGCCACGGCGGCAGCCAGGATCACCACCGGAAACGGGATATTGAAGACGAACAGCGCCAGGAAGGAGAGACCACAGATCGCATAGTGAAGGCGATGTTTCAGCGCCCGCTTGCCGACGCGGATCACCGCCTCGATGACGATGGCCAGCACGGCGGCCTTGAGACCGAAGAACAATCCCTGCAGCCAGCCGGCCTCATGAAAGACGGCATAGGCGGCGGAGAGGCCGAGAATGACCAAAAGCCCCGGCAGGATGAATAGCAAACCCGCTGCCAGCCCACCGCGGGTGCGGTGCAGGAGCCAGCCAACATAGGTGGCAAGCTGCTGCGCCTCCGGGCCGGGCAGCAACATGCAATAGTTCAGCGCATGCAGGAAACGCTCCTCCGAGATCCAGCGTTTTTCATCGACAAGCGTGCGATGCATGAGGGCGATCTGACCCGCGGGACCGCCAAAGCTCAGGAGCCCGATGCGGGCAAAAACCGCAACCATGTCCCCGAAAGAGGGAGCCTGCGGTGGTTCAAGGACAAGATCTTTTTCGATTCGATGGTTCATGCCGTATTGCTAACCATATTTTCTGAAAGTTTTTAGAAGGCGCGTCCTTGACTCGTTTGGCGCCGCTCCTTATCTCAAACGTCGCTGGCACTCAGCAAAGAGGAGTGCTAACAGCCATCCGCGCGGATCGCCTCGCTATCCGCAGAAGTCATTTGATCGAGGGATTAGACAATGACAACCAATTTCCGTCCGCTGCACGACCGCGTCGTCGTTCGTCGCGTTGAATCTGAAGCCAAGACCAAGGGCGGCATCATCATTCCGGATACCGCCAAGGAAAAGCCGCAGGAAGGCGAAATCGTCGCCGTCGGCTCCGGCGCCCGTGACGAGTCCGGCAAGGTCGTTCCGCTTGATGTCAAGGCCGGCGACCGCGTCCTGTTCGGCAAGTGGTCCGGCACCGAAGTCAAGCTCAACGGCGAAGACCTTCTGATCATGAAGGAAGCCGACATCATGGGCATCATCGGCTGATCAGGCCGACCGTTCCATCAGTCTCAACAAACCACCAAGAAGCCATTGTGGCTCGGGAGTTTTGAAAATGGCAGCTAAAGAAGTAAAATTCGGCCGCAGCGCGCGCGAAAAGATGCTGCGCGGCGTGGACGTTCTCGCTGACGCAGTCAAGGTAACGCTCGGCCCGAAGGGTCGTAACGTTGTTATCGACAAGTCCTTCGGCGCTCCGCGCATCACCAAGGACGGCGTTTCCGTCGCCAAGGAAATCGAACTGGAAGACAAGTTCGAGAACATGGGCGCCCAGATGGTCCGCGAAGTCGCTTCGAAGACCAACGACATCGCCGGCGACGGCACCACGACCGCAACCGTTCTTGCCCAGGCCATCGTTCGCGAAGGCAACAAGGCCGTTGCAGCCGGCATGAACCCGATGGACCTGAAGCGCGGCATCGATCTCGCCGTTGCCGAAGTCGTCAAGGATCTCCAGGCCAAGGCCAAGAAGATCTCCACGTCGGAAGAAGTTGCCCAGGTTGGCACGATCTCCGCAAACGGCGACAAGCAGGTCGGTCTCGACATCGCTGAAGCCATGCAGAAGGTCGGCAACGAAGGCGTCATCACGGTTGAAGAAGCCAAGACCGCCGAAACCGAACTCGAAGTCGTCGAAGGCATGCAGTTCGACCGCGGCTACCTGTCGCCCTACTTCGTCACCAACGCTGAAAAGATGGTTGCCGACCTCGAAGACGCCTTCATTCTCCTCCACGAGAAGAAGCTCTCGAACCTGCAGGCCATGCTTCCGGTTCTCGAAGCCGTCGTCCAGACCGGCAAGCCGCTCCTCATCATCGCTGAAGACGTCGAAGGCGAAGCTCTTGCTACGCTCGTCGTCAACAAGCTGCGTGGCGGCCTGAAGATCGCTGCCGTCAAGGCTCCGGGCTTCGGCGATCGCCGCAAGGCCATGCTCGAAGACATCGCCATCCTGACGGGCGGCACTGTCATCTCCGAAGACCTCGGCATCAAGCTCGAAAATGTCACCCTCGACATGCTCGGCCGTTCCAAGAAGGTCTCGATCTCCAAGGAAAACACGACGATCGTTGACGGTGCCGGTGCCAAGTCGGACATCGAAGGCCGCGTCGCGCAGATCAAGGCCCAGATCGAAGAAACCTCTTCCGACTACGACCGCGAAAAGCTGCAGGAACGTCTTGCCAAGCTCGCTGGCGGCGTTGCCGTCATCCGCGTCGGCGGCTCGACGGAAGTCGAAGTCAAGGAAAAGAAGGACCGCATCGACGACGCTCTCAACGCGACGCGCGCTGCCGTTCAGGAAGGCATCGTACCGGGCGGCGGTATCGCCCTGCTGCGTTCCTCCACGAAGATCACTGCCAAGGGCGAGAACGACGACCAGGAAGCTGGCGTCAACATCGTTCGCCGCGCTCTGCAGGCCCTGGTTCGCCAGATCGCCGACAACGCCGGTGACGAAGCTTCGATCGTTGTTGGCAAGGTTCTCGACAAGAACGAAGACAACTTCGGCTACAACGCCCAGACCGGCGAATATGGCGACATGATCGCCATGGGTATCGTCGACCCGGTCAAGGTCGTTCGTACCGCCCTGCAGAACGCTGCTTCGGTTGCTTCGCTGCTGATCACGACGGAAGCCATGATCGCCGAACTGCCGAAGAAGGATGCTCCTGGCGGCATGCCGGGCGGCATGGGCGGCATGGGCGGCATGGACATGATGTAAGACTTTATGTCTTGCATCTGAGCCATCCGGTTCAGTTCGGAAGGGGCGGTCTTCGGATCGCCCCTTTCTCTTTTTGGGCAGACCCTTCGCCGTTGCGCGCTGCTTTTTTCGGCAACTCCGCCGCGTGCAAAAAAACGTTGCCGTTTACACAAAAGAAACTATAAGTGCTGCCTCGAATGCAGAGGGTTGAGCGTGGAGGAGCATTGCCATCGCCCTGCGATGCGTAGCCGCGCATCGACATGTCCAGCCTTTCTTTTATGCAAAGCTTACTTGACCGAACACAACGGGATCGAAGTCGATCCTCGTCTGTTTTTACGAAATCTATCGTCACGCGTTATTTGGATCGAAGTGTAATGCCAAGCATGCGCAGGCATGCTTTATTTTCGGACTGGGGAATACTTTTGTTCAAGATTGCCAGGACCAATATTGCCACGCCTTTTACGCAGGACTCCCCAGAGGAGGCGAATCATGAACTTCTCAGACAGCTCTGCATCAGCGAAGACTGGACGGCTGATTTGGAAAGCGGCATCGTCTCCCTCGGCCCTCATTCCATGGCGATGCACGGAGTCAGCCAGTCCGAATGCGGCCTGCTGAACCTGCTGCGCTGCTACGAAACGCATGACCAGCTGCGGATCCTGGAGCTTTTCGAACAGGCAGCGACGAATTCTTCGTCCTTCTGCTACTCCAGCACCATCCAGCCGAAATCAGCGCTCCGTCAACCGGTATTCTGCATCGGCGAGTCGGCCGGACTCGATGGGCGACAATCGGGACGCTTCATCGGGGTTTTCCTCTATCCCCGCTTCAAGCTCGATCCACGCGTCCATCTCGTCGGCCACCAGTAACGGCTGGCGGCCGACGGTATCGGAAAGGTCACCCTTTCGAGGGAACCTTCCAACCCTTCTCGCTGGCCGGGCGGGCATAGGCACGCGCTACCCAGTCCATGACGGCCGGGAATTTCTCCAGTTCGAGCACATCCTTGCCGCCGTAGAAGACATCGACGCCGCGCACCCAGGGGAAGGTCGCGATATCGGCAATCGTGTATTCGTCACCCATGATCCACTGGCGGGATGACAGGCGCTCTTCCAGCACGCCAAGCAGGCGCTTGGCCTCGTCGCGGTAACGCTCGACCGGATAGGAATTGTTGGCGACCTTGGCGGCGGCATATTTGAAGAAGTGGCCGAACTGGCCAAACATCGGCCCGACGCCACCCATCTGGAACATCACCCAGGCAATCGTCTCATAGCGGCCGGCGGCGTCGGCCGGGATCAGCTTGCCGGTCTTTTCGGCGAGATAGATGAGGATCGCGCCGGATTCGAACAGCCCGATCGGTTTGCCATCCGGGCCATTGGGATCGATGATCGCCGGAATGCGGCCATTGGGATTGAGCGAGACGAATTCCGGCGACTTCTGGTCGACGGTATCGAACGAAATCAGATGCGCCTCATAGGGCAGCCCCAGCTCTTCCAACGCGATGGAAATCTTCACGCCATTCGGCGTCGCCAGCGAATAGAGCTGGATGACATCCGGATTTTGGGCGGGCCAGCGGCTGGTGATGGGGAAGTTGGACAAATCGGCCATTCGGTTCTCCTGGGTCTGATAGTTTCTACATATCGCCCACCCGACCGCGGCGGAAGAGGTCGCCTGATCGATTTAACGTGAGCGACAAGACGGGAAAACCGGCGGGCGACAATTGATATCCGTCATATCGCGGAGAATGATGGCGGGCGCGGAAACATGCCGCCTGCCGGGAGATTGTCATCAAATTGTGAACGATATGTCCCGGTTCGTTTATCTATCAAAGACGACTGAAAGCAGGCACATAAGAGCCATGAAATTCAACCGACGGTCCTGACCAGACAGGGCCGATCAACAGGAGCCAAAAATGTCCAGTCCCAACAGTGCACTCATTCTTCTCGCCCGCGTTCTGCTTTCCTTCATGTTCATCTATGCCGGTTTCGGCAAGCTCGCCGATCCGAGCGGTACGGCCGGCATGATCGCCGGCGCCGGCATGCCGGCGGCAAACGTCCTGGCTTACCTCGCCGGCCTCTTCGAACTCGTCACCGGCCTTGCCGTGCTCGTCGGTTTCCAGACCCGTATCGTCGGCTGGCTGCTCGCCCTGTTCTGCGTGTTCACCGGCCTGGCCTTCCACAGCGCCGCCATCAACGTTCCTGATTTCCCGGCCGCCGCCAACGGCTGGCTGACCGCCCTGAACCAGATCATGCTGATGAAGAATTTCACGCTGGCCGGCGCCTACATCCTGCTCGCCACGGTCGGCGCAGGCGCCTACTCGATCGATGCGCGCCGCGGCGGTGCCGCCGTCCACGCCTGATAACGATCCCCTGCCCCCAAGACGAGAAACCCGCCGGTTTAGACCGGCGGGTTTTTTGTCGCCATTCTTTAGATCGGCTCAGAGCGCGCCGCGGATCGCCTCGATGATCCGGCTTATGCGCGGATCGCCCTCATGGGCCGGTTTCCGCGCCCGCACCAGGCAGGCCTCGGATTTGAGGATGACGCCGTCCGGCAGAACCTTCAGGTGGTTGGCGCGGAGCGTCGAACCGGTGGAGGTGATGTCGACGATGATATCGGCCGAACCGGAGGCCGGTGCGCCTTCCGTTGCGCCCAGGCTTTCGACGATGCGATAGAGCTGGATGCCATGGCTGCCGGAGAAGAATTGCTGGGTCAGCCGCCAGTATTTCGTGGCGATCGCCAGGCGCCGGCCATGCCGGGCACGGAAATCGGCGGCGACATCGCCGAGGTCGGCCATGCTGTCGACATCGAGCCAAATTTCCGGCACGGCGACGACGACATCCGCATGGCCGAAACCGAGCCGGGCGGCGATCTCCATGCGCCGGTCGGCCTCGGCAAGCTCTTCACGCACCAGATCTTCGCCGGTAACGCCGAAATCGACGCTGCCATTGCCGATCTCGCGGGAGATTTCAGACGCGGAGAGGAAGGCGATCTCGATATCGTCCCAGCCCTCGACACGGCCGCGATAGGAGCGCTCGTTGCCGACGGCGACGATCGGCAGGCCGGCACGTTCGAAGATCGCCGCCGAATCCTCTTTCATCCGCCCCTTGGACGGCAAGGCGATGGTGATGGTCATCAGCGCGCCCTCGCTTGTTCGATGCGGTCCAGCCACAGGGAGAAGCCGACCGCCGGTATGTCCTCGCGTGCGCCAAGCAGTGTCAGCAACCGGTCGAAACGGCCGCCGCCGGCAAGCACCGCGCCATCGCCTGCCCGCGTCACTTCGAAGACCAGGCCGGTGTAATAATCAAGCGGCCGGCCGAAGGCGGCGCGGTAGGTGATGCGGGAAAGATCGATGCCGAGATCGGTCAGCGCCGCCACCCGCTCCTCGAAGCCGGCGAGCGCGCCTTTCAGCGAAAAACCGGCCGCGTCGGCAAAACCGGCAAGCGCTGCTGAGGCCTCGGCAAGCGGCAGTTCCAGCGACAGGAATTCGCGCAGCAACAGCAGCGCCGCGCCGTCCAGCCTTGTTTCGGCAAGCGACAGCTTTTCCTTAAGCCTCGCAGCAATCTCGCGCGGCGAGCGGCTGGCATTGGTGGAATAGCCGGTTTCCTGCATGGTGCGGTCGATGTGCGCGATCAGCGCCGCCTCGTCCCCGCCCAGCAGGGTGGCGATATCAGGCGCAAACCCGGTGACCGGCTGCGGCGAGGCAAGCCGCAGCAGGATCTGCTCGATCTGCGCCGTATTGCCAAAAGCCTGGATCAGGCGCTTCTGCCAGCCGCCGGGAAGGCCGAGCGCCCGCACCACCGCCTCGAACACCGCCTGGTCGCCAAGCGTCACGGCAAGCGGGCGGCCGGGCAGCAGGCCGGCGATGATCTGGACGGCATCGTTGATGGCACGCGCATCCGCAGCGGCAATGGCGGTTTCGCCGAGATCCTCGATACCCGACTGGTAGAATTCGTTTTCGCCATCGCGCCGCTGGCGGAACACTTCGCCGAGATAACAATAGCGCCGCGGCGTGCCGGTGGCGCTTTCGATATGGCGCAGGCAGACAGGGATGGTGAATTCCGGCCGGAGGCACAGGCTTTCGCCGGTTTCGCTTTCGGTGAGGAAGATGCGGCGGCGCAGATCCTCGCCCGCCATGTCGAGGAAGGGGGCGGCCGGCTGGATCACCGGCGTATCGATGCGCAACGCGCCGCGGGCGGCAAAATCGTCGAGCAGTTTTGCCGCGAAGTCCGGCATGTTGATCAGCGGCATCGGGTTTCTCCTCCTGCGCTACCGGATAGCGCCATCTTCTCCCCAGCGGGGAGAAGATGCCCGAAGGGCAGATGAGGGGGCGAGCGGCGCAAGCCGCGAACGGCCGGAGCGCAGGCGACGGACGAGTGAAATGCAACGAGAGCCGTTTGCAGCACCGGCGCCCCCCTCATCCGGCGCTGCGCGCCACCTTCTCCCCGCCGGGGAGAAGAGGGAGCAAGCCGTGAAGGCATGATGTCGGCCGACACCCGGAAAGCCTCAAGCATTGCGAGCCGCCTGTGCCCTGTCCTCGGCCTGGGCTGCCAGGATCTCCAGAACCTTGGCGACCAGATCCGCTTCCGGCACCGTTTCCTGCGCCACGCGGGCTTCGCGCCAGGCGGCATTGTCCTCGATCTCGCCGGAGAGGCGCTTGCCTTCGATCAGGTCCTTGATCTGCACGACACCCTCGGCGCGTTCATCGCCGCCCTGGATGATGGCAACGGGCGAACCGCGGCGGTCGGCATATTTCAGCTGGTTGCCGAATTTCTTCCAGTTGCCCTGGTACATCTCGGCGCGGACGCCGGCGGCACGCAGCGCCTGCGTGAAACGCTGGTAACGGCCCATGCTCTCGACATCGCCATCCATGACGGTGACGAGGACTGGGGCGATCACCTCGTCCTGGCCGAGCTTGCCGAGATTTTTGAGCGCCGTCATCAGCCGCGAGACGCCGATGGAGAAACCGGTGGCCGGCACCGGCTGGCCCATGAAGCGCGAGACGAGGCCATCATACCGCCCGCCACCGCCGACGGAGCCGAAGACGACCTTTTCGCCTTTTTCGTTGGTGACGTCGAACAGCAGCTCTGCCTCGTAGACCGGGCCGGTGTAATATTCGAGACCGCGCACGACGGAAGGATCGATCTTGATCCGGTCAGAGCGGTAACCGGCACTGGTGACCAGGCCGCCGATGAGGTTCAGTTCCTCGACACCTTCACCACCCTTCGACGTGCCGGCGACGAGTTCGGCCAGTTCGGCAGCGCTTTCGGCATAATCCTTGATGCCGACGAAGAACAGCACCTTGCGGATCTGCTCGGCATCGAGGCCGGCACCCTTGGTGAAGTCGCCGGATTCGTCCTTGCGGCCCGGTCCGAGCAACAGCGTCACGCCTTCCGGGCCGAACTTGTCGAGCTTGTCGATGGCGCGCAAAACGTTGAGCCGCTGGGCAGCCTTGTCGTCACCGCCGAGGCCGATGGCTTCGAGAACGCCGTCAAGCACCTTGCGGTTGTTCACCCGGATGACATAGTCGCCGCGCTTGATGCCGAGCGCTTCCATGGTATCGGCCATCATCATGCACATTTCCGCATCCGACTGCACGCCGGGCGCGCCAACACTGTCGGCGTCGAACTGCATGAATTGGCGGAAGCGGCCCGGACCCGGCTTCTCGTTGCGGAAGACGTAACCGGCGCGATAGGTGCGGTAGGGAAGCTGGATCTCGTTGAAATTTTCGGCGACATGACGGGCGAGCGGCGCCGTCAGGTCGTAGCGCAAGCTCATCCACTGCTCGTCATCGTCCTGCAGCGAGAAGACGCCTTCGTTCGGGCGGTCGCTGTCGGGCAGGAATTTTCCGAGCGCATCCGTGTATTCGAACAGCGGTGTTTCGACCGGATCGAAACCGTAACGTTCGTAGACCTCGCGGATCTTCGCGGTCATCTCGTTGACGGCGCGGATATCGGCGGCGGAACGGTCGACAAAACCCCGGGGCAGACGGGCTTTCAGCTTTTGCGGTTTCTTCGACTTGTCGTTCATGATGCAGGTCCATTCGTCGCCAATTTGAGGCGGTTTCTTAGAGGATCGGGGCTTGGGCGGCAAGGGCGAAGGCTGGCAGGTGGGGCGTGCGGGTGTTATATTGGCAGCCAGACGAAGAGGCCCAACCATGAACAAGCGCGTCACCATCGAAATGCCGGAAGAAATGCATCGTTTGGTGCTCCAGTACGCAGCAGAGGCGGGCACGGAACCGAATTCCTACCTTCTCGAACTCATCGAAGAACGGCTTGAAGACGCCTACTTTCTGAAAAAGGCGGAAAAAGTGCTCGAAGCGCGCGAGCGCGGCGAAAGCCGTACCTATTCGTGGCAAGAAATGGAGCGCGAACTTGGCCTGGACGATTGATTTCGACGACAAGGCCATAAAAAATCTGCAGAAGATCGGAAAGACGGAAGCAACCCGCATTCGAGATTTTCTCCACACAAGAATCAAGCCCATCGACAATCCGCGTCAACTCGGTCGCGCGCTCGAGGGGCAGAAATTCAACCACCTCTGGCGCTATCGCGTCGGCGACTACCGCATCATCTGCGATATCCAGGATCAGAAACTGGTCGTGCTGGTCGTCGAAATCGGCCATCGCCGCGAAATCTATCGATAATTCATGATCCTCGAAGCCCTCAATTACCTCGCCACCCTGCCCCTCACCGCCAAACCTTTCCGGCGCTTCGTCCGCTACTCGGTGAGCCTCTGGTCGCGGGCCAATCGTTGCGCGCGGGCCTGGGCCGGACATGAGGACAACAGCAAGGCTTCAATCCGCGCCGCCATGGCGGATCTGCGCCAGCGGCGGACCGCCGTCGTGCTCGGGTCGGGCCTGTTGCGCGACGTGCCGATCGACGATCTCTGCCGCAATTTCGATACGGTGGTGCTGGTCGATCTCGTGCATCTCGCCTCGGTGCGGCTCTGGCTGATGCGGCGGCGATATCGCAACGTGCGGCTGATCGAGCGCGATCTTTCCGGCTGGGACGATCTCGCCGCCGGCCGCGCGCCGGATGCGCTCGGTTTCCTGCGCAGCGTGCCCTATCTCGATCTCGTCGTTTCCGCCAACCTGTTGTCGCAGATCGGCATCGGCGCGCGCCGCCGGATGGAGGCCGGCGAAAGCGGCATGCCGGAGGATACGGTGCCGCGGCTGATCGCCGGCCATCTCGATGGATTGGCGACGCTCGGATGCCGGACCTGCCTCCTCACCGACATCCGCCTGGATGTCATCGACATCAACGGCAAGCAGCATGACAGCGTCGACCTGATGCAGGGTGTCGGGATGCCGCCGGCTGACGAGAGCTGGACATGGCCGGTCATTCCAGTCGGCGAAGAAAGCGCCGATTACCAGGTGGTGCACACGGTGGTCGCCGTGCGGCGCTGAGGACGCCGGACACCTTTCGGTCACGGTTTCCGCTTATGACCGGGCTTGCGAAACCGGCTGCACTCTTCCCTAGGCTTTTGTTTTTGCATGTCTTATTCGCAGGGCCCTGCACATGCCGGCAAGATGTGCTATAGGAGGCGAGGCGCCGAAGACGCCATGGAGAGAGACCCAATGAGCACCCGGCAAGTCACCGCCATCGGCTTCGATGCCGACGACACCCTGTGGCAGAACGAGCAGTTCTACCGTCTGACCGAGCGGCATTTTGCCAGCCTGCTTGCCGATTTTGCCGACGAGACGCATATTTCGGCGCGGCTCCTGGATGCGGAAAAACGCAACCTCAGCCATTACGGCTTCGGCATCAAGGGGTTCACCCTGTCGATGGTGGAGACGGCGGTCGAGGTAACGGAAGGCCGCGTGCCGGCCAGCGTCATCGCCCAGATCCTCGATATCGGCCGCGACCTGCTGCGCCACCCCGTCGAATCCCTGCCGCATGTGCACGAGACGCTGGAGGCCCTGGCCGGGCGCTACTTCCTGGTGATGATCACCAAGGGCGACCTTTTCGACCAGGAGCGCAAGCTGGCGCAATCCGGCCTTGGCGATTATTTCGACGCGGTGGAGATCGTCAGCGACAAGACGGCGGTTACCTATCGCCGCATCTTCTCGAAACTCGCAGATGGACCGGAGCGGGCGATGATGGTCGGCAATTCGCTGAAATCCGACATCGTGCCGGCGATTGCCGCCGGCAGCTACGGCATCTTCGTGCCGCACGAACTGACCTGGGTATTCGAGCATGTGGAGCCGCCGGTCGAGGCGCCGCGCTTCCGGCAGATCGCCCATCTCGGCGAACTGCATTCGATCATCGAGACGATCGGATAAAGCATTTTGTTTTCAAGCGATTCCGAGCGCAAAAACCGCTGCGCACTTTGGCTGGAATGGCGTCACTTGATATCGATGACGACCTTGTAGGGGGCGCCGAGGCCGCGGCGCGGCGAAACGCGCGAATAATAGGGTCGGATCAGCCAGGTGGTATTGCTGGCAACCGTCAGGCTCTTGATGTTGCCGTCCTCGTCGCTGGAATAGAAGGCCTCTTCATCGGGTTTGGAAACGTCGAACATCACCAGATAGGTGAAACGGCTCGGCGTCCAGAAATTGACGCCCACGGTCTGGCCGCGCTTGACATGCAGCGAATAGACGTGGCTGCGGCCGTCGCGGGTCCAGCCGTTGAACTCCAGCGGCTTGCCGACGGGCGGCTCGATGGGCACCAGCTTTTCGCCCTTGTAGAGATTGGGGTGCGGCGGGTCGGCCAGAGCCGGACCGGCGACGCCGAAGAGAAGCAGCAAGGTGGCGGCAAAACACGCCGGACTCGGAAATCTCTTCATGGCCGCTCCAGCACCTCCCGCATCGCTTCAACCTCGGCTCGACAATAACACCCTTCGAGGTGATCGTTCACCATACCCATGGCCTGCATGAAGGCATAGATGGTCGTTGGGCCGACAAACGTCCAGCCGCGCTTTTTCAGGTCTTTCGACAGCCGTACGGAGGTTGGCGTCGTCGGATTGGCAACGATTACAGCACGCGTCACCAGATCGGGGCGCTCGCCCCTGCCCGGCTCGAAACTCCAGAAATAGCGGGCGAGCGAACCGAACTCTTCCTTCAGCGCCAGCGCCCGCTTGGCATTGTTGATGGTCGAGACGATCTTGCCGCGGTGGCGGATGATGCCGGCATCGGCAAGGCAGCGGGCAATATCCGTTTCATCGAACTCCGCGACGACGGCGAAATCGAAACCGGCAAAAGCCTGGCGAAAATTTTCACGCTTGCGCAGGATGGTCAGCCAGGAGAGGCCGGACTGGAAACCTTCCAGGCAGATCTTCTCGAACAGCCTGACATCGTCTGTCACCGGCCGGCCCCACTCTTCGTCATGATAGCGCCGGTAATCGTCCAGGCCGCCGTGCCAGGAACAAGTGTGACGGTCGTCGTTTCCGATGATGATGCCTTCTGCCGTCATACTCACCTACTCTCCCTCGCCGCCGAGGCAGCTTTACCACTTGCTTACCGTCTTTGCGAACCGGGCGGTAACCCTGACGAAAGGTTTATCGCCCCCTTCGCATTCGAATGAAGCGTTGTTTACCATTCGCTGGCGGCCCGGTGCGACGATCACCGCCAAGACGCCGTTCGGGCGCCCCCTGTTAAACCCGGTGAAATGTAGCGAGTCCACCCGATGTTGAAAAAGTCTTTTCTTTTGGCGGCGAGCCTGATGCTTGCCTTTTCCACGGTTGCCGAAGCCAGTGACGGCCGTTACCGCGAACGGCCGCCGGTCATCGTCAGCGCCGATCTCAGCGCGCCGTGGCTGATGCAGCTCGGCGGCGGCGTGCAGCCGCGGGTCTATTCCTCCCGCCGGGTGATGACCCAGCCGCAGGTCTACCAGCGTCGCGTCGTCCGTCGCGGCCTGTTCCAGACGCAGGACGTGCAGCGGCGGGACGTGCAGCAGGTGGCGATGACGCGCGCCGAAAAGCCGATCAAGAGCAAGCTTGATCCGATGTACCTGCCGCAGATGGTCGAGTATCCCGGCGATCACAAGGCCGGCACGATCGTCATCGATACCAACAACCGCTTCCTCTATCTCGTGCTCGGCAACGGCCAGGCGCGGCGCTACGGCGTCGGCGTCGGCAAGCCGGGCTTCGAATGGGCCGGCGCCCACAAGATCACCCGCAAGGCGGAATGGCCGAGCTGGACGCCGCCGAAGGAGATGATCGCCCGCGAGGCAGCGAAGGGACACTACCTGCCAGCCTCCATGGAAGGCGGTTCGGCCAACCCGCTCGGCGCCCGCGCCATGTATCTCGGCTCGACGCTCTACCGCATCCACGGCACCAACGCGCCCTGGACCATTGGCTACGCCGTTTCCTCCGGCTGCATCCGCATGCGCAACGAGGATGTCGTCGATCTTTACGACCGGGTGGACGTCGGAACCCGCGTAATCGTGATGTAACGGCAACGGCCGGCCTGTTTCTTGCGGAACAGCGCCGGCCATTCGTTCACTTATGCTTTATTACCAGGCACATGTCTTGCAACATGCAAGACCGCTCAAGTAGCGTGCCGTAGATATTTGAAAATCGAGGGGACAAGACAATGGCGAAATATTCGAAGCTGCTTGCGGCAGTGACGATCACGATGGCCGGCATAATCGCCGTGCCGCCCGCCCAGGCATTCACGCTCAACGCTCCGGCCGTCGCACAGCGCTCCGACGTCGTTGAGATTGCCGTGCAGAGCAAGCAGGTCTCGGCCGCCTACCGTCGCAAGAAGGTGCGGCTGGTGACGGACGAGAAGGCGGGCACGATCATCATCGATACCAACAACAAATATCTCTACTATGTCGAAGGCAACAACCGCGCCACCCGCTACGGCGTCGGTGTGGGCCGTGACGGCTTCGGCTGGTCGGGCATCGTCAAGATCGGCCGCAAGGCGGAATGGCCGGATTGGGTTCCGCCAAAAGAAATGATCGCCCGCGAAGCCCGCAAGGGCCGCAAGATCCCCGCCTTCCAGGAAGGCGGCGTCGACAACCCGCTCGGCGCCCGCGCCATGTATCTCTACAAGGGCGGTCGCGACACGATCTTCCGCATCCATGGCACCAACCAGCCGTGGACGATCGGCCAGAACATGTCGTCGGGCTGCATCCGCATGATGAACAAGGACGTGGAGCATCTCTACGACCGCGCCGGCGTCGGCACCAAGGTCATCGTCGTCGGCCCCGGCAACCGCCAGGGCAAGGTCGCCTTCCAGGACAAGGGCATCGACGTTCTGCGCACCATGTTCGGCGGCTGATGGACGGATGTCGGGGCTGCCCCTCACCCTAACCCTCTCCCCGTAAAACGGGGAGAGGGGACTTACCTCGCTCAACGTTGAGATTGTGTGGACGGTGCGGCATACCCCCTTCTCCCCGCGTACGGGGAGAAGGTGCCGGCAGGCGGATGAGGGGCCTTCCCGACACATCGACGATTTCATGCGCGGCATCACGGCGCTGTGATATCGCCGACATAAACCGGTTCTAGATTGCGGCAAATCAACGGGTTCCCGCTACAGGATCGTTTTTCATGCGCCGCCTTCGCCCGATACGCTGTCTTCCCGTCTTCGCCATTTTCCTATCCGCATTTGCCCTGCCGACCATCGCCCGGGCAGAAATGCAGTTCTCCATCTATGGCGGCGCGCAGACGGCGCCGCACAGCAAGATCCGCCTTTCCGACGGTTCGTCGTTCACCGCGGGCTGGGAAGGAAAGTCGTTTACCGCGCCGCAATATTACGGTGCGCGCGCCACCTGGTGGCTCGACGAGTTTCAAAAGCCGAACCTCGGCCTGTCGATCGATTTCACCCACGCCAAGGTCTATGCCGATGGCGATACGCTGCGCAACAAATCACCCGGCTGGTCGCATTTCGAATTTTCCGACGGCCTCAACCTGGTGACGGCGAATGCCCTCTACCGCTTCCAGAAGGAAGGCCGCGCCTGGACGCCTTACATCGGCGCCGGCGTCGGCATCAACGTGCCGCATGTCGAGGTCACCCGACCGCAGGGCAAGACGTTCGAATATGCCTATGGCGGCGTGACGCTGCAGGCGCAGGCCGGTATTTCCTACCAGTTTACCGAGCGCTGGTCGGCCTTTGCCGAATACAAGGGCAACTATTCTTTCGTCGACGTCTCGATTGACAGCGGCGACAGCCTGAAAACGAAGGTGATGACCAACGCCGTCAATCTCGGCGTGTCGTTTCACTGGTAATTGGCCAGCGTTTGCACATCCGTCTTGCGCGAACAGGTGAGCGTGCCGCTCACTTTTGCCAGCAGTTTCTGCACCGTATCCGGCCCTGACGGAATGCGGTTCGCCGCGAGAAAATAACGGCCGGCGTAGCGCTCGCCTTCGCCGGGCCGCAGCACCACCTGCACATTCAGCGTTTCCAGCGCCGCACCCGTATAGGCATATTTGTAGAGCCGGAAGCTCATCGTCCCGGCTTCGGTCCATCGCTGCGTCATCATGCGTGAATCGAGGATGAAACCGCGGAAGGCTGCCGGCACCTTCCTATCCTTGATTTCCATGCCGCCCTTGAAATGGCTGAGTTGACCGCCACGCTGCTCATCGAACTCGATCTCGAACGAGGTAACGATTGTCGGGTCGTTTGCGGCACAATAGAGCCGTCCCTCCCCCGCTGCCGAAACATCCAGGGCAGAGACTATCGAAAGAACGGTGGCGACAAGCACTGGCTTCAACATGATCGTGTCCTCCCGCGACATTCCTCCTCAACGAGGAGCGGCCGGACATGGTTTCACGTTGGAAAACAACAATATAAGGAATGGCTAATTTTTAGCCAACGGAACAGGTAACTTTGCCACGTTTTTCGAGACGATTATCGGTAAAGCCCGGCATCGGTTCGGCCGCCGAGATCGACAGCACATACTCGCCTTCATAGACGGTTTCGTCGTCGGCATTGCGCTTGGTCTGTACCACGAGTTCGAGCGAGGAGAGCGTTTCGCCCGCGGTTTCCGTGTAGATCGACAGCTTCAATTCGTCGTCGTGAAGCCAATGATGCGGCAGGGAGGCGGCATCCAGCTTGATATGTTCCAGGCCTTTCGGCGCCAATGCCTTGGCGAGATCGATCGTACCGGTGAAGTTCAGGAACGGTCCGCCCATGCTGTAGCTAAAACCGCTTTCCGCCAGAAATTTCAGATTCTCGTCGTCGGCCGTGCATGAAAAGCCGCCGGTTGCAAACGCCGGCGCAGACGACAGCAGGCATGCCAGAAAAACAAAACCCCTCATTGCCCTTTCCCCCGAAAGTACTACTCCGCAGGGATGCTAAGCGGTTGCTCCACACTTGTCCACTTTGCCCCGGAAAGTTGTGCCGGCCGGTCGCCGCCATAGGCCCAGTTCAACAATTCGACAGTGTGCAGGATGGGGATGCCGGTGCCGGACGCAATCTGGGTGATGCAGCCGATATTGCCGGTGGCGATCAGATCCGGCTTGGTGGCCTCGATATTGCGCACCTTGCGCGCCTTCAACTGCGCCGAGATTTCCGGCTGCATGATGTTGTAGGTGCCGGCCGAGCCGCAGCACAGATGGCCTTCCGCCGGATCGCGGACGGTGAAACCGGCGGCCTTCAGAAGCTGCTTCGGCGCCATCGTGATCTTCTGGCCGTGCTGCATCGAGCAGGCGGAATGATAGGCGACGGTGATGCCCTTCGGCATATGCGCCGGCAGGTCGAGGGTGGCGAGATATTCGGTGACATCCTTGGCCAGTGCCGAGACACGCGCCGCCTTTTCCGAATAGGCCGGATCGAGCCGCAGCATGTGGCCGTAATCCTTGATCGTCGTACCGCAGCCCGAGGCGGTGATGATCACCGCATCCAGGCCGCCGGTTTCGACTTCGCGCATCCAGGCATCGACATTGCGTCGGGCGGCGGCGAGCGCCTGTTCCTCGCGGCCCATGTGATGCACCAGCGAGCCGCAGCAGCCTTCGCCCTGCGGCACCACCACCTCGACGCCCAGCCGCGTCAGGAGCGCGATGGTCGCCTCGTTGATGCCGGGATCGAGCACCGGCTGGGCGCAGCCGGTGAGGATCGCCACCCGCCCGCGCCGCGCCGCATTGGCGGCATGGGTTGCCGGCTGCGCTGCAGCCGAAGCGGGCGGCACGGATTTCGGCGCCAGCCGCAGCATGGCCGCGAAAGGTTTCAGCGCCGCCACCTTGTCGAACAGCGGCGCCAGCGGCCGGCCGAGGCGCGCAAGCTGCAAGGCCAGCCGGAACCGGCCCGGATAGGGCAGCACCATGGCGAGAACGCCACGCGTCAGGCGGTTCATCAACGGGCGCTTGTAGGTCTTTTCGATATGGGCGCGGGCATGGTCGACCAGGTGCATGTAGTCGACGCCGGAGGGACAGGTGGTGGTGCAGGCAAGGCAGGAAAGGCAGCGATCAATATGCTTGACCACCTGCTCGTCGGCCGCCCGGCCGTTTTCCAGCATGTCCTTGATCAGGTAGATGCGGCCGCGCGGGCTGTCGAGTTCGTCGCCCAGCGTGACATAGGTGGGACAGGTGGCGGTGCAGAAGCCGCAATGCACACATTTGCGCAGGATTTTTTCGGATTCGGCAACATGCGGATCGGCCAGCTGGGCGGGGGTGAAGTTGGTTTGCATCGATCAGGATCTCCCGGCGGTGGCGGCGACCGCCCTCTTCTCCCCGGTGGGGAGAAGATGCCCGCAGGGCAGATGAGGGGGCGAGCGGCGAAAGCCGCGAACGGCCCGAGCGCAAGCGACGGGTGAGCCAGTCGTAGCGAAGGGTGCTTGCCGCACCGGAGCCCCCCTCATCCGGCGCTGCGCGCCACCTTCTCCCCGTCGGGGAGAAGAGGGAGCAAGCGGCAAGGCCACACCAACACGAAACATCGCAGCGCTCATCCCATCTTCCCCGGATTAAAAATCCCCTGCGGATCGAACTTTTCCTTCACCCGCGCCGACAAAAGCGCGACCGGAGCCGGCTGCGGTTCGAAGGCGGGCGTCACGGCGCGGATCTTTTCCGAGGCGCGCATCAAAGTCGCATGGCCGCCACCGAGAGCGGTGATATAGCGGCGGACAAGTGCCGCCTCGGGATCGGCTTCCATGCGCATCCAGACGAGGCCGCCCTGCCAGTCGTAAAAGGCGTCGATGCCGGCTTCGAGACGGAGCGCGGCGACAAGCTGATGGCCGGCTGACGGTGCGACGGAGACGCGCCAGACGGGGCGTTTCGTGCCGTCCGCATAAGGCAGGACATCGCGGATCTCGCGCCAGAGGGACAGGCTGGCGGGCATATCGAGCCGGCTGACCGCGCCGAACGGCGCCATCGCGGCGCTCAGTTTTTCCGCCCGGACGGCAACCGACGACGGCAGGCCTTCGAGCCGCAGCACGGTCGCCTCGCCCTCCGGCAGCGCCCCGCCGGCGAAACGGCCCTTGACGCTCTGCGGCAGGTGCGCGGCGCCGGAGACTTCCACGGACAGGGCCATGGCCGCTGCCATGGCATGCGCGGCCTCGGCATCGTTGAGGCCGGAGATGACGATGGTTTCCGTCGCCTTCGCCACCGGCAGCACGCGGAAGGTGACCTCCGTCAGGAAACCCAGCGTGCCGTGCGAGCCGGCCAAAAGCTTGACGAGGTCGAGACCGGTGACATTCTTCATCACCCGGCCGCCATTGCGAACGATCTCGCCGCGGCCGTTGACGAAACGCACGCCGAGCAGGCTGTCGCGGGCGGCCCCCGCCACGAACCGCCGCGGGCCGGAGACATTGGCGGCAAAGACGCCGCCAATGGTCGGCTCGCCTTCCGTGCCCATCAGCGGGCGATGGTCCATGGGTTCGAACGACATCATCTGGCCGTTTGCGGCCAGCGCCGCCTCGATCTCCGCGACCGGCGTGCCGGCGCGTGCGGTGATGACCATTTCCGCCGGATTGTAGGCGATGATGCCGGAGAGACCGGCCGCACTCAACCTCGCCTCGGCCCGGACCGTATTGCCGAAGCCGCTGCGGCTGTTGCCGCCGAAAAGCGCAAGCGCCCTGCCCGCTTCGGCATGGACACGGATGACATCGGCAGCTTCCGCTTCCGTCGTGGGATGGAAAACATCGGTCATGCGGCGGGGCGTCCTTCCAGCGGAAAGACTTTCGACGGGTTGAGAAGCCAGCCCGGATCGAAGGCGGCGCGCACGGCCATCTGCTGGTCGAGATCCACCTTGCCGTATTGATGGGTCATCAGGTCGCGCTTTTCGATACCGACACCGTGTTCGCCGGTGAGGCAGCCGCCGGCATCGACGCAGAGTTTCAGGATTTCGTTGCCGGCCTGTTCGGCGCGGGCGGCATCATCCGGGTCGTTGGCGTTGAACAGGATCAGCGGATGCATGTTGCCGTCGCCGGCGTGGAAGACGTTGGCGACCCTCAGGCCGAAGCGGTCGATGATCTCGGAGGTTTTTTTCAGGACGTAGGAAAGCTGGCTGAGCGGCACGGTGCCGTCCATACAGATGTAATCGGAGATGCGGCCGGTAGCACCGAAGGCGGATTTGCGGCCCTTCCAGATCAACGCCGCCTCGGTGGCGGATTGGCACTCGCGCACCGTCCTGACGCCATGGCGGCGGGCGATCTCGACGATATCGGCGAGCATCGCATCCATCTCGGCTTCAGAACCCTCGACCTCGACAATCAGCAGCGCGCCGACATCCAGTGGATAGCCCGCCTTGGCAAAAGCCTCGCAGATCTCGATCGCCGGCTTGTCCATGAACTCGATCGCCACCGGGATGATGCCCGAGCCGATGACATCTGCGACGCAGGACCCCGCCTCCTCCGAGGTCTCGAAGCCGAACAGCACGGGACGCGCACCCTCCGGCTTGGCAATCAGCCGCACCGTCGCTTCGGTGACGATGCCGAGCTGCCCCTCGTGGCCGCAGACGAGGCCGAGCAGGTCGTAGCCGCCGGCATCGAGATGTTTGCCGCCGAGCTCGATCACCGTGCCGTCGACCAGCACCATCTTCACGCCCAGCAGATTATTGGTGGTGACGCCGTATTTCAGGCAGTGGGCGCCGCCGGAATTCATGCCGATATTGCCGCCGATGGTGCAGGCAAGCTGCGAACTCGGATCGGGCGCATAGAAGAACCCTTCCGGCGACACGGCTTCGGAAATGTTGAGATTGGTGACGCCGGCCTGCACCGTCGCGGTGCGATTGGCGAGGTCGATATCGAGGATGCGCGACATCTTGGACAGGCCGAGCACCACCGCATCCTCCTGCGGTATGGCACCACCCGACAGCGAGGTGCCGGCGCCGCGCGGCACCACCGGCACGCCGTATTTGTGGCAATAGCGCATGATGGCCGCAACCTCTTCCGTGGTACGCGGCAGGGCGACTGCCAGCGGCACGCGGCGATAGGACACGAAGGCATCGGTTTCGAACGGCACCAGCTCGCGCGGCGCGTGGATCAGACAGTCCTTCGGCAGCAGGTCGATAAGATCGGCGACGATGGCGTCGCGGCGCGACAGGACGGTCGGCCGGGGCTCCAGAAAACGAATGAAATCAGTCATCAGCTCCTCCCGGCAGCGTTGCCTCCGCCGCACTGGTGTTTTTTCTTTACCACTTCAACAAAACCGGCGCAAATGCTAAGCACTTATTCCCAAACCGGAAAGAATGGACGCCATCAGTGACGAACTTCGGTGACCTCGACATCTTCGCCCGCGTCGTGTCAAGCGGCAGCATGTCGACGGCCGGCCGGGCGCTCGGCCTGTCGCCGGCGGTGATCTCCAAACGCATCAAGCGGCTGGAGGACAGGCTCGGCACCCGGCTTTTGCAACGGACCACGCGGCAGATCTCGCTCACCGAGGCGGGCCAAGGGTTTTACGAGCGGGTGCTTTCGGTGCTGGCGGGGCTGGAGGATGCCGAGGCCTTCGTCTCCGGCCGTTCGGCGCGCATCCAGGGCACGCTGAAGGTTTCGGCGCCGACCTCCTTCGGCCGCATGCACATCGCCCCGCACCTAAAACCCTTTCTCGATGCGCATCCGGACCTGACGCTCAACCTGGTGCTGACCGACGAATTCACCGACATCGTCGGCGGCGGTTTCGACCTTGCCATCCGCATTGCCGAATTGGGGGATTCCAGCCTCGTCGCACGGCGGCTGGCGCCGGTGCGCCGCGTTCTTTGCGCCGCTCCCGCCTATATTGCGGCGCATGGCACGCCCGAAGATGTCGAGGCGCTGAAACATCACACCTGCCTCCGGCCGCACAACAACGACGCCTGGCGGCTGGAAGGCCCCGGCGGCGCCGTGCTCTACCGCCCGGAAGGCCGGCTTGTCACCAATTCCAGCGAGGTGATCCGCGAAGCGGTGATCGCCGGGTTTGGCATTGCGCTCCGCTCCACCTGGGATGTCGGGCAGGAGTTGAAGGACGGACGCCTGGTGCGCGTGCTGCCGTCCTATGAAGGCTCGCGCAACGTCGCCTTGTCCGCCGTCTATCCCAGCCGGCAGTTTTTGCCCGCCAAGGTGCGGTTGCTGATCGATTACCTGGCGGAGCTGTATGGGCCGGTGCCGTATTGGGAGCGGTAGGCGTTGAATTTGGTACCATTTTATGATACCAAAAACTATGAAGCGCAAATACCGAGAAACGCTCGAACAGATATTTGCACGCCCCGTGAGAGGCTCCATTCGTTGGACCGACATCGAGGCTTTGTTTCTATATCTCGGCGCTGAAATCACGGAGCGCGAAGGATCGCGTATCGGTGTCTTCCTCTTCGGGGAAATCAGGGTGTTCCACAGGCCGCATCCCTCACCGGATACGGACAAGGGCGCCGTCGCCAGCATCCGCAAATGGCTGGAGAACAATGGAGTGAAACCATGAAGAACATCATTGAAATCGACGGTCACAAGGCAGTGGTCTCCCTCGACCCTGAAATCGGCTTGTTTCGCGGTGAGTTCCTTGGTCTGAATGGTGGTGCGGATTTTTATGCAGACAGCCTGAGCAAGCTTCGCGAGGAAGGCGCCTTGTCGCTCAAGGTTTTCCTGAAAATGTGCGCAGAAAAGAACATCCAGCCGCTGCGGACGTTTTCCGGTCGATTCAACATCCGCCTCGCGCCGGAGCTTCACGAAGCGGCCGTTGTGGCCGCTAGTTCCGAACATAAAAGCCTGAACGAGTGGATCTCGGGCGTCATCGAAGACGCCGCCACAAAATAATCAATCCCCCGTATCGCGGTGATGGTGGCGGATGCGGCGGACGGTCCACCAGATGCCGAGGATGACGACCGGAACCGATAGCCCTGTCAGTGTCGAGGATTTGACCGGGAAACCCGCCGTCTCCAGCCATTTGGCGAGGTAACCGAACAGGCCGACGACATAATAGGAGATCGCCGCCACCGAAAGGCCTTCGACCGTCTGCTGCAGCCGCAGCTGCAGGTTGGCGCGGCGGTCCATCGAGGTCAGCAGGTAGGAGTTCTGGCGCTCCAGCTCGACATCGATCCAGCTGCGGACGAGGCCGGTGGCGCGCGACAGTTTTCGCGACAGGTTCGCCTGGCGTTCCTCCACCGACTGGCAGGTGCGCATGGCGGGCGCCAGGCGTCGTTGCAGGAAAGAACCGAGGGTTTCGAAACCCGGCACCGGCGTTTCATCCAGCATTTTTACGCGTTCGCGGACGATGTCGTCATAGGCGCGGCTGGCGCCGAAGCGGTAGAGGCTGAGCGCGGCATTGGCCTCCAGTTCCGCCGCAAGCCGGGTGATCTCGCCGAGCATCGTATCGGCCTCTTCACGGGCATGCGCCTTCATCCGTTGGGTCACCGCCGTCAGCCCGTCCTCGATGCGGCGGATCTCCGGCGATAGCGACTGGGCCAGCGGCAGGCCGAGCATGGCCAGGGTGCGGTAGGTCTCGATATCGAGCAGCCGCTGCACCAGGGCGCCGGTGCCGGCTTCCGTCAGGCCGCGATCGATGATCAGGATGCGCGTCAGGCCGTCGCCATCCTGGCGGAAATCGGTGAGGATGGTCGCTGCCCCGCTTTTGACTTCGCTATGACAGAGGCTGGCTGGGTCGAACGTTTTCAGAGCCGCGCGGGCTTGTGCGCCATCGGGGCGGATCTCCAGCCGGATGCCCGATATCAGCGAGCCCGGCGGCGAAAAGCCGTCGCCGAACGGATGGATCGCTACCTCGCCGCCGAACTGCTCCGGCGCCGGCCCGTCCCAGAACCAGGTGGAAAATTCCGTGTGGCGCTCCCAGCGCAGCGTGCCCGGCCCGCAAGCCAGCGCGTGGTGGCGGGCGTCGGTCGCCGGCGGCGAGACACCGCGGCTGCGCGACATCTCCGAAATCACCGCGTGATGCACGCTCAATCCGCCCTCGGCCATGAAGGCGAGCTGAAAAATAACCCGTGGCGCCTGCACCAGTACATAAGGCCGCGCATGGATTTCGCCCAACGCCACCGCGCGCTCCGGATGCCCCGGAAACGCAAAGCTCCCCTTGCTCATTCTGTCGTCCCCAACCCCTCAGGACGCACAGGATGCGGCAGATCTTGACGAAAGACAAAGGGCGCTTTGCCGCAGCCTTGGTTTACGAAACTGGACAAGTTATTTGACCACTCCGCTGCCGGCTTGTTATGAAGCGGAACCGCGACGGAGGACAGCGTGACAGACCAGAACGACATGCTTTTTTCCCGCGTCGACCACAACCGCACCGCCGATGGCGTGGTGCTGCAGATCGAACGGCTGATCCTCGACGGCGTGCTGCGCGACGGCGACCGGCTGCCGGGCGAGCGCGACCTGGCGCAGCGGCTCGACGTCTCCCGGCCGATCCTGCGCGAGGCGTTGAAGGAGCTGGAGAACCGCGGCCTGCTGGTCAGCACCCATGGCGGCGGCACCTTCGTCGCCGATATCATCGGCCAGGTGTTTTCCAAACCGATCACCGAACTGATCGCCCGGCACGAGCGCGCCACCTACGACTATCTGGAATATCGTCGCGAACTGGAGGGGCTGACCGCGGAACTGGCGGCACGGCGGGCGACCGAAAGCGACAAGGCGATGCTCGGCCGGATCATCGACCGCATGCGCGCCGCCCATGAGAGCGGCATCTTCGACGATGAACTCGGCACCGATGTCGACCTGCACAATGCCATCGGCGAGGCGGCGCACAACATCATCCTGATGCACACGCTGCGCGCCTGCTACCGGCTGTTGACGCAGGGCATCTTCTACCACCGGCAGATGGTGTTTGCCGTGCCGGGGGCGCGAGAGCGGCTGCTGGCACAGCATGTCGCCATCCACGATGCGATCATCGCCGGCGATGCTGCCGGCGCCCGGGCGGCGGCGCAGGCGCATATCGACTACATCGTCGAGGCGACGCGGGAGGCGACCCGCAGCGGCGAATGGTCCCGCGTCTCGCGCCTCAGGCTGATGCAACAGGAAAACCGCGGCTAATTTACCGGTTGAGATCGAGGTAGGCGCTCGCCACCATCGCATCGATATCGGCTGGCACCGGCACGATGCAGGCTTCTGCCCCGACACCACCCTTCGCAATACGCTCCAGGCAACGCACCTGCAGCGTGAAGCCGAGATCCATCGATTCCACCGAATTTCCGAGCGGCCGCGGCCCGGCGAGATTGGCCATGTGCCCGCCGCCCAGAACGTGGAAGGCGCGGCCGTCGGCAAGGTGGAAGGTCTCGATGCCATCGGCGGCATACAGATCGGTCTTCACCACCTCGGCGCTGGCGCGAAAACCCTCGACATCGATCTCGTGCGGGAAATGCCCGCCGTTGAGCAGAATGGCGCCGTCCTTGATCAGCGGCAGGTCGGCGACGGTGACGATGCCGGGAAAGCCGGTGACGGTGGCGATGATGTCGGCGGAGCGGATCGCCGCCTCGCGCAGCGGCGTGGAAAAGCCGTCGAGATGGGCTTCCAGCGCCGTCACCGGATCGATATCGACGACGCTGACGGCCGAAAAGGCATTGCGGAAGCAGGCGGCGGTGCCCTTGCCGCAGGCGCCGTAACCGAAAACCGTCACCCGCTTGCCGTTGGTCGAGCGGTTGGTGAAGCGCATATAGCTTTCGAACAGGCTCTGGCCGACGGCATGGCGGTTTTCGGCAAACTGCTTGATCGGGCTGTCGTTGATGACAAGGATCGGCATGGCAAGCCGATCACGCATCGGCAGGAGACGCGTCCGGCCGGAGGTCGTCTCTTCCGTGCCCCCACGCAGGCCGGCATAAGGCGCATCCGCAACGCGGGCGAAAAGATCGCCGCCATTGTCGAGCAGCAGGTCGGGCTTTTCGGCAAGCAGCGCATCCAGCGTGCGGGCATGTTCGGCTTCATCCGTGGTCTGGGTGGCGAAGACGGTGATGCCGCTGTCGCGGAGGTAGGCGACGGTTTCCGGCTGGGTGCTGTTGAGATTGCCGGTTGCGACGATCCGGGCGCCGCCGGCCGCCAGCGTCATCAGCATGGCAACCGTCTTCGGCTCCAGATGGATACCGGTCCCGATGCTGAGGCCATCGAATGGCCGCGTGGTACGAAACTCCGCGGACGTCGCCTGCAGCAGCCGACAGCTGCGGGCAACCCAATCGATGCGGCTGGCGGTTTCTGTCTGCGGCATGGCGTTCTCCCTGATGATCCCGGCGTATGATCCAAGGGCGATACTATGGCCGCGACCGCGATCCAATGGAGATAATCCTGCCCTTATGGTCAGATTTTCTGCCCTGTCGCCGCCCCCTGCCCGGCCAGCCAGGCACCGAGCCCGACGATGGCGGGATTGTCGGCGTCCGCAGTACGGAAACACAGCCGGTAACCGCCCGGCCGGGCGATGAAGCCGTAAGGTGCCTGAAGCAGGCCATGACGCAGATCGGCCTCGATGGAAGCGCGCGGCGCGATGGTGACGCCGGCGCCGGCGCGGGCGGCGGCGATGGCGAGCAGCAGGTCCTCGAAAACGGAACGCCGCGGGAATGTCACCGGCGCCGTGCCACCTTCGACAAACCAGTCGTCCCACAGCGTCGGCGCGGTGCGCGCAAGCAATGCCACGGCATCACCCAGCCGCGATGGGTCCTCCTGCAGGCGCAGCTGCGCGCACAGGTTTGGCGCAGCGACTGGGCCGAACTCGTCCTCCATGAAACGAAGGGCAGCGATATCGGGCGCCGGCTGATATTCGCCGCCCATGATGACGGCGTCGAGATCGGCATGGCGCGATAATGGCTCCACCACCGCCAACGGCAGAACCCTGATATCGATGCCATCGAGATCCGCTTCCAGCGAGGGCAGGCGCGGCATCAGCCACCAGACAGCGAAGGCGGCAGGAACACCGAGGCGAATTTCGCGCCGCCCCTTTGGCGCGACGATGTCGGCGGCGGCGCGCTGGAGAATGCCGAAGGCGGTTCCCGCCGCGACTGCCAGCTGCTCCCCCTCTTCCGTCAGGACCAGACGACGGCCCCCGCGGGAAAAGAGCGGCACGCCCAAATGGCTTTCCAGCGCAGCAATCTGCTGGCGCACCGCGCCGCGAACAACACCCAGCTCCTCCGCCGCCTTGAGGATGCTGCCGCAACGGGCAACTGCCTCAAAGGCGCGCAACGCATTCAGCGGCGGAAGTCGCATGCATCTGCCTTTTTTGGGAGAACGGCACGCATGTCGCAATCTGAACAAGGAATGCCGACAAATTCAAACTGAAACAGAGAAGTTTGCCATAGAGCACCCATCACGCGTTTTCCTTTGGATACGCTTTTTTTCCATAAGACTGGGGCAACTTTAAAAGATTATTCCTATATATGTTGCTTAAATAACCGTAGCTGAAAGGTTGTCCCCGAATTGCCAATCCTGTCGCGTCTTGCTTCCGATGTCCAATTGATGTTTCGGCGTCCGCCGAGGCAGCAATATGCGGCGCTCTGCTATCGGATGACGAGCGACGACCGGGTGGAAATCCTGCTGCAGACCAGCCGCGACACCGGCCGCTGGGTCATCCCCAAGGGCTGGCCGATGGCCGACAAGGGCCCACATGAGGTTGCTGCCCAGGAAGCTTATGAAGAAGCGGGCGTTCGCGGCAATGTGGACAAGACCAGCATCGGCTGCTTCCTCTACCGCAAAGGCATGAAGGACGGCTTCACCGTCGATTGCAAGGTGCAGGTATACGCCTTGGAAGTGACCGAGATGGCGAAGAAATTCAAGGAAAAGGGCGAACGCCGCGCCGAGTGGGTCTCATGCGAGGAAGCCGCCAACCGCGTCCATGAGCCGATGCTGAAGCTGCTGATGCTCGGCTTCGAAACCGAATTGCGGCAACGCAAGGGTTAAGCGGGCGCACCCCGTTGCACAAAAACGGCAAGACCTTTAAAGCGTGCCGCGATCTTTCACATTCGCTTGTCACGCTTCGGATCCTTGTTTTCAGGCAGGCCGCCATCGCGAAATCGTTGTGCCGTCCCGCCGCGCGACATGCGTTCGTTCACGGGATGCTTCGGCCGTCCCTGATCACGATGCCGTAGCAGGTTCTGGAGACGCATGGCGAACAAGCCGAAACAACTGACGAAGAAGACGCTCGACAAGGATCTCGACAAGCTGACCTTTGTCGAAGACGCGTCCAAGTTCGTCCTGCGCAGCCTGGTTGCGCCGGGGCTTGCCGTGCTGTTCCTCGGCATGGTCATGCTTTTTGCCGGTGTCTACGTGTTCGACCAGCCGGATGCGGTGCTGATCATCGCCGCGTCTGCGCTTGCGGCCTACATGGCGCTGAACATCGGCGCCAACGACGTCACCAACAACGTCGGCGCGGCCGTTGGCGCACGCGCCATCAGCATGGCCGGCGCGCTGATGATGGCAGCGGTCTTCGAAATCCTCGGCGCGACGATTGCCGGTGGCGCCGTGACGCAGACCATCGCCTCCGGTATCGTGGCGCGCGAAGTGATCCCCGATGCCAACACGCTGGCCTGGCTGATGATGGCGGCGCTGACCGCCGCCGCCTTGTGGATCAACCTCGCCACCTGGCTCAATGCGCCGGTCTCCACGACGCATTCGATGGTCGGAGCGGTGTTGGGGGCAGGCATAGCGGCGACCGGCTTCGATCTCGTGAACTGGGAGACGATCGGCATGATCGTCGTCAGCTGGATCGTGTCGCCAGTGCTGGGCGCCCTGATCGCCATCTTTTTCCTGTATATTCTCAAGGAAACGATCATCTATCGCGAAAACAAGATCGCAGCCGCCAATCGCTGGGTGCCGATCCTTGTCGCCATCATGGTCGGGTCCTTTGCCACCTACATCATACTGCAGACGGCCAACATCAATCATATCCCGATTGCCTGGGCAGCACCTCTGGGGCTTGCGGCCGGATTTGCCTCCTGGCTGGCGGCGCGGCCGCTCATCGCCCGGCAATCGATCGGCCTGGAAAACCGCAACGATTCGCTGCGCAAGCTGTTCCGGCTGCCGCTGATCTTCTCCGCCGCGCTCTTGTCCTTCGCACATGGCGCCAACGACGTCTCCAATGCCATCGGGCCGCTGTCGGCCATCGTGCATGTGGTGATGGAATCGCGCGATGTGGCCGAGATGGTGACCGTGCCTTTCTGGGTGATGGCCATCGGCGCCCTCGGCATTTCGGTCGGTCTCCTGCTGTTCGGACCGAGGCTGATCCGCATCGTCGGCGAGCAGATCACCAAGCTCAACCCGATGCGCGCCTATTGCGTCGCGCTGTCGGCCGCCGTTACCGTGATCGTCGCCTCCTGGCTCGGCCTGCCCGTCAGCTCGACGCATATTGCCGTCGGCGCGGTGTTCGGCGTCGGCTTCTTCCGCGAATGGTACACGCGCCACTCCCGCCGGCGCATCGAATACATGCGCCAAAAATCCGGCAATTTCGACATCGCCGAACCGGAGGACCGCAATCCGGACGAAACCCGACGGCGTTACCTGGTGCGCCGCTCGCACCTGATGACCATCGGCGCCGCCTGGGTGATTACCGTTCCCATTTCCGCAGCGCTTGCAGCGGTCCTCTATTGGATTATGTTCGCGCTGTTCATCTAGGACCGCCGATGCTGGCGTCACGGTCCGCTTCCCGAAATGTCTTCAAGGTCTGGAAATAGCATGCGCGCCAATTTTCGAATGCAGCGGCTCTACATAGAAGCGGCCCTGCAAAGGGACGTTGCCATCGAAGCCGGCAAGGAACACGTCCATTATCTCGCCAACGTGCTGCGCGCGGAAGAAGGCAGCGAGATCCTGCTGTTCAACGGCCGCGACGGCGAATGGAAGGCGAAACTCACCTTTCCGACCCGCAAGCGCATCCAGTTCCTGCCGCTGGAACAGGTTCGCCCGCAGCCGGCACCGTCCGATCTCCATTATCTTTTTGCCCCGTTGAAGGTCGGCAGGCTCGATTACCTGGTGCAGAAGGCCGTCGAAATGGGCGCCGGCGTGTTGCAGCCGGTGATGACCCAGCATGTGCAGGGCCGCATCAACAGCATCGAACGGCTGGAGGCCAATGTCATCGAAGCCGCCGAACAATGCGGCATCCTCGGCATTCCGACGGTCGCGCAGCCGAAGAAGCTGCAGGATCTTCTCGAAAGCTGGCCGGGCAACCGCCGCATCATCTATTGCGACGAGGGTGACGCCGGCCAGAACCCGCTGCCGCTGCTTGCGAACATCAAGGAACGGAACCTGGCGCTTCTGGTCGGCCCGGAAGGTGGTTTTTCGGAAGACGAACAGGCCCTCCTGCGGTCGCTCGATTTCGTCACGGCGATCCCGCTCGGACCGCGCATCCTGCGTGCCGATACCGCCGCCGTTGCCGCCATGGCGGTCATCCAGGCGGCGATCGGCGACTGGCGATAGCCACTCAAATCGGCTTCCGTTTTTTTTGATCCACGCATAAAAGATTTTCACTTGCGCGGTTTATCAATCCGGTCCACTCCACCCTACCGGCCCGCTTCCGGAGAAGCGGGTGCCTCCTCGTGTGCAAGGTTTGTCCATGGCTCGTGATACCACCGATCAAACGCCGATTACTGCGGCCAGCGAACTGACAGCCTATCTGGCATCGGGATCCAAACCGAAAGAAGAATTCCGCATCGGCACGGAACACGAGAAATTCGTCTTCTTCAAGGCCGACCACGGCCCTGTGCCCTATGCCGGCGACGCCAGCATCCATGCCCTGCTGACCGGCATGCAGAAGGCGCTCGGCTGGGAGCCGATCATGGATGGCGACAACATCATCGGCCTCGCCGGTCCGTCCGGCGCCGGTGCCATCTCGCTGGAACCCGGTGGCCAGTTCGAACTCTCCGGCGCGCCGCTCGAAACGCTGCACCAGACCTGCATCGAATCGAATCAGCACCTTGCGACGCTGCGCACCATCGCCGAGCCGCTCGGCATCCGTTTTCTCGGCCTCGGCGGCAGCCCGAAATGGACACTCGCCGAAACGCCGCGCATGCCAAAATCGCGCTACGAGATCATGACCCGCTACATGCCGAAGGTCGGCTCGCGCGGCCTCGACATGATGTACCGCACCTGCACCATCCAGGTGAACCTCGACTTCTCGTCCGAGGCGGACATGGTCAAGAAGATGCGGGTTTCGACCAAGCTGCAATCGCTGGCGACCGCGCTGTTCGCCTCCTCGCCGTTTACCGAAGGCAAGCCGAACGGCCTGGTCTCCTGGCGTGGCGATATCTGGCGCGACACCGACAACCAGCGCTCCGGCCTGCACCGCTTCATGATCGAGGACGGCATGAGCTTCGAGCGTTATGTCGAGTGGGCACTCGACGTGCCGATGTATTTCGTCGTGCGCGACGGCCGTTACCACGATTGCACGCACATCACCTTCCGCCAGTTCATGAACGGTGCGCTGAAGGGCGAAATCGCCGACTGGGAGCCGACGCTCGGCGACTGGACCAACCACATCTCCACCCTGTTCCCGGAAGTCCGGCTGAAGCGGTTCCTGGAAATGCGCGGCGCCGATGGCGGTCCGTGGCGGCGCATCTGTGCCCTGCCGGCCTTCTGGGTCGGCCTGCTCTATGACGACGCGGCGCTCGATGCTGCCGAGGCGCTGACAAAATCCTGGAGCTTCGAACAGGTTTCGGCATTCCGCGATGCCGTGCCGGCCGAGGGGCTGAAGGCGACCATTGCCGGCCACGGCCTGCTCGACGTCGCCCGTGAGGTGCTTGCCATTTCCCGCGCCGGTCTCAAGGCCCGGGCGCGGCTGAACGGCGACGGCCAGGACGAGACCGTCTTCCTCGCCTCGCTCGACGAAATCCTCGCCAAGAAGGCGACGCTCGCCGACGACCTGCTGATGCTCTACCACGGCCGCTGGAACGGCAGTGTCGAGCCGGTTTTCGAAGAATATCAATACTGAAGCGAAAACGGCCGGATGCAGAAATAGCTGTGTCCGGCCCGGGCGCTACGGCAAAAACCGGTTTGCGCCTAACCTTTTCCAGCTATAGTGGCGCAAATCGCACCGCTCCGGGAAAGGAACTCCGATGCTGCCTCTCTTCGACATGATGATGCGGGCCCAGAACGGCGCAGCCATGGAGGCGATGGCCGGGCAGTTCAATCTTGCCCAGGAACAAGCAGCCAAGGCAATGGCGGCGCTGATGCCGGCATTTTCCTCCGGGCTGAAACGCAGCAGCACCAATCCTTACGATTTCAGCGCGCTGATGCAGGCGGCCGCCTCCGGCAACTATGCCCGATATTTCGAAGACATGAGCAAGGCCTTCACCCCGCAGGGCATCGCCGACGGCAACACCATCCTCGGGCAGATCTTCGGTTCCAAGGACGTTTCCCGCGCCATCGCCGCGCAGGTGGCGCAGATGACCGGCGTCGGGCAGGAAGTGTTGAAGCAAATGCTGCCGGCCATGGCCGACATGCTGATGGGCGGCATCCTGAAACAATCGACCGGGCAGATGCCAGGCACCAATCCCTTCGCCAACACGCCGATGGCCGGCATGATGCAGCAATGGCTGGAAACCACCGGCATGGTTCCGAAATCCAAGCCGGAGCCGCAGGCGAGCATCTTCGACAATCCGTTCACTCAGGCCATGCAGGCGATGTTTGCCGCACCGAAAGCCGAGCAGCCGCAACCGGCCGCCAACCCCTTTGCCGACAATCCCTTCGCCAAGGCCTTCCAGGACATGATGGCGGCCGGTTTTACCGGAACGGCGGCGGCGCCGAAGCCGGAAACCGCCAAACCGCAAGCGCCGCCGGAACAATCGCAATTTTCCGATATGCTGAACGCGATGTTCGACAGCGGGCTGGAAGTGCAGAAGAGCTACCAGAAAAGCCTGGAGTCGATCTTCGAAACCTACCGCCCGGCCGGCGACGATGCGGCAGCGAAAAAGCCGTCGAACGACTGAGGCGAAGCTTTCGGATCTCAGGCGCAATTGGCGCGTGAAGACCCGCCACTTCGAACGCAAGCTTGCCTTCTTCATCACAGACTCTGATCGACCATGCAGATGCGTGGTGTCTCGTATTGCCCGGCAATACGACCTTGATGGCATTTCTGTTGCGGCCGAAAGGACAAGCGGGTGCGCCTTCTTTCTCCGGCCGGCGGCAAACCTCCTTCAGAGCATGGAAATGTGTAAATGCTCGGTACATCAGCTTCTCGACAATCGCCGATACTCAAAATTCTTCGCAAAACAACGAAATACATTTCCGCCCATCGGACGATTATCTTCTAAATACAGAATTATATTTCATAATATATCTCTATTAATCGTTGTACAAATTTGAGGCATTTATACAAAATTTCGGTTTTGAGTTTTTATACTTTGATTTCCGTTGAATTAGTAAGAATTTATGATAGCTGAATAGAAAAATCATTAGATCCTATTTAGCGATAGTGAGATTTCATATGAGAATCGTGCAAAACGGCATTTTTGTCGGTGACCTTCATAAGAAGGGCTTCGACGTCGAGACGTGCTCAAAGTTTCAAATGGGACCGAACCTGATCAACGATGGTGCCGGTGGCGGTAAAAAGGAAACCAATCCCCTTCATCCATCCGTGATTACCGAAAATGACTCGCTGATCCTGTTTGCAAAAAATGCGGAAACGATGAAGAGGGGCCTGGCAAAAATTGACCAGACTCAGATCATAACAGGCAATGGCTGCGGCCTCTGCATCGTGGCCGGGTACCACTCAAAGCCCGTCATGGGCGGCGCGAAGAAGGTCGGCCAGTTCTTGCAATGGTCTGTCGAGCGCGGGAAGCAGGGATTCATCCACGACTCCTACAACATCGCTCAATTTTTCGCCGCCATCTCCAAAGCAACAGTGCTTAAGAATAACAGCAACAGGCAATATATATACGATAAAGTTAACACAACTTATGCGCGACTTGGCATGAGAGGCAAGGTCACCTTTGCGGATTTCAAGTCCATCGTCAATCCGAAGCTGAAAGACAACTTCGCGATGATCATGGTATGCCTGAACAAATCCATGCCACTGCACAAACCCGAAGGCGTCACCGTCATTCGCAACATCAGGACGCGCATGACCGCAGGCGAATTGAGCTCTTTGGCCACACAAGCCTTTGCCGGACAGGGCGAAAACCCCTTTATGAACCCCTTCAACGGCACGATGCAAACGCACAACGACATTGGCTCGATCTAAGCACCGACACTGTCAGGCAAAGCCCGATCTGTCTTCGCAAGCCATCCTATCTCTACCGTCGACCGCAATGGATCGCTGTCCCAACCACAGCGATCCGTGGTCATTTGAGCGACAGGAACGCTCATCCGGCGCCATCCCGACCACAGAGATGGCCTGCGTCCGAAGCCCACCTTCCATTTTCCGAAAGCATAAAAAAACCCGGTGACGGCTCTTGGGTCCAGTCACCGGGTAAAGAGCAGGGCTTATTGGCTATCACCCTGCGGGGAAACTTCAAAAAATCAGCGCGTCCGTTCCATGCGCCGGGCGCGGTTGCGGGCGGTGGTCCGCAGTTCCAGGAACGGGTCCTCGAAGAAGGTCGAGGTCGCCGCCTGCCGGACATCGCTGCGCGTCAAGCCGATATCGAGGAGCTGGTGATCGTCGAGATCCTGCAACCGATTGAGTTCCACGCGGTTGCGGATGGCACGATAAACGGAAGTCAGCATGGCCCACAGGATATTCGTCCGGCCGGCAGCCGTCGGGCGCGCTATCGCAATTCTGGTCGTCCGTTCTGTCGTGCGCATCGGTCTGTTCCTTTCTTCAGGCACGAAAAAGTCATGCCCCTCCCGGAGGTCGGAAGGAGGGGCGTGTAAGAAACCGCGAACAGTCAGGGTTTCTGTTCGCTGTCGCTGTCGTGATTTGCAGGATCAGAATGTCAAAAACGTATTGATCAGTCCAACGAATGTTTCTAATATCAATCATCAATCGATTTTATGGATGATCCCATGTCCTCGCCGCTCGATATCGATCAGTTGCAGACCTTCATCGCCATCGTCGACACTGGCAGCTTCACCAAGGCTGCGGATCGCGTCTTCAAGACGCAGTCCGCCGTGTCGATGCAGATGCGCCGGCTGGAGGAGCGTGTCGGCAAGCAGCTCTTTGCCAAGGACGGCCGCGGCATCCGCATGACGACGGAGGGCGAAAAGCTCCTCAATTATGCCCGCCGGATCATCCGCCTGAACAACGAGGCGATCGCCGCCTTCGACGACAACCGGCTGGAAGGCACGCTCAGGATCGGCACGCCCGACGACTACGCCGACCGCTACATGCCGGAGATCATCGGCCGGTTTGCCAAGACGCATCCGAATGTCGAGCTTTACATCGTCTGCGAACCATCCGTCGACCTGGCGGAAAAGATGTCGCGCGGCGAACTGGATATTGCGCTGGTCACCCACAATCCGCGCGAACGCATGTCGGATGTGGTGCGCACCGAGCCTTTGTGCTGGGTCAGCTCCGCCAACCACCCGCTGCGCGACGACGCGCCGGTTCCGCTGGCGGTCGGAAGACGTGATTGCCTGTGGCGGCAGCTCGCCTGCTCGGCGCTCGACGGTGTCGGCCGCGAACACCAGATCCTGTTCACCAGTTGGTCGTCCACCGTGGTGGCGGCGGCCGTGCTGGCCGGCATGGCGGTCTCGGTGCTGCCGGAATCGGCGCTGCGCCCGGGCATGAAGGTGCTCAGCCAGAATGACGGCTTCCCGGCCCTGCCGCCGGTGCAGATTGGCATCATGAAACGGCCGGGATTTTCCTCGTCGCTGATGAGCGCCATCACCAACCATATCGCCGCCTGCCTCGACAACATCACGCCCGCCAACGTCAACGACGATCTGGAAGGCGAGGTGAAGGCCTATCCGCGCTACCCGCGGCTCAGGGCCGGCCACATGCTGCCGGGCTGGTGAGAAAAGCCGCCGCGATCAGGGATTTTCGGCAAACAGCGATGCCCGGATGATCAGCTTCCATTCGGTGAGCAGGCGTTGCGCCATCGCCGGCTCGGTTATCAGCGACATCAGCACCAGGTTGCCGACGAGGTGGCTGAAAAGAAACGCCCTCGCCTCCATGTCGATGCCGGTCGTGACAGGCAGCAGGTGACGGATGGCGGAATGGATCGTGTCTCCGACCCGCTTGCTGTCGGCAACGTTGAGGCGCATCAGTTCCGGATCGCTTTCGGTGCTCGAGAGGATCTGGCGCAGGGTCGGCTGCTCGCGGTATTCGCTGTAATACCAGTCGATAATGCCGTCGATCCGGTCGCTGGCCTCCTGCACTGAGGAAACGCCTTCGAAAGCGCCTTCAAGCTGGGTATGCACGCCCGCCGCCATCCTCTCGAACAGGGCAGCGACAATGGCGCCGCGATCGGGAAAATACTGGTAGAGCGAGCCGACCGGCACCTGCGCCTCGCGGGCAATTTCCGTCATTTTCAGGCCGGCGATGCCGTGCATGCCGATCAGGGTCTCGGCCGCCTGGAGGATCGCCTCCACGCGCTGCATGCTGCGGTCCTGCTGCGGTTTCCTGCGGTAACTCACGCGAGGAGTATCGTCCGAACGGTTCATATGCGCCTATACGAAAATATGGAAATGCTTATGTGCCGAAGTGAGACAAGCTGTCACTCTATGGCACCGGCAGGTTCATACTTCCTGAAACAAAACGGTCGCCTTTTACCGATCGAACCATTCTCCTGAAAAAATCGCAGTGGACACGGCTGCCAACCACTCTCCCCGTTTTCGACGCCCCGTCAGGCGGCGAGGATCACGTATTTCTTCAGGAAGGCGACGGTGCGCGACCAGGCGAGATCCGCGGCAGCCTTGTCGTAGCGAGCCGCCGAAGTATCGTTGTTGAAGGCGTGGTTGACGCCGTCATAGACATAGATCTCGAAGGTCTTCCCGTTTGCTTCCAGCGCTGCGCGATAGGCCTCGATCCCGGCATTGATGCGCTCGTCCAGGCCGCCATAATGCAGCAGCATCGCCGCCTTGATGCCGGGCACATCCTCCGCCGGCGGCTGGGCGCCGTAATAAGCGACGCCGGCCTTGAGATCCGCAGACTTGGTGGCCAGCCGGTTGACGAGCCCGCCGCCCCAGCAGAAACCCATGGCGCCGGCAGCGCCATTGCCATCCGGCAGGCCGGTAAGATAGACGCGGCTCGCTTCGGCATCCGCCACCGTGGCGGCGGGATCGAGCTTGCCGATCATGTCCCGCGCCTTGTCTTCGTCGGCGGGCGTTCCGCCTGACGGGGTGAGGAAATCGGCAGCAAGCGCCACAAAACCTTCCAGCGCCAGACGGCGGGCGACATCGCGGATATGCGGATTGAGGCCGCGGTTTTCATGGATGACCAGCACGCCCGGAAGCGGCGCGGCAGCACCCTTCGGCTTGACGAGATACCCCTTCATCTCGCCCTTGCCGCCGGGGTAGGTAACGTCTTCTGCAACCAGCCGGTCATCGTCGGCCGGAACGATCTCGGCCCTGGCATTGCTGGCGGCGAGAAGCGGCGCGATCGCCGCCGCTGCAGCACCCGATCCCGCCAGCGCCGTCAACTTTTCCATGAAGCGGCGGCGGTCGAGTGTCAGGTGGGTGTATTCGTCATAGGCGTTGATCATCGCCTGGGTGATATCCGGCCTGTCCATGGCTTCTGCCTCCTCCGATCGCGTCCAACGTTTCGATAGCGGGGAAGATAGGTCAGGCGCCGGCAGGCAGCGAACAAAATCGCGTTACCGCGACACGATCAGCTCATGGCCAGCCAAACGGCGAACCAGGCCCACATCAGGCCAAGCGTGACGAAACCGACCAGGAAGGCCGGCTGGCGGCGCGACAGGCGGTTCCCGGTGACATGGACGAAACTGTGGGCATAGCGGGAAACGACAAAGATCCAGGACAGCGCAATCATCGGCAAGTTGTCGGCTTCGACGAAATAAAGCGCCAGGCAGCAGACGTGGAACAGCACCGGCAGTTCGAACTGATTGGCGAGATTGTTGCGAACCACCAGGCTTTCGGCCGGTTCGTCGCGGTTTTCGCGAAACTGTTCGATATAGGCCTTGCCCTGCTTGACCATGGCGGCGCGGCGCAGGCCGAGCAGGCCGTAGAGGCCGAAGACCAGGGCCGCATGGGCGACCATCGGCCAGAAGATGGCGGCTGTGGCGGACATATTGCTTCCTTCAAAATTTCGTCGCGCCATCCAGACAAGAAAATGTGCCCGCGATCAAGCATTTAGGCTGATCGCGGGTGAAACTGTTCCGGCCAAAGACGGTCGCCCAACCTTCTGAACTGCGGCGCCCGATGCGGCGCGAGCCGAGGGAACCTTCTGCTTCATGCTGCCGGAAACGGCGGCGCAAGGACCACACAATCGACGGACCCCGCGGACAGGCGACCTCTCGAACACAAAAAACCCTTTTGCAAGCGGTTCGACTTGCGATCCCGGGGAGGCCAAACTTACATATGCATCATCTGCGGCGGGGACGGTTTTCATGAGCATTCTTGAGGGGTCTTTGGATAAAATCACGGCCCTTTGCGTCGGCACCACCGCGATGGCTTTCGGCATTCCGACGGGAGCGCTGGAGGCGAGCGTTGCCACAGCTGGCTTGATTGGCTTCTTTTTGGGCCGCAGGCAAAAATTTGGGCCGGAGTGCCAGCGCGTTCGACAACACATCACCGCCGAGGTGCTGGAGAGCTACATAAGCCTCACATCCGGTAGCGACGGCAACGGAGAAGCGCAGCAGGACCTGCGCGCCGCAAGCGGGATGCTGGATGCCGCCCTTGAGACCTGCTTCATCGATCGCCAGAAACTTGCCGCCTCAGCCGTTACGCCGAAAGGATTTCCCGACCGCGCAACGGAAATCGTCATGGAGAGTTTGGGCGCTGCGCACCCCGAATTTTTCTCCTCGTCCTGCGCCAACAGCCTGCCCTATCGCTTCGCAAAGGACGTCGTCCAGGCGGGGATAACAGCCGCTGCCGGAAACGCGGACTATTATCGCCATCTCGAACCGCAACTGATGTTCGAGATGGCGCGAGCCCTTGGCGAGGTACGGGAAGTCGCCATATCGACACGGCTGACCGTAGAGGAGCTTCGCGATACCTACCGCCGTGAACTGGACGTCGCAAAACGCGACTTGCAGGCGACGGAAACCGACCTCATCGCGCTGCTGACATTTATCCTGCAGACGCGGGTGTCGCGGGAAAATCTGCTCGGCGCCCTTGAGCAAGCCTATGGGCGACTGAGCCAGTTACGCGAGAACATGGGAGACCTGCGTTCGCTCGGAAATGAAATCCCGGAGATTGCCGAACTTCTGGCGAAAGCAGACGCGGCACTTTCGGCGGGCGTAGGGTTTTCTCTCGATGAGGCAGAAAAGGCTCTGGCCCTCGCTGATCGACGATACGCAGACATCATCGAACAGCGGGAAAAGGACCTCCAAAGGCGGCGGGCGGAGCTTGAAGAGCGGGAAGGCGAAAATCGGCGCGACAAGGAAAATCGTGCCCGGATCCTCGGCAAACGCGCTGACGTGGCCGCCGTCAAATTCAACTACGCGGACTGCGTCCAGCTATACAGGGAGCAATTGCGCTTGCTGACCGAGGCTTTCGGTTCGGAACACCCCGACACGGCGAGAAGTTGCAACAGTCTCGCTGATAGTCTCAACGCAATGGGGAAGCCGTTTGAGGCCGAACCGTTTTATCGCAAGGCGCTGGAGATCATGGAGCGGTTACACGGTGTTGATCACCCGGATACGGCGACGAGTTACAACAATCTTGCGTTGAATCTCAACGCGTGCGGTCAGCCATTCGAGGCCGAACCGCTTCTCAGAAAGGCAATGGCCATCAACGAACAGATGCTCGGCCTTAACCATCCGCACACGGCCGGAAGCTATAGCAACCTTGCTTTAAATTTACAAAGCCAAGGACGATTAGCTGAGGCCGCGCAATTTTTATACAAAGCAAGTGCGATAAGAGAGCAGGTTCTAGGCCTCAACCATCCCGACACCGCACGAAGCTACAACGATCTCTCCCTGAATTTAACTGCTCAAGGCCGGCCAGATGAAGCCGAACCACTCTCGCGCAAAGCCATTTCAGTTTTGGAGCGGGCACTCGGTCTTGACCATCCCGATATCGCAACACTTTATGATAACCTAGCTTCAAGCTTGACTGCCTTGCGGCGGTCGTCAGAGGCTGAGACGCATTTTCGCAAAGCGCTGATGATTACTGAGCGGATACTAGGTCCTGATCATCCTCAAACATCCACAAGCTACAACAATCTTGCCTGTAATTTGAACGCTCTGGGACGGTTTTGCGAGGCTGAACCGCTTTTCCGAAAAGCTTTAGATATTGTTGAGCGAGCACTTGGCCCGCAGCATCCGCACACAGCCACGTGCTACGACAATCTTGCGTCCAATCTTGTAGACTCGGATCGCATATCTGAGGCTGAACCGCTTTTTCGACAAGCGCTGGAGATTCGAGAACGAACACTCGGCCTCGAGCATCCGACCACAGCCATGAATTGCAACAACCTTGCACTGAATCTTGACCATCAGGGTAGGTCAAGAGAGGCCGAAGCGCTTTTCCGAAGAGCTTTTGATACTTTGTATCGAGTACTTGGCCCCGATCACCCCAAAACAGCGCAAAGCTGCCACAACCTTGCTCTGAATTTAGACGGTCAGGGCAGACTATCTGAGGCCATACCGCTTCTTCGCAAGGTAATCGCAGTTACAGAGCAAACTTTAGGCCTCAACCATCCCGACACGGCAACCTATTACAACAACCTCGCCTCGAAATTGAGTAAAATTGGTGAGTTGTCCGAGGCTGAGCCATTTTTACGAAAGGCACTCGAAATTCGTAAACATGCGCTTGGTATCGATCACTCCGATACTGCTAGGAGCTATAACAACCTCGCTTCCAATTTAAACGCTCAAGATCGGATAGCAGAGGCTAATTTGCTTTATCGTAAAGCGCTGGAAATCCGCGAAGAGTTATTCGGTCCGGATAATCCAGACACCGCAAGGAGCTATCACAATCTCGCCTCCAACTTGAACGTGTTAGGCCGGCTATCCGAAGCAGAACACCTTTTTAAGAAGGCAATAGATGTAAGAGAACATATCCTCGGCCCCACCCATCTCGATACCGCAGCGAGCTACCACAACCTCGCGACCAATCTTGAAGCTCAGGGCCGGTCGGCGGAAGCGGAACCACTCTTTCGTAAAGCTATCGAAATCAGGGAACGGCCCGCCGAAGCGGGCCGAAACACGTAAACCAGCATACAGCCCCGCTTCCAAAACAGCAGCGGATGCCATCAGAGCATTTCCGCCTTTGTCCGAAACGCGAAAACGCTCTATCTCTTTATTCCCACGCAATTCCGGACGCAAAACCGCTTCGCACTTTTGCTGGAAATGCTCTAGCCTGCGATCAAGCAGGCAGGCTTACTGAGCGAGCGTCAGCTTTTCCGTGCCGCTGCCGTCTTTGCCGGTAATCGTCCAGGCGCCGTCGAGCTCACCGTCGCCGACCTTGTAGACGATCAGGCCGATGGCATCGCCGAGGACATAAGCGGCGGCAAAGGCGTCGCCGTTCAGCATGCACACGCCCTGGGAGGTGGTCGAACCCGTCTTCCACTCGATGACGCAGGTGGTTTCGCTGGCGAGCGTGATCGTTGCCGTGCCGTTGTAGCTCGAACCGTCGAGGTTGGTGCCTTCGACGTTGTAGGTGCCGGCGCTGACGGTCTGTGCGGCGACCGGAGCGGCCATGCCGAGTACGAGCATCGCCGAAACAAGAAGCTTCTTCATGGTATCCCCCAAAATTGGAACGCCGCACCTGAATCGGTCGGCGTGCAAGGATATTAGGCGCAAACAGCGCCGCCGGAAATGAACATAATTGGGTGATAGGATGTTCTTTGGTAAAGGAAGTGTTTATTCTGGCAATACTTAACCGACATCATTTTCTTTAAACCGCTGCAGCAGCAAAAAGCGCATGATGACGAGCGCCGAAACCAGGAAAAATACCATCTTGGCGCTTCCGAGCCACGGCAGCAGCCTCGGGGCGTTTTCCATGACGACATGCAGCGGAACAGCCGTCGAGAAATAGGCGAGGCTGAGGGCGTTCTCGGCGTAATCGGCGATGACATAGATGAACGGCAGCGCCAGGAGCATCGTCAGCAGGCCGCCGCTGATGGGGCGGCCGAACAGCGTGCCGCCGGGCGCCAGCCGCCGCATCGACAGCAGGCCCAGCGCGCCGAGGCAGGCCGGCAGGATCAGGTCCGGTCCGGCATAGAGCCAGAACAGCAGCACCGCTGCCTCGCGTCGCTCCGGCAGCAAAAGCATGTCGCGCAGAAAGGCGATATCGGCTGGTGTCGCCGTGCCGAAGATGAGGTTCCAGATGGGAAACCCGTCGGAAGCCTGGACGAAACGCCAGGCGATCCATGCCGCCAGGATCAGGCAGACAAGGGAGATGCCGGCAAGCAGCCGGATCCTGAACAGGAATCCGCGCTCGCCGGCGTCCAGCATCAGAGACCGCCCGGATAGTTCGGGCTTTCGCGGGTGATGGTGACGTCATGCGCGTGGCTTTCGCGCAGGCCGGCACCGGAGATGCGCACGAAGGTGGCACGCTCCTGGAAGTCCTTCAGCGTCGCGCCGCCGACATACCCCATCGCTGCCTTGAGGCCGCCAGCGAGCTGATGGAGAACGCCGGAGACCGGCCCCTTGTAAGGTACCTGGCCTTCGATGCCTTCCGGCACCAGCTTCAGCGTGTCGCGCACTTCCGCCTGGAAGTAGCGGTCGGCGGAACCGCGGGCCATGGCACCGACAGATCCCATGCCGCGATAGGCCTTGAAGGAACGGCCCTGGTAGAGGTAGACCTCGCCCGGGCTTTCGTCGGTGCCGGCCAGCAGCGAACCGATCATGACGGCCGAAGCGCCGGCGGCGATGGCCTTGGCCAGATCACCCGAGTACTTGATACCGCCATCGGCGATAACAGGGATATCGGCGGCACGCGCCGCCTCGACAGCCGACATGATGGCCGCCAGCTGCGGCACGCCGACACCGGCGACGATGCGTGTGGTGCAGATCGAACCCGGGCCGATACCGACCTTGACGGCATCGGCGCCGGCATCGATGAGCGCCCTGGTGCCATCCGCCGTCGCGACGTTGCCGGCCATGATACGCACCGAGTTCGACATCTTCTTGACACGCGTCACGGCATCCAGCACGCGCTGCGAGTGGCCATGGGCGGTATCGACAACGATCAGGTCGATACCGGCATCGATCAGCCGCTCGGCCCGTTCGATGCCGTCATCGCCGACGCTGATGGCGGCGGCGGCACGCAGGCGGCCCTGTGCATCCTTCGAGGCATTGGGGTTCAGCTGCGACTTCTCGATGTCCTTGACGGTAATGAGGCCAACGCAACGACCATCGCCATCGACAACCAGCAGCTTTTCGATGCGGTGGCTGTGCAGCAGCCGCTTGGCTTCCTGCTGGTCGACGCTTTCCTTCACCGTGATGAGGTTTTCGCGGGTCATCAGTTCGTAGATGCGCTGCTCCGGGTCGGAGGCGAAACGCACGTCACGGTTGGTCAGGATGCCGACGAGGCGGCCGGCACGGCTGCCGTTGCCGCCGTTCTCGACCACCGGAATGCCGGAGATGCCGTGGGATTTCATCAGTGCCAGGGCTTCGGCCAGCTTGGCGTCCGGGCCGATGGTCACCGGATTGACCACCATGCCGCTTTCGAACTTCTTGACCTGGCGGACCTCTTCGGCCTGCTCGACCGGGGTGAGGTTGCGATGGATGACGCCGATGCCGCCGGCCTGCGCCATGGCGATCGCCAGGCGGCTTTCCGTCACCGTGTCCATGGCGGACGACAGGATCGGCAGGTTGAGGTCGATATCGGTGGCGATCCGGGTGGCGATATTCGTCTGGCCGGGAAGAACTTCGGAGTGCCCCGGCTGCAGCAGCACGTCGTCGAAGGTAAGGGCGTCTGCCCCGGTTGCCGTTTCTATGATCCGCGCCATGGCCAAATTCCTTTTTAGAAGAAAATGCCGATCCTCCCGGTACGAATCGTCGTCCCGGCGATCAGCAAGAATTGCTTGGAAGTTGGCGAGGGCTGGTAACACGTCTATGACAGGAAGGAAATAGCAAAATGTCGAAGTCCACCAGACGATGGTTCTTGCAGCAGCCGAGTGGTTTTGACCATTCCCAGGCATGGGCGGCCAACGCCGTCCACGCCCTTCCGTCGTTTAAAAACCGCCCGCAGCGCCCTCAGATGTCGAACTGATAGGACTTCGGCACGAAACGATACCCTGTCTCCACCTTCTCGACGAAGCCGACGGCCGGGAACGGCATGTGGTATCCGAGGAAACCGAGGCGATCCGTGGCAATCATGTCGAACACCTTTTTGCGCGTCGCAGCGGCAGCGGCCTTGTCCATGTCGTAACGCACTTCCCAATCCGGCCGCTGCAGCGACAGGACGAAGTGGTTTGCGGTGTCGGCCGTGAGGATCAGCTGCTTGCCACCGGATTCGACGCGGAAGATCATGTGGCCGGGCGAATGGCCGGCGGCCAGGATCGAGGTGATGCCTGGCACGACGGTCGCGTTGTCGCCGATGAAGGTGGTCTTTTCCGCCAGCGGCACGACATTGGCGAGCACCGCCTTGTGCCCGCCTTCGGCCGGCGAGCCTTCCCGCGTCTTGTCCGACCAGAAATCATATTCCACCTGGCCGGCGACGTAGCGGGCATTCTTGAATGCCGGAGCGCCGTTTTCCATCAGCCCGCCGATGTGGTCGCCATGCATGTGGGTGAGCACGACGATGCTGACCTGATCGGGCGAATAACCGGCGGCAGCGAGGCCATCCAGCAGGCGCCCGCCGCCCTGTTCACGCGCGGCAGCGCCGAGGCCGGTGTCGAACAGCACAACATCCGAACCCGTATCGATCAATGTCGGCGAAAAGCTGTTGACGAAACGGTCGGCCGGCAGGAAGTTTTGCGTCAGCAGTTCCCCCACCGCTTCCGGCGTCTGGTTGGTGCCAAAAATCTCGTTCGGCTTTTCCATCGGCCGGCCGCCGTCCTTGATCACCACGACATTGAAGGTGCCGACCTTGAACTGATGGATGTCGGGCAGTTGTGTCTTTTTCATTCCGGCTCCCGGATCGGTGTTGGCTATGGCGGCGCGGCTCATCAGGAAGGGTGCCGACAGCAGCCCTCCCCCGACTGCACCGAAAAGTGTTCGGCGGTTCAAAGAAAACGACATCGGCATGGTCCACCTCCGGCTGTGGCGGCATCCGGTGCCGCGCTTTGCTTATAGACTTGACGAACGACAAGATAGCGTCGGCCGAAAGCCGAAGAACAGGGTTTCACGCAGACGTGATCTTGCGCGATCATCAGCCATTGGCAGAACGCAAACCAAGGCGTAGAGACGGGCCGAACGAGAGAATCCAAAGGCTATCTCGCTGATGAATCGTGTCGTACCGCTTATCCTCGCCGTCGCCCTGTTCATGGAACAGATGGACTCGACGGTCATTGCCACTGCCCTGCCCGCCATTGCCACCGACCTCGGGGTCGGGCCGATCACACTGAAACTCGCTTTGACCTCCTACATGGTGGCGCTGGCAATCTTCATCCCGGTCAGCGGCTGGATGGCCGATCGTTTCGGCGCCAAGCGGATCTTCCGCATGGCGATCGTCGTCTTCATGATCGGCTCGGTGCTCTGCGCCGTATCCTCCAGCCTGTTCGCCTTCGTTCTCTCCCGCTTCCTGCAGGGCATGGGCGGGGCGATGATGACGCCGGTGGGGCGCCTCGTACTGCTGCGCACGACGAAGCGCAGCGAGCTGGTCGGCGCCATGGCGCTTTTGACCATTCCGGCCCTCGTCGGACCGCTGGCCGGCCCGCCGCTCGGCGGCTTCATCACCACCTTCTTCAGCTGGCACTGGATTTTCCTCATCAACGTGCCGGTCGGCATCGCCGGCCTGTGGCTGACCCACATTTACCTGCCGGAGGTGGAGGCCACCGCGCCGCCGGCCATGGATGTGCGCGGCTTCCTGCTCAGCGCGATTGCTGCTGCGGGAACGGTGTTCGGCATGTCGGTCATCAGCCTGCCGGCGCTGCCGCCGGCCATCGGCATCACCGCCACGGCAATCGGTCTGATCTGCGGCGTCGCCTATGTGTTCCACGCCCGCCGGCATCCGGCGCCGATCATCAACCTCAACCTGTTTCGCAACCCGACCTTCCGGGCGGCCACCGTTGGAGGCTCGACCTTCCGCATCGCCATCGGCGCCATCCCCTTCCTGATGCCGCTGATGCTGCAGATCGGTTTCGGCCTCTCGCCGTTCCAGTCCGGCCTGATCACCTTTGCCGGCGCCATCGGCGCGATCACCACGAAATTCATGGCAAAACGTGTCTTCGCCGCCATCGGTTTCCGCACGACGCTGCTCTGTACGGCCGTCATCAGCGCCATTGCGACGGCCGCCAACGGCTTCTTCACGCCGGAGACGCCCTATCTCGTGCTGATCGGTTTCCTGCTGCTCGCAGGTTTTACCCGCTCGTTCTTCTTCACCGGCGTCAATGCGCTGTCTTATGCCGATATTCCGGATGAGCAGGCCAGCCAGGCAACCTCGCTCGGCTCCGTGCTGCAGCAGATCAGCCTGGCGCTGGGGGTGGCTTTCGCCGCGGCGATCCTCGAAGGGGCGACGCTGATCCGTGGCACGCATCTGCAGATCGGCGATTTCCATCTCGCCTTCTTCGTCGTCGCAGCCGTCTCGCTGTTCGGCGCCATTCCCTTTATCGCCATGGATCGCAATGCCGGCGCAGCCGTTTCCGGCCACCGGCAGGAGACTGTGCTCGAAACCGAGAAGGCGGAGTGATTATTCCGGACGCTCGCAGACGGCGGAAATCTTGTTGCCGTCGGGATCGCGCAGATAGGCGGCATAAAAATCGGCGTGGAAGGGGCGAAGGCCCGGCAGGCCCTCATCCGTGCCACCATGGCTGAGGCCGGCGCGATGGAAGGCATCGACGGCAGCCCGGCTCGGCGCCTCCAGCGCCACCATCGACCCGTTGCCGATCGTCGCTGCCTTGCGATTGAACGGCGTTACCACCCAGAGCCGGCAGCGCATATCGCCATCGGCGGCATATCCCACTTCCTCGATGTTTTCGCGCTGGCGCTTGTAACCGAGTTCCGCCAGCACGGCATCGTAGAACAGCCGGGAGCGGAAAAGATCGTTGCTTCCTATGGTGATGTAGAGCAGCATCGAAGGCCTGTTCAATCCTCGACCGTGTCGTCGCCGTGGACTTCCACCTCGCCATCGGACGCCCCGGGACGCGGGCGTCCCTTGAAATCTTTGGCCAGCAGGAACATCTCGACCGACTCCGCCCGCGAGGACGGCGGCTTGATGTGGATGACCTGACGGAAATTCAGCTTGAGCAAGTTCAGAAGCTCGCGCTCCGTGCCACCCTGGAACGTCTTGGCGAGGAAATGGCCGCCCTTGGCCAGCACCTCGATAGCGAAATGCGCCGCGACTTCGCAGAGATGCATGGTGCGGATATGGTCGGTCTTCTGGTGGCCGGTGGTCGGCGCCGCCATGTCGGACAACACGACGTCGGGCGCGCCGCCCAGCGCATCCATCAGCGCCTGGGGTGCGGCATCGTCGAGAAAATCCATCTGCAGCAGGGCAACACCCGGCAAAGGCGCCACTTCCAGGAAATCGATGGCCGCGACGCGGATATCCTCGTCGCTGGAATCGGTGACCTTGGCGGCGATCTGCGACCAGCTGCCCGGAGCGGCCCCCAGGTCGATGATCCGGCGCGCGCCCTTGAGGATCTGGTGCTTTTCGTCGATCTCCAGCAACTTGAAGGCCGCACGGGCGCGAAACCCTTCGAGCTGCGCGCGCTGCACATAGGGATCGTTGATATGGCGCTCGATCCAGCGCCGCGACGACGCCTTGAGCTTGCCCTTCTTGACTTTTTGGCCGAGCTTGCGGCCGGTGCGATTTCCGCCGATCGGTGGCTTGGTCATCGGTTCCTCAACGTTCCCTGCCGCTGCGATGGCTGCGGCGCTGGCGGCCGCGGCGCCAAACGCCGTCATCCGCCATCATGTCTGTGAGCAGGCCTTCCCGCAAGCCGCGATCGGCGACGCGCATGCGTCTGGCCGGCCAGCGGCGGCGGATGGCTTCGAGAATGGCGCAGCCGGCAAGCACCAGGTCGGCACGATCCGGCCCGATGCAGGGATTGGCGGCACGGCCGGCGAAATCCCAGGACAGCAGGCGCGCCTGCATTTCCGTCACTTCCGAATCCGACAGCCAGAGCCCGTCGACGCGGCGGCGGTCGTAACGCGGCAGGTCGAGATGCACACCGGCCAGCGTCGTCACCGTTCCGGAGGTGCCGATCAGATAAAAATCGTCAAGCGGCATGGTGGCGTCGAGCGCCGGGCAATCGAACCGGGCGAGCATACCGTCGACCTCGTCGACCATGGCGGCAAACACAGTGGGCGACACATCCCGGCCGCCATGACGCTCCGACAAGGTGACGACGCCGACCGGCAGCGACGTCCAGTGGGTGATATGGTTGGCAAGCCGGTTGGAGCGGTTTTCGCCGATACGCAGCACCGCGATCTCCGAAGAGCCGCCGCCGATATCGAACAGCACGACGGAACGGGCATCGCGCCCGACCAGCGACGAGCAGCCGGAAACGGCCAGCCGCGCTTCCGTCTCGCGATTGATGATTTCCAGTTTGAGACCGGTTTCCGCCGTCACGCGGGCGAGAAATTCCTCGCCGTTGGCAGCGGCGCGGCAGGCTTCCGTCGCGATCAGGCGCATGCGCCGGATTTCACGGCTTTTCAGCTTGCCGGCGCAAATGCGCAACGCCTCGACAGCCCGCTCCATCGCCTCGTCGGACAGGCGCCCGCTGGCGCCAAGGCCTTCACCGAGCCGGACGATGCGCGAAAAGGCATCGACGACGCGGAACTGTCCCGGCCGGGTCGGCTGGGCGATCAGAAGACGGCAATTGTTGGTGCCGAGATCGAGCGCCGCATAAAGATCCTGCGGATAGCTGTCTGTCCCGCGATGGCCGGCACGCTCGCCGTCATGCTCCCGGTCGGAACGCTGGCGGCCGGCCTCGCCGGTTTCGCCGTGGTCCGCACGCGGCATCCTGGCTTGAACCGAAGGCGAAGCGGAAACGGAGGGCAACTGCACCGGGGCAAGAGGCCGTGCCTGCGAGCCGCGCCGGTTCTTGTTCTTGCGCTTGTTCTTTTTGGCGCGCGCCGGCGCAGCGGGCGACGTGCCCTCGCGATCGGGTGCGCCGCTGACGACCTGGACGGGCGATGGTATGGCTGTGGCCGGATTGCTCAAGCCATTGCCGCCGCGACGACGGCGTTTGCGCTTGCGGGCAGGCTCTGCGGCATCGTTATAAACAGGACGTCCAGCCGCGCCGGGAACACCGGCCTGGCTTGCATGGGCAGAATTCGCAGCGTCACGGGTTTCCCCGGTGCGCTTTGACTTGCCGCGACGGGAGGACTTCCCCCGTTTGCGGACTGCCGTCGACGCCCCGGCATCTTGCGACTCTGGGCCGCGATCGGGGTCTTTCACGTGTCTTATCCACCGCGCCGCGCAACGCCTGAGGCATGCAGCTGGCACTCGCTCGATTTTCGTTGGATCTATGATACCAGCGGCAAGGGCTTTCGCCAAATTCTTTTTACGGCATCGCTGTTGCCGGAGAGGACAAGCAGAAAAACAGGCGCATCAACCGGTGGCGAGGCCGGGAGCAAAGGAGGGGTCTTAGCGGTCGGCAGTCAGCACATGGGCAAGGGAGACCAGTTGCTCCTTGTCCCTGACGCCCTTTTGCAGGGAATGGACAAGAATCACGGCCAGAGCCTCGGCATCCTGACTATCCTTCTTGATGCCATGCTCGGCGCAAGCTTCGTCGAAAACATCCCGCAGCAAAGTCAACTGATCGCTGTTGATCGGGGCTCGAGCATTGGGTGCGCGCATATAGTTTCCTCCAAAGCGCCAATTTTCCCGACTCGGTAAATCATTTCCGGGACACGAATCTCTCGATGATCGGTGATTGTACGTAAATTGAGGCACTATGCAAACTTTGTAGACGTTCTCCCCAAAAAGAGGCACGCAATTCACCGAAATGCCTTGCGGAAGACGGAAACTCCACAAGGGAAACACGCCGTGATGCGGGCCTCCCTGACCTGATCCACAGGGAGACTCACGCCCCGTCGCCGGCCTTGGCGCGCGGCTGGCACGCGCCGGCGAGGATGTTGCCGATACGCCGGGCAATCCTGTCGATTTCGTCCGGGCGCACGCGGGCGATGCCGAACAGCAGGCCGGGTCGCGGCGTTCCGAGAAACAGGTCCGACATCGGCTTCAGACCGTAGCCATCGGCGTTGAGCATTCGCGCCACGGCCCGATCGTCGACGCCGGGATCGCGAAACCAGGCGGCCAGCTGCAGTCCGCCGGAGCCGGAGGCGACCTGCAGCCAGGCGCCGCAATGGCGTTCGAGCGCTGCCACCGTCGCCTTCATCCGCTCGGCATACCGCACCGTCATCCGCCGCAGATAGGCCCGCAGCCGCCCCTCGCGCATGAAATCGGCCAATGCCGCCTGGATATGGACCGGAACCGCCAGGCCACGAAGGTGCTGTTGCGCGGCGACCTGCGGCAAGAGACGCGGCGGCACGATGAGATAGGCGACGCGCAGGCCCGGCGCCAGGATCTTGGAAAAGGTGCCGAGATAGGCCACCACCTCGCCACGATCGATGCCCTGCAGGGCGGCTATCGGCCGGGAACCGTACTGGAATTCGCTGTCGTAATCGTCTTCCAGCACCAGGGCGCCGCTCGACCGGGCATAATCCAGCAACGCCAGCCGCCGCTGCAGGCTCATGGTCACGCCGGTCGGATATTGATGCGACGGCGTGACGTAGATCAGCCGCGGCGCCGGCCCGCTGGCCCTGGCAAGATCGATGCCCGCCTCATCGCAGGCAACCGGCACGATCTGGGCGCCCGCCTGCCGCAACAGACCCTGCGCGGCGGAATATCCCGGCTCCTCGATCCAGGCAACGGCTGCTCGACCGCCTTGCGGCGGCAGAAGCAGGCGGGCGAGCAGATCGATGGCGGCGCGGGTGGACGGCACGATCAGCACCTGTCCGGCCTTCGCCACCACGCCGCGCGTCACCGAGACATGATCGAGCACCGCCTGCCGCAACATCGGCAGGCCGCAGACATCGTCGTAACCGAGATCGTGGACCCGCAAGGCCCGCCCCCTGGCGGCCAGGCAACGCGCCCAGGCGGCGTGCGGAAAATCCTCGACATCGGGAACGCCCGGCACCAGCATGCCGGACGACATCGGCTCGGGCGCAAACGGCGAGGACGGCTGACGGGCCGGACCCCACCCCTCCAGCAAGGGCGGCGCAAACCCGGCGACGCGGGTTGCCGAGCCAACCTGCCCCTCGACATAACCTTCGGCCTTCAGGCGATCATAAGCCCCGACGACGGTGGAGCGGCCGACAGCAAGTGCCGCCGCCAGAGCACGCGTCGCCGGCAGCGGCTGCCCCGCCGGAATGCCGCCGGCGAGGATGTGGTCGCGAAGGGCGCGGTAAAGCTGCCCTTCCAGATCCCCCACCGCGCGGTCGAGGCTCAGCCATGTCGGATTGTCCATGTCGGCCTCATCGATTGGTTTGCCATAAATTGCTGAAGTGGATTTTTACACAAGACCATTTGCAAGGCAATTTCCTCGCATCGATCAAGAGGGCACCAGAATGGACCATGTTTCGGCCGAGGCCGGCGAATACCCCACCACCGAACGCAGCCGCGTGCGCCGGCGCCATGACCGCGGCAGCCACGGCCGCAGCGACGTCTATGCCGTCCTCGACGCCACGCCGCTCTGTCACGTCGGTTATACGATCAACGGCGCTCCCTATGTGACGCCGACGCTGCATTGGCGCGAGGGCGATCGCGTCTATTGGCACGGCTCTGCCGCAAGCCGTTTCCTGCGCGCTTCCGACGCCATGCCGGTCTGCCTGACCTGCAGCATCATGGATGGCTACGTGCTGGCCCGATCAGCCTTCAACCATTCGATCAACTATCGCTCGGCGATGGTTTTCGGCACGGCGCGGACCGTCGAGGAACCGGACGAAAAGGCGGCGGCGCTGAAATATTTCACCGACAGCTTCTTTCCCGGCCGTTGGGACGATCTCCGGCCGATGACGACGCAGGAACTCAAGGCCACATCCGTGTTATGGATGGATATCGAGGAGGCAACGGCGAAGGTGCGCAACGCTCCGCCCGGCGATCCGGAAGAAGCGCATGTGCCCGTCTGGGCCGGCGTGCTGCCGGTTCGCCACGGCCTGGCTGCGGCGGAACCGGCACCCGACCTGCCGGCAAGCATCGCCCTGCCCGACGCCCTCGATGCCCTGATCCGCTCCGGCCGCCTGCGCTGACATCACGATTGGATACTGCCATGACCGACCACAAGGACCTTACGACCTGGAAGGGCACGCCGCGCCCGGACCGCAAGGCACTGGACGGGCGCTATGCCCGCCTCGAACCGCTCGATCCCGTCCGCCACGGTGCCGATCTGCTGGCGTCCGCCCAGGCGCCCGGCGGCGACGAACGCTTCCGTTATCTCTTCGAAGAGCCGCCGGCGGATCTTGCCGCCTTCTCCCCCTGGCTGCAGAAGGCCGCGGCCGGAGAGGACCCGCTATTCTTCGCCGTCATCGACAAACGGACAGGCCGCGCCGAGGGGCGCCAGGCACTGATGCGCATCGACACTGTCCATGGCGTGATCGAGATCGGCAACATCCTCTGGGGACCGGCCATCGCCCGGACACAGGTCGCAACCGAGGCGCTCTACCTCTTTGCACGCTACATCTTCGACGATCTCGGCTATCGCCGTTTCGAATGGAAATGCAACGACCGCAACGAACCCTCGAAACGCGCCGCCGCGCGCTTCGGCTTCACCTTCGAAGGCATCTTCCGCCAGCACATGGTGACCAAGGGCGGCAACCGCGACACGGCCTGGTTTTCGATCATCGACAGCGAATGGCCGGCGCTGAAGAAAGGTTACGAAGCCTGGCTCGAAGCGGGGAACTTCGATGATGCCGGAAGGCAGAAGGAAGCGTTGCGATTTTGAGCCGGGGCAGCCATCTGTTGGCGTACGTCCCGGGGATCCCGGCAGATGGTGCCGGGCATCCCTCCGGGCATATCGGGATAACACCCGGGCAGCCTTCCCTTGAACAGTTATGCGGGCGCCTTCGAAGCTTTCCAGTTCCACGGAGCAACACGAGATTATCTGCCTGTATTGTGTACGTGGGATATCTCGGGCTTTGTTCCGAGAAGCGCCGTCGCACTCGGTGCGTCGAGTGGCTGGCCGAGCAAGTATCCTTGCGCCGTCCCGCAGCCGCACGCGATCAGGCTCTCAAGTTGGTCTTCATTTTCAACACCCTCTCCGGTCGTCGCGATTGCCAGTGAGTTGGCCATCGCCGTGATGGCACGCACGACAGCTGCCGACGAGGCATCCGAATGCGTGGCGGCGATGAAGCTGCGGTCGATCTTGATCCGGTCCAGCTCAAAATCCCGCAGGTGCGCGAGGGAGGAATAGCCCGTCCCGAAGTCATCCATGGCGATCCTGACGCCGAGTGCCCGAAGGCTGGCGAGGGTGGCGGCAATCTGCCCGCTATTTTCCACCAAAGCCGTTTCGGTCAGCTCGATTTCGAGGCGCGAAGGAGGAATGCCATGCTTTTCCAGAGCCGTGGTGATCTGCCTTAGGATGTCCACCGAACGAAGCTGCACGGGCGACACATTGATGGAGACGTAGATGTGAGAAGGCCAAAGCGAGACTTGCCGGCAAGCTTCGTCGATGATCCAGGCACCAATCTTGACGATCGCTCCGCATTGTTCAGCCACCGGGATGAAGTCCACGGGAGAAACGGAGCCGCGCTCGGGATGATGCCAGCGCAATAGCGCCTCAAAACCGGAAAGCGTTCGGTTCGGCAAGGTATAGAGCGGCTGGTAATACAGTTCGAACTGTCTGGCCTCCAGAGCCATCGCCAGATCGGTTTCCATATGCCGGCGAAGCTCTGCTTCTTCGAGCATGCCTTCGCGATAGATTTCGACCCGACCGCGGCCGTTCTCCTTGGCCTTGTAGAGCGCAAGGTCGGCCATTCTCTGGGCGAGAACAGGGTCGCCACCGTGTCCCACCATCGCCAGACCGATGCTCCCGCCAATCGAAATCGTGTGTGGCCCTACCTGGAAGGAGCGGCCAAGGGCGTCCACCATTTCCACCGCCAGCCTGACGGCATGCTCCTGTTCCAACGTCGAAATGACCGCCAACTCGTCACCCCCCAGCCGGAACAGCAGGTCGGAAGCCCCGCAGAGAGCACCCAGTCGGCCGGCAACCGCGATCAGCAACTCGTCACCAACGTTGTGACCAAGCGTATCGTTGACCGCTTTGAAGCGGTCGAGATCCAGCATGATCATCGCGAAAGGACCCTCGCTCATCAGTCCGGCAACATGTTCCGCAAAACTACGCCGGTTCGGAAGACCGGTGAGTGCGTCGTGGAACGCCATATGGGTGACCTTTTTTTGCCCTTCGCGTGTCTCCGTCACATCGTCATATGTCAGGATCGCCCCACCATCCTGCATGGGCTGGCATGAGATGCTGAGTATTTTTCCATCGTCGAAATGATGCTCGACGCGCGTGACGGCAACCTGCGCCATCCAGGCATAGTGGTTTTCAATGACACGCTGCGTTCTGGTATCGTCCCATCCCGCAATGGCGCCAACATGTCGAAGGAACTGGCCAAGCGTCATCCCCACGCTCAATTGGCCGACCTCGAGGCGAAGCAGTTCCAGCACCCGGTGATTGAACAGACGTATCGTCCCGTTGCCGGCCACCATGATCAGCCCGTTCGACATATTGGCCAAGGCATCGGTGGCCTCTTCACGGGCGTGATTGTCGATGAGATGGCTGGCAATGCCGGAACCGACAACGATCAGGGCGACACCGGCGACGGCAAGCGCCAAGGCCCGCAACGCGCCGGGATTGGAGAAACTGCCGTCGATCAGCAATGGATCGACTTTGAACGCCGTCATACCGGTGAAATGGAGGCTGACGATCGCAAGAACCAGAACGCCCGCTGAGACGCACCTGTTCACCAGGGTATCTCCACGCGCGGCCAGATGCAGAGCCACCGCCGAAAGCACGGAGGCAAGCGCAATCGAAGCAACGAGATGGGGTTGTTCCCAGCTGACAAGCCCCTGCACGCGGTAGGCTATCATCCCGCTATAGTGCATGGCGGAGATCGCAAGGCCAACCAGACTGCCGCCGATCGCGGGCGCCAACCGGGTAGACCTCACGGCGGCGACGGCGAAGCCGACTGTGGCACCGGCGATGGCGATAAGCAACGAGATGATCGTCAGGACGGGATCGAAGCTGACGGGGACGCCGGGATTGTAGCCCAGCATTGCGATGAAATGCGTGCACCAGATGGCCGCACCGGCCACGACCGACGTCAGAAACAGCCATGCCACTTTTTCAGTGGCGGTTGTGGCGACAATCCGCATGAACAAGCGGACCGTTGCCCAAGCTCCGGCGATACAAACGGCCAGGGCGACGATGACAAGCTCGGCATCGTGGCTATCCGTTATACATGTCAGCACTCGAAACATCTCAGTCGATTCTCCGGCAGTCTCTAAAAATGCGCAGAAGGCATCAGGCCCGATGGTCGGCCGGTTGAATTCCTGTTTCCATCGGGGCCCGTCGTTTCAGCCAAGCCGCAGGCGTTGTCGTGCGGGGTGGCTCCGGCTCAGCCAAGGCAACCGCCACCCCAGGTCGATCGGTCGTCCGGAAGGCTGGCGCCGGGACCGGGGACAAGAACCCGCCGCCACGCCTTCCGGACGCCCTGTCACGCCGGAACTCTTGCCATTCCCCGATCGCCCTGGCTGTGGCGTGCGTACCGCCGGGCGCCTGCAAGGCCCGAACGCTCGGGCCAAGAACCCGTGGACGCATGCAACTGGCCGGTCCGGTTGTGTGACGTGTGGCCGGCGAGCTTGAACTGGCTGAGCAACTGGAACAGCGCCTCGGCTTCGGTTGCGAGATTGCTGCTGGCGGCCGTCGATTGTTCGACCATGGCCGCGTTCTGCTGTGTGCCCTGGTCCATGGTGTTCATCGAAATATTGATTTCCCTCAGGCCGATGGCCTGCTCCTTCGAAACATCGACGATGGCAGCGACATTGGTGTTGACGTCCTGCACCTGCTGGACAATTCGCTGCAGAGCCTCACCCGTCTCGCCGACCAAACTGACGCCGTTTTTGACCTGCTCGGCTGACGTGTTGATCAACCCTTTGATTTCCTTGGCGGCTTTTGCGGATCGCTGCGCCAGTTCACGAACTTCCTGCGCCACGACGGCAAATCCCTTGCCGGCTTCGCCGGCGCGTGCGGCCTCGACGCCGGCGTTGAGAGCCAGGAGATTCGTCTGGAACGCGATGTCGTCGATGACGCCGATGATCTTCGAGATCTCGTTTGAGGAGGTCTCGATCTGCCCCATGGCAACGATCGCCATACGAACGACGTCGCCGGAGGCCTGCGCATTGTCGCGCGTGTCGTTGACAAGCTTGCCGGCGTCTTCGGCACGCCGGCTGGAATCGGCGACCGTCGTTGTGATCTGCTCAAGCGCAGCCGCCGTTTCCTCGATGGAGGCCGCCTGTTGCTCGGTTCGTTTCGACAAATCGACGGCGGCGGCACGGATCTGGCTCGAGCCTGCGGCGATCGCCTGGGCGTTTTCGCCGACGGTACGCATCGCGTCTGCCAGCTTTGCAACGGCCAGATTGAAATCTATGCGAAGCCGCTCGAGCGATGGAATGAACGGGTTCTCGAGCGCCAGCGTCAGGTCCCCCTCGGCAAGCTTGCCAAGCGAGCCGGCAAGCGTCTCGACGTTTTCCACGCGACCGGTAATATCCGTTGCGAATTTGACGACCTTGAACACGCGGCCATCCATGTCGAGGATCGGATTGTAGGACGCCTGTATCCAAACCCTCTTTCCGCCCTTGCCAAAGCGCAGGAATTCTTCGGCAACGAACTCACCGTTCCGCAGGCGCTCCCAGAATTCCCGGTACTCGGCGCTTCGCGCATAATCCGGCTCGCAAAACATGGCATGGTGACGGCCCTCAATCTCTGAAAGCTGGTAGCCGAGGGTGGCTAGAAAATTCTGATTGGCCGTCAGGATGTCACCCGCCGGGGTGAATTCAATCACGGCCTGCGCGCGCGACAAGGCATCAAGCTTGCCGGCATCTTCGGCACCCTTGAGCTTCTGTGCGGTGATATCGGTCGCGAATTTGACGACCTTGTACGGCTTGCCGTTCCGCAGGACCGGGTTGTAGGAGGCTTCGATCCAGATTTCCCTGCCGCCCTTGCCGATCCGACGATACTGGCGCCGATCAAGCTCGCCCTCCCCCAGACGCTTCCAGAAGTCACGATATTCGGCTGAATTCGCCTCAGCCGGATCGACAAACATCCGGTGGTGCTGGCCGACGATCTCACTGGCTTCATATCCGACGGCCCGACAGAAATTTTCGTTCGCGCTGAGTATCCGGCCTTCCACCGTGAACTCGATAATGGCCTGCGACTTGCTCATGGCCTGCAGAACGGCGTCGGCATCCGAACGCCGCGCGAAACTGGGTAATCTCATCATATCCTCCGAAATATAAATGTTTTTAGTCAATTCATGTGCGTCATCGATCCGCGCCATGTGAGGGGCGCGGGTGCAAGGTCGAGATGTGGATTGCCGCTTGTTGCGGCTATGGCCAAACGCAAGGAAGGCCTGGATCAATCCTGGATGTTCACGCCCGGCCGGGATTGTTTCAGCAAGGCCTCCAGCCGCCGAAGCTCCGTGAGGAGATCTTCAAGCGCCACCTTCATCTCGGCCATCGGCTCAAGAGGTGACGGAGAAAATCTGGTTTGTGTGCCGCTGGATGCGCGGAATGCAATTCTGAAGCGCGTCTGGGATAGCGATTGAGCTGGAATCGTCACGGTTGATTGCCTTCTCTGAAAAAATTGCCTCATCGGAAACCCCTCCCCTAGATAAAAACTCCCGACACACAGAATTACCGGAGAATACTCAGGGTTTAACAATGATGCAATTTTCTATCTACGTAATATATTCACTCGAATTGACCGTCTCATCGTAATTGACAACAGTCATATATTCGACAAAAGAAAAGTAGTCAAAATTAGTTGACGGCGATGAAATAAACACAGCGAATTCCACCTGACATTCCGAAGGAAAGCGAAATTTTTACTCAAAATCCCATCCCGACTTGCGAGCACGAGTGGAAAATGCGTAATTTCTTATATTTGAAGAAATCGAATCAGCAGGGCGTCAGCCAACATTTCAAATGGATCAAAAAACAATTCAGCCAGCCCGCAGCGAACGTTTCAACGCCAGAGCAATGCACATCGCCCAATGTCGCCGTGCGCGGGGATATTGGGCATCCTGGAGCCGCCCACTTTTCGCCTCGCAGATGAACCCGGAATATATTTCAGTATTCAGAGATATTACTGTTCGCGTGCGACACAGGGCCGGGGCATGAATTCAATTCGGACAACAATCGCTGCACTTTGGCAATCCTGGCGGTCATTCCCGGCTTTGATCCTGGGGCTCAGTATTGCCGCCCTGCTTTCATACGAGTTGGTGCGGAGTTACTTGCAGGCCCGTGAGGATGCCGAACGCCGCGTCCATAACCTTGCCTATTTGATGTCGGAACAGTTCACCAGAACGGTACAGAATGTCGATATCGACCTCGAGAACATAGCAAGCGAGCTTGAGAACAATCCTGCGATGCCGAAAAACGATCCGGATTTTCGTGCACGACTCCAGAGACTGTCCCTCGTTCCTTTTGTGAACTCGATCTTCATCGTCGGACCTGATGGCGATGTGATACACGATACAGATTACCCGAGAAAACTAAATATCAATCTGTCCGACCGGGAATACTTCACGGACCACAGGAATAGTCCGTCGCTTGGCCTGCACATCAGCGGACCCATGAAGAGCCGACCGCGGGGCATCGTGTTTTTCAGTTTAAGCAGGCGACTCCAAACGAAGGACGGCAGTTTCGCCGGCGTTGTCGTTGCAGCGGTCGAGCCGCTTTACTTCGAAAGCCTGTACAAGAGGCTCTGGCTGGGTGCGGGGACAGTCGCGCTGTTGCTTGAAAATGGAACGATGCTTGCCCAATCCCCCTCGCCGGGAGCCGATAAAGCAGCAGGCGAACCCGCCGGCGATATCGAGACCTTTCGCACCTTGCTTACCCGGAAAGGCCGGAATGTCACCTGGATCAACGGTCCCATCGATGGAGACGTGCGTGTCGTCGCATACCAGCGGCTTGAGAGCGCGCCGATCGTTCTCTTCGTGACGCTCAGTGGCGCCGACGTCCTGCGGCCCTGGCGATCCCACGCGATTGCGAGCGTCGTTGGTGCGTCCATATTGCTCGTTCTGCTGGTTCTTCTCGAATATTTGTCGATCCGCAGCCGCCGGCGCGAGAAGGCGGCACGGCTGCGTCTTGAGAAAACACAGAAAATGGAGGCGATCGGCCGGTTCGCCAGCAGCATTGCCCATGATTGCGGTAACCTCATGCGGGTCATTCGCTCGGCGACCGTGGTCCTGAAGCCCCTCGTTGCCGACCGGCAGGAAGCGGTCAAGCTTCTCGGCGAGGTGGATGCGACGCTCGATGCCGGCCGGGCATTGGTCAACCGGCTGCTGAGTTATGCCCGCAATTCAGAAGCCCGCCTCGACGTTGCAAGCCCGTATGCCCTTATCGAAGAGGTTCTGCCGATCGCCCGGCAGGCCGCGGGGCCGGGCATAGAGGTCACCGTGGGTCCCGATGGCCAGACAGCACAGTGCCGGATTGACAAGACGCAATTTCAGGCGGCGATCATAAATGTCGTGCTGAATGCCCGCGACGCCATGCCGTTTGGCGGAACGATCACGATCGAGGTCCGGTCGGTCGAGGACGACAATGTGATGGGTGTCCCCGGCTGGGTCGACATCAACATCCAGGACAATGGCGTCGGCATGAGCGAAGAGGTCCGGCGCCAGGCCACGGATCCTTTTTTCACCATGGAGGAAGAGGGAACAGGAAACGGCATGGGCCTGAGCCAGGTGCAGGAATTTGCCCTGCAGTGCAGCGGGCGTGTCGATGTCTTCAGTCGGCCGGATCACGGGACGACCGTCCGAATCCGGCTACCGTCCGAAGTCCGTGCCGCGCAGGCCGAGGGTACGGACACCGCACCGGGAGATGTTGTCCTTTGGCTGATGTGACGGACAGCGGCGGAGGCCGCACACGGGACGTCCTGATTGCCGACGATCACCCCCTCATCCGGGCGGGAATCAAAGCAACGCTTGCCGGTCGTCCGGAATGGCGCGTCTGCGCGGAGACAGAGACCGGGGAAGCCGCCATCCGGCTGGCGCAGGAGCTTAAACCCGACCTCATCGTGGTCGACTACGCGCTTCCCATTGCCAACGGGGTGGAGGTGGCGCGTCAGCTTTGCCAGGACATGCCCGGGATCGGCGTTCTGGTCTACACCATGCATGTCGATGAGCGCGTGCTCATGGCCGCCATCCGGGCGGGAGCACGCGGATATGTGCTGAAGTCGGAAGATGACGCCACCTTGCTTGCGGCGATGCGGGAGGTTGCGACAGGAGGAACCTACATCTCCGAGGGTATCTCAAGCCGTCAGCCGGCCCGCCTGACGGACGCGACGATTTCCGCGCTGACGGTGCGGGAAACGGAGGTCATCCGACTGGTTGCCATGGGGGAAACGAACAAGGGCATCGCCGCCAAGCTGAATGTCAGCATCAAAACCGTCGACACGCACCGGACTGCCGCGATGCGCAAGCTTGACCTCCATTCGGCAATCGATGTGGCGCTTTTTGCGATCAGGAGCGGGATGATCAATCCTTAAGCCCCCTTATCTTTAAATATGCATACCCTGTTGTCCTGCAAATACAACAGACCCAGCCATCTTCGGCGATAAAGCGCCGGCCTCAGGTGTTCACCTGATAGCGGCCGATTCTCGAGAATGCTAATGTTCCAAATCGAGGCAATTGGGGGATGCCGGCACGATCGACAGGTGCTGCGCAAAGCCCGTCTATCGAGTTTGGGCATGCAGCATAAACAATTGAATTACATATCGTCCCGCAGCTACATCGATATCGCAGAACGGTTCGCCGACATTGGTTTCTGGAATGTTGATATGTCGACCGGAGAGGTGCGAGGTACGACCGGATTTTTCAGGATCCTCGGCCTGCCCCAGGGAGAACCGTTCAATCTTTATCAGTGGACGGAAATGCTCGCTCCTGAAGACAAAGAAGAATTCCGCTCCCTCTATTCCGTTTCCACGATGGGGGTATCGGTGTCGCGCGAGGTGCGGCTGCTTGAGGCGTCCCGTCCCGCACGCTGGATTCGCATCGCGATCCAGGAGGCCGGCAGCGGCGATTACACAGCCGGTATCGTCCAGAACATTACCAAGGAGCGCGTGTCGAAGGCCACGCTTTATCGGGAGCGCGCGCGCCTGGACGCATTCATCACCATGTTGGGCGGTTTGTTCTGGGCACATGACGTGAACGGCATACTGGCAGACCTCCGCGGCGGCGAGAGGATCATTGGCCTGGACAAGCTGCAAATCGGCAATCGGGGTTGGCTGGAAGCCGTACACCCCGACGACCGCATGCCGACTGCACATCTTTGGTCGATCGGATTGCGCGACAGTGTCGCAAGCGAATTGCCTTGCCGGATGCTTTATGCGGATGAGGTCTACAGGCAGGTCGTGGTGCGCATGACTCCGGTTCGCCAGGAAAACGGCACTCTGATCGAGTGGCTTGGCCTCATAGAAGAGACATGGCGACGGGATGCTCAGGCGCTCCTCCCCGATGGCGCCGCGCCACTTTTGCCGCAACAACTGCGTGCAGCCCGCGTGCTGCTTGGCTGGTCGGTCGAAGATCTTGCGCGCGAGGCCGGCGTTTCGAAGGCGACGGTGAGACGGTATGAAACGACGGGGGAACACACGAAGGAAGCAACGGTCGCGACGCTGGTCGCGGCCTTCAAAAGACATGGCCTCGTCATGACGGGTTCGCCCGTCAGCCTCAGCCTCCAGTGTGGCTGACCCCCTTCGGCGAGGCGAGGCTGGAGCGGCGATCCAGGCCACCGCTCCGAAACCGGCCTCCAATCGCCGGAGGCGGCCGCATTCTCGATGAAGCGCCTTGCCCTCAGCGCGCCATATGGCCGGTCTGATACATGTGCCGACTACCCGATTTTCGGGCGATGAGGGCATCGATCGACAACAATCCAGGCCCACGCGCGGCGATGATAAGCAGGCAAACGGCCCATGTCCCGTGCGTTGGCCAGGCATCCGGATAGACAAAGATTTCGATCACCATCGTCATCGCCAGCAGCGCCAGCGCGGAGAGCCGGCTGGCAAGGCCGATCACCAGCAGAAACGGGAAGATGTGCTCGGCAAAGGCGGCAAGGTGTGCGGCAAGCCACGGATCGATGAGTGGCAGCCTGTACTCGGTTTCAAAGAGATACACGGCGCTGTCAGAAACCGACCAGCCTTCCAGTTTGGTCTGGCCGGATCGCCAGAAGACGGCGGCTATGGAAAACCGTGCAATCAGGGCGATCAGGTCGTTCGGAATGTGGTTGAGCGTCCGTGTCGCCTGTTCGAGAAGGCGGTGCGGAAGCGTCGGGGAAAGATCCGGCGTGGTCGTGATCTTCATCGGGTTACTCCTTCCTGAGAGCAGTGAAGGCTCCGGCCTGGAGCAGGATTGCGAGATTGCTGGAAAGATCGAAATCGGCATCGTCCGCCGCCGCCGCACCGGCGGCTTCCGCCAATGTGAGGCCTTGCGCCAGATGCCGGAAAAAGAGTGCGCCGGCCGACAGCAGCGGCACGACCTCGACGATCATGCGCGGCCGAACGACCAAGGCGTGTTCACCGCAACAATCCGCAATCGGCGCAACCGGGCGCTTACCCGCATTCATCGTCCAGATCGTCACCGCCGGATGGGACGAGGAAACGATCGAGAGCGCGGGATGGGGTAGGAGGACAATGTTTGCCAGACGATCGGGTTCGATCCTCGCGAGGATCTTTGGGTCGAGAGGTGCGGCGTCGGCCGCATGATAGGCTCGTGTCCGTGCTGCCTCGAGGCGCATGACATCCGCGAGATAAGCCACCTCCAGCGCCGGTTGGAAGGTTGAAGCGAAATCCGGGAAATCATCGCCATAGGCCAGAAGCAGCGGAGAGCGCGGCGGCTGGAGGTGAATGTAGGCCTCGGCCATGGCCTGGAAGAATTCGGCCCCGACGATCCGCTCGGCTGCGGGAAACCGGGCGGCAAGAGCGGCCGTCAGACCGGCCGACACGTTGTTGCAATAGACGCCGTAGCGACGGCCCGGATGGGACGAATTCCACGCCACGACATCGGCCGGAGGCGGTGCGGCCGTCAGGAGGCCGGCTGCAAAGGCACACTGCGTCACTTCCGACATGGCTCAGGCCGCCCTCATCCGTGCCGCCGTATCGAGCATGCGTTGCGCCGCCGCGGCCTCTTTGCGCAGCACCGGCCAGGCGGGGACATCGTTGTCCCACTCGATAAGGCTTGCGACTGGCCCGATTTGGCCGAGAACCTTCTCGTAGAGCGCCCAGACAGGGTCTTTCACCGGCGTGTCATGACTGTCGATGAGGAGGGGAGCGCCGAGATCGTCCACCGTTTCGGAATGGCCGCTAAGGTGGATTTCACGCACGGCCTCCAGCGGGAAGCGGCTGATGTAAGCGTCAGGGTCGAGATTGTGGTTCGTGGCAGCGACGAAGACATTGTTGACATCCAGAAGAAGGCCGCAGCCGGTGCGTCGGACGATCTCGGCGAGAAAGGCGGTCTCCTCGATCGTGCTCTCCTCGAAGAGCAGGTAGGTGGCGGGGTTTTCAAGCAGCATCTGCCTGCCAAGCGTCGCCTGCACCTCGTCGACGTGATCGGCAACGCGGGCGAGCGTTTCTTCCGTGTAGGGCAGCGGCAGCAGGTCGTTGAGGAAAACACCGTCATGGGTCGACCAGGCAAGATGCTCGGAAAAGCTCTCCGGCTGGTAACGATCGCACAAGGCTTTCAGCCGGGCGAGATGATCGCCGTCGAGTGGCTGCATGGAGCCGATGGACAGGCCGACCCCATGAACGGAGAGCGCATAGTCCTCGCGCAGCTTGCGGAGCTGTGCGTGTGGCGGACCGCCGGCACCCATGTAGTTTTCCGCATGGATCTCCAGGAAGCCAACGGGTTGTGGTTCAACAAGCATAGCGGAGAAATGTTCGGGCTTGAAACCGACGCCGGCTCGATGTGGAAGAGCGGAAGAAAGCATGACAGACCTTTCTCGAAAAGAGGCGACGGCGCCGGGCCGGCGCCGTCCGTGGAGCGGGATGGCGTCAGGCCGGCGCGGGGCCTTGCTCCAGCATGCCATGTCCATCGGGGGTCTTCATCGACACGCAGGTGCCCGTTGGAACCAGCTTGAAAGCGTTCTTCTGGTAGTCGATCTTCGACGTGCCGGCACAAGTCGTGCCGGCGCCGGCAGCGCAGTCGTTCTGGCCCTTCATCGCGATGCCGTAGCACTTCTCCTTGGCGTCATCGGCGGCAGCGGGTGTGGCTATGGCGGCAAGCGCGGAAGCGAGCGAACCGGCAAGGGCAAGGGTGGCGATCGTGGTCTTCATTCTCTGTCTCCGTTTTGAGCCAGCCGCGATTGGCTGTGCAGGAACGGCTACGGAGAAGAAGGCGCGGTTTGTTACAGGGTGCCGGTCGATTTTTTCCGGGCTCCGCTGCCGCATGTCCGGGAAAACGAGAAAAAAGCATTTTCGATCATTGGCTTAGACATGTTCAGAAATTCTTGTCGTGGGCGTGGTAACAAAATCGTGTCTCCCTGCGTAGGTAAGCAACAGTGAAGCAGTCGATACGCGAAGAGGAATGGGCAGCATGGATGCGCCTCGCCATGAAGGGGGATGCGCAGGCCTATAACCGTTTCCTCGTTTCGGTGACGCCGCATTTGCGCGCCATGGCGCGGCGACGCTGCGACCAGTATAGCGCCCCGGCAAGCGAGGCGGAGGATGTGGTGCAGGAAGTGTTGCTTGCCATCCATCTCAAGCGCGGCACCTGGGATCCGGCAAGGCCGCTCGGCCCCTGGCTGACGACGATCGTGCGCAACAAGCTGGTCGACAGCCTGCGTCGGCGTGGCCGGCACGGCAGCGTTCCGCTTGAGGATGTCGCCGACTTTCTGGAGGCGGAGGATGAAACGCACGAGGCCGCCGATCGGCTCGACACGGAAACAATGCTGGCGCGGCTAAAGAACCCGCAGCGCGATATCGTCCGCTCGATCTCGATTGAGGGAGCAGGTATTCGCGAAACGGCGGCGCGGCTGAAGATGACCGAGGTCGCGGTCCGTGTCGCCCTTCACCGGGCGCTGAAATCGCTGGCCTCCCTCTACCGGAGCGAATGATATGAAGACGGACGAACTTATCACCCTGATGACCCAAGATGCGCCCCGCGGCATGCGCTATGGCCGCGCGCTTGCGCTTGCGCTTGGCGCGGGCGTCGTTGTCTCGGCCATCCTGCTTCTGTCGACGGTCGGATTGAGGCACAACTTGGCAAGTGTTTTCGATACCGCGCGGGTGCTTTTCAAGGTTGCCATTACAATTGCCTTCGCCGCTCTCGCCGCGCGGCTTGTGATGCGCATCGGCCGGCCGGGGAAGGAACTGCGTCGCCCGGCGCTTCTGCTTGTGGTTCCTGCGGCGCTGGTCGCCGTCGCAGTCATCGCGGAACTCTTTACGCTGCCGGCCGATGCCTGGCGGGCAAGCCTCGTCGGCCGGAATGCCCTCTTCTGCCTGTTCTTCGTGCCAGTCCTGTCGATCGCGCCTTTCGCAGGCCTTTTCTGGGCCTTGAAGCAGGGCGCGCCGCAAAGTCCTTCGGCTGCCGGTGCCGCAGTCGGGTTTGCCGCGGGAACCATTGCGGCAGCAATATATGCCTGGCATTGCCCTGACGACAGCCCGCTGTTTCTCGCCACGTGGTATACGGTCGCAATTGCCGGGATAACGATTGCAGGCACTGTTCTCGGACGACATCTTCTACGCTGGTAGCCGCCATCTCTCATGCCAAAATCTCGTCATCAAGGACTGGTGCTTTTGCCGTGTGACCTGACACGTGCCTCTACGGCCGACAGTTCCTGAACCTTCGAATGCCGGCCAAAAGTCGGAGACTTGGCGCAGATACTACAATGAGGAAAGTCCTCATGCCGCAATGGGGAACAATACAGCTCCTCATTGATCAGACCCCATTCATCCATTCTCTGCGTCCGATGGACATGATGCGCCACGGCTGGCTTACGCCAGGCATCGCAGCAATGATCGACGACGAACGTCGGAACGTCGGACTGATGCATCGACGTCGTCGCGGTATGGCGCAAGGAATGGAAATCGAGGTTCTTGCGATAAACGCCGATGGCCTTCCGGTCGTGAGTGAACCACTTGGCAAAGCCGTGACCGAGCTTGTCGTCCGCTCCGCCCGGGTTCAGGGCCGGAAACACCGACTGCAAGCGTTTTGATGTAGATGAGGAAGCCCATGCGCATGAGATCGCTGTGGATCGGGACACCCCGAATGGCGTCCTTGTTCTTCAACTGGCGCGGCGGGCGGTCGTTGATATCGAAGAAGGAAATGTCGTTTTCCTCCCGGATATCATCGGTGCGAAGCTCGCAGATTTCTTCCAGCCTCATGCCGTGGAACAGGATGATGAGCGGCATCCAGAATTTATCGTCCCGATGATTTGCGCCCCTGCCTGAGAACGGCGGCCTGCAGACGAGCACCCCGACCAGACGGGAGAGCCGAACAGAACCGTGAGTTCCGTATCGGTCCACTGGTCCCGCTCATCGACAGCCCGTTTCAGCCTGTCGCGCAAATCGGCGGGAACGACTCTTCGGAAATGAAACATGCGTCCGCGCAGGACGATATTGGACGGAATTGCCAAGCTGCTTCGCTCGCCTTTGTAGCAAAGCGCTTCATCCCGCCGGAGGTGGCGCGATGTTTGCAAATTATTTCAATGAGTTAGGAGAAAATTGGCTGGGGAACCTGGACCCTGCACGGCCAGCTTTTCAGCCCGAAAACCTCAATGAAATCAGCACATCGCGATAGGAAATGGTTTGAGAATTGTAGCAGTCGATTGGATCGCTGCAAGAGGCTCTGCGCTGCTATCCCAAAGGTCGTGCTCCCTTGTCGTAAAGATAGACGGTGACGGCGAAAGGCCAGTCTCGCTCGGCTTTCAGCAGGGCCTCGCGCACCGTCGTGTCGACCGAATCCAGCACATGGAAATAGGCAGGATCGGCCTCCGCCTCCTCCAGCACGAACCAGGGACGCCCGTTCGGACGTCTGGCATTGTCATGGGCGGAGGGTTCGAAGACGGCATCGCATTCGGGGGTGCTGCGGTCTGTTCGGTGATCGATGATGTTGCCGAGCATGAAGGCTGACCTACTGGAGCGGAACGGGTGAAAGATCGGAAACAATCGTCAGGATAAACTGGACGATCTCCTCGTCCGACACCGTGACCCGATTATAGGCCATGCTCTCGATTCCGGCAGCAGGACCATTGAAGACACCGATAACCCTGCCGTCCTTGACGGGACCGTCCAGCACCACGAACTGGATGGCATATTCTTCGTTTCGGCGCGTCAACGCATCGTTGCCGCTGGCGCGCATGACGAAGGTATCGACGTCGACCACCTCCCACACAATCTCGTAGTTGAGCCCCTGCAAGTAGTTCGTAAGCTGGCCGAGCGTTATCTGCGCGCTGACGAACGGCCGCGCAGCGGCGACTTGTCGGCTGAACATATCCTGCGTCGGTTGGCCGCCTGGCAGCAGGCGGGACATTCTGGCCTGCGCAATGCGCGTTGCAGTGTCGGGGCCGAAGATGGCCTTGTATCCGGAAACACCAACAGCAACGACCGCGGCGACGAGCAAAGCCCCACGCCAGGACTGAAAAAACTGAGCGTTCATGGAAAATCCTGTGATGAAAGAGGTCAGGCGGAAATCGGTTTCAAGAGGTCGATACGAAGCCAGCGATTGCCGGGAATGCCTTTGGTCGCGGCACGTCCGCTGTAGCGGGTGCCATCGCCTGAGCGCGCCTCGACGGTGTAGATGACCAGAAAGTCCCCGTCGAAATAGACGTCGTAAGCCTCGACCAGCCGACCGGTGCCGCGTGTAACGATGTCGATTGCCTTTCTCGACGGCGTGGTTTCGACTTGCTCGCGATCCATGACGGTCGTGCCGATGCCGGATATCGCCACCTCAAGGAGGTCATTCTCCGTGGCGTTGGCAAGGTAAAGCGGTACATAGCCGTGCGTCCATTGCTTGCCGAAATACAGGGCGACGGGGAACGGGCAATGATCCAGTGGGATCGTCTCAGGCCACTCATATGCTTTCCGATAGGCGACCTCATAGGGAACATCGGTAAAATCCGGCGTGAATACCTCACCGTCTCCGATGGCATCCGTCGTGCCGATGAAAAGGCGTGCCTTCTGCTCGCGGCAGAGCGCAAGCGCCTGCTGGAGCTGCGGGTGCTCTGCCGAAGGAAGCGGCTCGGTTTCCACAAACTCGGCCAGCACAATGGCGGATCGCAGCATCTTGCGGATTTCTCGCCGTTGCTTTTCCAGAAGGGCTTGCGCTTCCTCGGGGCCAGCGGGTGCGCGAAAATAGACCACGACATTCCGGGATCGTGCCCAGCTTTCGCGGGTGGCCTCCTCGGGGTCTTCCAAACGGACGACTTCCAGCCCGTCTTGCGAAATGGGCGCGAAGCGTTGTCCAGCGAGTGCCTTGGTCGTGGCGATCAGCACAGCGGCTCGCTCGCGGCTCGCTGCCTTCCGGGCAGCGCCATAGGCAGGGCGGCGGCCTGATCCATCCTCCATCTCCGTGAAGGACGCGACGACAACACCCTGCTTTTCCATCAGCCACCGATTGGCTGAGTGAAGCTGGACAAGAATTTCCGGTCCCGCATCGGCCATCGCGTCCGTATCAAATTGGCTGAACAGGGGAACGGGCTGTTCATCCTCGTCTTCGGTCCAATGGGTGATGAGAGGATATGTCCTGGCGACGGTTCCGCCTGCCTGACGAAAATAGACGACAACTTTCATGGGCTCCCCATCGTGATTTCTCATGATGCGGCTCCCTCGGGCGATGAACCGCCCCACGTATTCACGTCAGTCTCGTTTGAATTGCTCCGAATTCGCAAGAAAGTCCCACTGTTACCGATTGAACACAGTTGTCCGGGTCGGATTGCCGATGGCCCTTACCCGCCCCGGTATCGCAGCCTGGAGTTTGGCGAGATGTTTACCCCAGGTGAGGTCGTCCCGCTGGGCCTTGTCGAACCCGTAAATGATGAGATGGGGAAGCGTGTCGATAAGGGGCACTGAGCCCGTTTCGAGAATCTGTCGGATCGCCGGTGCAACACTGCGGGCGGCGCTCTCTCCGAACGCCCGCATGCGCATGTCGTTGAAACGAAGCAGCGCCCTTGCCGTCTCGACATATCCTGCCGAAAGCTCGGCCCTATAGGCTTCCAGCGCCTTATGGTAATCCGTGATCTGACGAACCACATCGGGGAGATTGTCACCGCTGGCGCGTAGGGCCGAATTGGTGAAGTGCTTGGCTTCGTAGAAGCGGATCGTCGGCACATCGTTTTCAAGGGTGGCAATCGCCGCGTCGATACGATCCTGCCTTCGGTCGGATGGGGCAATCTCCTCCTCGCCATCGTCGTCCGGCGAAGACAGGCGCGTCAGGGCGATCTCGGCATCGATCACATCGGCATTGCCGGCGAGCATGGGATGAAGGCCGGCTTTCTCCGCGCCGGCATACCGAGATGCGGCCCTGCACATCTCGTTCAAGGTTTCCATACCCAGATACGTCTTTTGAAGCACGTCGCGGGCGTCGAATTGGAATTCACCGCGTTCCAGGGCAACATAGGTCTGCGCTGGCCGAACAAGATATTTGGCGTGGGTGAACGGGATCACCTGGCCCGGTTTCCAGCCGATACGAAAGATGGAAGCGCCTCTATAGTAGGCGTTGATGGAGTTGCGCCGGACGGCGAGAACAAGGTCGGGATGCTGGAGCACATCACGCCACCAGTTGCCTGTGCTGTCGGTCGCCAGTTCCTCCAGCGCATCCAGGAAAGCTGGATCAAGCGCGCGGTGCGGAGCTATGAAGGGTGTCATGCCGCGACCTCCCACCATTCACCGTCGTTCTTCTGCTGGGCAATGGTTCCGAAATGATCAGGGAAGCGGTGCGGTTCGAACGTATGGATCGGAACCAGCATCCGGGGCGCCAGCGCTGTGGCAAGCCGCTTGAGGTCGGCAATGCTGGCATGACCGGAGGTGTGGGCATGTTCGAGGGGAATACTGCGCGCATGCAGCGCCTCGGACACCTGCATACCCTTTTCCTGGTTCAGATAGCCGTCCCATTGCGACCAGACGGCCACTGCGCCATCCAGGCATTCGGCCCGGTCGAGATCGGACAGCATGGCGGGACGAAAGAGGAAGGCGGCTTTCGGGGCGAGCGCCTTCAAATCCTCCGCGAAGATGCGGTTGGCCTTGTGAGGTTCGAGGAGGTCGAAACGCTCGGTCTGCTTGATGCGGACACGTTGGTAATGCGGCACATAGACGGCGATGTTCGGCCAGTCCGAGTGCGGTATGTTGGCATTGCCTGTAGCGCGCAGGACTTCGGCGGCATAGAGGTCGATAACCAGGGTACGGCCAGTCCGCTTGCAGGCACGGTAAAGGCTCACCATCCGGTCGATGTTCTGCGCGGATGCCGCCACCAGCGCCATGCCGGGCGTTGCCCGGAAGATGTCGATGAGACGCGCCTCGATCTCGGGTTCGGTCGGAAACTTGTGGTCGGCGTCGAGTCGTCCCAGCGTGGAACCTTCCATCAACAGCAGATCGACGTTGCGAGGCGGGTTTGCAACTAGTTTCTCGAACAACGCGGCTTTGCGTCCATGGGCGCGGAAGTCGCCCGAATAGAACAGCTTCTTGCCGCCCGCCTCGACTTCCAGAGCATAGGCGTCATAGGCCGAATGATCGACCAGATACGGTGTCACCTTGAAGGGGCCGAACGACATGGGCGTCCGGTCGCGAAGCTCCAACGTGTTTTCGGGGATATAAGATCGCGGCAAAAATGGTGCCGCCGCCTGGAAGATGCGATGGGTTGCGGCACCCAAAGCGACGGGCAGTTCCTTACCGGCGAGATGCGCCAGCCCCCAGTGATCGAGATGGCCATGCGACAGGACAAGCGCCCGAAGGGAGTCTTGCCCGTCCAGGCCGTCAATAGTGGGGTGAACCGAAATATCTTCCGGGTCACCATCCAGGGGCAAGCCCAGATCGAGCAACAGCCTTTCGCTGCCTGCCTCAAGCTCGATACACGAGCCGCCGATTTCCTTGGTGCCGCGATGAATCCTGACCCGCATTCCCCCTCCGGTTCGACCAGGGAGGGTGTAACTTGGCTATGGTTCGCTCCGCTTGGTTTCGGCGCAACCTAGAATCTTCCTGTGGCTATAGCCAGTGGTTTCTTTGGCAACATGAATGCTGTCCTCGTCTGATGAACGGACGGGCGCTGGTCGCATGGAATCTCAGGCGGATAAGGGTCGGCCAAGGCATCTCGCAAGAGAAGCTGGCCGCCGATGCTGGCGTGGATCGCGCGTATCTGGGTGGTTTGGAGCGGCAGACGGAAAACCCTACCGTTGACCTGTTGGACAAGGTGGCCGGGGCGCTGGCGGTGTCTGTGAGCGAATTCTTTATGGTGCCAGGGCCGGGGGATCACCCGCCGAAGCCGCTGCGGAGTGGGCGGCGGAAGGAATAGTGTGTGAGCCGAATGGGGTGGGAAGCCAACAGTCCGCTGTTGGAGAGCGGACAAGATTAGCAGACATCCGCCGGGTACTACATCGCGTCGATAGCAGAGTGTCCGCTTTGACGTCGCAAATCATTCGGAAAGCTTTATAACGTCGATTTTGGTATTACGAAACGAATGGGGGCGACGCATTTCATGACACTAGCACATACGCTCGCCAAGGCTCGCACGGAGGAAGACGTCAAGGACGCCTATATTTCGGCCTTGGGACTCAAGGGTGTTTCCAAGAACCTTGTCGATATTCAGACGCAGGAAGTCTGGTTCGAAGCAAAGGCGGTTTCGACACCGCCGATTGTTATGTTTGCGCAACTGATGTTTTATGTCCGTGCCGCAAAGAAGCGGGGCGAACCGATTCCAGCTTTCTTGGCCGTGATCGACCGCGAAAAGGCGGCGATCATGCCAACCGAGAAGGCACTGCCGTTGCTCGACGACAAGAGCATTGTCTGGCCAAAATCCGGATCGGGCGCCGGCAAAGCGTTGGGCACTCAGATCGCGCCATACGTGCAGACGCACATCGTTGAATATGAGATTGCGCACGACGAGGCCGCATTCATCTTGGCGGTAAAGGACGCGATCAAGAAGCGGCAAATCATTCGTACGGCGATCACGCCTGATAATCTGCGGCAGGTTTTCGACCGCTGGGTTTCGATGATCGGCGGGGAGCTGGGCGTGAAAGCTCAGGCGGATTACGCCGTCCTGTTTTTCGCCGATATTATGCATGATGGGCAGCGTGAGGCGATAAACAATCTGCCTGCGCGACTATTGATGACCGCTGCTGGGCCGACGTTCCTCCTGAACGGCCAAACTTACGAATTGGCCAACGATCGCGGCTACCGCAACTTTTGGGCGATTTATCACCGCCCACCCGAACAGAAGCACCGCCATTATCTACTTGAAAGGCGCGATAGCCTTCTCCCCATCGATGAGCAGAAATTCAAGGGTGCGTATTACACTCCCCTGCACATCGTCGACAAAGCCTATGATCAGCTTCGTGCCACGCTGGGAGAGAAATGGCAGGACCGCTATATAGTTTGGGACATGTGTGCAGGGGTGGGCAATCTCGAGGCGAAGCACAGCAACCTGCGCAATGTGTTTATGTCAACGCTCGACCAAGCCGACGTGACAATCATGAGATCGAACCCGGCTTTCGCGGGTGCGGAGATTTTCCAGTACGATTATCTCAACGACGACGTTACCGACTTCGGCGAGGTCGACTACAGTCTGTCCAATAAGCTACCCAAGGCGCTGAGACAGGCGATTGACGATGCCCGCAATGGGAAAAAGGGCGCGAAGCCGATCCTGGTCCTGATTAATCCGCCTTATGCGGAGAGCGGGTCTGGAATCGGCAAGGGCGACGAGAACAAGATCGGTGTGGAGAAGACGCGCATCAACGGGTGGATGCGCGAAATGAACTTGGGCTACGCTAGCAAAGAATTGTTCGTACACTTCCTAATTCGCATCCGACAGGAATTGCCCGGTGCAACGCTAGCGATGTTCAGCAAGTTGAAATACGTCAATGCTCCCAATTTCGAAGCATTTCGAAGGGTTTGGCAAGCGAAGTATCTAGGCGGCTTTGTTGTCCACAGCCGCGCCTTCGAACTGAAAGGCGAATTCCCGATCGGCTTTTTGATATGGGACCAAAGCGTAAAAGACCAAATCGGCGACATCACAGCTAATGCGCTAGATAAGGCGGGAATGTTGGTCGATGAGAAGACTTTTGCGGTTCATCCCGCGTCCACATTCTTGAATGCGTGGATCGTAGCTCCCAAAGCTAGAGGAGAATTGGCACTCCCGCTTTCGAACGCGCTCACGCCGTCAAGAAATCCCCGTAGGAAGCGCTCGTGCGAGGGCGCTCTAGGATATCTGTTTGCAGGTAACAACGATCTGCAGAACGCCTCGACCGGGACAGTCCTTACCTCGTCCATTTATACTGGTAGGAATGGCGGCGGCACTTACGTCACACCGGACAATTTGTGGCAAGCTGCTGTCGTTTTCAGCGTCCGCCGCCTGATCAAACCGACTTGGCTCAACGATCGTGATCAATTCCTGCAGCCGAGCAAGCCGCTGACCGACGAGTTCAAGTCGGACTGCCTTGTCTGGATGCTGTTCAACAATAGTAATTTAACCGCCGGGGCCGACGGCCTTCACTGGAACGATCAAGACTGGAGCCTAGTCAATCACTTCATCCCCTTCAGCGAGGCCGACGTTGGCGCGAAGGGGCGATTTGAGAGCAACTTTTTGGTACGCCACTTGCAAGGCATGTCCTTTTCGCCGGAGGGGCGAGCGGTGCTCAAAGAAGGCCGGAAGCTCTGGGCGCGCTTCCATGCCACTAAATTCCCACGCAAAATTCGCGACGAATACAAGCTCGGGCGGCCAGACGCCGGATGGTATCAGATTCGACGTGCACTCGAAGCATATGGTGACACCGAGCTGACCGACTTCGATCCATTGAGGGCCGCGTATGCAACGCTAACCACGAAGCTTCGCCCAAAGGTTTATGCGTTGGGCTTCCTGCCCAACTGAGTTACTAGGGCCGGAGCAGCGTTCCGGCCTTTTAATGAGCCTTGTGTTTCAACCAGCCAGCGTCCCGGACGGCGAACCGATCAGCACCTCGGCACGAACCTGATCCTCGGCGTCGAGATAAGCGTCGATCATCTGGTCGATCCGCGCGAAATCGGCGTAGCGTTGATGAAGCCGTTGGGCGTAATCATGCTCTCCGGCGGTTCCGATGGCTTCAATAAAGCGCTCAAGGAATATGCCGGTGAAGGTGGGCTGACCCGGTTCCGGTTTCTTGAGGTGGCTGGCATAGGCCGCGATCCCGTTCTGTACATGCCAATTCAGGCGAGGGGCGATGACGATGAGGTGTCCGTCATTATAATTGCCGCGCTGGATCATGCTGGCGGCGAGCAGATGTTCCCGCCATAGCTGCTGGCATGGGCTGGACCTCAAACTGGAAGCATTGGGGTCTTTGTACAGGCCGGATTGCTCGGAAAGCCTGTCGAGATGGGGCCGGGTCGGCTGCGTCGTTTCCTGGAGGGTTTCGGTGTATTTCTGCTCGACGAAAACGAACCCGCGTCGGCCATCCTCGGTGCGGTAGCGAACTAGGGCGTCGGCTGCGGTGTAGTCGGCGGAAAAGGCCGGGTTTCCCCGTCCGGGGCTGTGCTCGAACAGGATGTTTGTGACCGTCCCGTTGAAGCCCGGCAGGACCAGACGCATTACACGGGTCGCAAGGTCAAGATCGCGTTTGAGCGGGCCGAAGAGATTGAACACCAGCGGCATGGATGAAAGCAGGTTGCGGAAGAGGCGGTCGGCGTCGATCAGTGCGCCGATCTCGCGATAGACCAGTTCACGACGAACCAGCGAAGCGATGGCTGGATCGAGGAAGTTGGCTCCGGCGCGGCCTGCCGACATGGTAAGACGAGAGCCGATCTGGCGCGTTTCCCCTGACGGACTGCGGTGGCGACCGACCGGCAGGTTCTGATCCTGCCGCCAAAGGGATTGCAGCAGGCGGGCAGCGGCGGTGAACCTTGAGGCGTCGGGTTCCAAGCAATGATGCTGGCGCAGGATGTCTTCGGGAATGAGTGGGATGGTTTCGTTTACGTCGTCTTGGTCGAAGGGTGTAGGATGGACGTTGGCCTGGGGCATTCAGGAAAATCCTCGATCTCTGAAATGAACGAGGATGATTCAGACGAGCCAGATGCAAGTTGCTATGAATTGTTGATGAAATGGTCGAATTAACATTAATCGAGTACGCTACGATTGAGCATTGAATAGGTATCTGATGCCAGTAAGCCGGGACAGCAAGAAGCTGAAAAAGCCGCGTCGCGGTGGCCAATCAGGAACCTTTGGCATGGGAAACTCCGGCATAAGACGGAGCGATTTTCTTTCGAATGATGATTATGCGCGGGCGGTCCACGAAGCCGGAGGGCCTGGGGCCGACGAGGTGTGCGCGTCGGATGGCTTTGGACCGCATACCTTGCTTTTGCAGGCAATCCATGGCGCGAATCTTGATGATAAGTACGAAATTTTCCAAGCCGAGTTCGCGAGTGAAGTCGTCGACCGGCCCCATGTCTTTGTGAAAAAATGGAAGGGTCGTCTCCGGGGCGGCTATCTGAAGGCCAGTGCACCATCTGAAACCGTTGTGGAAACTCGCACTAACCCTGATGGGGCGGCCCGGCAAGTGCTTGTTATGCCGAAATCAGACCAGGCATCACGGCTGATCGATGAGGCAGAGTTTGCGGAATTGTATTCCGCCTGCGAGTTCGCTCATGAGTTTGGACTGCCGCTCGATACGATGATCACGATTACATGGTCGCTCTTGGATTGCCGAAGTGACAACGACGTGAAGAAGGGCTTCCAATCGCTACTGAAGTGCATCGGGGATTGGTTGGGGCAGCGAGGTTGGCCGTGTGCATACATCTACTGCCACGAGAACAGTGCTGCGCTCGGCCTCCATTCCCACATCGCGTTATTTGTACCGGGCGGCTCGCCACCAGGCTTAAAGCGTTTGTCCGCCACGGAGCATCCCAGGCGGCAGTTTAAGGCCTATCTGAAGAAGTGGGTGGAGCGGCGGTTTGGTGGCGTGGCAAGAGGTTCGGTCAGGATAACGGGTGCCTTGGTGGAGCAGCCTTGGCTAACGTTTCTTCGTCTCGGCTACATTTCGAAAGGCTTCGAGCGTGGGGCCCTGGTCCAATCTGCTAAGTATGCCCCCGATGGTCGAGATGTTTTCCTGGGAGACCTCATTCCTTTCCGATGGCGAGACCCTGGTCCTGTCAGCGTGAAGCGGTGCGGCGTCTCGCAGAGTTTGGGGCCAACCCAGCGACGAACGGGTGTGCCAGGTGGCCTGGAGCGGTTCTATGCCGATCCGGTGAAACTTGGAGGCGACTTGAAGCTATTAGGGGTATCTGCTGTTGATGCTGGCAAGGCACGCTCCGACCTAGACATTTGGATGAAAGCGGATCGACGCCCGGCAAAGCCGAAGCGGTTCAAATCTGCATATGAACGGGGGATTCGCGACGTTCGTGAGCTTTATCCGCAGGATTTCGTAGACCGATTGAACTTGTACCGGTGACGAAACTGACCACTACGGCAGGTAACTTGGGCTGCATAGTCTGCCAGTTTCTTTTTTGGCAGATCAAGGGGTTTCGGTAAGTCTGAATAATTGTTTGTTTATAGGCGTTTAAGTGGTTTCCCCAATCGAGCATTTGTGACTATTTGCGCGATCTCATCCCGTAGGATGCAGGTGGGGGCGAGGGCCGAGGGGTAGGTCTGATTTGAGATGGGTTGCGCTTGAGGCGGCTCTCCCATTTTCAAGTATATTTCAATAGGTCTCGAAGCCGGGCTCTTGCGGCGGGCGCTGTACGATGAAGGCGCCAGGATCATCAACAACGTCTATGGGCTGGGCGGTGGCCAGCCCGGCCTCTCGCAACAACCGGATGAAGACAGCGAGACCAAGGTTGGCGCCCTTTTTGCTGCTGTCGTCGCGACTGACCTTGCCGGTCGAGGGCCAGAAATTGAAGACTTGGACCTTGAGATGAAATGGCGAATGGCGCACGAACTTGACTCCGGCGCGGGTCAGCGCGGCCTCGGCTTCGGCCATGGCCTGGGTGGCGTCGATGCGGCGTTTGGCTGGCATGGGCTTATCTCCTCGGTTGGTTTCCCTGCTTTTGATTTGTTTCCCGATTGAAGGATCAGGGAATGCAGAGAGGAAAGGGAATGGAGGGAGAGGGAAGAGAGAATGATTGGATCGATGGGATCGATCATTCTCCCCTTCGCGATAAAGTCAGAAGCGGCCAGCTTCGCCAGCCGAATTTTTGCCTACGCCCGGAGCGTTTCGGGCTCCGGGTGCATTTTCAGCGGTCGTTATGAAGGTGTGCCAGGGCAAGTCCCGGCTTGATGGCCTCTATCGCGGCGGCAAGCTGTTGCAAGGTCGATCCCTTCGTGTATCGCGCGGTTTCCCCAGGCGTGCTGTGACCTGTCAGGTGATCAATGACATTTGTCGGGACATCGGCTTGGTGCATCAAGGACGTCGCAGTATGCCGCAGGGAATGGAAATCGAGGTTCTTGCGATAAACGCCGATGTCCTGCCGGTAGCGGGTGAACCATTTTGTAAAGCCATGGCCGAGTTTGTCGTCCGCTCCGCCCGGTTTCAGGGCCGGAAACACCGGCTGCGATCCCTTTCCAAGCGTCTTGACGTAGGCCAGGAAGCCCATGTGGATCAGATCGCTATGGATCGGGACGCGCCGAACGGCGTTCTTGTTCTTCAACTGGCGCGGTGGACGGTCGTTGATGTCGAAGAAGGAAATGCCATTTTCCTCCCGAACATCATCGGTGCGAAGCTGGCAGATTTCCTCCAGCCGCATGCCGCTTAACAGGGTTATAAGCGGTATCCAGAATTTGTCGTCGCGGATGATTTGCTGACCGGGCTGTGAGCGACGGCCTGCGGACAAGCATCCCGACCAGACGGGGGAGCCGAACAACGCCTTGAGTTCCGTACCGGACCACTGGTCCCGCTCATCGACAGCCCTTTTGACGGCGGCGAATTTGAAGCCGGAGAAGATGTTTTCCGTGGCCTTGCCGGTGGCCACGGCCTCACTCCACATCGCAGAAAGAGCCGAGAAATGGCGCTTGATGGTTTTCTGCGTTAGCAGCGGTGGCTTGCGCTCGACCGGCAGCTTTTCATAGGCGCGGATGATCTCTTCGGGCGTGAAATTCTTGTAGGAAGCGGCCTTGCCGTAGTCGGAAGGCATACGCTCCGCCGTTGCGCGGAATTGGGCGGCGTCCGGCCGTCTATACTGGCTTACCGGCTTGTCACCGCAAATCTGGATGAATAGCCTATAGGTGGCGTCTGCTTGGTTGCCTGTCTGCTGACGCCATTCGCCGCGCCGAAGCTGGTCTTCGATGTAGCTCGGATAGACAGTAGAAAATAGCGGCTCTGCCTGCGCCCTTGATTGCGTCTGATGAAGGGGAGCGGCAGTAGGGGGAACTTCAGCCAAAGCTTGGCGAAGCAACTTGCTCTTGGGCTCGAACTCGAAGTCGCCTTCATATCGGGCTTTCAGCGCTTCTGCGAGGTCGATACCGGCACGGTGAACGACTTCCTTGCATTGATGCCGCTCGGCTTCGTTCAGATCATCCCAACTCAGGCCAGCCAATCGGGCCGACATTCGGGCTGCGTCTGATCCGTGATCCAGAGTGTTACCGCCCAACGAATCTCGGACCTGCTCCGCGACGTTCCCCCAGTAGTTCGCTCGGGCAACGCGGCCGTCTTTAGTGAGATACATGCCGGATGCTCGCACCGCGCCTTCCCGTTCCAGGACGTGGTTGTAGAAACTCTGGGCAAGGCGGGCGAGTTGATCCTGGGTCAGCATGGGGTTTGCACGGGCCGTTTCGAAAAGTTGCTCGGAGAGCCAATATAGTTCATCGGCTCGTAGCCGAGCGCTCCTTGGGCCGCAAGCACCGAGGCTGCGAACCAGTTCGCGGCGTTTCAGCCTGTCGCGCAAATCTGCCGGAACGGCTCGTCGGAAATGAAATATGCGTCCGCGCTGGACGATATTGGAAGGAGCTGCCACGCCGCTTCGCTCGCTCTTTGTAGCAGCGGTTTGTAGCAAAATGCTTCTTCCCGCCTGAGGTGGCGCGACGCACTTAAATGATTTCAATGAGTTAGGAGGAAAGTGGCTGGGGAACCTGGATTCGAACCAAGATTAACGGAGTCAGAGTCCGTCGTTCTACCGTTGAACTATTCCCCAACGCTGGAGCGCGCTTGCGTCGCCTTCGGTGAAGCGGCTTATAAACAAAAAAAATCGCGCTTGCAAATAGCCGAAATCAAAAAACTTCGATTTTTCTGGGCATAATCTACTACCCGAATGAAAAGCTTGGGATTTTCAGGGTGCAAGAGTGGCGGAAAGCTGATTTTTCGTTTGCGCTGGAGGCAGTCCCACGGCATTTTCGGCGGTCTTTTTGAAAGTGTGCGGGTTTTGGCATGGGAAGCGACGTCATCGTCTTGGGTGCGGGCATCATCGGCGTGTCGACCGCCATCCATCTGGCAAGACGCGGACGGCAGGTAGTGCTGGTCGACCGGCGGATGCCCGGAGAGGAAACCTCCTTCGGCAATGCAGGGTTGATCCAGCGCGAGGGTGTGGTGCCCTATGGTTTTCCGCAGCAGTTCGGCCTGTTGATGCGCTATGCGCTGAACAATCGTGTCGATGCCTCATTCCATTGGCGCGCCCTGCCCTCGCAGATAGCCTTCCTGGCCCGCTACTGGTGGCATTCGAATGCCGGGCGGCACCAGCGGATTTCGGCGGCCTATGCGCCGCTGATCGCCCATTCGATCAGCGAGCACGCCGATCTCATCGAGGCCGCCGGGGCCGGTAACCTGATCGCAAAAAACGGCTGGCAGGAGGTTTTTCGCAGCCAGGCGGCCATGGATGCCGAGTTTGCCGAAGCCGAACGGCTGCAGAAAAACCATGGCGTGCACCATCGGCAGCTTTCGGCGCAGGATCTTGCCCGTGACGAGCCGTTCCTCAACGGTCCTTTCGTCGGCGGGCTGCATTGGAGCGATCCCTGGTCGGTGCGCGATCCGCATGCGCTGACATTGGCCTATATCGGCTATTTCGAAAAACTCGGCGGACGTTTCGTCACCGGCGATGCGTCGTCGCTGGCCGCAGATGGTTCGGGCTGGCGGGTGCAGACGACGGATGGTCCCGTTTCCGCGCAGGAGGCCGTCGTCGCGCTCGGCCCGTGGTCGGAGGTGGTGACGCGGCGGCTCGGCTACCGTTTTCCGCTCGGCGTCAAGCGCGGTTATCACATGCACTACAAACCTGAGAACGGCGCAACGCTGAACAACTGGACGCTGGACAAGGAAACCGGCTACCTGCTGGCGCCGATGAACCGTGGCATCCGGCTGACCACCGGCGCCGAATTCACCGGGCGCGACGCGCCAAAAACGCCGGTGCAGCTCGACCGTGCCGAAGCCGTGGCACGCCGCATCTTCCCGCTCGGCGAACGGCTGGATCCCGAACCCTGGATGGGCGCCCGCCCCTGCACGCCCGACATGATGCCGATCATCGGCAAGGCGCCGCGCCATGCAGGTCTCTGGTTCGGTTTCGGACATGCTCATCACGGGCTGACGCTCGGACCGGTGACCGGCAGGCTGCTGGCCGAGGCGATGACCGGCGAAGGATCGCTGATGGATATCTCCGCCTATGCACCGGAGCGATTCAGGCCGTGATCGCAACGCGGCTGTTCACACGGTTGCGGCCACTATTATATTGACGAAAACATTCATGTTTTATAAGTCGCCTCGATAGACCGTCGCGGTCCCGAGAGGTCATGATGCACAACACGCTTCTGAAGACGGATACCGAGCCGGCGCGAGCCGCGTTTTCGACGCGCGGCGTCAGTTTTTCCGTCGAGGGGCGCACACTGGTGCACCCGCTCGATGTGGCGTTCCGGGCCGGGCAGATGTCGGCGCTGGTCGGGCACAACGGTTCGGGCAAATCGACGCTGCTGAAAATGCTGGCGCGACAGATCAAGCCGACGGCCGGCACGGTCAGTTTCGATGGCAGCGATATCGCCGCGATGCCGGCGCGTGCTTTTGCCCGCTCGATTGCCTATCTGCCGCAGGATACGTCGGCGGCGTCGGGCATGACGGTGCGCGAACTGGTCGCCTGCGGCCGTTATCCCTGGCATGGCGCGCTTGGCCGGTTTTCGGAAACGGACCGGGAAAAGACCGAGGAAGCGCTGAAAGTCACCCATGTCGACAGTTTTGCCGATCGTATGGTCGATACGTTGTCCGGCGGTGAACGGCAGCGCGTGTGGATTGCCATGCTGGTGGCGCAGGACAGCCGTTGCCTGCTGCTCGACGAACCGACCTCGGCACTCGACATCGCCCATCAGATCGAGGTGTTGTCGCTGATCCGGCAATTGTCGCACAGCAAGGGGCTGAGCGTGGTGATCGTGCTGCACGACATCAACATGGCGGCGCGTTTCTGCGATCATATCCATGCATTGAAGGCCGGGCGGCTGATCGCCGCCGGCGCTCCGCAATCGCTGCTCAATGCCGATACGCTGAAGGATATCTATGGTATCGACATGGACGTGACCGAACATCCGGTGTTGAAAACGCCGCTTGCCTATGTCGTCTGAGACCCGGTTGCGGCCGGTGGGCCTTACGCGGCGCGGGCTGCTTGGCGGGCTGGCGGGCGGACTGCTGCTGCCGCGGCTGGCATCGGCTGCGCCGGCGCCGGCTGGCCCCGTCGTCGCGCTGGAATATGGCATTGCCTCGACAATGCTGAAGTTCGGCACCGTGCCAGCGGCGGTCGCTTCGCTCGATGGCTGGCAGAAATGGGTGGTCGAGCCGGCCATGCCGCCCGAGGTCGTCGATCTCGGCAGCGCCTGGGAGGTCAATCTCGAAATTCTTGCCGGCATGAAGCCGGAGCTGATCCTGACGACCCCTTTCCTCGCCTTCCTGACGCCAAAACTCGAACCGATCGCCCCGATCGTCAGCATCGATGTCTATGGCACCGGCGGCGATGCACTGGAGCGGGCGATCACCGAGACGGTGAAACTCGGCGATATCCTCGGGCGCCAGCAACAGGCAACGGCGCTGCTTGCCGAAGCCGAGGCGCTGTTTGACGATTGCGCCGCGCGCATTCGCAAGCTGCGGCCCGGGCCGATCGCGGTGGTGAGTTTTACCGACCGGCGGCACGCGCGCATCCACGGGCGGCCGGGTCTTTACCACAGCGTCATGCAGCGTATCGGCATCGAGAATGCCTGGACGGCGGAAACGAACATGTGGGGTTTCCAGACCATCGGCATCGAGGAACTGGGGCGGCTGCAGGCGGAGAGGACACGCCTGGTGGTGATGGAACCGTTGCCGCCGGACGTGCCGACAGCATTGGAACGTAGCACCCTGTGGCAGAGCCTGCCCTTCGTGCGACAGAAACGGGTCTCGACCATGCCGGCGGTGCTGTTGTTCGGCATGGTGGAAGAGGCACGACGGTTCGCTCGCCTGCTGACCGAACACCTGGAGAAACTTGCATGACGGCGCGGTCGCTTTCCCTGCCTTCGGGCGGTTTTGGCGCGCCGGCCGTCGTGTTGCTGCTGGCTGCGGCCGCGGCGATGCTGGCCTGGAACAATGCCGCACCGTCGCTGGCGGCCTGGGGCAATGCGCCGGCGGACTACGATCCGGCGCGCATGCTGCTTCTCTATTCGACGCTGCCGCGTCTGGTCACGGCGCTGATCTGCGGCGCGGCGCTGGCGCTGTCGGGCACGCTGTTCCAGCAGGTGCTGCGCAACCCGCTTGCCTCGCCGACGACGCTCGGCGTTTCCGCCGGTGCCAGCCTTGCCCTGTCGCTTGCCGTCTTGTTTGCGCCGGCGCTGATCGACATCGGCCGCGATCTCGTCGCGCTTGCCGGCAGCGCGGCGGCAACGGCGCTGATCTTTGCGCTCGGCGCGCGCCGGGGTTTTTCACCGTTCTCGCTGGTGCTGTCGGGGCTGGTTGTCAGCCTGTGGTGCGGGGCGTTTTCCTCGATCCTCATCCTGCTCAACGACCGCTACATGGTCAGCCTGTTTATCTGGGGCGCCGGCTCGCTGGCGCAGCAGAGCTGGGATATCCCGTTCGGCCTGTTGCCGCGCATCGGCCTGCTCACCGTGCTGGCCGTCGCCATGGCACGGCCGCTGGGCCTGCTGGAGGTCGGCGAAAACAGTGCAGGTGCACTCGGCCTGTCGGTGTCGCAGCTGCGACTGGCGGCGGTGGCTGTCGCCGTGGGATTGGCCGGTTTCGTGGTCAGTGCCGTCGGCGTCATCGGTTTCATCGGCCTGGTCGCGCCGGCGATCGCCCGGCTGGCCGGGGCACGGCGCGTGTCTAGCCAGCTTCTGTGGTCGCCGCTGATCGGCGCCGCCCTGCTGTGGTTCACCGATGAGGCGGTGAAGGCGATGGCGGGCGTGGTCTCGGATTTTCTGCCCACAGGCGCAGTCACCGCCGTCTTCGGCTCGCCGCTGCTCCTGCTCTTGTTGCCGCGGCTGAAGGCGATGCATCGCAGCGTGCCGGAGGCGCGCAAGCCGCTGCCGCCGCTGATCACGCCCTCGTCGCGTAACCTGCTTTTGGTCTTTGCCTTCTTTGCCGTGCTGGTCGCCGTCGCGCTGTTTTTCGGCCGCACGCCGGATGGGCGCTGGAGCTGGCTCGGCGCTGCGGAATGGGATGCCGTTCTACCCATGCGAGCGCCGCGGGTGTTTGCGGCGCTTGCCGCCGGCGCCATGCTGGCGGTGGCCGGGACGATCTTGCAACGGCTGACCAACAACGACATGGCAAGCCCCGAAGTGCTTGGCGTCAGCGCCGGCGCGACGATCGGCGTTGCGATCTCGCTGTTCGTTTTCCTCTCGCCGGCGCTTGGCGTGCAGATCGGCTTTGCGGCGACCGGCGCCATCGTCATCATCGCCATCATCTTCGTTCTCGGCATGCGGTCCGGCTTTGCGCCCGAACGGGTCCTGCTCGCCGGTATCGCGCTCGGCGCCATGCTGGATGCCTTCATCGGCGTGCTGGCGGCAAGCGGCGATCCGCGGGCGCTGACGCTGATCCGCTGGATGGGCGGCTCCACCTACAGCGTCGATGCCGCCAGTGCGACGACGGTGTGTGTGCTCGCCGCGGTTTTCATTCTGCTGGCGCTGGCCACGCGGCGCTGGCTCGACCTGCTGCCGCTGGGTGCTGTTGCCGCACGCGAACTCGGCATACCGGTATCTCTGGCACGCGGCCTGCTTTTCCTTCTCGCCGCCATGCTCAGCGCCGCGGCGACGCTGGTGGTCGGTCCGTTGAGTTTCGTCGGGCTGATGGCGCCGCATCTGGCGCGGGAAGCCGGGCTGACGCGGGCATTGCCGCAGCTTCTCGGCGCCGCCCTTGCCGGCGGCGGCCTGATGGTGCTGGCGGATTGGGGCGGACGCATGATGGCCTTTCCCTACCAGATGCCCGCAGGCCTGGTTTCGGCGCTCGTCGGCGCCCCCTTCCTGATCTTTTTGCTGCGGCGGCGCGCCTGATCGCGATGGCTGCCGTTACTCGCGCAGCACAGCGGCCTGCGCCTCGACTTCGAGGAAACGCGTCCGGCCGAGATGGCCGGCGCCGTCCTGGATATCGGCGGTAATGGCCAGCTTCAGGGCTTCGGCATTCTTGTTGCGGATGGCATCCAGTGCCTCGGCATGCCGATCGACACGATAGCTTTCGTGCAGGTTTTCGGTGGCCTCGCGCATGAAGGGGCCGAGCCGCAGCCAGATCGATTCGATCAGCGGCACCAAAACTGTGGATGAATGCACCTCGTAGAGACACCGGTGGAAGGCAAAATTCCGCTCGATGCCCAGTTCGATGTTGCCGGCGGAATAGGCTTCGTCGATTTCCATGTCGATCTGCTGCAGGCGCGCCAGCCGAAGATAATCGATATGCGGCAAGGCGCGCTCGGCAGCGATGGTTTCAAGCGCGATGCGGGCGGCGATGATCTCGTCGAATTTGCTGGGATTCATGTCGGGCACCCGCACCCGCCTGTTGTCGAGGTGTTCCAGGGCACCATCCGCCACAAGACGGTGCAAAGCCTCACGTACCGGCATGGCGCTGACGGCAAGCATGTCGGCGATGCCATGGATCGTCACCGGCTGCCCCGGCGGAAAACCACCCGTCATGATGGCGTGCCTCAGGCTGCGATACACCCACTGCTTGACGGATTCGGAAGACAATCTGTCCTCGGACGCCCACATTCTCTTTTCCCCCAACGGGAGCCCATCTCCCCTCCGAAATAACAGGCGCCGATGCAGGAATTTCCACCGCATTCGGCTCTTGCCATGCTAGACTGAGCCTGTCATCTTTTTGATCAAAATTCCGCCATGCACAAAAAATAACCCTTTCCAATTTGATCAAACCATGATTTCATATGATCAAATTCAACACGAGTGTAGAGCCGGATAACAATCTGTCAACAGAGGATCGGCCAAGCCGGACGACCGCCCAACAGTTCATCCGGCGCAAAACAGGGGGAATGGATGGGAAATCAGCCTGCTGGGAAAACCCGCGGCGGTGAGATTGCCATGCAGAATATCGTCAAGGACTTCGGACATTTCCGGGCCGTGAACGATGTGACGCTCAAGATCGCTTCCAATGAATTCTTCACGCTTCTCGGGCCGTCCGGCTGCGGAAAGACGACGCTTCTGCGCATGATCGCCGGCTTCGAGATGCCGACGAAGGGCAGTATCCTGCTCGATGGCGCCGAGATCGCCTCGCTGCCGCCCAACCAGCGCCCGATCAACACCGTCTTCCAGAACTATGCGCTCTTCCCGCATATGTCCGTTGCCGACAATATCGGCTTCGGGCTGAAGATGCTCGGGCGTCCGAAGGCGGAAATCGAGAAGACGGTCGCGGATATGATCCGCCTCGTGCGCCTGGATGGACGCGAGAAGAACCTCGTCACCCAGCTTTCCGGTGGCCAGCAGCAGCGCGTCGCGCTTGCCCGCGCGCTGGCACCGCAGCCGAAGGTGTTGCTGCTCGACGAACCGCTGTCGGCGCTCGACCTCAAGCTGCGCAAGTCGATGCAGATCGAACTGAAGCGGCTGCAGATGGAAACCGGCATCACCTTCGTGTTCGTCACCCACGACCAGGAAGAAGCGCTGACCATGTCCGACCGCATCGCCGTGATGTCGGAAGGCCAGGTGCGCCAGATCGGTTCGCCCTGGGAAATCTACGACCGCCCGGCCGAGCGTTTCGTCGCCGACTTCATCGGCGAGACCAATTTCCTCACCGCCGATGTGGTGTCCGTCTCCGGTGACTGGGCGCGCGTACGCCTTACCTCCGGCGCCGAAATTCCGGCAAGCTTCCCGGCCAACACCACGCCGAGCGGCAAGGTGACGGTGGTGATCCGTCCAGAGCATGCAAAGGCCACGCCGGTTTCGGCAACGTCTGCGCTGCGCGGCACCATCCACGACATCGTTTATCTCGGCACGGACACCCATCTGCATGTCGTCCTGGACGACGGCACGCCGTTCATGGTGCGCCAGCAGAACGCCCGCAGCGGTCCCTGCGGCTTCGAGAAGGGCGAGACGGTCGGCATCGAATTGAGCGACGACGTCGCGCAGATTCTGAGGGACTGAGATGGCCATCAGCCCCGCAGAAGCAAGCGAAATGGTCCGCAAGAAGGACATCCGCAGCCGCTGGCTGCTTAGTGCGCCGGCGCTGATCCTCATTGCCGTCGCCGGCGTCGGGCCGCTGTTGATCGTCGTCTTGTATTCCTTCCTGGCGCCGGGCAATTATGGCGACGTCAAGTGGGAGTTCTCCACAGACGCCTGGTTCAACGTCTTCCTCAGCCGCGACATCTTCGACGACACCGTCACGCTGGCGGACGCACACCTGTCGATCTTCCTGCGCAGCATCCAGCTTGCCGTCGTCACCACGGTGCTGTGCGTCATCTTCGGCTTCCCGACTGCCTATTTCATCGCGACGCGGCCGGTGCATACACGGCAGATCTGGCTGTTCCTGATCACCATCCCCTTCTGGACGAACATGCTGATCCGCGCCTTCGCCATCCAGGAGGTGATCCGCAACGAGGGCATCGTCAACTCGCTGCTGATGGGGCTCGGCCTTATCGCCGCGCCGATCCCGATGATGTTCAGCGATTTCGCCATCCTGGTCGGCATGACCTACGTCTTCCTGCCGCTGATGGTGCTGCCGCTCTATGCCAGCATCGACAAGCTGGATTTCCGGCTGATCGAAGCGGCCTATGATCTGTACGCCAGCCGCTTCAACGTGCTGATGCGGGTGATCGTGCCGCTGGTGAAGCCTGGCCTGATCGCCGGCTCGATCCTCGTCTTCATTCCGGCGCTCTCCTCCTACGTCATCCCGCGCGTTCTCGGCGGCGGCAAGAACCTGATGATCGGCAACCTGATCGAGCTCCAGTTCGGCCAGGGCCGCAACTGGCCGCTCGGCGCCTCGCTGTCGGTCACGCTCGTCATCGTCGTGTTGTTCGCCATGCTCTATTATGTGCGCAACGCCAGCCGGTCAGGAGGCTCCCATGGCTAGGCCATTCTCCGTCAGACGCCTCCCCGGCTTCTCCACGATCGCCATGATCTGCTTCATCGGCCTCTACATGCCGATCATCACCCTGGTGGTGTATGCCTTCAATGCCGGCACCTCCATCGCGGTCTGGGAAGGGTTTTCGCTGCGCTGGTTCCACAGCGCCTGGAACAACACCCAGGTGGTCGATGCGTCGATCCGCTCGCTGCAGATCGCCATCTGCGCCGCAATCCTCGCCACTATCGTTGCCACCATGGCAGCGATTGCCACGACGCGGACGGCGCAATATCGCGGCCTGACCTTCAAATATGCCTTCATCAACCTGCCGCTGCTGGTGCCGGAAATCGTCACGGCTGTGGCACTTCTGATCTTCTTCTCGCAGATCAAGGTCTATACCGGTTACTCCGGCCTCGGCTACCTGATCGCCGCCCACGCCGCTTTCTGCATTCCCTTCGCCTACCTGCCGATCCGGGCGCGCCTGGAAAGCATGGACCTGACGCTGGAGCGCGCCGCCGCCGACCTCTACGCCACGCCGTTCCAGGCCTTCCGTTATGTAACGCTACCGCTGCTCTGGCCCGGTATCCTCGCCGGCATGATGCTCGGCTTCGTCATTTCGCTGGACGACGTGGTCATCACCGAATTCGTCAAATCCGGCGGGCAGGACACCCTGCCGACCTATATGCTCGGGCAGTTGCGCCGTGTCGTGACACCTGAAATGAATGCGATCTCGACAGTCTTTCTGCTGCTGTCGTTTGCTATCGTGACAATCTTCTTCTTCCTCAGCAGAAACGAAAAAACATCATAACAGGAGAACATGCATGCAACGGAAACTGGGATTTGCAGCGCTGGCGCTGCTCGGCTCGACGGCCATCGCGCATGCGGAAGGCGAGCTGAACATCTATAACTGGGGCAACTACACTAGCCCCGAAATGATCAAGAAGTTCGAAGACACCTTCAAGGTGAAGGTGACCGTCACCGACTACGATTCGAACGATACCGCGCTTGCCAAGGTCCGCCAGGGCGGCCACGGCTTCGACATCGTCGTACCGTCCGCCAGCGTCATGCCGATCTGGATTTCCGAAGGGCTGCTGCTCGAGTCGCGCCCCGACCAGATGGAAAACTTCAAGAACGTCGATCCGGTCTGGGTTGACGTACCGTTCGATCCGGGCCGCCACTACTCCGTTCCGTGGCAGTGGGGCACCACCGGCGTGACCGTCAACAAGTCGGCCTACGCAGGCGATATCAACACCTCGGCCATCTTCCTCGATCCGCCGGCGGAACTGGTCGGCAAGGTCAACGTCGTTCCGGAAATGTCCGACGTCATGCACATGGCCGTCACCTATGCCGGTGGCGAACCCTGCACCGGCGACAAGGCAATCCTCAAGAAGACCCGCGACATCCTGGTCGCCGCCAAGCCGAAGTGGGCCTCGATGGCTTACGGCAACGTCGAGCAGTACATCAAGAACGACCTGATGGCCGGCGTGAACTGGAATGGCGCCTCCTTCCGTGCCCGTCTCGGCAACAAGGATGTCGCCTACGGCTATCCGAAGGAAGGTTACCCGATCTGGATGGACAACGCTTCCATCCTGAAGGACGCCAAGAACGTCGATAACGCCAAGCTGTTCATCAACTTCATCATGGACCCGGAAAATGCCGGCATGATCTCGACCTTTGCCCGTTACGGCAATGGCATCAAGGGTTCGGAAGCCTTCATGCCCGCGGACATGAAGGACGCACCGGAAATCAACATTCCGGCAGAACTGAAGGCCGCCGGCAAGTTCAACCTCGCCTGCCCTCCGGAAGTCCAGGAAATCTACACGAAGATCTGGACCGAACTGCAGAAGTAACGGCTTAGGCCAAAACTGGGACTGCCGAGCGGAGGAGCACACTGCTCCTCCGCACATCGGCGGATGATTGCAATGACCCGCACCTTTTCCGATACGCATGGCTTTCCCCGCGCAGACGTGACGCTCGCCACCTGGCGAACCGCCCCCTACAATGTCTGGGCCTTCCAGAACCTTCGCGACCTCGTGCCGACCGCCGAGATCACCTGCGCCAAGGTCGAACCCGAAGAAGCAATCGCCGCCGACAGCATCGCCGATGCAGCGATCGACCCCGGCATTGACGGCATTTCCAAGGTCAGCGACTTCCTGCGCTACGCCCATACCGACGGCCTCGTCGTCATGCGCGACGGCAAGATCGTCGGCGAATATTATGCGCCGCATGCCGACGTGAACCGGCCGCATGTGATCTTTTCGGTGAGCAAGTCGCTGACCGCGCTTATATCAGGCATTCTCGAAGGACAGGGCGTCATCGACCCGGACAAGCCGGTCACCGCCTATATTCCCGAAGCCGCCGGCAGCGCCTATGGCGACGCCACCTATCGCGATGTGCTCGACATGCGCGTCAGCCTCGATTTCGAGGAAGCCTATCTCGATCCGAACGGCGCCTTCGCCCGCTATCGCCGCGCCACCCTGTGGAACCCACGCGACCCCGGCCTGCCCAGCGAAACGCTGCCGGATTTCCTCTTGTCGCTCAAGAAGGCCGGCAGGCCGCATGGCGGCAAGTTTGCCTATCTTTCGCCGAACTCCGACATGCTCGGCATGCTCTTGGAGCGGATCACCGGGGTGCGTTTCGCCGACCTGATGTCCGAACTCCTGTGGAAGCCGCTGGGTGCCAAGAACAACGGTTATGTCACCGTCGACGCGGTGGGCAGCCCGCGCACCGCCGGCGGCATCAATATCACCACCCGCGACCTCGCCCGCGTCGGCGAATTGTTGCGCCAGGGCGGTGCGATCGGCGGCAAGCAGATCGTCAAGCCGGCCTGGATTGCCGACATGACGCAGAACGGCGACCGGCAGGCCTGGATCGACGGCGGCAGCGAGCTGCTGGCCAACGGCCGCTATCGCAGCAAATGGTACCAGACCGGCGAGGCCGACGGCTCCTATTGCGGTATCGGCATCCACGGACAGTGGCTGTGGGTCGATCCGTCCACCGACACGGTGATCGCCACTGTTTCGTCGCAGCCCATTCCGATCAACGACGCGATGGAGAAGGACACCATCTCCTTCTTCCGCGCCATCGGGCGCCTGGCGCTCTAAAAGACAAGAACCATACGAGGGAACACCATGCAGACCGAAGCGAATTTCATCATCCGCAATGCGCGGGTGCTCACCATGGACGAGGCCAAGCCGCGCGCCGAAGCGCTGGCGATCGCCGGCAACAAGATCATCGCCGTCGGCACCGAGGCTGATGTTGCCGCCTTCTCTGGCCTGGACACGATGGTGATCGATGCCGAAGGCAAGAGCGTGCTGCCTGGCTTCAACGATGCGCATGTGCACATCTTCGGTGGCTCGGTGGAGCTGTCGGAGCTGTCGCTGTTCCGCGTCAAGGGTTTTGAGGCGCTGAAGACGGCGGTTCTCGACTATGCCGCCGCCAATCCCGATCTGGCGCTGATCGTGGCGCAGTCGGCCGACTACACCATCATTTCCGACGAGGAGCGCGTCACCCGCCATCACCTCGACCGCATCCTGCCCGACCGGCCCTTCCTGATGTTTGCCCCCGACCACCACATCGCATGGGCCAACACCATCGCGCTGGAAAAGGCCGGCATCCTGCATGGCCGCGACGTCGGCGTCGGCAACGAGATCGTCATGGGCGAGGACGGGCTGGCCAATGGCGAGCTGCGTGAATCGAATGCCATCCGCCCGGTTTCGACCATGGGCAAGACGGGTGCGCGCGAAATGCTCGGCGTCGGCACCGGCGGCGAACCGGAAGGTGTCACGGCGGAAGACCGGGCAAACGACATTGCCGTGCTGAAAGAGGGTCTGGCCTATTGCGCCTCGCTCGGCATCACATCGATCCAGAACATGGACGGCAACCTCTACCAGCTGGAGCTGATCGAGGAGATCGAGAAGGAAGGCGCCCTGCCGGTGCGCGTGCGTATTCCCTTCCACATGAAGAATTTCATGCCGCTCTCCGACCTGGAAGACAAGGCCGCCACCTGGCGCGCCCGCTTCAATACCGACCGGCTGCGCAGCGACTTCGTCAAGATGTTCGTCGACGGCGTGACCGAAGGCGAGACGGCCGTGTTCGTGGATGACTACAGCCACAAGCCGGGCTGGAAGGGCGAAGCGCTGTTCACCCAGGAGCATTTCGACAGCATCACCACCGCTGCCGACAAGCTCGGCCTGCAGATCGCCGTGCATGCCATCGGCGACGGCGCCGTGCGCATGGTGCTCGACGGCTACGAAGCCGCCGCCAAGGCCAACGGCAAGCGCGACAGCCGCAACCGCATCGAGCATATCGAGGTGGTGCATCCCGACGACATCAAGCGTTTTGCCGAACTCGGCACCGTCGCCTCAATGCAGCCGACGCACCCGCCGGGCAGCGCCGGCCTGCCGACGGAACCCTACCTCACCTATATCGGCGAGGAGCGTTGGCCCTACGCCTTTGCCTGGCGGACGCTCGTCGATGCCGGTGCCAAGATCGTCTTTGCCACCGACTGGCCGGTCTCGCCGCTGGCGCCGATGAACTGCATCGAATCGGCGATGACCCGCGGTGTCTGGAAGGAAGGCATGAAGGACGAGCGCCTGAGCTTGCATGAGACGCTGGCAGCCTATACCAAGGGTGGTGCCTATGTGGAGTTCATGGAAGACCGCAAGGGCTCGCTGAAGGTCGGTTATCTCGCCGACGTGGTGATCCTCGACGCCGATGTCGAGGCGACGGCCTTCGAAAAACTGGCAGCAGTTCGTCCGATCAAGACGATCTGCGACGGCAAGATCACTTACGAAGCATGAGGAAGAGCCGCCCGGCAAGGCGGTGAAGGCATGAGCATGATACGGTTTCTGATCTACAACGAAGAGACGGGCTATCGTTAGCGACGACCCTTTTTCGCGCGGGCGCTTCTACGCCCGCGACCGTAGATCAGAACATTTCAGCAATTTGGTGCCTTATGGACAATATGACCTATGCGCAGGATTTCCTGCGTGAGAACCCGGATATCGAGGTTCTCGAAGCCTTCGTGATCGACGTCAACGGCGTGCCGCGCGGCAAATGGATACCGCGCGAACGCGCCCTCGACGTGCTGACCAAAGGCATGGCGATCCCCCGCTCCGTCTATGCCCTCGACGTCTGGGGGCGCGACGTCAATACAGCCGGCCTTGCCGAAGGAACCGGCGATCCGGACGGTATCTGCTTCCCCGTTCCCGAAACCCTGTCGCGCGTCACCTGGCTCAACCGGCCGACGGCGCAGGTGATGCTCGGCATGCACAATGCCGATGGCAGCGGCTTCTTCGCCGACCCGCGCCAGACGCTGGCCGAGGTGCTGCAGCGCTACAAGAAGGCCGGGCTGACACCGGTCGTCGCCACCGAGCTTGAGTTCTACCTGATCGACCCGGTGCGTTCGGCGCTCGATCCCGTTCGGCCGCCGAATTCCCGCGAGGGCCGCTGGCATACCGGCCAGACGCAGGTGCTGTCGATTTCCGAACTGCAGGATTTCGAGGAGGTGTTCCACGACATCTCGATCGCCTGCAAGGCGCAGAAGGTCGCCGCCGATACGACGCTGCGCGAAAACGGCCCCGGCCAGTATGAAATCAACCTCAACCACGTGCCGGATGCGCTGCAGGCGGCCGATTATGCCGTGTTGCTGAAGCGCATCGTCAAGGGTGTCGCCCGCAAGCACGATCTCGACGCCACCTTCATGGCCAAGCCTTACGGCCGGCAGGCCGGCAGCGGCATGCACGTGCATTTCTCCGTACTCGACGAAAACGGCCGCAACATCTATGTCGGCGAGGACGGACCGGCCGATACGCTGATGCATTCCGTCGGCGGGCTTCTGGCCAACATGGGCGAGAGCATGGCGGTGTTTGCGCCGCACGCCAATTCCTATCGCCGGCTGCGGCCGAGCGAACATGCGCCGACCTATGCCTCCTGGGGATTCGACAATCGCTCGGCCGCCGTGCGCGTCATCACCGCCTCCAAGCCCGCAACCCGCATCGAGCACCGCGTTGCCGGCTCCGACACCAATCCCTATCTGGTTCTGGCGATGATCCTGAATGCAGCGCTGACCGGCATGAAGGAAAAGCTGCAACCGGGCGGCGCCATCACCGGCGACGATCACGCCATCAACCACGAGCCGCTGCCGACCAACTGGGATTACGCCCTGCAGCGTTTCGCAAAGTCCAGCTTCGCTTATGCGACGCTCGGGCAGAAATACCGCGCGCTCTACACCGCCTGCAAGCAGCAGGAGCTTTCGGAGTTTTCGCTGCGCGTGACCGACGTCGAATACGACGCATACATCAGGATTGTCTGAGATGAACGCCAAACTTTCCTCTGCCAGCACGAACCCCGGCCACGCCGCCTCCTGGTATGCCGCAAGCGCCAGGGACCAACGGATTCGACCGATGCTCGAGGGTGAGATCGAGGCGGATGTGTGCATCATCGGCGCCGGCTTCACCGGTATCTCCGCAGCGCTCGAACTCGTCGAACGTGGTTATTCCGTCGCCGTCGTCGAGGCGGTGCGCATCGGTTTCGGCGCTTCCGGGCGCAACGGCGGCCAGATCGTCAACGGCTACAGCCGCGATCTCGAAACCATCGCCGGGCGCTACGGCCGCGACAAAGCCGTAAAACTAGGCGCCATGTCGCTGGAAGGCGGCGAGATCATCCGCGGCCGTGTCGCCAAATACGCCATCGATTGCGGCCTCGTGCATGGCGGTTTCTTCGCCGCCTTCACGCCGAAGCAGGTGCGTGAGATGGAGACCCACAAGGCCCATTGGGAAAAGCACGGCCATGGCGGACTGGAGATGGTCTCCAAGGCCGATATCGGCACATACGTGAAGGCCGACCGCTACGTCGGCGGTATGATCGACAAGCTCGGCGGCCATATCCATCCGCTCGACCTCGTTCTCGGCGAAGCCGCCGCGGTGGAAAGCCAGGGCGGCCGGATCTTCGAAAACTCCCGCGTCGAATCCGTCAGCATGGGCGCCAATCCTGTTGTCCGTACCGAGCGCGGCGCGGTGAAGGCGAAATATGTACTCGTCTGCGGCAATGCCTATCTCGGCAAGCTTCTGCCGCAGATCGGCGACCGGATGATGCCGGTCTCTAGCCAGGTGATGGCAACCGAACCGCTGTCGAAAGAACTGATCGAAGATCTGCTGCCGGCCAACTACTGTGTCGAGGACGCCAATTACGTGCTCGATTATTACCGCCGCACCGCCGACAACCGGCTGCTTTACGGCGGCGGTATCGGTTATGGCGGGCAGGACCCGGCCAACCTCACCGGCGTCATTCGCCCCAACATGCTGAAGACCTTCCCGCAGTTGGAAAACGTCAAGATCGACTATGCCTGGAGCGGCAATTTTGCGCTGACCCTGACGCGCATTCCGCATATGGGGCGGTTGGCCGACAACGTCTACTTCTCGCATGGCGACAGCGGCCACGGCGTGACGACGACGCACCTGCTCGGCAAGATCCTCGGCGAGGTTGTCGCCGGTCATGCGGAGCGCTTCGACATCTGGAGTTCGCTGCCGAACTACCCCTTCCCCGGCGGCAAGACGTTCCGCGTGCCGCTGACCATGCTCGGCGCCTGGTGGTACGGCATGCGCGACAAGCTTGGTATCTGAACCTCCCCTTCTCCCCGGCGGGGAGAAGGTGGCCCGAAGGGTCGGATGAGGGGGTTACACGGACAGGTTTTGCCGTGTGGCACCCCTCATCCCGCTGCCGCGACCTTCTCCCCGCCGGGGAGAAGGGGCAGAAGGCGCCCTCTCGTTCCATCCGCGATAGCGCGGGGGTAATACAGGGCCTGCATCGCCAGGCCTGCCCGCCCTTGCCTCTCCCGAGGAATACCCCTAGTTCAGGCGGCAGGGAAACAGGATGGGAGCCTTCATGATCGCCGCGTTGAAGCTGGCCCGCACCATAGCCGCGGCCATGATGGTTTCCGCGGTCACGCTTGTGCTGCCCGCGACGGCCGCGCCGCGCGACATCTCCATTTCCGAACTCTACGATTTTTGCCGTACCCCGGTTTTCGCCGAGGCCCTTCGCAAGGCGGAGAGTTTCGGCTGGCCGCGGATGGACGAGGCCAAGCTGGAAAACTGGCGCGCTTCGTTTCTTAATTACCTCGGCGGTCCGGTGGAGGTGTCCGGCTGGCAGCGCGGCGAGGAAGGCAAAGCCGACGCGCTGTCCTTCTGGATCGCCCATGGCGCAAACGGCCACCGCGCCTGCGTCTACGCCACCCATGACGGCCGGGCGCTGGAAAAGGCACTGACAGAGGAATTCGGCACGCCTGATATGGCCGAGGATTCCGAAATCTCCCGCTCCGCCATCTGGACGCGCGACGGCGCCGAGATTTCCTTCATGAATGTCGGCACTGCGGCACAGGTCAATATTTCATCTCGACCCTGATTGCAGGAAAGACCATGAAAAGCGCCGCCCCGTCGTGCAGGGCGGCGCCCAAGCCGAATTTGCTTGTAGCGATCAGTGCTGGATCATCTCATCAACGATCTGCTTTCCGTCGAGCGACGCCGGATAGTAGGTCGGCCAATTCGTCACCTCCTCCAGCAGGGCCGCGCGATCATTGCCCGAATAGAGATGGTAGTGATCGGCCTTCTCCGGCGCGATCTTGTGATCGCTGAACTGGATAAAGCCGGGCGCATCCGCATCACCGTCCGTCTTTTTGAAAATGAAGCGAACGCCGCGATTTCCCTTCTTGTAGGTCAGAATCTCGTGGCCGTCGGTCACATACTGTCCCGAGACCGATTTGCCCTGGCGCGTGAAGGTGATCTTGTCGCCGGCAATGACGATGCCATCGACATCTGTCTTGTATCCGACCTCGTAATAGTCGCGGACTTCAGCAGCGCTCTTGTCGCCGCTTTCCGCCTTGTGGGCCCAAACCGGCTCCAGCGTGCCATCGACAAGATAGGGATAGACCGACTGCCATTCCCCCTGCCAATCCGAAAGCGGCCGAGCCTTGATCTGATCATCCTCGAAGTAGCCGTGATAGACATCCTTGGCGTTTTCGGAATGCGTATGGTTATGGGTCTTTTCCGACGCGGCGCCCACCACGTTGGCCGTCATCGACACCGTAACCAGCGCCAGTACGGCTCCCAGGACAAGACCGGCCCGCCGGCCTCCAAACATCTTCTGCATCTTCACCTCGATGGTTGTCGGAAGGCGCATCTTCCATTGATTTTCGTAATGTAATACCATTACATTCGTCGAGATAACTTTGAATGCGCTCGCTTGCAAGCCCTTTTTCACATTGTAGAAGATTGCCTGGAGCATTTCCGCGAAACGCGAGAACGCTCCAGCCTTTTGTTTTACGCAATTCCGGACGAAAAACCGCCCCGCATTTTGCTGCAATTGCTTAGCTGCGCAGACCCGGCGCCTCGTGACCGGTGCGCTCGACATATTCGGTGTAACCGCCGCCATACTGATGGATGCCATCCGGCGTCAGTTCCAGCACACGGTTTGACAGGGCTGCGAGAAAATGCCGGTCGTGCGAGACGAACAGCATGGTGCCCTCGTATTCCGACAGTGCCTTGATCAGCATTTCCTTGGTGTCGAGGTCGAGGTGGTTGGTCGGCTCGTCGAGCACCAGGAAATTCGGCGGATCGAACAGCATGCGCGCCATCACCAGCCGAGCCTTCTCGCCGCCCGAAAGCACCCGGCATTTCTTCTCGATATCGTCGCCGGAAAAACCGAAGCAGCCGGCGAGTGCCCGCAGCGGCGCCTGGCCCGCCTTCGGGAAGGCTTCCTCCAGCCATTGCAGGATGGTGGCGTCGCCGTCGAGCAGGTCCATGGCATGCTGGGCGAAATAACCGAGCTTGACGCTGGCGCCGACCGTTACCGTGCCCTGATCCGGTGCCGCCGTGCCGGTGACGAGTTTCAGAAGCGTCGACTTGCCGGCGCCGTTGATGCCCATGATGCACCAGCGCTCCTTGCGACGGACCATGAAGTCCAGCCCGGAATAGATGTTGCGGCTGCCATAGGCCTTGTGGACGTTCTTGATGTTGACGACGTCTTCGCCCGAGCGCGGCGCCGGCTGGAATTCGAAAGCGACCGTCTGGCGCCGGCGCGGCGGCTCGACGCGGTCGATCTTCTCCAGCTTCTTGACGCGGCTCTGCACCTGCGCGGCATGCGAGGCACGTGCCTTGAAACGCTCGATGAACTTGATTTCTTTGGCGAGCATCGCCTGCTGGCGCTCGAACTGCGCCTGCTGCTGCTTTTCGTTCTGCGCCCGCTGCTGCTCGTAAAAACCGTAGTCGCCGGAATAGACCGTCAACGACCCGCCGTCGATTTCGATGATGCGGTTGACGATGCGGTTCATGAACTCGCGGTCGTGCGAGGTCATCAAAAGCGCGCCGTCATAACCCTTCAAAAACTGCTCCAGCCAGATCAGGCTTTCGAGGTCGAGGTGGTTGCTCGGTTCGTCAAGCAGCATCACATCCGGGCGCATCAGCAGGATGCGGGCGAGCGCCACGCGCATCTTCCAGCCGCCGGACAATTTTCCGACGTCCCCGTCCATCATTTCCTGGGTAAAGCTCAAGCCATCCAGCACCTCGCGCGCCCGGCCTTCGAGGCCGTAGCCGTCAAGCTCCTCGTAGCGCGCCTGCACCTCGCCGTAGCGTTCGATGATCGCATCCATCTCGTCGAGACGATCCGGATCGACCATGGCCGCTTCGAGCTCGCGCAGCTCGGCGGCGACGGTGCTGACCGGCCCGGCGCCGTCCATCACCTCGGCCACCGCGCTGCGGCCGGACATCTCGCCGACATCCTGGTCGAAATAGCCGATGGTGACGCCCTTATCGACGGAGACCTGGCCTTCGTCCGGCTGCTCCTCGCCGGTGATCATCCGGAACAGCGTCGTCTTGCCGGCGCCGTTCGGGCCGACGAGGCCGATCTTCTCGCCCCTGTTGAGCGCTGCCGACGCCTCGATGAAGAGGATGCGGTGGCTGTTCTGCTTGCTGATGTTTTCGATGCGGATCATGTGTCTTCGGCGCCCGGGATTGTTGCGGCGCCCTTATGCCACGAGTCCCAGTCGATGTCGCAGCTTTTCCCGTCACTTTTGTTGCAGTGCGGCAACACAAAGCGGATCACCTGACGGCCCAGACGTCCCGGTTTCGCAGCAACGGAAATCTTCTCCCGCAAAATGCCCGTTTAAGAGTGAATCTTTCTATCCTGCCGCGGATGCAAAGACCCGGATGTCTCGTACTCCTTGTCTCCCGCGGCTATTTTCCGGAGCATCACAGATTTAGCGAAATTTCCGCGGAGACATCCATGAAACGCCTTCTGCTTATCGGCGCCGCCCTGGCCACCCTTGCCGGCCCGGCCCTTGCCCAGTCGCCGACCACGATCCTCAATGCGTCCTACGACGTCGCCCGCGAAGTTTTCGCCGCCGAAAACGAGGCTTTCGTCAAGCTGCATCCGGGTGTCAAGGTCGATCAGTCGCATGCCGGCACCTCGAAGCAGGCCCGCGCCATCGTCGAAGGCCTGGAAGCCGACGTCGTGACTTTCAACCAGGTGACGGACATCGATTTCCTGGCGAAGAACGGCTTCGTTTCGCCGGACTGGCAGAAGAATTTCCCGAACAATGCCTCGCCTTTCTATTCCTTTCCGTCCTTCCTGGTGCGCGCCGGCAATCCGAAGAACATCAAGGACTGGGGCGATCTTGCCCGTGACGACGTAAAGATCGTCTTCCCGAACCCGAAGACCTCGGGCAATGCCCGCTACACCTATCTGGCGGCCACCGCCTACGCCAAGGAAGCGTTCAACAACGACGAAGCCAAGGTCGAGGAATTCGTCAAGAAGATCTTCGACAACGTTCCGGTGTTCGACACCGGCGGCCGTGCGGCGACGACGACCTTCGTCGAGCGCGAAATCGGTGACGTGATCATCACCTTCGAAGCCGAGACTCGCTCGATCGCCAAGGAATACGGTACCGACAAGTTCGAAAGTGTCGTGCCTTCGGTGAGCCTGCTGGCGGAGTTTCCGGTCGCCGTCGTCGACAAGGTGGCCGACAAGCGCGGTTCGCGCGATCTGGCCAAGAGCTACCTCGACTTCCTCTACACCGAGGAAGGCCAGCGCATCGCCGCCGAATTCGGCCACCGCGTCCATGATGAAAAGGTGGTTGCCGAGTTCAAGGACAAGTTCCCGGAAATCCGCCTCGTGAAGGTCGACGACGTGTTCGGCGGCTGGAAGAAGATCCAGGAGGAACACTTCGCCTCCGGCGGCATCCTCGACAAGCTCTACGGCGAACGTTGAACCGTAAAGCCGATTGACACAACCGGACCCCGGCAGGCAAAAGCCCGCCGGGGTTCTTCAGGTGATTGCCATGCCGCGCCCCTCCGTCCGTCATGGTCGGGCTTGCCTCGCTAGTCATCGCCGAAGCCTCTGCTGGATCCTCGCCTCAAAGACGAGGATGACCAGGGAGGGACAACAACCCACCCCGCCGCGGCGCACGTCCGGCGGGCGTTTCGATTTCAGGTGAAGGGAAACCCGTTGAAACGTAATGTCCTGCCAGGATTGCATCTGTCGCTCGGCGTCACGCTGTTTTATGTCGGCCTGATCGTCGTGCTGCCGCTGGCGGCCCTCGTCTTCAAGGCGGCAAGCCTCGGTCCGCAGGATTACTGGGCAATCATTTCGTCGCCGCGCGCCGTGGCAAGCTATCGCGTCACCGCGCTTTGTGCGCTGGCCGCCACCGTCTTCAACCTGTTCTTCGGCCTGGCACTCGCCTGGGTTCTGACACGCTATCGCTTTCCGGGCTGGCGCCTCGTGGATGCCATTGTCGACCTGCCCTTCGCCTTGCCGACGGCGGTGGCCGGCATCGCCCTCACCGCGCTTTTTGCCAATAACGGCTGGTTCGGCTCGCTGCTATCGCCGCTCGGCATCAAGGTCGCCTATACACCGATCGGCATCATGATCGCCATGTGCTTCACCAGTCTGCCCTTCATCGTCCGCACCGTGCAGCCGGTGCTGGAGGATCTCGATCCGGCGCTGGAAGAGGCGGCGCAATCGCTCGGCGGCAGCGACTGGACGATCTTCCGCAAGGTCATCCTGCCGCTCCTGACCCCTGCCCTGCTCGCCGGCCTGTCTCTCTCCTTTGCCCGCTCGCTTGGCGAGTTCGGCGCCATCATCTTCATCGCCGGCAACAAGCCGATGGAAACGGAAATCACCGCGCTGCTCGTCTTCATCCGGCTGGAGGAATACGACTACCAGGCGGCCGCGGCGATCGCCTCCGTTCTGTTGATCACCGCCTTCGTGATGCTGGCGCTCACCAACCTGCTGCAGGCGCGTGCCCTGCGCTACACGATCCGGAACTGACCATGCAGCAGGCCAAATCGAAAAAACCGCCCCGCGTCGGTGATACCCCGGCGGTTCGCCGCACGCTGATAACAGTCGTGCTGCTGCTCGGTGCGTTGCTGGTGCTGGCACCGCTGATCGTCATCGGCGCGCAGGCGTTTTCGGAGGGAGTTTCCGTCTTCGCGGCGGCAATTTCCCATCCCGATACGCTGCATGCCATCCTGCTGACGGTGGTCACCGCCCTGATTGCCGTGCCGCTCAACACCGCTTTCGGCGTCGCCGCCGCCTGGTCGATCACCAAGTTCGATTTTCCCGGCCGGCGTTTCCTGCTCGTCGTCATCGAGATCCCCTTCTCGATCTCGCCGATCGTCGCCGGTGTCGCCTATCTCTTCGTCTACGGCCTGCAGGGCCTGTTCGGTCCGCTGCTGGATGCCTACGAGGTCAAGATCCTGTTTGCGCTGCCCGGCATCGTGCTTGCCTCCATGTTCGTCACCGCGCCCTTCGTCGCCCGCGAGCTCATTCCGCTGATGCAGGCGCAGGGCCGCGACCTGGAAGAGGCCGCCACCTCGCTCGGCGCCTCCGGCTGGCGGACCTTCTTTTCGGTGACGCTGCCCAATATCCGTTGGGCGATGCTCTACGGCGTCATCCTGTGCAATGCGCGGGTGATGGGCGAATTCGGCGCCGTCTCGGTCGTGTCCGGCAACATCCGCGGCCAGACAAATACGCTGCCGCTGCATATCGAACTGCTCTACCACGATTACCAGACGACCGGCGCCTTTGCCGCCGCCTCGATCCTGACGCTGATCGCCATCGTCACCATCGTCGCCAAGGTGGCGCTGGAGCGTCGCGGCGCCGGCCGCCGCTCCAGCCGTCCGGCACTTGCCGCCCCCGTTTCCAAAGTTGCAGAGAAGACATCATGAAGATCCGCCTCGACAAAGTCGTCAAGACCTTCGACACGTTCCGCGCCGTACGCGACGTTTCGCTCGACATCGAAAGCGGCGAGCTGGTGGCGCTGCTCGGCCCCTCCGGTTCCGGCAAGACGACGATCCTGCGCATGGTGGCCGGCCTCGAATATTCCGATGGCGGCAACATCTATTTCGGCGAGAAGAATGCCACGAACATCCCGGTGCGCGACCGCGGCGTCGGTTTCGTCTTCCAGCACTATGCCCTCTTCCCGCATATGACGATCGGCGAGAACATCGCCTTCGGCATGAAGGTTTCGAAGGTCAGGCGTTCGCCCGATGCGATCACCAAGCGGGTTCGCGAGCTGCTGCGGCTGGTCAAGCTCGAAGGCCTCCAGGACCGTTTTCCGGCACAGATCTCCGGCGGCCAACGGCAGCGCGTGGCGTTGGCGCGGGCGCTGGCCGTCGATCCCAAGGTGCTGCTGCTCGACGAACCCTTTGGCGCGCTCGACGCCAATGTCCGCCGCGACCTGCGCCGCTGGCTGCGCGAGATCCACGCCGAACTCGGCATCACCACTCTGTTCGTTACCCACGACCAGGAAGAAGCGCTCGATCTCGCCGACCGCGTCGTCATCCTCAACGAAGGCAAGATCGTGCAGCAGGGCACGCCGAACGAGGTTTGCCGCGCGCCGAACTCGGCTTTCGTCATGCGTTTCCTCGGCGATACCAACACACTTTCCACCACCGTAAGAGCCGGAAAAGCCGCCCTGCCGTCCGGCGAAATCGACGCACCCGGCTGCCCGGACGGACCGGCCGATGTTTATGTGCGGCCGACCGACCTCGACTGGGCACTGGACGGCGCCGGCATTCCCGCCACCATTTCGCAGGTGCTCGACCGCCCCGGCAGCCGCCGCGTCATTGCCTCCACCGAAACGGGCGAAGCGCTGGAATTCGACGTCGCGCCGGAAAATGAGGTCAAGGCCGGCGACCATGGCGTGATCCGGCTTCGTCGGGCAAGGGTTTTTCCCCAGCAGGGTTGAGGCGACAAGGCGGCTTCCCATGCAGCCGCCTGCCCCTCGCACGTCAAAAGCTGCGGTGCCGAAAGGCGCCGCAGCTTGTTTCTGAAAACCCGTTATACCGGCCGGGTCCCCAAATCGTCATTCAGCCGCCTGCGCGACCGCCACGGCGCCGGAGCGATCCTTCTCGCCGGACAGACTGCGCTGGCCGAGGCCGACGGTCAGCACGGTGAGGATCCCGGCGGCAACTGACACCCAGAAGCCGGACGGCGCGCCAAAAGTATCGACCACCCAACCGGCAAGGAAGGCGCCCAGCGCCATGCCGATGCCGATCCCTGTCATCACCCAGGTGACGCCTTCCGTGAGCATGGCTTCCGGAACCCGGCGCTCCACCAGTCCGAAGGCGGTGATGAAGGTTGGCGAGATGGCGATGCCGCTGATGAAGACGGCGATGGCCAGAGCCGTGACGCTTGATGCGGCAAACAGCAGCGGCACGGCAGTGACGGCGAGGACGGCGACCGCCAGCAGCAACTGCCGATGCAGCGGCAGCGATGGATTGAGCGCGCCGAGGACAAGGCCGACAATGAAGGATCCCAGCGCATAGACGCCGATGACGAGGCTTGCCGCATCCGGCTGGCCGAGTTCCTTGGTGAGGGCGACGACGCTGACTTCTGCCGTTGCAAACATCGAACCGACGAAGATCAAGGCGAGCGTGATGATCTGCACCGGCCGTTGACGGATCGCCGAACCACGCGGACCATCGTTTTGAAACGGCCTGACCTTCGGCTCGGTCGAGCGCTGCAGGATGAAGACCGTGGTGCCGAGCGCAAGAAACGCCGTGCTGATCAGCATGCCTGCTTCGGGAAACAGGGAGACAGCAAGCCCCACCGACAGCGAGGCGCCGGCAATGTAGACCAGTTCGTCGGCAGCGGATTCAAAGGCGAAAGCCGTGTTCAGCTCCGGTCGGTCGCGGAAAATTTCCGTCCAGCGTGCCCGCAGCATCGCCGGGATGCTCGGCATCGAGGCGGCGAGCAGGGCGGAGAGAAAGAGCGTCCATTCCGGCCAATTCCGGTTGGCACCGGCAATCAGCGCCAGAAAGGCGACAACGGAAACGATCGTCGTCGGAACGATCACCGCCGTCTGGCCAAGGCGATCGACGAAACGCGAGATCTGCGGGGAAATCAAAGCGTTGGCCAGGGCATAGGTCGCCGAGACGGCGCCGGCAAGCCAGTATTCGCCATGGGTCTGCGACAGCATGGCAACGATGCCGATGGGCGCCATCGCAATCGGCAGGCGGGCGAAGAAGCCGGCGAGCGAGAACGCCTTTGCTCCCGGTATCAGGAAGATTTCTCTGTAAGGATTGGTCATGGGGTCATCCTTTGACGAAACAGATGCGCAGCCTACATACGAAGCGTATGTGAATAGCTAGTTGCATACGTCTCGTATGTCAAATAAAATACGCTGCGTATGTGAATGAGGAAAATTCATGAGCAAACCACGCCAGGAGATGATTGCCGAAACACGTGCCAAGCTGCTTGCTGCCGCGCGCAGGGCGTTCGGGACTGTGGGTTATGCCCAGGCATCGATGGACGATTTTACCGCGGAGGCCGGGCTGACGCGCGGCGCTCTCTATCACCATTTCGGCGACAAGAAGGGTCTGCTGCAGGCAGTGGTGACGGAGATCGATGCGGAAATGTCGGCGCGGCTCTGCAAGATTTCCGCCGATGCGCCGACGCGTTGGCAGGGGTTCGTCGATGAATGCGTTGCCTATATCGAGATGGCGCTCGAGCCGGAAATCCAGCGCATCATGTTTCGCGACGGCGCCGCCGTGCTGGGTGACATCTCGCAATGGCCGACCGCCAGCGGCTGCATTGCCGCGACCAGCCGGAACCTGCAACGCCTCAAGGCCGATGGCGAGATTCCCGCACATCTGGACGAGGAGACGGCCGCCCGCCTGATCAACGGCGCCAGCGGCCAGGCAGCGCTATGGATCGCCAATTCGGAAGATCCGCAAGCGACGTCGAAAAAGGCCGTCGATGGTTTCCGGATCCTGCTCGACGGCTTGCGCGTCAAATCGGCCAACTGAGCTACCCGGTCATGTGTTGCCGAACGAAGAAAGTCGTTGCCGGCGTACAGGAGTAGCGGCTGGCCGACAGGCCAACCGCTGTGTTCTTCCTCAAACGGCCGGCGCCCCTTCTGCGGCTTCGGCGCGCACTTCATCGCCGAAGTGCAGCATTGTCGGGATATCGCGGGCCGCGGCGGCCTTGAGGGCAGCCGGCAGGTCGGCGTAATGCGCGAGTTCCTCGGCATGCCAGCCGTAGGCCTTGCCGATCGCCAGAAGGTCGGGCGTATAGATATCGACGCCGAGCGGCGGGATGTTCTGCGAGACCATGTAGGACTTGATCTCGCCGTAGCCGTTGTTGTTGTGCAACATCAGGATCAGCGGCGTTTTCGCTTCGGTCGCCGAGGCCAGTTCGGCGATGGAGAATTGCAGGCCGCCATCGCCAACCAGCGACACGACTGGCCGGCCGGGTTGGCCGACCTTGGCGCCGATGGCCGCCGGCAGGCCGTAACCCAGCGTGCCGTAACCGGTCGCCGAGTTGAAATAGCTGCCCGGTTGTCCCGAACGGAAGCCGAGGTTGCCGGCATAGACCAGCTGGGTGGAATCGCCGACGATCAGCACGTCCGGCAGCGTATCGCGGATGGTGGCCAGCATGGCAAGGTCGCCACGGATCGCCGGCGTCAGATCGGCGGGGGCCTTGGCGATGGCCGCTGCGGTGCGTGCCGCACCGTCATGCTTGCCACCCGGCAGGGCGGCCCGCAGCGCATCGGCGCAGGCAGCGGCATCACCGACAATGCCGATCTCGGCGGCACGGGTGCGCATGATCTGCTTCGGATCGATATCGACGCGGATCAACGTGCCGGGAATCTGGAAGAAGCCGTCCTCATACATGTCGTAATCGGTCGAACCGAATTCGGTACCGATGGCAAGCACGACGTCGGCCGCCTCGATCACCGCGCGCGACGAAACGCAGCTTGGCGACAAGGGTACGTTGAGCGGATGATCCGGGGGCAGGATGCCGCGTCCGTTGGTGCTGGAGATGACCGGGGCATCGAGCTTTTCCGCCAGCGCCCGCACGCTTTCGGCAGCCTGCGCCGCGCCGCCACCAACGAGGATAACCGGCGTCTTGGCGCCTTCCAGCGCCTTTGCCGCAGCGGCAATCGCCGCGACATCGCCCGTGGGGCGTGAAAGCCGCGTTACCTTTTCCGGGACCGGCAGGTGGCCGGCATCGGCGAGCATGACGTTGATCGGCAGTTCGATATGGACGGGGCGGGGCCGCTCGCTGTCGAACACGGCGAAGGCGCGGGCGAGAACCAGCGCCAGTTCTTCCGGTCGGTTGACGGTGTAGCTGAAGGCGGAAACCTGGCTCATCAGCGCCTGCTGGTTCGGCAATTCGTGCAGCCAGCCGTCGCCGGAACCCATGCGGCCGTGCTGGTTGACGGTCGAAATCACCAGCATCGGGATCGAATCGCCATAGGCCTGGCCCATGGCGGTGGCGATGTTGGTCATGCCGGGGCCGGTGATGATGAAGCAGACGCCCGGCTTGCCGGTGGCGCGGGCATAACCATCGGCCATGAAGCCGGCGCCCTGCTCGTGACGAGGCGTCACATGGCGAACCGTGCTGCCGGCCAGGCCGCGATAAAGCTCCACGGTGTGGACGCCAGGAATACCGAAGACGGTATCCACGCCATAGGCTTCCAGCAATTTTGTCAGATACATGCCAGTGCTGATCACGCTTGTCTCCCTTGCGTGTCGAATTATTATACACTTGTATATTAAGACTGCCGTGGCCGGCGCAAGCGAAATCTCAGACCTTGCGCGACAGCAGTGCTGTAACGACCGTCTTCACCAGGATGACGGTGATGACAATGGCGATGAGCACGACCGAAATCGCTGCGATGGCCGGGTCGATATTGTCCCGCAGGCCCATCCACATCATGCGCGGCAGGGTGATGGCGTTGACCGAGGTGACGAACAGCGTCACGCCGATTTCTTCCCACGACAGCACGAAGGACAAAAACAGCGCCGTGAGGATGCCGAAACGGATGTTCGGCAGGATGACCTTGAAGATGCGGGTGCGGATGCCGGCGCCGAAACCGCGTGCCGCAAGATCGATGCGACGGTCCACCTGTGACAGGGCAACGGTGATCAGCACCACGGCGAAAGGTGCGATCATCACCGCATGGGCGACGGCGACGCCGATCCAGGTGTCGTAGCCGACGAGATCGTTGACCTTCGACAGGCCGATCAGGAAGAAATAGAGGGTGATCGCCGAAACCACCGGCGGTGCCACCATCGGCAACAGCACGAAGCCGAGCAGGATATTGGCGAACCACGGCCGGAACATCCAGATGCCGAGGCTGAACATCAGCGCCAGCACCGTCGAAATCACCGAACTGAGGATGCCGATGCGGATCGAAAGCCAGACGCTCTGCAGCCAGGCAGGATTATCGAGCAGCGCCTGGTAATGGCGCAGTGACCATTCGCCTGACGGCATGGCGAGGAAGCGGGTTGGGGTGAAGGACACCGGCACCACCGCAATCAGCGGCAGCAGCAGGAACAGCGCGATCAGCGTCGCAAGCAGAAGGGCAATGGGCGTGGGTTTCGACATGGCCGGTCACCGCAACATGGATTTGGGACGCGCATAACGCATCATCAGCGCCAGCAGGCCGGCAACGATCAGCATCAGGATGACGCTCATGGCGGCGCCCAGGCCCCAGTCGGGGCTTTGGAACAGCCGGAGATAGATCAGTTCGGCGATCATGACGCTGCGGCCGCCGCCGAGGATGGCCGGCGTGATGAAGAAGCCGAGCGCGAAGACGAAGACGATGATGCCGGCGCCAAGCACGCCCGGCAGCGTCATCGGCACGAAGATCGCCCAGAAGGTGCGCAGCCGTGTGGCACCCATGCCGCGGGCAGCCATCAGCACCCGCTCGTCGAGGCTGCGCATGGCGGACGCAATCGGGAAGACGGCGAAAGGAATGAGGAAATGCGTCATGCCGAGCACGACGCCGAATTCGTTGCGCACCAGCGTCAGAGGTTCGGAAATGATGCCGATCTGCTGCAGCCAGGTGTTGATCAGGCCGCGATTGGTGAGCAGCGCCACCCAGCCGAAGGAGCGGGTCAGGATCGAGATCCAGAAGGGAATGAGAATGCAGATTTCCATGGCCAGCCGCTGCATCGGCGTGCCGCGCACCCAGACATAAGCGATGCAATAGGCGGCAGCGATGGAGAGGATGGTAACGATCAGACAGATGCGGAAGGTCCGGATGAACACCGAGATGATCAACGGGTCGGAGACGGCCTTGACATATTGCCCGACCCCGGGCTCCGGCAGGGTGACGCTCCACTGCATGACGCCGAGGAAGGGCACGAAATAGGCAAGGCACAGGAACAGCACCAGCGGGCCGAACAGCAGGGCCGGTTTCATCCTCTCGCTCATCCTCGATCCCTCCTCGATTCCCTTGCCGGCAAACAGGTTTCGCACGCCTGCCTTGCAGAGAATTTTTGCCAATCGCCTTTGCCTCGGCGTATGGCCCCTTCCCCTAACCCTCTCCCTGCATGCAGGGAGAGGGAACTATGCAGCCATGTGCCGCGGCCTTTTGCATCGCCTCTCTCCGCCTGCCACGAGACGTGACAGATCCGCCGGACGGCGAGAGGCGGCTAAACGGTTCGGCGCAATCTCTTCTCCCCGCGAACGGGGGGAAGAAACCGGCAGGCAGATGAGGGGCAGAAGCGCCCCTCTCCAATCAGGCCGAGATGATCTTAGTGTACTCGTCCAGCGCCGGGCCGTAGTTGGTTTCGTACCAAGCCATGTCGAGCGCGACCTGCTTCGACATGTTGGCCGGGTCGACCGGGTTGAGGCGTGCCTGTTCGGCAGACAAGAGCGCGTCGGCGGCCGGGTTGGCCGGGCCCTGGCCGAGCATTTCGAACATGATGACCTGCTTCTTCGGGTCCTGGGCGCTGGCGATGAACTTCATCGCCGCTTCCTTGCCGCCGGGATTGCCCTTCAGCACCGCCATGGCGCCGGGCGAGATCAGGCCCTGGTCCCAGACGAACTTGATCGAACCGCCGGAATCCTTCTCGATCAGGCTGGCGCGGGTCGACCAGATCAGCGCCATCGAGGCTTCGCCGTTCAACAGCACCGACTGGCTTTCGGAACCGCCACCCCAATAGGAGACGATATTGTCCTTAAAGGCGGCGATCTTCTTGTGGGCGCGCTCGAGATCGAGCGGATAGAGCTTCGAGGGCTCGACGCCATCGGCCAGCAGCGCCGCTTCCCACATGCCGGCGCCCCACTTGTAGAGCGAGCGCTTGCCCGGGAATTTTTCGACGTCGAAGAAGTCCGCCATGCCGGTCGGCACCTTGTCGCCGAACTTCGAGGCGTCATAGGCAATGATGTAGGAGAAGAAGTAGGTCGAAGCGGCATATTCCCAGCCGAAACCTTCGCGCATCTTGGTCTTGTCGACGATGGCGTAGTCGATCGGCTCGATCATGCCTTTCTTGCCGAGCGCCTGGGCGGAGAACGGGTCGGCATCGACGATATCCCAGCTCGGCTTGCCGCTCTCGACCTGCGCGGCAATCGCGCCTTCCGTCGGGCCGGAACCGTCCTGCTTGACGGTGATGCCGGCCTCTTCCTTGAACGGTGCGCCATAGGCCTTGTCGTAGGCCGTGCCGGCATCTCCCCCCCAGTTGACGAACACCAGTTCGCCTTCGGCGGCCATGGCGCGCGAGGCATTGAGCGCGATCGGGCTGGTGGTCAGCATCAGCGCCGCCATCTGCGTAAAGCGACGGCGGGTCAGGTTGAATTGGGTCATGCAAGTTCTCCTCTGGTTATAAGGCGGTCGCTTGCCGCGCCGTCCTTCTGTTTATTCTTTCACGACCGGGACGCACCCGGTGGTCAGTTTCCGACGAAAAAACCCTGGGTGGCTGGCCAGCCGGCCCAGACGGTGCGGCCCGGCTCGAACTCCGCGCTCACCTCCCGCGTCGGCATCTGCAGCACGATCGGCGTGCCGCCCAGCGTCTTAAGGGCAAAGCGCGTTTCCGAACCGAGATAGGTGACCCCCTCGATCTCCGCCTGCAGCATGTTGCCTTCGTCAGGCGCCTTTTGCGTCAGCACCATATGCTCCGGCCGGATGGCGAATTGTTTGGTGACCGTTTCCCCCGGCGCGATCAGCCGGATCTGCCGGCCTTCGAACATCGCCTCACCGCCATTGCCGGTCGCCTGTGCCTCGCTGAGCGGCAGGATGTTCACGTCACCCAAAAACTCCGCCACGAAGCGGTTGGCCGGGCGCTCGTAGACCTGTTTCGGCGTATCGAGCTGCTGCAGGTGACCCTGGTTGAAGATGCCGATCCGGGTGGACAGCGCCAGTGCTTCCGACTGGTCGTGGGTGACGAAAACGAAGGTGGTGCCGAGCTCCTGGTGCAGGCGGCGCACTTCCTCCTGCATCGAGACGCGCAGGTTCTTGTCGAGCGCCGAAAAGGGTTCGTCGAGCAACAGAACGGCCGGCTCGAACACCAGGGCGCGAGCGAGCGCCACACGCTGCTGCTGGCCGCCGGACAGGCCGGAAGGCCGCTTCTTCTCATGGCCGCGCAGGCCGACGCGATCGATCATATCGTCGACGAGGATCTTGATCTCGCCGGGCGCCCGGCCCTGCACCTGCAGCGGAAAGGCGATGTTCTGCTCGACCGTCATGTGCGGGAACAGGGCATACCCCTGAAAGACCATGCCGAAGGCGCGTTTTTCCGCCGGCACGCGGGTGATGTCGATGCCGTCCTTCTTCAGCGTGCCGCTGGTGGCCTCCTCGAAGCCGGCGAGGATCATCAGGAACGTGCTCTTGCCCGAGCCGGACGGCCCGAGCAGCGTCAGGAATTCGCCGGAACCGATGGTCAGCGAGATGTCGCGCAAGGCGTGGAAGTCACCGAAGGTCTTGCCGATTCCCACTGCAGTGAGTTCGGCAGCTCCCTGTCTTTTCCCCATTTCTTATTCCTTCTTTTATTGGAAATGGTATGAGCCTTTTTTCCATCCGACAAACGAATTCTTTTTCCGCGGAAGACAAATTTTATTTGCCGTTCTCCTGCCGAAAGCTTGACCGGATTGCCGCCAAGGCTCAGGCATCTGCATCAATTTCAAGCATCTCCGAGCGCAACCAGTCGCAAAAGGCCACCACGGCCTGGCTATCCGCTTTCGCCTCGGAGGCCACAAGATAATAGGAACGCTGCGACGAGATCCCGACATCGAAGGGGCGCACCAGCTGGCCGCTTTTCATCGCATGCCGACAGGTGAAGCGGTCTCCCATTGCGATGCCCTGCCCCGACAAGGCGGCGGCGAAAACGAGGTTCATGTCGGAAAAGATGATGCCGGACGCGGCATAATCGCTATCGACCCCGGTCAGCGCAAACCAGTTTTGCCAGTCCTCGTGATCGGTCAGATGCAGCAGGCAGGCTTTCTTGAGGTCTTCGGGTTCCCCGAGACCACCGATCTTGTTGAGCAGCGCCGGGCTGCAGAGCGGCGAAAACTCGGTGTCCATCAACCGTTCCACCTGCATGTTCGGCCAGTTGCCGGTGCCGAAAGCGATGAAGATATCGACGTCCGGATTACTGACATCATCGAGCCGCCGCGGCGTCACCACCGAAATGCGGATATCGGGATAGGCCTCGCGAAAGGCGGAAATATAGTTGCAGAGCCAGTTGGAGGCGAAGCCGGGTGTCGAGCTGACAGTAATGGCGCCACTGACGCCACGGCCGGCATAACGGGAAGCGGAACCGGAAATAGCGCTCAAGGCCTGGCGAATGTCTGCAGCATAACCGACGCCCTGCTGCGTCAGCTCGATGCGCGTGCCGATACGGTTCAAGATCTGGAAGCCGAGTTCGCGCTCCAGCAATCGCAGCTGGTGGCTGACGGCGCTGCGGGTGAGATGCAGCTCGTCGGCCGCCTTCCACACCGTGCCGTGGCGGGCGAAACTTTCCAGCGCCCTCAGGGCCTGCATCGACGGGATTCTCTGCATCGCGCCTCCTTCCCTCTTGCAAAAGCTAGTCCGGATTTTGGGCAATGGCGAACGAAATTTGTCGAAGCAGGAAAAACATTTCACTTTTTCGACGCGGCGTTCGGGGTTTTACTGAAAATCAAAATGGGAGAAGATTTTCATGACCGCTTCACCGGCGCAAATCCATGCCTTGAACCACATCCAGGCGATCCGTCCGGAGCTTTCTGCCTGGACGGCAAAAATCTTCGAACTCGGCGAAACGGCATGGCGCGAATACGAATCCTGCGCCTTCTATGTTGATCTGCTGCGCCGCGAAGGTTTTTCCGTCGAGGAAGGCTCGGGCGGCATGCCGACGGCTTTTTGCGCCCACTGGTCGAACGGACCGGGGCCGACCATCGGCATGTACGGTGAATATGACGCCGTACCGGGCAACTGCCAGGCGGCCACGACGGTCCGCCAGCCGCGCGATACGTTGGGCTACGAGGCCGGCGGCCATACGGACCCGCATTCGGCGCTCGGCATGGGTTCGCTCGGCGGATTGCTGGCCACCAAGGCGGCCATGCAGCATTTCGGCATCAAGGGCACGTTGCGTTTCACCGGCGAACCGGCGGAGAAGGTGCGCGGCTCGAAGCCGATCCACGCGGCGAAAGGCTATTACGACGGCCTCGATGCGATGTTTTCCTTCCATCCCTTCTACATGCTGCCGATGTGCAACACGGTGCGCTGGAATACGCATTGCGGTGCCGCCTATTCGATGATCTACCGCTTCATCTGCGACCAGCCGGAACTCTGGGGCCGCAGCGACGACGCACCGATTCCGCAGGCGCATTCCGCCGTTCGCGCGCCGGGCGCCAACGATGCGCTGATGACCATGTACATGGCCTCCAAGGCCCTGCGTGATTCGATGCTGACGCATCAGGGCGGCTGGTCGATCAGCGAGGCGATCCTGACCGCCGGACAGGCGACCGCCGACAACCTGCCGGCAGGACTTGCGGAAATCCAGTACATGATGCGCATGCCGACGCTGGCGATGGCCGAGCAGGTGACCTCCGTGCTCGACCGCAACGCCGCCGCCGCTGCCGCGATGACCGGCTGCCGTTATGAGCGCCACTGGGTCTGCAAGTCGCGGCACGGGCTGGCCAACCACGCCATGGCCGATCTCGTCTGGCAATCGCTGCAGCATGTCGGCGCGCCGCGCTGGGACGAGGCGGCGAAGGACGTCGCCCGCGACATCCAGAAAAACCTCGGCCTCGAACCGATGGCCGACCCCTTCATCGACGAGATGGAAAAGCTGATTTCGCCGCAGGAGGCGGAAGCGATCCTGCGGCGCGACCTGCCGCCGTCGCAGCAGAACTCCACCTCGGACGATTACACCGACATGACCTGGCACGCCCCGACGGCACGCTTCTACATTGCCCGCCCGGCGCTGAAGGCACCCAAGGGCTATGCTTATCCCGGCTGGGTGATGAATGCGCTCGGCGGCATCCCGGCCACCATCGACCCGACGGTGGTGACGGCGGCAAGCGTCATTGCCCATGCAGCGTTGCGTCTTCTGGAAGACGAGACAATGCGGGAGGCGACGAAACGCGAATTCCTGGAGCGCACCGGCGGCGGCGTGGGCGGCACCAAATGGACCCCGCCGCTCTGCGACTACCCGCCGCCGATCGATTTCCGCTGGCCGGAATATGTCACCACCGCCCGTGGCCGCGACTGGTGGATCCCGAACTTCAAGACCGCATGACAACAACAACGACAACGGAGCAAAGATCATGACGCAAAGCCCCTTCAACGAACCCTTTTCCCTGCAGCGCCGCAATCTCCAGGGCGGCACCAAGCCGCTGACCGCCTGGGGCTTCAGCAACGAAACCGACCCGCTGACCGACGTCCTGCTCGGTTCGCCCGCCTATCTCCGGCACCTGGCGACCAGCTCGCTGTCGCGCAAGCACCTGCGGGAAAACCCCTGCAACATCCAGGTGGCGCAGGCACAGCACAAGGAGCTGGTTTCGGCCTACGAACATTTCGGCGTCAAGATCCACTGGCACGAGCCGACGCCGGAACTGCCGATGCAGGTCTATTCGCGCGATTCGAGCGTCATGACGCCCTACGGCGCCATCATCACCGCCATGGCCAACTGGTGGCGGCGCGGCGAAAACTATGCAGCGATCCGCACCTATGAAAAGCTCGGCATCCCGATCTACGACATGGTCACCGCCGGCACCTTCGAAGGCGGCGATTTCAACGTCATCGAGGAAGGCTGCGTGCTGATCGGCTGCGGCGGCGCCCGCACCCAGGAAGAAGGCGCCCGCCAGGTGGAGGAATGGTTCAAGAAGGAAGGCTGGGAAACCCGGCTCGCCTTCATCGACGAATATTACGTCCACATCGACCTGATGGTCGTGCCGATCGCGCCGAAGCTGACGGCCGTTTGCCTCGCCTGCACCGAGCCGGGCATCGTCGACTGGCTGAAGGGCAAGGGCCACGAAATCATCGACGTTCCTTTCCAGGATACGATGGCGCTCGGCTGCAACTTCATGTCTCTCGGCGGCGACCGGGTGATCGCGCCGACGGCCTCGAAAACACTGATCGAGAAGCTGCGCGCCCGCGGTTTCGAAGTCGCAGCCGTCGACATGAGCGAAATCTCCAAGACCGGCGGCGGCATCCACTGCATGGCGCAGGCGCTGAAGCGCGCTGCCTGATGTGACGACGGGTGCGGACACGCCTTGCCAAGCAGGGCCTGTCCGCACCGGCTGTTCCGTAACGATACCGACCTTAACCTTCTGGCACCCAAAGATACCCTCAAGGCTTGCGTAATAGGCCTCATACTGAAACTTTTCGCGCGTAACGACATATCTTTCCGATGTGTCACAGTGCGAAGCAGGAGGGGCGCATGTATCTCGGGGTGATCTCGACAACCGAAAATCCGAGCGGCCTGGCAAATTCCTGGGGTCTCTTCAGCCTGCTGGTCGAATCGCCTGTAGGCGTCGATTGCAGAGATCTGGTTGCCCTGCACAAGCAGGAGCAGACCAATCGATTTCTGCAGATCTGGAACGATACCGCCGTTGTCCTTTTGTCCAAGAGCAAAAGCAACATGATGAAGGCGCTCGCGAAGATGGCGAGATACAGCTTCCAGTGCAAAGACGGTATCCAGAGCCTTGGCTATTTCTGCCATGAATATGACTTCCTCGAACACTCCAACGCCAGCAAGATAAAACTCAAACTGAGCAACCTCGTATCTGGCGACACCAGCGACCTGAAGGCCAGGAAGGAGCTTCGCGCAAAAGGTTTCTGCGTCGTCGTGACGAGTGCAGCCCGGCTGGGTCATGTTACCGGCAGCCACAACGTCCAGGATTCGGACGATCTTTCCTTGCCTGCATTTGCAAGACTGGTCGACATCCTGCATTCCCACAACGTGCAGCTGGACGAGGCGACATCGAGCAATGCCCAAAGCGTCGTCACGGCATCGGCGTCACGACCCTTTGTCTCGGGCAAGAAGACAGATGGCGAGCCAAAGCCGCTGTTTTCCTCAACCCGCCTGGAATAGCGGCTCAAGGCCAGCAAGCACCCGCGCCACGATCTCCTCCACAGAACCGTCGATGCCGACGGTGACAACGCCCGGTTCACCGGTCGGCACTTCCAGCGTCTGCAACTGGCTTTCGAGCAGGGAGGCCGGCATAAAATGGCCGGTTCGGGCGCCCATGCGTTTCGACAGCAGTTCTTTCGATCCATCGAGATAGACGAAAATCAGCTTTCCGCCCGCTGCCGTTCTCAAACGCTCGCGATAGATCCGCTTGAGCGCCGAGCACGAAACCACCAGCCCGCTGCCTGCAGCAAGCGTCCGATGGATCTCGGCGCCGATCGCATCGAGCCAGGGCCAGCGGTCTTCGTCATCGAGTGGGGTGCCACGAGCCATTTTTTCGACATTGGCGGAGGAATGCAGGCTGTCGCCTTCGATGAAACGCACGCCGTAGACCTCAGCCAACCTTTCGCCGACAGACGTCTTGCCACTGCCGCTGACACCCATGACGCAGATGGCCCTGTTGCCGTGGTCAATCGTCACTGTCATTCCATCCTTACCGTGAAGGCCCTTCCCGCTGAAACCCTAACGCCGCAAAACCGGCATTCCAAGTGGTGGACCGTAAGCTTATTCCTTCATCCGGTTGCGGCGGGTGACGAGCGGCATGAAGGCCGAGAGGAACAACAGGCGCAAGACATGATGGCTACCGACATAAGCGGCATCGACATGCATCATGACCGCCATTGCCGCCATGGTTTCCAGTCCGCCGGGAGCGAAGGCGATCAACACCGCATTCAGCGGCACACCCGTGAGCCAGGACACGAACAGTGAAATCGCCCCGGCGGCGACGGTGACGAGCAATGTCACCACCACGCCAGCGAAAAACGCCGTCCGCAGCGCCATGATCGAAATGCCTGAGAAACGCGAGCCGATCATGCAGCCGAGCACGACATAGACCGGCGTGGTGATCCATGCCGGCACGCCGCCATGCACAAAACCGGTGACATGGGTGGAAATCGACACGACAACACCACCAAGCAGCAAGGCAGCCGGAAATTTCAGCTTGAGGAAGACGAAACCGATGGCGGCGGAGGCAACGATCGCGGCTGCCAGCACCGGCAATGCCATGTCGCCGAGTACGACCGGCGGTTCGCTGCTGACCAGGCCGAGGAAATCGACGATGAACGGCACCGTCAGCGTCAGCGCCAGCACCCGCACACTCTGGATGATGCTGACGGTGACGACGTCGCAACGCGAATCGACGCCGAGGCTGATGATGAAGCTGAGATGGCCGGGCGATGCCGCCAACATCGCCGTCTGCCGGTCGTAACCGAATGTCTTCAGCAGCACGAAGTAACCGGCATAGAAGATCAGCATGACCGCCGGGATGAGGAGCAGGAAGCTCGCCGGCCAGGTTTTCGCCGCGTCGATCACCTCCGGCGTCATACTGGTGCCCATGGTGATGCCGACGATGACGAAGCAGATGTTGCGCATCCAGTCCGGCACGGAAAGCTTGAGGCCGGCGAAGCTGGCGATGGTCAAAAGCAGCGCCGGGCCGAGCAGATAGGGGGCAGGAAAAGAAAGGAAAGCCGCAAGGACCGCGCCCACCGCGCCGATCAGCAATGTGATCGCGGCTTCGCGCAAATCTGTTTTGGACATTAGCAGGAAGAACCTTCACACGCTGGCAGGACACGAAGCACCTAGCAGGTGCCTGTGACGGTTTTACTGCAATGCGAAAGCCGGTCAACTCCGCGGACGCCGCAAGACGGCATCCGCGAAATTCAAAAGCGTGTCACGATCTTTCAGATTCGCTCTCACGCTTTCGTTCTTTGTTGCCGCATGTCGCGCAAAACCGCTGCGCACTTTTGCGCGACATGCTTTAAATCGGGTTCAGGCGGCGTTCTTGCGCGCCAGACGGGCCTTGATGCTCTCGACATCGGCACGCGGCGTCGCCGAGAACAGCGACTTGGTGTAGGCGTGTTTCGGATCGCTGAACACCTCTTCGCGCGAACCGTATTCCACCGCCTCGCCATAATACATCACCATCACGTCGTCGGCGATGTAACGCACGACGGAGAGATCGTGGCTGATGAAGACGTAGGTCAGCTGGAACTCGTCCTGCAGGTCGGCCAGCAGGTTGAGCACCTGTGCCTGCACCGAAAGATCGAGCGCCGAGACCGGTTCGTCGAGAACCAGCAGCCGCGGGCTGAGCATCAGGGCGCGGGCGATGGCGACACGCTGGCGCTGGCCGCCGGAGAACATATGCGGGTAACGGCCGAAATGTTTCTCGTCGAGGCCGACCTTCTTCAGCATCGCCATGGCCCGGTCACGCCGCTCGTCGTATTTGATCGAGGTGTTGATGACCAGCGGTTCCATCAGGATGTCACCGATCTTCTTGCGCGGGTTGAGCGTGCCGTAGGGGTTCTGGAACACGATCTGCACCTTGCGGCGCATCTCCGGCGTCAGGCCTTCCTTGGCGATGTCGACCTTCTGGCCGTCGATCAGCATTTCGCCGGCGGTCGGCGCGTCGATCATGGTGATCATGCGGGCGAGCGTCGACTTGCCGCAACCGCTTTCACCAACGATGGCCAGCGTCTTGCCTTGCTCTACCGCCAGGCTGATGCCCTTGACCGCATGGATCGTCCGGCCCTTGCGGAAGATGCCGCCGGCGATGTGATAATCGCGGACGAGATTTCGTGTTTCGAGCACAGGGGTCATCGGACGGCTCCTTCGAAGATCTGTTCGTCGGACAGGAGTTCGGCAATCGTCGGCAGGCGATCGCCGGTGGCATTGTCCGGCAGGGCGGAAAGCAGCGCGCGCGTATAGGCGCTCTTCGGTGCTTCGAACAGGGAGAGCACGTCGGCCTCCTCGATCTTGCGGCCCTTGTACTGGACGATGACGCGGTCGGCGGTTTCGGCGACGACACCCATATTGTGGGTGATGATGATCAGGCCCATGCCGCGTTCGGCCTGCAACCGCATCAGCAAGTCGAGGATCTGCTTCTGGATCGTCACGTCGAGCGCCGTCGTCGGTTCGTCGGCGATCAGCAGTTTCGGATTGCAGGCAAGCGCGATGGCGATCATGACGCGCTGGCACTGGCCGCCCGACATCTGGTGCGGGAAGTGGCCGAGGCGGTCTTCCGGGTTGGGAATGCCGACGGCGGCGAAAAGCTCGATGGCGCGGGCGCGCCGCGCCGCCTTGCCGAGCTTTTCATGCACCTTTAGGACTTCTTCGATCTGGAAACCGACCGTGAAGCAGGGGTTGAGGCTGGCGATCGGCTCCTGGAAGATCATCGCCATGTCCTTGCCGACGATCTTGCGGCGCTCGGCGGGCGACATGCCGAGAAGGTTGCGGCCATCGAACGTCAGCTTGTCGGCGGTGACCTTGGCCGTCCAGGGCAACAGCCCCATGGCCGCCAGCATCGATACCGACTTGCCGGAGCCGGATTCGCCGACGATGGCGAGAACTTCGCCGGCCTTGACCTTGAGCGAGACACCATCCACCGCCCGGAACGGGCCGGAGGCGGTCTGGAACTCGACGACGAGATTTTCAATTTCGAAAAGGGACATCACGACCTCTTCAGCTTGGGATCGAGCGCATCACGCAGTCCATCGCCCATCAGGTTGATGGCAAGCACGGTGACCAGGATGGCGAGACCGGGGAAGGTCACGACCCACCAGGCGCGCTGGATGAATTCACGGGCTTCAGCGAGCATGGTTCCCCACTCCGGTGTCGGCGGCTGGGCGCCCATGCCGAGGAAGCCGAGAGCGGCGGCATCGAGGATCGCCGCCGAGAAGGCGAGCGTCGCCTGGACGATCAGCGGCCCGAGGCAGTTCGGCAGGATGGTCAGGAACATGATGCGCAACGTGCCGGCGCCGGCGACGCGCGAGGCGATCACGTAATCCTTCTCGCGCTCGGCCATCACGGAGGCGCGGGTCAGGCGGACGAAATGCGGCTGGTTGACCAGCGCGATGGCGATCATCGCATTCAACAGTCCCGGCCCGAGCACGGCGACGAGGACGAGCGCCAGCAAGAGCGACGGGAAAGCCAGGATGATATCCATGACGCGCATGATGGCGATATCGACGCGGCCGCGGAAATAGCCGGCGACGAGGCCGATCAGCACGCCCGAGATGACCGACAGCGTCACGACGACGAGGCCGATGAACAGCGAGAACCGCGCGCCATAAATCAGACGCGACAGAATATCGCGGCCGACGGCATCGGTGCCGAGCAGATAGGAGCCGTCGCCACCCACCATCCAGGACGGCGGCAGCAGAAGCTTGTCGCGGACCTGCTCGCTGGGCGCGTGCGGGGCAACGATCGGAGCAAAAACGGCAAGCAGCAGGACGATGACGAAAACGGCAAAGCCGAGGACGGCGCCCTTGTTGCGCGAGAAATAGTACCAGAACTCCGCCAGGGCGGAGGGATGGCCGGTTTTAACGGTGGCCGAACTCATGAGACCCTCCTAGTGGCGAATGCGCGGGTTGATGAAACCATAGGTGACATCGACGGCAAGATTGACGAGCATGATGACGCCGGCGATCATCAGAAGGCCGCCCTGCACCACCGCATAGTCACGCTTGAACACCGCATCGACCATCCACTTGCCGATACCCGGCCAGGAGAAGATCGTCTCCGTCAGGATCGCGCCGGCAAGCAGCACGCCGACCTGCAGGCCGATGGTGGTGATCACCGGGATCAGGGCGTTGCGCAAGGCATGGACGCCGACGACGCGCCAGGGCGACAGGCCTTTGGAGCGGGCGGTGCGGACGTAATCTTCGCCCAGCACTTCCAGCATCGCCGAGCGCGTCTGGCGCGCAATGACGGCAAGCGGAATGGTGGCCAGCACCACCGTCGGCAGGATCAGGTAACTGACCGCCGACTTGAAGGCGCCGGACTGGCCCGACAGCAGGCTGTCGATCAGCATAAAACCCGTCACCGGCGGGAAGAAATACATCAGCGAGATGCGCCCCGACACCGGCGTCCATTGCAGGTAGCCGGAGAAGAAGATCATCAGGAGCAGGCCCCACCAGAAGATCGGCATGGAATAGCCGACCAGCGCGATGCCCATGATCGACTGGTCGAACCACGTCCCTCGCTTGACCGCCGCGATCACGCCCGCGGGAATGCCGAGGCACATGGCGACGATGATGGCGCAGATCGACAGTTCGAGCGTCGCGGGAAACAACGAGAGGAAATCATCGAAGACCGGCCGCTTGCTGACGATCGACGTACCGAGGTCGCCGGTCAGCACATTGCCGAGATAATCGAAGTATTGCACGTACATGGGACGGTCGAGACCGAGATCGTGCATGATTTGGGCGTGCCGCTCTTCCGACATCACCCGCTCGCCGGACATAAGCATGACCGGATCACCGGGCAGGAGGCGGATGAAGGAGAAGGCGATCAGCGACACACCGAGGAAGGTCGGAATCAGGATCGCAAGGCGTCCGAGAAAGAAGCGCAACATGGCTTTGGATACCTAAAATTTCCGGCGGTCAGGGAAACCCGACCGCCGGACAAGCCCGGCAGACCGGGCATTTTCATCTTTTGTTGTTATTCAGCGATATCAGCGCCGTCGAAGCGGTGAATGCCGAGCGGATCCTGCACGAAGCCGGAAACCTTCTTGCTGACCGGCAGGAAGACGAGCGAATGGTCGATCGTGTTCCAGGGAGCCTCACGCTTGAAGATGACCTGGGCGTCCTGGTAGAACTTGGCGCGTTCCGCCTGGTCGGAGGTCTGCTTGGCAGCCTTCACCAGCTTGTTGAACTCCTCGTTGCACCACTGAGCGCGGTTGTTGCCGCCAACGGCTTCGCAGCCGAGCAGCGTGTCGAGGAAGTTGTCCGGATCGCCGTTGTCACCCGTCCAGCCGAGCATGACGGCGCCATCGCGCTTCACGTCGCTGGAAAGCTTGAGGTATTCAGCCCATTCGTGGGTGACGATCTCGACTTCGACGCCGACCTTGGCCAGGTCTGCCTGCATCAGTTCAGCGGCGCGGCGGGCGTTCAGCATGTAGGGACGCGAAACGGGCATCGCCCAGATCTTCATCTTCAGATCCTTGACGCCAGCGGCTTCGAGAGCCTTCTTGGCACCTTCCGGATCGTACTTGTCGTCTTCGATGGCGTCATTATAGGACCACATCGTCGGCGGGATCGGGTTCTTGGCAACCGAAGCGGCGCCCTGGAAGACGGCGTCGATGATCGCCTGCTTGTTGACGGCCATGTTCAGCGCCTTGCGCACTTCCGGCTTGTCGAAGGGGGCCATCTGCGTGTTGTAGGCGAGATAGGCGACATTAAGACCTTCTTCTTCCAGAACCGTCAGGTTCGGATCGGCCTTCAGGTCGGCAACGTCGGCAGCGTTCGGGTACGGCATGACATGGCATTCGCCGGCCTTCAGCTTCTGTGCGCGCACAGCAGCGTCGGTCGTGATGGCGAAGACGAGATCGTCGATCTTTTCCTTGCCCTTGTAGTAGTCCGGGTTCGCCTTGTAGCGGATGACGGCATCCGGCTGGTAGGCAACGAAGGTGAACGGACCGGTGCCGAGCGGCATCTGGTTCAGCTGCGCGACCTTGCCTTCGGCGGTCAGCTTGTCAGCATATTCCTTCGACATGATCGAAGCGAAGTCCATGCCGAGGTTGGCGATGAACGGTGCTTCAGGCTTGTTGAGAACGAACTTGACGGTCAGGTCATCGACCTTCTCGATCGACTTGATCAGGTCCGGGAAGCCCATGCCGGCGGCATATTCCCAGGACGCACCCTCGACATACTTGTGCCAGGGATGGTCGGCCTTGATCTGGCGCTCGAACGAGAAAATCACGTCGTCGGCGTTCAGTTCGCGCGTCGGGGTGAAATATTCGGTCGTCTGGAACTTCACGCCAGCGCGCAGCTTGAAGGTGTATTCAAGACCATCCGGCGAAATCGTCCAGCTTTCGGCGACGCCCGGCTCGATCTCGGTGCTGCCATGCTTGAACTCGACCAGACGGCTGTAGGCGGTGCGCGACGAGGCGTCGAACGTCGTGCCGGCGGTGTAGAGCGACGGGTCGAAGCCTTCCGGCGACCCTTCGGAGCAATACACCAGCGTCTTCGACCATGCCGAGGTCGCCATGACCGAGGCAAGCGCCGTCGCTGCAAGCAGGAGGGAGATCTTTTTCATGATGTCGTTTCCCAGATTGTTTTTGTTGTAAAACTGGATCCCGGAAGCTGTGTCCGGGCCATCGCCAAATGGAACGACATTTGAGGGGCGAAAGCAACAGACCCCGGCGAAATTTTGTCCAAGCGGATAAATTTAGAAATTTTTTGACCCAAAACGCTGTGGAATCGAAATATTCGTAATCCTATTCCAGTCGCGCTCAACCGTGTGAAGCAAAGTTTTCCGCAACCAGTGCGATTGCGACGCGCTGAAAACGCGTATTCCGGCCAGAAACATGTCGCAAATAAAACAGGCGCAGACGGTAAGCCGCCTGCGCCTCGATCGTCTCATATATCAGTTGACTCAGGCTGCCGGGGCAGCGATGGCGCCGTTCTTCTGCATGCGCGCCGGCAGGCCGAGCAGCATGTTGATCTGCGGGCGCGCCTTGACGAGATCGTCGATGGTGTATTCCGCCAGCACCGCGAAGAAGGCGTTCAGGGCCTTGCGCAGCGCCGAGTTGAGGCCGCAGCTGTCGACCAGCGGACATTCCACCGCGCCGTCTTCGAAGCACTCCGCCATGGCGAAGCTGTCCTCGGTCACACGCACGACGTCGAACAGGGTGATCTTGTCGGAGGCGCGACCAAGGCGCACGCCGCCATTACGGCCGCGCACGGTCTCGATCAGGCCGGCCTTGTTCAGCGGCTGCAGGATCTTGAAGAGGAAAAGCTCGGAAACTCCGTAAGCCCTGGCAATCTCGGGAACACGGCTCAGCTGACCTTCGTTGGCCGCGCAATACATCAACATGCGCACGGCATAGTTGGTCTGTTTCGTCAAACGCATGCTGATCTCCCGATTCTTGACTCTTATCCTCCCCTATATAGTCGGCCTCGTAGATTTGAACAATTCCAAAAAACAGGAAAATTGTTCAGGCCGCCACAGGGGTTTTCCAAGTGGTAAATTTTTAGCATGGCGGAATCATGAACGGCCGCCGCCAAGCAGCCGTCAGGGTTTTGCCGGCTGCTGTCCCCCCGCTGCGCCAGATGTGGAGGCGCCATCGTTCTGCTCCACCGTGGCACCACGCAACTGGGCGTCGTAGTCGAGAATGGCCTGCCGTCGTTCCGGCGTGCCCGGATGCGTCGACAGCATGCTGTTGCCACCACTATCGCCATGGATTTCCTCCAGGCGCTCGAAGAAGCGGGCGATGGCCGCGGAATCGCGACCGGCGGCGCGCATCAGTTCGACGGAGCGCCTGTCCGCCTCGCTTTCCGCCTCCCGGGAATAGGACAGCGCCAGCAAGCCGCCGCCCTGGGTGAGGATATCCTCAACACCGGAGCCGACGTCGCCGGCGATCAGCATGATCAGGCCGGCGATGCCGGCGGCGCGATAGAGCTGGCGCAGGCTGTGCTTTTTCTCGACATGGCCGATCTCGTGGCCAAGCACGCCGAGGATCATGTCGGTGTCGCCCTTGGCGAGTTCGACGAGTTGGTCGGTGAGGATCAGGCTGCCGTCCGGTAGGGCGAAGGCGTTCGGGCCGATGTAGCCGCCATCGCGAAAATTCAGCGTGTAGGCATCGGCTCCGCCTTCGGCCTTGGCCGCCAGCAGTGCAAAACCATCCGATATCCGCTTGCGGTCGGCCTCCGGCAGCGTGCTGGGCGACAGCGTGGTGCGGTCCAGCGTGGAGAGCGTGCCCGCTCCCATCCAGTCCGGCACCACAGGCGGTGTCAAAAGCACCGCAAGCTCCACCAGAGCCGGCAGGGCATACCGGTAAATGCCGGCGGCAAGCAGCATGACGAGGCCGGTGAAGACGATGAGGCGCGGATGGAACTCCTCCAACCGGTGAACGAAACCGCTGCGCCGCCCGCGACGTTTCTCGACAAAGGCGTCGATGGCATCATTGTCGCGGGTTTCGAACAACGAGCCATCCGGAAAGACAACGCGGCGGGGAATGGAGCCGACACGCGGCGAAAACTCCATTTTCTCCGGCTCGGCGGCGGAATGACGCTCTGCCGCCGCGTCGCCGACGGCAACCACCAGGCCGCCGGCCAGCTGCAGCGATGCCGGAACCGAACGGCTGGAATTGGCCGGATGCCATTCGCCGCGGGCGATAACGCTGCCCTCAGAAACCAAAATCGATCCCTTCCATGTCCATGTATTCGGCAGACATCGCCGCGCCGGTGGATTCGATCGAGGACAGTATCTCGCCGACATCACCATGGATGGTGATACCCGTATGTGCCGTCATGTAGCGCGCCAGGCGGACGGCGGCCCAGGGCCGCATCAGGCCGAGCGTCAGGATGGTGACGATCACGTTGCTGATGGCGATCCAGGCATAACGGGCGCGCGACATGTCGCTCATGAGCTCATGCTTGTCGTCGAGCTTTGTCGAGGAAAACACGACGTTGCGCACACCGGCGCGGTAGACCAGTGCCGCCAGGCCGTAGACGATAAAGACGACGAAAAACGCCAGATAGACCCCGAGAACGATGGTGAGGATCATCTCCTCCTCGGTCATGTCGGCATTGTTGACGATCGCCATGATGGCGCCGGACATCGCCAGGCCGACGATGGCGCAAAGGACCGCGCCGATCACCACCATCAGGGCGGGAACAAACCAGACGCCGTAGAGCGCGCCGACGCGCGGCTCGGTGACGAACGGCCGGTCACCATAACGCATGTTGCCGAAGACGTAACGATAGAGCCAGCGGCTGGCGAACGGCGCCAGGATGCCGAGCGATAGGAACGACACGAAGCTGCCGAGCACGACGGCGACAAAGGCGCCCTTGACCGAACCGACGAAATCGAAACGCACATTGCGATAGCTCGTCACCCGCGCATTGAACCGCAGGCCCCGCGCCACCAACCAAGGCAGCGCAATGAAGATGAGTACAGTTGTGAGGATGACGAACAGCGGATGGATGGCGGCAATGATCTGGATGCCGATGAAGAAGAGGAAAACGATCACCCGGCCGATAAAAATCTGCTTGCCGGTGGCGTGATATTCGAAGGCGCGTCCGAGGAGGACGGTGTTGCCGTAGAAATACCGGTTGCGCCGCACCTTTGCCCAGGCGGAATAGATACCGAAGGTGATGATGGTCAGCAGGACGTTGACGATCCAGATACCGAAGTATTCCGAAGCACTGCCGGTGAACGACGCACGTTCGAATTGCGTAGCTGTCTCAGGGCGTCCCGCATCTGCCACTGCCATAACTCAACCTTTCCAATGATTTCGATCCTGGCTTGCAGACGGATGTGGGCGCCTGTTTATTTCCTCATACGGCAAAAATATGAGTCTCCCGCACCACGAATAGTGGCGAAGCGTAAGATGCTTTGCAAGCCGGGAGAATTATTGCGGCAGAGGAACCGCCACCGAAACATCGGTCGGCGTCACTTTGCGGCTGTCGGCGGTCGCCGTGTCGGCCGACGATGCCCGCGCGGTGGAATCCGGCAGCGGCACGGCGACGCCATCGGTTGCCGATGCCGTTTCTGTGTCGGTCGTTTGCCGTGATCTGCGCCGGACGGGCTGCTCCTCGACATCGGTGCTCAACGTGCTGACGCGGGTTTCTTCCAGCGCGGCCGCAGGGCGAACAGCGCTATTGGCAAATCGGAATGTTGCCAGCGTCTCTTTCGATACCGGGCGCAGACGCAGCTGTTGCATCAGCCCCACCAGGCTTTCCGCCGGCAGCGTCGGATGGCAGTAACGCAGCCGGACCTGGGCAGCGTAACCCTCGCCCAAACCGCCCTTGGCAAGCTGCCATGCGTAGAGGCAGGCGCCGCGGCCGGTCGATCCCGTGGCATAGCCGAAGACGCCCTGGGCATTGTTGCCCGGCACGTTGCTGATCTGCATGCGGATGCCCGGCAGGACAGAGCGTAGCTCGGCGCGCACCGTCGCGCTGGTCGGTGCCCTGAGGTAACGGCTGCTGCTGCCCGGTGCGCCGAAATCGACGCTGACGCGGTTTTCGCCAGGCAGGGATGTGGCATTTTCGTAGAGGATCGCCTGCGACAGCCCGTCCGAGCGGACGTCCTGCTGCACACCGACGACACGCCCGGCTTCCAGCGGCAATGACGCGGTCGCGAATTCCGCCGAGACCGCATTCGAAACGGATGGCCCGGCAACGGATGTCGCGGTCGCTCCCGTGAGGAACGGATCCTGCACCGAGGTGCAGCCGGCCAGGAGGGCTGTCAGGCCAGCCGCGATGGCCAAGCGTACAAAGTTCATCGGGTCGCTCCCGTCGCGTTCAGACCATTCATGATGTTGGGATCGCTCAGATGCATGCTGAGCCGCTGGAAGATCGCATGGGCTTCCGCCTTGTGGCCAAGGCGTTGGTGCGCCCAGGCGCGCAGCACACTCATGTCGGAGGATTCCGGCATGATCTGCAGCCGGGCGTTCAACGCTTCCAGCGCCTGCTCGAACTCCTTGTTGTCGAAAGCCGCGCGGGCGCGCTGCCAGTAGATTTCGCCGCGAAGCTCGCGGTCACGGGCCGCACTGAGCGGATAGGCACTGATCACCGCTTCGGCTTCACCCGTCAGGCCGGAGCGCAGCGAGGCCAGCGCAGAGCCGTAGGCGGCATCCTGCCGAACGGACGCCTTGCCACCCTGCAGGGCGGCGTTGAAGGCGGATTTCGCTTCGGACGGGCGGGAAAGACCCATCAGGCACCAGCCGCGGATAAGCTGCGCATCGGCCGACAGGCCGCCGCGATCCTCGAGACGCTGGAGATCGCGCAGGCAGTCGTCATATCGTTTTGCCTTCAGGCTGGCGAGATAACCCGTGTCGCCGGTGGAAGCTGACGGTTTCGCCACCGTCACGCCCTTGTCGCCGCGCGGCGGGGCGGCCTTGCCGATCTCCTTGAAAAGCTCCGGGAACCGGTCGCCCTGCTCGTCACGCAACGCGGCGAACTGCTTCTTCTTGCCTTCGCGCAGGTAACTCAGCGCCAGGCCTTTCAGCCGCTCCGGCTTTTCCTGCCAGCTCCATGCCTTGGCAAACCATGCTTCCGCCGCTTCGAACTGACGGGAATTATAGGCGTACCAGCCGAGGATCTCGGCGTGGTCGGCGGCCTGCGTCTCGCTGATCGCTGCAGAATAGGCCGTAACCGTGCCGGCATCGAGCGCGCCGAGTTCCGGCTTGGAGAAGCGCGGCGACAGCGCGTTCATCAGGAAGGTGGAATCGTCGGCGAGCACGCCGAGATGATCGACGGCAAACCGGTAGGCATCCGCATCGCGTTTCTGGCGCGAAAGGCTCAGATAGAGGCCCTTGGCGGAATCGAGGGTCGCTTCGCGCTCCATCGCAGCCGAAAAAGCCGTTTCGGCAGCCGGCAGCTGGCCGAGCTTCAGGTTGTACCAGCCAAGAACGGCAAAATCGGCGCCGCCTTGCGCGGTTGCTGCCAGCGCGTTGAAACGGCTGATATCCGCATCGGACAGCGGCTGCGTTTTCGTCTCATCGGCAGTAAATCTTGCCACGTCACGGCGCAGCAGATCATCTTCGATCGGCTTGAGAGCCGCAACGGCTCCTGGCTGCGGCCAGAGATTGTTGATCACGGCGCGAATTTCCTCGCCGGAAAAATCAGCGGCTGCTTTCTGCAGCGTGGTTGCCAGCAGGTCGTCGGAAAAACGCTGGTCGCCCTGGCGGAACAGGATCCCTTTGCAGACCTCGGCGAGCGGCTCCTTCATGCCGGTGGCGTGGTAGGCGTCGATCAGCATCCAGAGAAGGTCGATTTCCGGCTCGGTTGCCGCATCCAGCCCTTCGCCGGCAGCGATCACGCCGGTCCAGTCCTTGGCGGTCGTCGCAGCGGTCATCGCCACGCGCTGCTTGCGGCGCTCGAGTTTCGACGAAAAATCCTCCGACGGCACCCAGCCGGCATGGGCTGCCTGCAGCCTGCCGATTTCAGCGTCTATACCGGCAAAGTCGTTCTTGTCGTAGAGATCCCACAAGGATTGCTCGTTGACCGACCGTTGTGCCAGGGGCAGATAGAGGTTCTTCGGCACCTGAAAACCCGGATATTTGAGCTGCAACCGGGCGATTTCCGCCTGGACACGCTCCTCCTGCTTCTGGTCGGCATAATAATAAAGTGCGGCGAGATCCACTTCGTCGGGACCGGCTACCGGGGCAGCGGCAGCTGCGTCTACCGGTTTTTCCACCGCCAGCAACGACGGTTGCCCGGACGAGGCGAGCGGGTCATTGGCGTGGGCACCCATCGGCACCAGCGCCGTGGCCGCCAGGAGAACGGCCGTCTTCAGGGAAAGAAGTTTCATTGGTCTGTCCTCACACCCTTCTTCGACACGGCGAACCCGAGCCATGCCCCGAAACCGCTCATCAGCACGATGACAAGCGCGATGTAGATCTGGAAATTGTCGGAGAACCACGAAGCGGCCAGGCGACGGAAATTGCCGAAGCTGAGATCGGTGATTTCCGTGATGATCCGCGTTGTCGCGGCGCGGCTGACAAGGACGCCGTCTTCACCACGCACCCAGGCGGAACCACCTTCAAGCCGCTGCCAGGCCGACGTCGCCGCAAGCGTCTGCATGCCGAGTGCCAGGTGATCGAGTGAATCGGAGCGGATCACCGTCCAGTTGCCGAGGCCCGATGGCGAGACGACCTGCGAGAGGGTCACGAGAGCGCCGGTTTCGTTGGACGCCTCGGCACCGGCCGGGTCCTCGTAGCGAAGCCAGCGGCGGAAGCGGCTGAACATGCTGGTCGTCCACGTTTCGGCCTGGGTGGCGAAGGAGCCGCCCGTTTCCGGCGCCACGGTCGAATTGCGGAAGGCATCCAGCAAGGCCTGGGTGTCATCGCCCTTGGCATCCGGGGCCGTGGCATCGAGTGCGGCTGTCGTCACCGGATCGGTGTCTTCCGGCGTCTTGACGGCAAAGCCGGCCATCAGGTCGGCGGCATCGCTGGCCGTATCGGCCTTGTCGGGGATGGCCGCGACCGCCGGTCCGCCGGCGGAAATCACCAGCGCATTGCGGCCCTCCGCCTCTACCGGCTGCGACAGCAGGATCTTGGCGGACAGCGGACGGGCGGCGGCAACGCCGAGCCTGGCGACGGTGGTCAGGGCGGCACCGAGAACGCGCGGATCGGCGCTGTCGATGAACACATCGAACGGCTTGCCGTCGCCGAAAGGATAGGCCGCGCCGGCAAGCGCGCCAAGATCGGGAAAATGGCCGATACGCGCCAAGGCCGGAATGTCGAGCGAGGAGGTTTCCAGCAGGATGAAACGCGGCGTCGCCTCGGCTGCGACCTGCGGCGCGCAGGCCGCATCGGCGGCAACGGGCACTTCCGCCATCACCTCGACACGGTTGACGCCCGGCCGGAAGGCGCGCAGCGGCAGTTCGATGCGCTTGCCATTGAACTGCTCGCCGTCGGCGTTGCGGAACGGCAGGCTGGTGACCACCTTGTCGTTGACACGCACCAGAAGTTGGGCGCCGAGGGCAAGCCCAGGGGCCGTGGCGCCGCGCAGGTGGAAATCGATGGTGGCATATTCGGCCGGGTAAAAATCCGCCGGCATCTGCAATTCAAAGCGAGTGCGCGACAGGCGACCGACAAACGGCGCCGTCACATATCCGGCATCGCGCAGCGTGTAGCTTTTCGACGGTTCGGCAGCGATGCGCCCCCAGGTCCCGGCAAACAGGCTGCCATCAAGGCCGGCGCGCATCGGTCCACGGACCGCGGCCAGCAGGCTTGCCGTGCGCTCGCCGGCCGTTGCGCCGCTGAGCAGGACGACCGCCCTGCCCGGCACCCGGCCTGGCTGCACGGAAAGACCGGACGCGCTGCCCGACAGCAGGCGCTTGCCCTCCGCCGTCTGTCCCGCCTCGGCACCGGAGCCAACGAACAAATCTATGCCCGGACCGCTTGCCGTATCCTTGCCCACCGTCACGACGAGATCCTCGCGGTCGAGAAACAGCGCAAGCGCCTGCACCGCGGCAATACCTTCATTGGCGAGCGCGACGGAGGCGGCACCATCGGCGACCAGGCGGATTTCCGTCTTGCCACCGGCGGTCTTGCCGACCGACAGCAGATCTTCAAGAGCCGTAAAGCCAACGGGCTTTACCGGCAGGAAGCCGCTGGCGGCCGGATCGATCTTCGTCCAGAGCTCATAGGTGGCATTCAGCGAACAATCGACGCGGTGGTGCTGGCGGGCGCGCAGGCGCACTTCGTTGCGCCCTGCCTGCAGGGCATCGGCCGGCAGGGCCAGGGTTTCGGTCTTCACGCCATTCGGAGAACGGATCGCGATTGCGCCGGCGGCCTTGCCATTGACCGTAACGTCGAGCACGCCGGTATCCGGCAACACCGACACGGCATTCTGATAGCCGATCTGCAGCTTGCCGCCGGCGGCAAGCTGGGTGGCGGCGAGATGGAAGCTCAAGACCGCCGTGTCGTCCTCACCCGTCAGCTGCAACCGGTCGGCGGCCTGCGCGAAAGGGATCAGCGACGACGATGCGGCGGCGACAAGCTGCGCCGGAGCCACGGCCGTCGGCAGCAGGGAAGCATCGGCCTTTTCGGTTTTTTCCACCACGGGCGTTTCCTGCCGTGCCGCCGGCAGCAGGCGGAACTCGCCAGCCAGGGCGGTCGATGCCATCAGACCGGTGGCGGCAAACACCAGCGCAAGCGCAAGCCGGCGGACCATCGTCTCGTCATGCATAAATACGGACCTCATTGTCTGCCGGATTGAAGGTGGCGGTTTCCCGCGGCATCTGCTTGGGGCCTTCCAGAAGCAGGATCGGCGCGTCTTCGGCCGATTGTACCGCCTGCTCGCGGATCAGGCCGATGGCATACCGCATGGCACGGAACGTCTCGGAAACCGTCCAGAAGGCGAAGCGCATCGTGCCGGTGAAGAAGCCGAGGCGCACCTGTCGGCGGGACAACCGCTCCTGCAGAACGGACTGATCGGAATACATCAGCTCGGCGATCGCCATGAACGTTTCAGGCGTGCGTTCGGCATAAGCGAAACCATGATGCGTCTGGCCGTTCTGCTGCCGGGTGCCGCGACGCACGACATCGAAGGTCATGACCTTGCCGTTGCGTCGCAGTTCGACACGGGCGTTCGCATGGTCATCAAAGTTGCTCGTCGGCTGCTCGTCGATGAATTCGACCGTGACACCGCCGCTCGAGGCGTCGTGGATCAGGATGGAATACAGCTTGCCGGCGAGATGCATCAGCGCATGGCGCTTGACCGGCAGGCGCTGGTTGCGGCGCAGCTCGCGCCGTTCGGCCACGACGCCGAGCGCGGCACCGGCAAGGCCGAGATTGATCAGGTTCCAGCCGGCAACGATCAGCAGCAGTTCCGATGCCGCCGGTTCGGTGAGGTAGCGCCAGCCCGAATAGAAGGCGGCGGCCAGAAGCAGGAAGAAGATGATGAAATAGGGACGTGCGATGGCGGAAAGGCCGCTCTTTTCCAACGTCTGGCCCTTGGCGGTGACATTGAAGGTGGGCTTACGCGGATTGCGCACGACCGAAAGGATCGAGCCGAACAGGAGCACCGACTGCACATATTCGTACAGTTCCGACACCCAGGGCCAACGCACCCGGCCGTAGAGATAGCTCTGCATCGCAAAGGAGGAGACCAGGTAGGTCAAGGCATAGGAGGCGAACTCCATGATGTTGGCCTGGTAGATTTCCAGCGAGAAGAAGATGTAGAGCAGCGGCGAGAACATGAACACCAGCCGCGACAGCGGGAACAGCCAGAAGAGGTTGATGCCGGCGTAGCAGATGCGCTGCGCCATCGTCAGCCCGCGTGCCAGAAACGGCCGGTTGAGGATGAGGATCTGCAGCATGCCCTGGCACCAGCGGGCGCGCTGGCCGATGAAGGAAACGAAGGTTTCCGGCTGCAGCCCGGCGATCAGCGGCTTGTCGACGTAAACGCTGTGCCAGCCGTTGGAATGCAGCGCCAGCGCCGTTTCACAGTCCTCGGTGATCGACTGGCCTGCAAAACCATTGGTGGTTTCCAGCGCCTTGCGGCGGAGCACGGCAGCCGAACCACAGAAGAAGGCAGCGTTCCACTTGTCGAGGCCGCGCTGCAGGATGGAATAGAACATCTCGTTTTCCGACGGCATGCGCGCGAAAGTCTTGAGGTTCTTTTCCAGCGGATCGGGATTGATGAAGAAGTGCGGCGTCTGCACGAGGAACAGCTTTTCATCCTCGTTGAAGAAACCTACCGTTTCTTTCAAAAATTCACGCACCGGCGCATGGTCGGCGTCGAAAACGACGACGAGTTCCCCGGTGGAGATCTTCAGCCCTTCGTTCAGATTGCCGGCCTTGGCGTGTTCGTTGCGGGCGCGGGTGTGGTAACGGACGTCCATGGCGGCGCACAGCGCCTTGAGGCGCTCGTGCCGGCGCAGCGCAGCGAGCGCCTGGCGCGGGTCCTTGGCGGCGCGCTTCTGCTCCGTGCCGCCGTCGTCCAGCAGGTAGACGGTCAGCTTTTCCTTCGGATAGATCATCGATTTGGCGGCGGCGAGCGTCACGGCCAGCAGTTCGGGGTCTTCATTGTAGCTCGGAATGAACACATCGACCGTCGGCAGCTCGGCGCGCGTCTTCGGCACCGGCGCCACACGGCGCAGCGGATCGGCCAGCATGAAGAAGCTGACGGCCAGCATCGCCAGGCAGTACATTTCAGCGAGGTAAAGCACGAAACCGGGAATGAAGTTCAGAGGTTCGGAAATATCCGGCAGTGTCTCGGTGGTGCGCCAGTAGGCGTATCGCAAGGCCAGAATGCCGGCGAACACGAAGGTCATCAACCTGAACGGCTTGCTGTCCGGCCGCGTCATGAAGATGAACATGAAGCCCAGGACGGCAAAGCTGAGCACCAGCTGTGCCTGAAGGCTCAAGGGCAACCAAAGGACAAAAAGTCCCAGCATGCCAGCGGCAAGCGCCGGCCACTTTGCGCACATCATGTGCAGACCTCAATTTTCAGCACCGGCTCTACATCATGTAGGCCACTCATGCATAAGCTGGATCTTAAAAGCTTGTTCCTGAATCATTTGCTAAACGGGCACGGTTGCTGGGCGGAATGGTTACGAGAGGCTTAACGTCCGCGGCAGCTTCCCGGAACGGCACAGATACCGGTCGAAAACGCCCGATATCTGCAGGGATTTAACCAAAAGGCAGAAATAGCTGGCCCGGCCTCCTGATTTAGACCCAAATCGATGCAACGATGCCAAAACGTGATTCGTCTTTCACAGGAGCGGGCAGTTGACAGAATATGTCTTGGGGGAAGCGAAATGGGGTGAAGGTTATATCGGGCGCTCCGGCGGCACGGTGACCTGGTCCTTCGCAGAGTACAACTGGAGTGGCGGTTACGAATTCGACAGGCAGATGACGGAGGAAGCGTTCCGCAGCCTCATCCGCCAGGCCTTCGACGCCTGGGAGGCCGTCGCCAAGATCGATTTCGTCGAAGTGTCCGACAACGCAGCGACCGGCATTCGCATCGGCTGGGATTACATCGACGGCGCCTATGGAACCGTCGGCGAGGCACGGTGGCAGGGCACTTCCTCCGGAAGCCAGCCGCTCTATTCGATCACAGTATCGGAAGTCCGCTTCGATACGTCCGAGACCTGGTCGACGAACAAGAACTATATCGGCAACGACACCAATTTCTACGCCGTCGCCCTGCACGAGATCGGCCATGCGATCGGGCTTGAACATACCGATGACGAAGCGACGATCATGTATCCCTCCGTTACCGACCTCTCGACGCTCGGCATCGGCGACATCCATGGCATCCAGGCGCTTTACGGCGCCAAGCAGACCACCGGCACGACGGCCACCAACGGCAACGACACGTTTACGGCGACCGCCGCCAGCGAACGTTTCGACGGCCTGGGCGGCATCGACACCACAGTCTATGCCGGCGCACGCGCAGGCTATATCGTCAGCGAGGCCTCCGGCCGCATCGCCGTCAGCGGCAACGGGACCGGCAGCGACGAGCTGATCAACATCGAACGGCTGCGTTTTGCCGACGGTACGCTCGCATTCGACACCGACGGCAATGCCGGCCAGGCCTACCGCATCTACAAGGCTGCCTTCGACCGGGTGCCGGACAGCGGCGGCCTGAGCTACTGGATCGATGCGCTGGACAAGGGCCAGGGCAACATCACCTGGGTGGCGCAGAATTTCATCAATTCCGCCGAGTTCCAGCGTACCTACGGCAGCCCGTCGACCGTTTCGAACAATGCCTTCACCGACCTCATCTACAGGAACGTTCTCGACCGCGATCCCGATGCCGCCGGTTATTCCTACTGGACCGGCCAACTGCAGGGCGGCCTGACACGGGCGCAGATGCTGGCGCAATTCTCGGAAAGCGCCGAAAACCAGCAGAACGTCGCCGCCGCGATCGATGACGGGATCTGGTACGTCTGACGACTGCATCACTCCTTAAATCGGAACCGATTTGAGGATAAAATCATGCAGCATTTCAAGGTACGACAGCCCTGGCCGTGCCCCAGGGTTCAGCGCGCGATCATATCGGGTGACCTGACCTTGATCGCAAACGATTCGAAATGTTTGAGGTTGCGGGTGATGAGGATCAAGCCATGGGCCTTGGCCGTTCCGGCAATCATGGCGTCGGCAGCGCCGGGGCTGTGGCCGGCCGAGACCGCCATGGCCTCAAGCTCGCCTGACAGCTGAGCGACCGCAGCATCGAATGGCAGGATGTTGTCACCGTAGAACGATACCAGGCCGAGGAGCCAGAAACGGATCGCCGCAGCTTTTGCCGTCGCGCCACGATGGTCAAGCAGGCGGACGCCCTTTTCGATCTCATGGACGGTTACAGCCGAGAGATAAATCCCGTTTGCGCGCTCCTGCTCTTCCATCCAGGCCATAAATCCCTCGGAAGCTGCCGCCTGCGAGGGAGAGAACATCGAGATGGCATTGGTATCGAGCAGGAAGCCGTTCAAAGATCGACCTCGCGTGACGGGGCTGGATTTCGTGCGAACACGTCTTGGTCATCGTCGAAATCGGCGGGAAAAGTTTTCATGTGGGCAACGAGGCTGGGACGATCCTTTGCAAGCGCCTTCCTCGCTGCTTCGGCCGCCGCCACACTGACGATGACGGCTGCGGCGCGACCGTGACGGGTGATCGTTACGAAGTCACCGGCCGCAGCCTGATCGATAACATTCGAAAAAGTCGCTTTGGCATCCTTGAGGCTAACGGTCGACATTCCCGCATCCTTTGCGAAAGAGGTCACTAATGACCTTTTTAGGGCGCGATATGGAGGAAATCAAGGAGCGCCTATCGCGCGTCTATCTGCTCTGCGACACGATCTGAGTCTGACATAGAAATCCAGGGTTGAAGCCAACAACCGTCGCGACGACATCGATGTAATAATGGGGAAAAGATAAATCCTCTCTCCTGGACAGTCCTAGTGGAATACAGACTGACCGGGAGAGAGGAATGGTACGGTTGAGTGGGGTCGAACCACCGACCTCAGGTGCCACAAACCTGCGCTCTAACCAACTGAGCTACAACCGCACACGGGTAACGCCGAAGACGTTATGGGCGTCACATACGAGGAGTTTTTGTCTTTTGCAAGTCAAATGTCGAGCAAAAAAGAAAGCCGGGTGTTATCGCCCGGCTTTCCTGGAAAAATAGCGCTGATATCAGGCGGCCTTGAAGCCGGAGATTGCCTTCTCGGCAGCGTCCTTGACCGGCTTGGAGACGGACTCGGCAAACTTCTTGGTGGCTTCCTGCATCGACTTGGCCTGCTCGACCGTCACTTCGGCCTGCTTGCGGATGAAGGCGGTCTGCAGTTCGAAGAACTCGGCAGCAGACTTGACGCCCAGAAGCGCTTCCATGTGGGAAAGCGAGCTTTCAGCGTTGGTGCGCAGCGCGTCGATCGCCTTGAGGCCGATATCGACCGTGCCGGTCTGGGCGCTCTGGACCGTCGCTTCAACCGTCTTGGCAGCGTCGTCGGCGGCAACCCGCATCTTCGCGTAGGCATCCTTGGACTGCTGGACACCCTTTTCCGTGAAATCGCGGAAGCTTTCCGTCAGCTTGGCGGGGTCGAAGCTGGCAACGGAGAAAACGTCTTCAATCTTTTTCATGCGATGCTCCTGATGTCGCGAGAAACGGACAAGACCGGTCGCGAAACGTCTGTTTGAGTGATGCCCATTATATAGGCGACGTTTTTGTGCATTGCAACATAATTTTGCGTCGCACAAGACATTAACCGTATTTAACGGATTCCGCCGCCTCTGCTGGACCGGGCGGGGGGTGCTTCGATATTAAAAAACTGTTAATCTCAGATAACTTCGGCATTAGCCCGCGTACAGGATTTGTTATGCCCGCAGTTCAATACCCGTTTATCGACATCGCCGTGCATGCGCGCGTGAAAGACCGGTTTGCCCGCGGCGAAGCCATCGTGCTGTTTTCAGTGGCGATGGACCGGGTACTGTGGGCGAACGGCGCAGGCGCACGGCTCTTCGGCAATCCCGGCATCTACGATTTCCTCGAGGAAGGCCCGAACCGCAACGACGTCACCTTCCGGCAGATGGAAGCCACCGCACGGCAGCTCGGCAAGGAAGGCGACAGCCGCTCGCTTCTGGTGCGCATCGCCTCCGGCTTCCAGCGCCTCAGCGTCCAGGCGACCGTCGAGCGGCTGCAGACGCCGGCCGGCGAAGATGCCATACTGTTTTCCGTTCCGCTGAAGACGACGGCGTTGAGCCGCCGCGAATGCGCCCGGCAGATGCTCGAAGGTTTCGACGATCCCGATACACATATGGCCGTGCTCGGCAATGACGGCGAAATCATCGTTGCCTCGGAGCGCTTCGAACGCCTGGGCATCACCGAACACACGGCGCATTCCCTGGTCACCATGGTCAGCAACCATCCTGATCGGCTGATGAAGCGTCCGATCCCGACCGGCCGCGGCTACCTGCCGGCAGCGGTCGGCAAGCTGTCGGAAGAGCCCGGCCTGCACCTGCTGTTCGTCGTCGAAATGGTCATCGGCAATCTCGATCCGACCGAGGATTTTTCGCAGGCCGCTCCGATACAGCCCGTTGTCGAGGCCATCGAAGACGAAACACATGCGCCGGCGCCGCGGACCGAAACCGTTCCGGAGACCGAGGCGGAAGTGCCGGCCTTGTCTGCAGAGCCGGGCGACGACTATACGGCGGCGATCGATGCCATCTCCACGATCGAAGAGGTGGAAGACCTCGACGACATGCCCGATACCGCCGCCGCCCCGAAGGATATCGAAACGAACCTTCCGGCCGAGCCCTCCTCCGATCTGCCCGATGCCGACCTTGCTTCCGTGATCGAAGATGCCGAACCGGCCCCGATGGAGCTGGCCGATGAGGGCGACGTGTCGTCCTCCGATGCGGCAGCCGATACGGAAACCGTGCAGATTTGGGACCCGCAGCCGGAAGAGGCTCCGGTGGCATTCGTGACGGAAGCTTCGGAACAGGCGGATGTCGCTCCTGCGGCCCAGGGCGCATTTGTCTTCAATCCGCAGGCCCGCGCCACACGCTTCGTCTGGAAGATCGACGCCGAAGGCCGCTTCAACGAGGTCTCCAACGAGTTCGCCAAGGCGGTCGGCCCGCACGCCTCGTCGATCAATGGCGTTGCCTTTACCGATATCGCCCATCTCTTCAACCTCGATCCGGACGGCAAGATCGCCGAACTGCTCGGCAAGCGCGACACCTGGTCGGGCAAGACGATCCATTGGCCGATCGAAGGGACGGCGCTCAAGGTGCCCGTCGATCTCGCCGCCCTGCCGACCTACACGCGCAACCGCGAGTTCGACGGTTTTCGCGGCTTCGGCATCGTCCGGCTGGCCGATGCGGTCAGCGACCCGCTGGAACTCGGTCTTTCGCTGGCGGCAGGCGCGCTGACGGGCGAGGACATCACCGCAGGTACAACCAGCGCATCGGCTGAAGAGGCAACCGCACAGGCAGAAGCCGAGTTGCAGCAAGCCGCTGCCGCCGATCCGGAAGAAACCGATGCCGCCACCTCGGTGTCGGTTGCCGATGCGGTACTGGCTGCCGATGCGGAAGACGATTCCGGGACAGTCTTGCCCGCAGATGCCGGCGACGCCCCCGATGATGAGAACGAACCGGGCGTCGACCAGCCGGACGGCGAGAAACGCGACGAAACATCGCTGATGCTGCCGTGGGGCGAGCGTCCGGCGTTGCGCCTGGTTGAAACGCCGAACCGCCGCCATTCCGACAAGGTCATTCGTCTCGAGGAACGTCGCTCCCGCGGCCGCGACGGATTGAGCCCGGTCGAGCAGGCTGCCTTCCGCGAGATCGCCCGGCAATTGCAGCCACTCAATCAGGCCGGCGAAAGCGAAGCCGCGCAGACGCCTGCGGATGATATCGCGGCAACCAAGACCGCTGCCGAAACGACGCCGATCGACGATCAGAACACGCCGCAACCGACTGTCGATGACGCGGCCTTCCCCGCGCCGTTCGCCGAAGAACAACCTGTCGAGGACGAGGCTGTCGCGTCCAATGAAGACGAATCCGAAGAGGCGGATAGCCCCGACGTGTTCGCGGATGTCGATGGCGATATCGGTCAGCGGGATGCCGAAGAACAGCAGGCAGACGACGACACGGCGGAAGAAACACCGCTGGACGTGCTCGCCTCTCTCATTCCGCCCCGCGCCCAGATGGAAGAAGGGCTTTCGGCCGGCGCCATAGACCAGATGCCGGTGGCGTTGCTGGTGCATGCCGGCGATGAACTGATCCACGCCAATCCGGAATTCCTGCGCCTGACCGGCTACGACACGCTGGCCGCCCTCGAAGAGGTCGGCGGTCTCGATTCCCTGCTGCAGCGGCAGGATCTCGACGAGGATTCCGGCCAGCCCGGCGGGCTGACTCTGGTGCGTTCCGACGACCTGCTCGTTCCCGTCATGGCCCGGCTGCAATCGATCCGCTGGGAACAGGGCAATGCGCTGATGCTGGCGCTGATGCCGCTGGGCGGACGCCAGTCCTTTGCAACGACAACGGTAGCCGAGGTGGAAGAGGCGGACGGCCGCCAGGACCGCATGCGCGCCAGGCTCGCCCGCGTCCAGGGGGAACTTGAGGAACTGCGTTCGATCCTCGAGACCGCAACGGATGGCGTCGTCATCCTTGGCCACGACGGCGAAATCCGTTCGATGAACCGCTCGGCCAATGCGCTGTTCAACTATGACAACGAGGAGACGCAAGGCAAACCCTTCGTCATGCTCTTTGCCCATGAAAGCCAGAAGTCGGTGATGGACTATCTCGCCGCGCTGGCCGGCCACGGCGTGGCAAGCGTGCTCAACGACGGCCGCGAGGTGATCGGCCGCGAAGCGTCCGGCGGCTTCATTCCGCTGTTCATGACCATGGGACGCCTGACCTCGTCGGAAGGCTATTGCGCCGTCATCCGTGACATCACGCAGTGGAAGCGCACCGAAGAGGAACTGCGCAACGCCAAGCGGGCGGCGGAAACCGCCAACGCCCACAAGAGCGAATTCCTCGCCCGGGTCAGCCATGAAATCCGCACGCCGCTGAACGCCATCATCGGCTTCTCCGACATGATGGCGACGGAACGCTTCGGCGCCATCGGTCATCCGCGCTACATCGAATATGCCAACGACATCGGCCGCTCCGGACGACATGTCCTCGATATCGTCAACGACCTGCTCGATATTTCCAAGATCGAAGCCGGTGAGATGGATCTCGATTTTATCGCCGTCGGCTTGAACGAGACGCTGTCGGAAGCCGTGGCGCTGATCCAGCCGCAGGCCAACAGCCAGCGCGTCATCATCCGCACCGCCCTGTCGCAATCGGTGCCGCATGTGGTTGCCGACCTGCGCTCGATCAAGCAGATCGCGCTCAACATCCTGTCGAACGCCATCCGCTTCACGCCCGCGGGCGGCCAGATCGTCGTCTCGACGTCCTACGAAACGAATGGCAGCGTCGTGCTCAGGATCCGCGATACCGGCGTCGGCATGACCCGTTCGGAACTGGAGCAGGCGATGAAACCGTTCCGTCAGGTGGCAACGACGAGTTCGCGCAAGCGCGGTGACGGCACCGGTCTCGGCCTGCCGCTGACGAAGGCGATGGTGGATGCCAACCGCGCCCAGTTTTCCATCAGCTCGGCCCCCAACGAAGGCACGCTGGTGGAGATCATCTTCCCCTCGCCCCGCGTTTTGGCCAACTGAACACCAGACAAAAAATAAGGCGGCACGAGCCGCCTTTTTTATAAGTTATGCTGTTCAACAAGAGTTCGAACCGACGGCACTTTTGCGCCGGAAGCCGATAGAGCTGCCCTTGATGTAAGGGTGCCTTACTGGTTACACCTTCGCAAGCGGCGCCTTAACAAGTGGTTATCGGCCACCCCGATCTTTCACCGGCAAGAACTTGGCTGACCGTGGTTTCGATTGCCGGGCAGCCTCTGTTTCACCTTACCGACCAAGCTCCGCCAGGCCTTCGAACAGATGCAGCGCCTCCGGATTGGCCAGAGCTTCCTTGTTCTTCACCGGTCGGCCGTGAACAACCTCGCGCACGGCGAGTTCGACGATCTTGCCGGACTTGGTGCGCGGAATATCGGCAACGGCGATGATCTTTGCCGGAACGTGGCGTGGCGAGGCGCCGGTGCGGATGCGCGTCTTGATCGCCTTGATGAGATCGTCGGTCAGCGCCACGCCCGACGCCAGCCGGACGAACAGCACGACACGCACATCATCATCCCAATCCTGGCCGATGCACAGCGCTTCCGCCACTTCCTCCATCTGTTCGACCTGATTGTAGATCTCGGCCGTACCGATGCGCACGCCGCCGGGATTGAGCGTCGCGTCCGAACGGCCATGGATGACGATGCCGCCATGCTGCGTCCATTCGGCGAAATCGCCGTGGCACCAGATATTGTCGAAACGCTCGAAATAGGCGGCGCGGTATTTGGCGCCGTCCGGATCGTTCCAGAACATGATCGGCATTGAGGGGAAAGCCTTGGTACAGACCAGTTCACCCTTTTCGCCGCGCACCGGCTGGCCCTCGTCGTTCCAGACATCGACCGCCAGGCCAAGCCCCGCCCCCTGGATCTCGCCGCGCCAGACCGGCTTCAGCGGATTGCCGAGCACGAAGCAGGAGACGATGTCGGTGCCGCCGGAAATCGAGGCAAGCTGCACGTCCGGCTTGATACCCTCGTAGACGAAGGAAAAACCTTCGGGCGACAGCGGCGAACCGGTCGACGTCATCAGCCGCAGGCTGGAAAGGTCGTGTGTGGTGCGCGGCGTAAAACCGCCCTTGCGCACCGCATCGATATATTTCGCCGAGGTGCCGAAGATAGCGAATTTTTCATCCGCGGCATAATCGAACAACACATTGCCATCGGGATGGAACGGCGAGCCGTCGAACAGGCAGAGCGTCGCGCCGATGGCAAGACCCGAGACCAGCCAGTTCCACATCATCCAGCCGCAGGTGGTGAAATAGAAAAGCCGTTCGCCCTCCGTCAGCCCGCAATGCAGACGGTGCTCCTTGAGGTGCTGCAGCAGCGTGCCGCCGGCGGAATGCACGATGCATTTCGGCACGCCGGTCGTGCCGGACGAAAACAGGATATAGAGCGGATGGCTGAACGGCAGGGCGACGTATTCTACCGGTTTCGCATCGAAAGGCGCGACGAAATCACCAAGCGTCCTGGCATTCGGCGTCACTGCGACGACGGCAGCGGCATCACCGGCATACGGCACGATCACCGAAGGCACGCCGAGACGGGCGGTGACGGCAGCAATCTTGCCGGACACATCCTGCAGCTTGCCGGCATACCAGTAGCCGTCGCAGGCGATGAACAGTTTCGGGGCGATCTGGCCGAAGCGGTCGAGCACGCCCTGCTCGCCGAAATCCGGCGAGCAGGAAGACCAGACGGCACCGATCGAGGCGGCGGCCAGCATGGCTGCAATGGTTTCCGGCATGTTCGGCATCATCGCCGCTATGCGGTCGCCCTTGACGATACCGGCGGCGCGGTAGGCCTGCTGCAATTTCGAGACCAGGGCGGTCAGCCGGTCCCATGACCAGCGGTCGCGTACCTTGTCTTCGCCACGGAAGATCAGAGCGTCGCCGGCGCCCGTTCGCGACAACAGGTTCTCGGCAAAATTCAGTTCTGCATCGGGAAAGAACCGGGCCTCCAGCATGACGTCGCCGTTGATCAGCGCCCGTTCACCGCGGTTTCCCTTGACGCCGCAGAAATCCCAGATCGCTGTCCAGAAATCATCGCGACGTTCGACCGACCAGGCGTGGAATGCATCGTAATCCGCAAAATTCAGGCCATGACGTTCGCCACACCAGGCGATGAACTTCGCCATGGGGCTGTCTTTGCGAATCTGGTCGGATGGGACCCACAGAGGGGCTTCGTTTGTCATGCTGTCCTCCTGCGCATTTTTGCTCTGTATAGCATGCTGCATCGCATTATAAAGTGGCCTTCCACCCCGCCGGAGACGACATGGATTTGCGCGGGCACGATAAATCCGCTATCCCGCTCCAAGGCTCCCCTGCGGAGTGGAACAAAGGCAGCCCCGCTCACCATGACCCAATCTCGAACGCGGTTTGTGCGCCGGATTTTTCGCAGGATCAATCGATCGCGCCAGTCGATCATCCGTGTGACGCTGATCGCGCTGGTGGCGTTCTTCTGCATCTTCGGTGTCGTGAGGCTATCGGCGCCCTACCTGATTTCCACCAGCCTGGTGCGCAACGGCATGGAGCGGGCGATTTCCAGCTGGACCGGCCATCGCGCCATCATCGGCGGCTCGCCGGAGCTGGAATTCTGGCCGGTTCCGCGCCTGACGCTGCAGGACGTGACCATCGAGAAACGGGACGGCGACAACCGCCAGAAGATCGCCCGGATCGACCGCATGTCGGCCTCCTTCAGCCTCGTCAGGGCCTTGCGCGGGCAGTTGCAGTTCCGCGATTTCCATTTCGTACGGCCGCATCTCTTTCTCACGCGCGGTGAGAACGGCGCGATAGACTGGACCGACAAGGGCCTGCTGGCGCGAGCGCTCGCTGAAGTGAAGCCCGGCGAAAACAACAACCAGATCCTCGAACGCAATCTCAACGCCCGCATCGGCTCCATCACCATCGAGGACGGCACGGTCGAGCTCCAGGATACGGGCGGGGCGCATTTCCAGCTTGCCGGGATTTCCGCCGACATCGACTGGCCGAGCCTGCAGGACGCCGTCAAGGCCTATGTGCTGCTGCGCATCTTCGACCATGACGTCAAGATGGACCTGGCATCCTCGCAGCCGCTGCTGCTCGCTTCCGGCCGCAATGCGACGGCCTCGCTCTCCTTCTCCTCGCCGGTGCTGACCGCGCGTTTCGACGGCGTGGCGAACCTGGCGAGCACCGCTTTCCTCTCCGGCGCGGTGGAGATCAACGCTGCCGACATCCCCGGCCTGCTCGCCTGGAGCGGCGCCAAGCTGCCGAGCGTCGCCTTGTTGAAAAGCGCCTCGATGAGCGCTGACCTGATGACCGCAGATTCCGGTGTGCGGTTCAACAACCTTCGTTTTGCCATCAACGACACGAACGCCTCCGGCGTCCTCGACCTGAACCTGCCGGAAGGGCGGCGGCCGAAGATGACCGGCACGCTCGCCTTCGACCAGCTCGACGTGCGCGCCTTCCTCTCTGCCTTCTCCCTGAATGTCCCGGCCGGTGCTACGCCCAACGAAACGGCGGATGCCACCTTCCTGCGGCAACTGGATGTCGACCTCCGGCTTTCGGCGCAGACGGCGGCCCTCTCGCCATTCGAACTGCGCGATGTCGGCGCCAGCGTGCTGGTAGCGCAGGGCAAGGCGAATTTCGATATCGGCGACAGCGAATTCGAGGGCGGCCAGATGATCGCCCACATGGATGTCGCCGAAAGCGGTTTCGAGGGCGGCGGCAACCTGGCGATTTCGATCCGCGATGCCGATCTCGCCGCCGCTGCGGCACGCATTCCACTCTCCGGCGCATTGCCGCTCGGCACCGGCTCGCTGGACCTGACGCTGAAGACCGACAAACCCGTCTGGGCGACCAGTGCCAACGACATCTCCGGCTCGGTCAAACTCTATACCGGGCCCGGATCGCTGAAGCAGTTCGACACAACCACATTCCGAAGCCTTGCGGCCAGCAAGACCTTCTTCCAGCTCAGCGAAGCCGGCAGCGGCAATTTCGATTTCGACAGCGCCGAGATCATGGCCGACTTCGCCAAGGGATCGGCGGCCCTCAAGACCGCCCGCATCATCGGCCGCAACGAGACGCTGACACTATCAGGCGTCATCCCCTACGGCACAAACGGCATGGCGCTGGCCGGCACGCTGAAACCGGCAACGGCGGACGAGACGGTGCAGCCGGTGCAATTCTTCGCCGGCGGCTCGTGGCCCGATCCGGTGATTTCCCCCATTTCTATCCTGACGGGAAAACCCGTAGAATAATTGCGAATCAACCGGATGGGGGATGTTCGGTGCTGCGCTTGCTTGCCGCGATGCTCAAGATCGCGCTGGCGTCCCTTCTGCTGGGCGCGGCGCTTTCCTTTTTCGGGATCACCACGAAAAGCCTTCTCAGCTTCGCCGGGCTGACACCGGAAGACATCTGGCTCTTTGTGGAAAAGGCCATCGGCTGGGCAATCCCCAACATGGTGCTGGGGTCGCTGATCATCATTCCGATCTGGCTTTTGACCTATATTTTCCTGCCGCCGCGCAACGACTGACGATTACGCCGCCTTGGCTGCCACATGTTCGTCGCGCTGGCGCTGGTATTCCTGCCGCTTGGTGACCACCGAGGCGACGATGACGCCGATGGTAACGATGCCGATCAGGATGGTGCAGGCGGCATTGATTTCCGGCGTCACGCCGAGGCGAACCTGACTGTAGATCTTGATCGGCAGGGTCGTCGCACCGGGACCGGTCGCAAAACTCGCGATCACCAGGTCGTCGAGCGACAAGGTGAAGGCCAGCATCCAGCCGGCGATGACGGCCGGCAGGATCAGCGGCAACGTGATCTTGAAGAAGGTCTTGACCGGCGGGCAACCGAGATCCAGTGCGGCTTCCTCCAGGCTGCGGTCGAAGGTGATCAGCCGCGACTGCACAACGATCGCCACGTAACACATGGTGAAGGTCGTATGCGCGATCGTCACCGTCCAGAAGCCGCGGTCGATGCCGACGGCAACGAACAGCAGGAGCAGCGACAGGCCGGTGATGACTTCCGGCATGACCAGCGGCGCATAGATCATCCCGGAAAACAGCATGCGGCCGGGAAAACGCGTGAACCGCACCAAGGTCAGCGCCGCCAGCGTGCCGAGCACGGTGCCGATGGTGGCCGAGAGAATGCCGACGCGGATGGTCACCCAGGCGGCATCCATCAGCCCCTCGTTCGACCACATCTGCTGGTACCATTGCGTCGAGAAACCGCCCCAGACGGTGACGAGCTTCGAGGCGTTGAACGAGTAGATCACCAGGATGATGATCGGGATATAGAGGAAGGCAAAGCCGAGGGTGAGGATGGTTGTGTCGAAGCGACCTGACTTCATGGCTTATTTCCCCTCGGCTTTCTGCTGCTGGTTCTGGAAGATCATGATCGGCACCACCAGCACGAGCAGCAGGATGACGGCCACGGCCGATGCAAGCGGCCAGTCGCGGTTGCCGAAGAATTCCGTCCAGAGCGTCTTGCCGATCATCAGCGTTTCGGCGCCGCCGAGCAGGTCGGGGATGACGAATTCGCCGGTGATCGGGATGAAGCAGATCATCGAGCCGGCGATGACGCCGGGCAGCGACAGCGGGAAGGTGATCTTCCAGAACGCCTTCCACGGCGGGCAACCGAGATCGCTGGCGGCCTCCAGAAGCGTGCCGTCGAGCTTTTCGAGCGCCGCATACAGAGGCAGGACCATGAAAGGCAGGTAGGAATAGACGATGCCGATAAAGACAGCTGTTTCGGTGCGGAAGATCTGCACCTGATCGTCGGGACCATAGATGCCGAGCGTCTGCAAGAGAAGCGTCAGCAATCCTTCGGGCTTGAGGATGCCGATCCAGGCGTAGACGCGGATCAGGAACGAGGTCCAGAACGGCAGGATCACCAGCATGACCAGCGTCGGGCGAATGCCGGCCGAGGCCCGCGCCATGCACAGCGCCATCGGATAACCGACGAGCAGCAGCAGCAAGGTGGAGATGACGGCGATGCGCAGCGACGACAGATAGGCGTCGATATAGAGCGGATCATCCGTCAGGAAGACGTAGTTCTCGATATCGAGTTGCGAGATGAAATCGCCGATCGCCCCGAAACCCTGGAAAACCGGGACGTAGGGCGGCATGGCGATCGCCGTGTCCGACAACGAGATCTTCAGGATGATCAGGAAGGGCGCCAGGAAGAACAGCGAAAGCCAGACGTAGGGAACGATGACGACCAGCCAGCGGGCCGGGCTAGGTTTGAGCGCGTGGGCTTCGGACATGGACCGCCTCCTCAGCGCGTGAGCACCAGGCCGGCATCCGCCGACCAGTTGAGCCAGACCATGTCGCCGAAGGTGATCGGCCGGTCGACGAGGCGGGCGACATTGGCCTGCGCCGCGCGCAGCACCCGGCCGTCCTGCGTCTTCACCAGGAAGAGCGAGAAGTCGCCGAGATAGCCGATATCCCAGACCTCGCCATAAGCGGCGTTGACGCTGTCATCCGCCGGTTTGTCGAGCGAAATGCGCACCTTTTCCGGCCGGATGGCGAAAGCGACGTCGTTGCCGACGACCGCGGCACATTCCTGTTCGACGGCCACGGCCAGGCCGCCGCAATCGAGCCGCACCGAGCCGGCCTGTCCGCTGGCAGCGGTGGTCGAAACCACCTTGCCGTCGAGGATGTTGATATCGCCGATGAAATCCGCGACGTAGCGGCTGTTCGGCGCCTCGTAGATTTCCGCAGGTGTCGCCACCTGCATGATGACGCCCTTGTCCATGACCGCGATGCGGTCGGACACGGTCATCGCTTCTTCCTGGTCGTGGGTGACGATCAGGAAGGTGAGGCCGAGCGTATGCTGGATGTCCATCAGCTCGAACTGGGTTTCCTCGCGCAGCTTGCGGTCGAGCGCGCCGAGCGGCTCGTCGAGCAGCAGCACTTTTGGGCGCTTGGCGAGCGAACGGGCGAGCGCGACGCGCTGGCGCTGGCCGCCGGAAAGCTGGCTCGGCTTGCGCTTGGCGAACTGCTCCAGCTTCACAAGCTTGAGCATCTCCTGCACCCGCGTGTCGATCTCGCCTTTCGGCAGCTTGTCCTGTTCGAGACCAAAAGCGATGTTCTTTTCCACCGTCATGTGCGGAAAAAGCGCGTAGCTCTGGAACATCATGTTGGTAGGACGCCGGTAGGGCGGCACGCCGGAAATATCCTTGCCCTGCAGCAGGATGCGGCCTTCGGTCGGCTCCTCGAAACCGGCGAGCATACGCATCAGCGTGGTCTTGCCGCAGCCGGAGGGACCGAGCAGCGAGAAGAACTCCTTTTCGTAGATATCTAGGGTGAGGTTATCCACCGCCACGAAGGTGCCGAAGCGCTTGGTGATGTTCTCGAAGCGGATGAACGGCTGGGCCGTCGGGTCCGTCCACGGTGTAAATTTGCGCTTCACCGGCCCAAGAGATTTCGCCATGCCCCGCCTCAACCTTTTCTAAAAATCATCTGCGTGAAATCGACACAAGCCAAGCGTCCCGCCGTCCCCGGGCGGAGATGTGGCCTGCCAAAACGAGGAGCGGGGCAACTGGTGCCCCGCTCTATCTTTTCTATATCAGCTGCCGGTCTTGATCTGTGTCCAGGTCCGGTTCAGCACACGCTGTTCCTTGGGACCGTAGGGAGAGATGGTGAAGAGTTTCTTCATCGTTTCTTCGGTCGGATAGACCGCCGGGTTCTTGAAGACGGCTTCGTCGATCAGTTTCTGCGAAGCGAGGTTGCCGTTGGCATACTGTACGTAGTTGGATGCCTTGGCGATGACTTCAGGCTTCATCAGGTAGTTGATGAAGGCATGCGCTTCTTCGACATTCTTGGCGTCGGCAGGGATCGCCAGGTTGTCGAACCACATGTAGGTTCCTTCCTTGGGGATCACGAAATTAATCTCGACGCCGTTCTTGGCTTCTTCGGCGCGGGTCTTGGCCTGCAGCACGTCGCCCGACCAGCCGATGGTGATGCAGCTGTCGCCGTTGGCCAGTTCGTCGATATAGGCCGAAGAATTGAAGGTCTTCACGAAGGGGCGGATTTTCGCGTAGACGTCGCCGCCCGCTTCGAGATCCGCCGTTTCCTTGCTGTCGGGGTTCTTGCCGATGTAGTTCATCGCAATGGCAAAGGTCTCATCCGAGGCATCGAGGATATTGATGCCGCAACCTTTGAGCTTTTCGGCATTTTCCGGCTTGAACAGCACGTCCCAGCTATCGATCGGCACGTCGCCGAGCGCTGCCTTGACCTTCTGGACGTTGTAGCCGATGCCGGTGGTGCCCCACATGTAGTTCACGGCATATTCGTTGCCCGGATCGTATTTCGCCAGGCGCTCGGATACTTCCGGCCACATGTTGGAGATGTTCGGCAGCTTGGACTTGTCGAGCTTCTGGAAGACGCCGGCCGCGATCTGGCGCGCTAGGAATGGCGCGGTCGGCACGACGACATCGTAACCCGATCCGCCGGCGAGAAGCTTGGTCTCCAGGATTTCGTTGCTGTCGAAGACGTCGTAGACGACCTTGATGCCGGTTTCCTTGGTAAAATCTGCAAGGATGGATTCGTCAATATAATCGGACCAGTTGTAAACATGGACGACTTTTTCCTGCGCCTGCGCGGACGCGGCGAGGCAGACCGACGCGAGCGCAGCGGCCGCAAAGCGGAGCAAATGGGATGTCATGAGTATTCTCCTGTTTCGGACGTACAGGCCCTTTTGCAGGACCCGATAGTTTCCCCGTCTTCTTGTTTGCAGACAGACTAGAAAGGAAATGCGGAGGCGACAAGAGGGAATTATCGGGTCCCAAGAAGAGTTTATCCGCTACTGGAAATCGAAAGCGCTCAGCCCGGTGACCATTTCGTCGAGCCCGAGCGGGCGTGTCAGCGGCGGTTCGGCGCGCGCCAGACAGCCCTGCCGTTCGCAAAGCCGGCAGGCGCTGCCGATCGCAACCGGTGGCAGCATGCTGCCGGCGACCGCCCGGCCGTAGACGATGTCGCCGGCGAAGGCGATGTCGCAACCGACAAGAAGTGCGGTTCTTCGCACCCGCTCCTCGAAACCGGCTTGCGGACCTTCCAGCGTGCGGGACATCGTCAAAAAACCCGCGCCGTCAGGCATCTCCACCGCCTCGACCAGCACCTGACCTGGTTGAGCGAAGGCAGCATGGACATTAAGCTTGGGACATTGCCCGCCGAAGCGCGCCGCCGGAAACCCCTGCGCGCCGAACCGGCGCAGCACGTTGCCGGCATTGTCGATCTCCATCAGGAAAAACGGAATGCCGGCCGCCCCCGGCCTCCCCAGCATGGTCAGCCGCGTCGCCGCCTGCTCGAAAGACACCCCGAAGCGGGCGCGCAGGAGGTCGATGTCGAAGCGGGCGCGCTGCGCGGCGGAGAGGAAGGCGCCGTACGGCATCATCAGCGCGTGCGAGGCATAGCGGGCCAGCTCGAACCGCGCGATGCGCCGTGCCTCCGGCGAGGAGAGCGACAGGCCTTCCAGCTCGGCGAGGATGTCATCGGTCAAGCCGAGCAGGCAGGCCTCCGAAGCGATCTCGCGCAGCTGGTCGAAGGGGCTGAGCCGGTCGGAGAGGAAAAGCCGCATCGAATGCCGGTCATAGCGCCGCCGCAGGCTCGGCATGGCATGGATCGGCAGGGTGCGCACGACAATGCCGTGTTCGTTCTTCAGCCACAGCTTCAGCGCCGCGGCGAGATCGTCTCCGGGGGCGAGCCTCGCGTGAAAAGCCTCGGCCGCCTCCTCGATGCGGGCAAAATGGTTCGGCCGCCGCTCCAGCGTTTCGCGCACGGCGTCGAGCGGCAGGCGGGCCGTCGACAGCGACGTTTCGTGACCTTCTCGGGCGAGAAGCTCGGCAAGGTCGGAGAGCCGCGCCGCCTGCTCGCGATAGGCGCGGTAGAGTTTGACCATGGCGCTCGCCGCATTCGGGGCGGCTTCCGCCACCTCGATCAGCTCCTGGTCACCCGGCACCTCGCCAGCCAGCAGCGGATCGGCAAAGACCTCGCGCAGCGCCGCGATGCCGCCGCTCGCCTCGCCCTGCAGCGTATCGAGATCCACCTTGTAGACCGAGGTGAGCTTGAGCAAGAGCTGCACCGTCAACGGCCGCTGGTTGCGTTCGATCAGATTGAGATAGGACGGCGAGATGCCGAGCGCTTCGGCCATCGCCGTCTGCGTCAGCATCAGCCCGTTGCGGATGCGCCGGACGCGCGGGCCGGCAAAAATCTTGTTCTCCGCCATTTGTCACGTTTCCAGACAATATTGACCACAGACGAGGCTTTACAGATTTTACAAATTTACACGACCTATCTGTCACAGACAAGACATCCTAACCTCTTTCAATGCTTGAATTTATCGAATTTCCTGGCCGTTTTGTGCGATGCGATGTAAATCTAGTCACATCAGACGGCGACATTGATGTGAGGAAAACACGTTGCCGAGAGGAGAAGGAAAAGCACTATGACTGATTTTTACAATCTCGTTCCGACTGCCCCGGCTGGCCGTTTCGACGGCATCGAACGGACCTATACCGCCGAGGACGTGAAACGGCTGCGCGGTTCCGTGGAAATCCGTCACACGCTGGCCGAAAAGGGTGCCAACCGTCTCTGGCAACTCATCCACAGCGAAGATTTCGTCAATGCGCTCGGCGCGCTCTCCGGCAACCAGGCCATGCAGATGGTCCGTGCCGGCCTGAAGGCGATCTACCTCTCCGGCTGGCAGGTCGCCGCCGACGCCAACACCGCTTCGGCGATGTATCCCGACCAGTCGCTCTATCCGGCCAACGCCGCGCCGGAGCTTGCAAAACGCATCAACCGCACCTTGCAGCGCGCCGACCAGATCGAGACCTCGGAAGGCAAGGGCCTTTCGGTCGACACCTGGTTCGCACCGATCGTCGCCGATGCCGAAGCCGGTTTCGGCGGCCCGCTCAACGCCTTCGAGATCATGAAGGCCTTCATCGAGGCGGGTGCGGCCGGCGTGCATTACGAAGACCAGCTGGCCTCGGAAAAGAAGTGCGGCCATCTCGGCGGCAAGGTTCTGATCCCGACGGCGGCACATATCCGCAACCTGACCGCCGCGCGGCTTGCCGCCGACGTCATGGGCACGCCGACGCTGGTCATCGCCCGCACCGATGCCGAAGCCGCCAAGCTGCTCACCTCCGATATCGACGAGCGCGACCGGCCCTTCGTGGATTACGATGCCGGCCGCACGGTCGAAGGTTTTTACCAGGTGAAGAACGGACTGGAGCCGTGCATCGCCCGCGCCATCGCATACGCGCCCTATTGCGACCTGATCTGGTGCGAAACCTCGAAGCCGGATCTCGACCAGGCCCGCCGTTTTGCCGAGGGCGTGCACAAGGCGCATCCGGGCAAGCTGCTCGCCTACAATTGCTCGCCGTCGTTCAACTGGAAGAAGAACCTCGACGACGCGACGATCGCAAAATTCCAGCGCGAGCTGGGGGCGATGGGCTACAAGTTCCAGTTCATCACGCTGGCCGGCTTCCATCAGCTGAACTTCGGCATGTTCGAGCTGGCCCGCGGCTACAAGGATCGGCAGATGGCCGCCTATTCGGAGCTGCAGGAAGCCGAATTCGCCGCCGAAATCAACGGCTACACCGCCACCAAGCACCAGCGCGAGGTCGGCACCGGCTATTTCGACGCCGTGTCCATGGCGATCTCCGGCGGCAAGTCGTCGACCACAGCCATGCATGAATCGACCGAACACGACCAGTTCCGCCCGGCGGCGGAATAACCGGTCCCCATCGAACCCAGGAGGAAAGACAATGGCATCCATCGCACGCGTCAAGGAACGGGCCGAGCAGCAATCCTCGGCGATGAACGACGACCAGCAGGCCGCAATCCGCATGCTGGCCAACGACCTGCACCGGCTGAACCAGTCGGTCATGAAGGCGGTCGAGGCGGGCGTATCCGTCGAACTGGTACGTTCGGCGCGCCATCACGGCGGCAGCGGCAACTGGGGTGACCTGATGATCCCGGTCATCGTCACCCAGGGCGCCACCGCTTAAATCGCAGCGGATCGCTGCACGACGATCCAGAACCGCCGGCCTCTCATGAAGAGACCGGCGGTTTTCCGTTTCCTCCGCAACAACCCGGTGGGTTAAAAACCGCGATTGGGATGCCTGCCGGCAAACAGTTCGGCCTGCCCTTTGAAAAACTTCGTCATGCGATCGACGACCGTCCGGATTTCGCGGCGGTGGCGGTCCTCGCTATTCATCACCAGCCACTGGCCGTGGCGCAATTCGGCAATCTCCTCGTCCGCCCGTTCAAGGCGCGGATCCGCATCGCCGACAAAACAGGGCAGCACTGCGATGCCGGCACCGGCAAGGGCCAGATCGCGCAGCGACCGGGGGCGGCTGACGGTAACGGTGATCTCGCCCGCCCTGTTTTCATGCGGCCAGCGCAGATAGGCGGAAATCGCCTCCTCCTCCCCGACGGCGATATACCGCCGGGCTGCTCCGGCCCGCACGCTGCGCGCCCTGTAAGGCGCATAAGCGACGATGCCGGTCCTGACCGTCGCGAGATTGGCTTCATCGGGCTCCACGGCGCGGATGGCGATGTCGGATTCGCGGTGGGTGAGGCTCGCCCGGCGCTCGGCAATGAAGAATTCCAGGCGGAAATCATCGAGATCGGTGCAGATCGCCGAAAAATTGCGGTGCAGCAGCCAGGCGCCCCAGGTGCCGGCGGCGATGCGGACCAGGGCAGGCGCACCGATCTCCCGCTTCCAGAGGTCCACCGCCCGGCTGGCGGCTTCCATCTGCAACAGCTGGTCGAAAAGCGCCTGTCCGTCGGGCGTCAGGCGATAGCCGGTCTGGCTGCGGTTAAACAGCGGCCTCCCCGTTTCCCGCTCCAGATCGAGCATGCGCCGTCCGACGGTCGCCGGGCTGAGCTCTGAAATCTGGGCAGCACCGGTCAAGCCGCCCTGGCGGGCGACAGCCAAGAAAATCTGGTAGGCATCCCAGCCGATGTTTTTCATGAATGAAAGACCTGGTGCATTCACGGCTGTTTATAGCGCAGATTTTTCTGCTTAATAGAGGTGATGTTCTTAATTGAAGGAGCATCGCCATGCATGACATGATCGCCGCGGCCGCCCTCGCCGAAGCTTTGGCCAAACCCCGATTCCATCACCGTGACAACGAGCAGGCATTTTACCTTGCCTTCGGCCGTGAGCCCTTCCTGTCGCGGGTCTTCCGCACCCTGCGCAAGGCGCTGCGGACCGGAAGCTCTCCGGGTTGCCTGTGAGATGACGGTCGCCGCTCACCAAAAACGCCACCGGGCGCGAACAGGTCGCGCCCGGTGGGTTTCGGGAAATTCCAGCAAAATGCGCCAGGGATCGGATAAAGTGCCGATCAGGCGGCGCGGGCGTAGCGGCTGCGTCCACCATTGGACAGCTTGAACTGGCGGACAAGGCCCATCAGCGCGTCCGCCTCGCCGGCAAGTTCGCGGCTCGCAGCCGTCGTTTCCTCGACCATCGCCGCGTTCTTCTGCGTCATCTGGTCCATCTGGTTGACGGTGGAATTGACTTCCTGCAGCGCCCGCGACTGGTCCTGCGCCGCCGTCGAGATCACCGCAACATGCTGGCTGATCGCGGCGATCTGTTCGCCGATCCGTGTCAGCACCGCACCCGTTTCCTGCACCAGATGCGAACCGGCGCTCACTTCTGTCGTCGATTTCTCGATCAGGCCCTTGATCTGCTTGGCGGCGTCGGCCGAACGTTGCGCCAGTTCGCGCACTTCCTGCGCCACGACGGCAAACCCCTTACCGGCCTCGCCCGCACGCGCCGCTTCGATACCGGCGTTCAGCGCCAACAGGTTCGTCTGGAAAGCGATGTCGTCGATGACGTCAATGATCTGCTCGATGTGCTGCGAGGCATCCTCGATGCGCGACATCGCGGCGATGGCATTGCCGACGATGACGCTGGAATCGTCGGCGCTGCGCTTGGTCTCCCGCACGATCGTATCCGCTTCCTTGGCGCGTTCCGCAGACGAGCGCACCGTCACGGTGATCTCGTCGACGGCGGCGGCGGTCTCTTCGAGCGAAGCCGCCTGCTGTTCGGTACGCTTCGACAGGTCTTCGGCCGATTGCGCCATCTGGTTGCCGTTGCCCTGGATCATCTGCACATTGCTGGAAATCTGGCTGATCGTATCCTGCAGGCGGCCAAGCGACTGGTTGAAATCCTGGCGCAGCTGTTCGAGGCGGCCGGTGAACGGCGTGTCGATCGTCGTGGAAATGTCGCCCTGTGCCAGGCGGCCAAGGCCGGCGGCGAGTTCGTCCACGGCAAAGCCGATCTGGCGGTCGATTTCCTGCTTCTCAACGTCGTTGCGGCGGCGCTCGTCCTCGGCGTTGCGACGCGCGGTCTCGCTTTCCGCCTCCATCCCCTTTTTCGCAACGGCCGCTTCCCGGAAGCCCTGCATGGCCCGCGCAATATCGCCGAATTCGTTGCTTTTCTGCAGGTAGGGAATGTCGTTCACGAGATCGCCGGAGGAAATTCCGCGGATCGAATGCGTCAATGCCGCCAACGGCTTTATCCTGGCGCGAACCAGGAAATAGGCGGCGGCGACAACGACCAGCAGAACGATGGCACCCAGGATCGTGACCAGCGACTGCAGGTAGGAGGCCTGTTCGAAATAGACTTCCATCGGCACGCCGATGAACAGGATGCCGACCGTCTGGCCGGCACCGGTTTTTACCGGGAAATACCCGGTCATGAATTGTTTGCCGAAGAGCTCTGCCGGACCATAAAAAGGCTCCCCGGCGGCAAGCGCCTTCTGAGCGGGGTGCTCGGCAGCGAGCTTGGTGCCGACGGCGCGGCTGCCGTCCTGCTTCTTTACATTCGTGGAGATCCGGACGTAATCACTGCCCTGCTTTTCGAAAACGGTCGCCACTCCGGCGATTGATCCGGCAGTGCGGTCGACGAGGTCGTAGTCCTCGTGCTTCACCATTGCCTCGGCCGTCACGCTTCTCAAGACGTCGTCGCGAATATCCACCTTCGAGGAAGGATCGCTGAGATTGTAGAGGAGGGCCATGGCGCGGCTTGCTTCCCGCGCATCCAATGCGGCCTCTTCCATGACATAGGATCGCAGATAGTAGTCCACAACGCCGACGACAGACGCAATACTGACGAAAATCAACAGCAGCGTTATGGAAACGATCTGGGTGACAATCGACAGGGATGAAAAACGCTGCATCGGATCTCCAAGGAACAAGCTATTCCTTAAAATCCTAATATAGAAAGGTTAAATAACTACATTCACCAATGAGCAGCCGTTTCGGGTGGCAACGGATAATGCCACCCGCGATGCGAATAATTCCAACGGGACCTGATACGATCAGGCGGCGCGGGCGTAGCGGCTGCGGCCTCCGCCGGATAGCTTGAACTGGCGGACAAGGCCCATCAACGCATCCGCCTCGCCGGCGAGTTCGCGGCTGGCAGCCGTCGTTTCCTCGACCATCGCCGCATTCTTCTGCGTCATCTGGTCCATCTGGTTGACGGTGGAATTGACTTCCTGCAGCGCCCGCGACTGGTCCTGCGCCGCCGTCGAGATCACCGCAACATGCTGGCTGATCGCGGCGATCTGTTCGCCGATCCGTGTCAGCACCGCACCCGTTTCCTGCACCAGATGCGAACCGGCGCTCACTTCTGTCGTCGATTTCTCGATCAGACCCTTGATCTGCTTGGCGGCGTCGGCCGAACGCTGGGCCAGTTCGCGCACTTCCTGTGCCACGACGGCAAACCCCTTGCCCGCCTCGCCCGCACGCGCCGCCTCGATGCCGGCGTTGAGCGCCAGCAGGTTCGTCTGGAAGGCGATGTCGTCGATGACGTCGATGATCTGTTCGATGTGCTGCGAGGCATCCTCGATGCGCGACATCGCGGCGATGGCGTTGCCGACGATGACGCTGGAATCGTCGGCGCTGCGCTTGGTCTCCCGCACGATCGTATCCGCTTCCTTGGCGCGTTCGGCGGACGAACGCACGGTCACGGTGATCTCGTCGACGGCGGCGGCGGTTTCTTCCAGCGAAGCCGCCTGCTGTTCGGTGCGCTTCGACAGGTCTTCGGCCGATTGCGCCATCTGGTTGCCGTTGCCCTGGATCATCTGCACGTTGCTGGAAATCTGGCTGATCGTATCCTGCAGGCGGCCGAGCGACTGGTTGAAGTCCTGGCGCAACTGCTCGAGGCGGCCGGTGAACGGCGTGTCGATCGTCGTGGAGATATCGCCCTGCGCCAGGCGGCCGAGGCCGGCGGCGAGTTCGTCCACGGCAAAGCCAATCTGCCGGTCGACTTCCTGCTTCTCGACATCGTTGCGGCGACGCTCGTCCTCGGCGTGGCGGCGGGCGGTCGCCCCCTCTTCCTCGACGCGGATCTTGGAAAGCGCGTTTTCCTTGAAGATGCCGAGCGCACGCGCCATGTCACCGATCTCGTCGCCTCGGGCCTCGCCGGAGATACCGGTATCGAGGAAGCCGTCGGCGATCTTGCGCATGGCGCCGGTGATCTGGCCGATCGGCCGCTGCAGTGTCAGCACCAGGGCAATGCCGCCGGAGATGGCGAAGACGATGCCGAACAGGGTGGTGAAGATCGAGATGCCGTTGGCTTCCTGGCGTTCGGCGCCGGCCGTCTGCTTCTGCACCTCGGCAAAGGTGGTTAGCTCATTCCAAATGGTGTCGATCGAGGTGCGGGCCGCCTGGAAATTGCTCTCGCGGTCACCCTTGATCGCCAGCAGCTTGCCGGCACTGTCGGCAATGCCCTGGACGACCGGCATGCTCTTGGCGGAAAGCGTCGCATAGAAATCAAGGTCGCCGGCGGTGGTTCCCAGAGCCTCGACATTGTCGGCAAGCTCGGCAAGCGACTGCTCCACGCGGACCTTGTTTTCGGTGTTGATGTCGGCGAGGAAGTCCCCGAGGACGATCTGCAGATTGTACATGGAATCGACGACGCGGCGCGAGTCATCAAGGACGGACTGCGTCTTGGTCATGCGCGCATCAAGGCCGGCGAAGATCTTCGTCGCTTCCTGCATCTTTTCCTGTGCAGCCAGCTGCATGGCCGAAGACATCTGCATGAAGCGGGACAAAAGCCGGCCGATCTCGGTCACCTTGTCATCCGGCAGCGACTCGGAGCCGAGCATCGCGGTGACATCCTTTATGGTGCCGGTCAGCGACTTCGCGATGCTTTTCTGCTTCTGCGGCAGGGACGTGTTGATGTTGCGCTGCATCCTGCCGAGTTCGACGATGCGCTCGGTCACGAGTTTCAGCTTTGCGTCGGCTCCGGATGCCTTGCGGAAATCGTAGCCGAAGGTACTGAGGTAGGCGGCGCCCTTCAACAGATGATCGGCTTCACGCAGAACGGATTTCGCCTGGCTTTCATTGACGCGGATCGCCTGCTCCAGTCGCGAGACCTCGAAGGTGATGTTGTAGCGGCTGCTCACCAGTTCCTTGCGCACCGTGTCGACGGCGCCGTACGCCGTTTCCTGATCCTGATGCAGTGTCCAGAGCTTGTCGACGAGGCCGGAAACCACCGTCACCTCGCTGCCGGCCTTTTCGAGATCGGCATAACCGACCGCATCGACGCCGATCTGGCTGCGGGTGTCGCCGAGGACGCTGGTCTGCTGGCCGAGGTCGCTTTGCACCTTGGAGCGGGTCGCTTCCGTCGTCTCCTTCAGGAAGGCATCCATCGAGCCGTAAAGCTCCTTGAAGCCCGTCAGCGACTGCAGCACGTTGTTGGATATCTCCATGCGCTCCTGAAGCAGCCCCGACGCGTAGAAACCGCTGAAGCCGACGGCCGATATGCTGACGACGAACGGCAGCACGAACAGCAGCACTTTTGTCTTGATCTTGAAACGGGACAACACGCTATCGATGAGCATGGCAGATTGGGCCTTTCACACACCGCTCCCCTGCCGCCCCTTTTCGGGCAGCCGAGTGCATTCAGACTGTAAAGAATAAAAAATGGGCACCGCCGCCAACACCGTGGCAGTTCGACCGCAAGGTTGTCCGCGGCACGTGTCAGAGACAGCGATTGACAGCCATGATGGAATGCGACGGGTTAATATATCTCTAATTGACCGGTCGTTTCCGTGCACAACCGTTTCACTTGTAAACAAGCTCGGCGCTGACGAGCGCCCGCACAGGTCTGAAGGCGCCAGGCAAATGCCTGGAGCACGTTTGCGCCGATCGAAGCGCAAAAATCACAAGGTCAGAACAGGTCGAGCGAAGGAAGCGCGATGAAGGCCGCGGTGGCGCAGGCGGCGATGATGAAAACCTTGAGAGACAGGTAGGCGTTGGCGTTTCGGGCTTCGGCAATGGCGACGGCGCGCGCGCGACGGTGCATCCTGGTCATGGAGCTCTACCTCAACACATCATGAACACATCATGCCGGCGACCGGCCTGCCGGTGGCGACATCATGTCTGCAGCGTCCTGCTGCACCGGCATGGATCAGAATGGGCCTCGGCTGTTAACAATGCCTGAAGACGCGGACACAGGCATTCATCATGCACAAATTTGGATGGCCGGCGTATGTTCGCTTTTCTCCGAACCGCGAAACCGCCCAACCTTACCTTTTTACGCCATTCCGGACGCAAAACCGCTACGCAGTTTTGCTGAAATTGCGTTAGACCGCCTCGCCGGCCGCATGGCCCGACGCCCAGGCCCACTGGAAATTGTAGCCACCGAGCCAGCCGGTGACATCGACACATTCACCAATGAAATAGAGGCCCGGAACGGCCTTGGCTTCCATGCTGCGGGAATCGATGCCGGCGGTATCGATGCCGCCCAGCGTCACCTCGGCGGTGCGATAACCTTCCGAGCCGGCCGGCTTGATCTTCCAGTCATGGATGGCCGAAACCAGCCTGCCCAGTGCTTTGTCCGACTGGTCGGCAAGCGGGGCGTTCACCGCCTGCTCCTCGGTCAGAAACTGCGCCAGCCGCTTCGGCAGGTGATCGGAAAGCACGGTCTGCACGGCCTGGCGGCCGTTGGCCTGCCGCGCCGCTCTGAGAATGGCGAGGAAATCCACATCCGGCTCCAGCGACAGCGTTATCTCGTCGCCTTCCCGCCAATAGGACGAGATCTGCAGGATGGTCGGGCCGGAGAGGCCGCGATGGGTGAAGAGCAGCGCCTCGCGGAACGCGGTCTTGCCGTGGCGCACCTCGGCCGGCACGGCAATGCCGGAGAGCGGCGAAAGCCGCTCCAGCAGGCCGGGGTCGAGCGTCAGCGGCACCAGCCCCGGCCGCGGCTCGACCATGGCAAGCCCGAACTGCTCGGCGATGCGGTAGGCGAAACCGGTCGCCCCCATCTTCGGGATCGAGCGACCGCCGCTGGCGATCACCAGGCTTTCCGCTTCGAACGGTCCTTCGGAGGTAAGCACGCGAAAACCGCTGGCCGTCTTCTCCACCGTCTCGATGGAACAGGAAAGCCGCAACTCAGCGCCAGCCGCCCGCATCTCGTCGGTGAGCATGCGGATGATATCCTTGGCGCTGTTGTCGCAGAACAACTGGCCGAGCGTCTTTTCATGCCAGGCGATGCCGTGGCGGTCGACCATGGCAATGAAATCCTGCGGGGTAAAGCGGGCGAGCGCCGACTTGGCGAAATGCGGATTGGTGGAGAGGAAATTCTTCGGGCCGGCATGGATATTGGTGAAGTTGCAGCGGCCGCCTCCGGAGATGCGGATTTTCTCGCCCGGCGCCTTCGCATGGTCGAGAACGACGGCACGCCGCCCGCGGCGGCCGGCACCGATGGCGCACATCATCCCGGCGGCCCCTGCCCCGATTACGATGACATCATATCTTGCGGCCACGTCGTTCTCCTTGCTGCGACCCTGTCTTTTGCATCATTTCGTCAAAAGTCAACGCGCCTCCCCCCTCGCCAATTGCCAAACTCCGGCTATGATGTGTTCGTTATCAACATCAAACTGGTGAGACATGCCCTCCAAGAAAACGACGCCCAAGACCTCAGGTGCAGCATCGAAATTGGCGAGTGTTCCCCCAGACCCCATCAACTCCAAGCGCGGCGTCACCACGTGGAAAGAAGCGGCGCAGTGGCTGCGCGCGCGCGGTATCGAAGATATCGAGTGCATTACACCCGACCTCGCCGGCGTGCCGCGCGGCAAGATGATGCCGTCCTCGAAGTTCACCTCGAACACCTCGCTGGCACTGCCTTCGGCAATCTACCGCCACACGATTTCCGGCGATTATCCCGAGGAAACCGAAAACTTCCGCTACGAGGCGCGCGACAGCGACCTCAAGCTGGTGCCGGATCTTTCGACGCTCTCCGTCGTGCCGTGGGAAACCGATCCGACGGCCCAGGTGATCTGCGACGTCATCAGCGCCGATGGCGCCGAGTGCCCCTATACGCCGCGCAACGTGCTGAAAAGCGTGCTCAACCTCTACCGCGAGCGCGGCTGGAAGCCGGTCGTAGCCCCGGAAATCGAGTTCTATCTCGTCGCCAAGAACGACGACCCCGACTATCCGCTGCATCCGCCGAAAGGCCGTTCCGGCCGTGCCATCCTCGGCGGCCAGGGGTACTCGATCGCCGGCATCAACGAATTCGACGAACTGATCGACGACATCTATCATTTCTCCGAAAAGCAGGGTCTGGAGATCGACACGCTGATCCATGAAGAAGGTCCGGCGCAGCTCGAAATCAACCTGCGCCACGGCGATCCGGTCGAGCTTGCCGACCAGGTGTTCATGTTCAAGCGCACCATCCGCGAGGCGGCGATGAAGTACGGCATCTATGCCACCTTCATGGCCAAGCCGATGCAGGGTCAGGCCGGTTCGGCGATGCACATCCACCAGTCGGTGGTCGACATCAGCACCGGCAAGAACGTCTTCTCCAATCCGGACGGCACCGCCTCGCGCGAATTCTTCCACTTCATCGGCGGCCAGCAGAAATATGTGCCGAGCGCGCTGGTCATGCTGGCGCCCTACGTCAACTCCTACCGCCGGCTGACGCCAGACATGTCCTGCCCGGTCAACAACGCCTGGGGTTACGACAACCGCACCACCGCCTTCCGCATTCCGGTGTCGGATGCCAATGCCCGGCGTGTCGAAAACCGCCTGCCGAGTTCGGACGCCAACCCCTACCTGGCGCTGGCGGCCTCGCTCGCCTGCGGCTGGCTCGGCATGACCAAGGGCGTGGAACCAACCGCACCGACCGAAGACGCAGCCAACGAAGGCTCGATCGACCTGCCGCGCGGCCTCCTGGAAGCCGTGTCGCTGCTGGAGGACGAGCCGCATTTCGAGGAGGTCTTCGGCCGCGAGTTCATCGGCATCTATGCCGGCGTCAAGCGGGGCGAATTCGAGACCTTCATGCAGGTGATCAGCCCGTGGGAGCGGGAGTTCCTGCTTCTCAACGTCTGAGGAGCCGGTCATGACATGGCAGAGCCCTATTTCACCGGGGATCACCTGGTATCAATCCTCCGTGGGCGCACGGCCGGACTATCCGGCGCTTGACGGATCGAAGACAACAGACGTCGCCGTGATCGGCGGCGGCTTCACCGGCCTGCAGGCCGCCTATACCCTGGCGAAAGCCGGCGTCTCGGTCGTTCTGATCGATGGCGCCCGCTTCGGCGACGGTGCCTCTGGCCGCAATGGCGGCCAGATGGGCACCGGCCAGCGCTGGGCGCCGGAGGAGATGGAAGAAAAGCTCGGCTACGAAGCTGCCCGGACGCTTTTCGACCTCGCCGAAAGCGCCAAGAGATACGTGCACGATTTTTCCGCCGAGCACGGCATCGACATCGAGTTCATGCCCGGCCAGATGAACGTGGCCCACAAGCCGGGGCATGACCGCGACTACAAGGAAAGCATCGAGATCGCCGCCAGCCGCTACGACTATCCGCACCTCAGCTTCATGGATGCGGCGGAGACGGCAGAACGCGTCGGCTCGAAACGCTTTCATTGCGGCATGCGCGATACCGGCACCGGCCATATCCATCCGCTAAAACTTCTGGTCGGTGTCGCCAGGGCGGCGCAGGCGGCGGGTGCACAGCTTCACGAGTTGACGCGGGCCACCGCCATCCGCAAGGTCGGAGCCAAGATCTTCGTCGATACGGAGAAAGGCACGATCACCGCCGACCGGGCGCTGATCGCCACCAACGCCTATATCAACGGCCTGGAGCCGGTGACGGCGGCGCATGTGATGCCGATCGGCTCCTTCATCGGCGCCACCGTGCCGCTCGACGATTTCCCGCACATCATCCCGGGACACGAGTCGATTGCCGATTCGCGATTCGTGGTGCGCTATTTCCGCAAGAGCCGCGACAACCGCCTGCTGTTCGGCGGCCGCGAGGCCTATACCTCCGACCATCCGAACGACATCTCCATCCATATCCGCAAGCAGATTGCCGAGCTTTATCCGGAGCTTGCCAATATAGAGATGACCCATTCCTGGGGCGGCTTCGTCGGCATCACCCTGCCGCGGCAACCTTTCGTGCGCGAGGTCATGCCGGGCGTCACCTCGATCGGCGGTTATTCCGGCCATGGCGTCATGCTGTCAAATTATTGCGGTAAGCTTTATGCTGAAGAGGTAATCGGCAGCGCCACGGGACTCGACCCGTTCAAGGCGCTGAAGATACCGCCTTTTCCCGGCGGGCCGCGTTTCCGCTCGCCGCTGCTGTTCCTGGCGCTGACATGGTATGCCTTGCGCGACAGATTCTGATCCCTCCCGCTTTCGGGAGTTTTTACCGCACCGCACTCTGGCTTTTTTAAATCGATTAGATTAAAAGAGCTTCCAACCACGCATGATTGAGAGACGCTTCATGAGCAGCCAAATCATTCCAGTCGAGCCCTTTGACTACGTCGTCTTCGGCGGCACGGGCGATCTTGCCGAACGCAAGCTTCTGCCGGCTCTCTACCATCGCCAGCTCGATGGCCAGTTTACCGAACCGACGCGCATTATCGGCGCATCGCGAAGCGCGCTGACACACGAGGAATACCGCAAGTTTGCCGACGAGGCGCTGAAGGAGCATCTCAAGAAGGGCGAATATGACGAGGCGGAAGTCAAGAAATTCTGCGCCCGTCTCTACTACATCTCCGTCGATGCCCGTTCCGATGCGGGCTGGGACAAGCTCAAGGAACTGCTCGACGACGGCAAGGATCGCGTCCGCGCCTTCTATCTCGCCGTCGCCCCCGGCATCTTCGGCGACATCTCGGAGAAAATCCGCGATCACAAGCTGATCACCAAGACGACCCGCATCGTCGTGGAAAAGCCGATCGGCCGCGACCTCGCTTCGGCGCTGGAACTCAACAACACCATCGGCAAGGTGTTCCGCGAAGAGCAGATCTTCCGCATCGACCACTATCTCGGCAAGGAGACGGTGCAGAACCTGATGGCGCTGCGTTTCGCCAACGCGCTTTATGAGCCGCTGTGGAACTCCGCCCATATCGACCACGTGCAGTTCACCGTGTCGGAAGCCGTTGGCCTGGAAAGCCGCGCCGGCTACTACGACAAGGCCGGCGCCCTGCGCGACATGGTGCAGAACCACATCCTGCAGCTGGTCTGCCTTGTGGCCATGGAAGTGCCGCCGTCGATGAATGCGGAAGCTGTGCGCGACGAAAAGCTGAAGGTGCTGCGGGCACTGAAGCGCATCGACAGCACCAATGTCGAAAAGCTGACCGTCCGCGGCCAGTACAAGGCAGGCGCTTCCGCCGGCGGTCCGGTCAAGGGTTATCTCGAAGAACTCGAAGGCGGCGTCTCGAACACCGAGACCTTCGTCGCCATCAAGGCCGAGATCAACAACTGGCGCTGGGCCGGCGTGCCCTTCTACATCCGCACCGGCAAACGCATGGCCGAACGCATGTCGGAGATCGTCATCACCTTCAAGCCGATCCCGCATTCGATCTTCGACGATGCCGCCGGTCGTATCGTGCAGAACCAGCTGGTCATCCGCCTGCAGCCGAACGAAGGCGTCAAGCAGTCGCTGATGATCAAGGACCCCGGTCCGGGCGGCATGCGCCTGCGCAACGTTTCGCTCGACATGAGTTTTGCCGAAGCCTTCGACGCCCGCAGCGCCGATGCCTACGAGCGCCTGCTGCTCGATGTCATTCGCTCCAACCAGACGCTGTTCATGCGCCGCGACGAAGTCGAGGCCGCGTGGCAGTGGGTGGACCCGATCCTCAAGGCCTGGGAAGCCACCGGCCAGAACGTTCAGGGTTACACCGCCGGCACCTGGGGGCCGAGCCAGGCTATCGCTCTGATCGAACGCGACGGCCGCACCTGGCATGAGAGCTGAGCCGATGGCCGCAACGCTCCACACCTTTGCAAGCGGCGCCGAACTGGCGGATAAACTGGCGACGGCCGTTGCCGAAAAACTTGCCGCAGGCATCGCTGCCCGCGGCGCGGCAAGCCTTGCCGTTTCCGGCGGCTCGACGCCCAAGGCCTTTTTCCAGGCGCTCTCCCGCAAGGCGCTCGACTGGCCGAAGGTGACGATCACCCTCGTCGACGAACGGTTCGTGCCGGCAGACAATCCGCGCTCGAACCATCTCCTGGTTGCCGAGAACCTGCTGCAGAGCGAGGCGGGCCAGGCGGTCTTCCTGCCGCTCTACCAGCCGGCGGCAACGGCGGAAGAGGCCGCGCAACTGGCAACGACGGAAACGACGGCAATCACGCCGCCCTTCGACGTCGCCATTCTCGGCATGGGCAATGACGGGCACACGGCCTCCTTCTTCCCCGGCGGCAGCAATCTGGCGCTGGCGCTCGATGCGGCGACACCGCGCGGCATCGTGACCATGGAAGCGGACGGCGCCGGCGAACCGCGGCTCACCTTCACCTTCTCCAGCCTTCAGGATGCCCGTTTCCTGGTGCTGCATATCGAAGGCGAAGCCAAGAAAACCGTGTTGGCCAAGGCGGAAGGCGACGGCGCGGAACAGGAGATGCCTATCCGGGCGGTCCTGCGCCGGGCGGCAACGCCGGTCGATATCTATTGGGCGCCCTGACGGCACCCGTTTACCCGGACGGCTTCCGGCCAGCCTTGGCCTGAAACCGTTCTTGAAGCGAACAGCGCGCAAAGCGGACCCGGACGATCCCAGGCGTCACGGAACCCTTGCGCGTGACAAAGGACAGGATGGAACCATGAGCGCAGATTCCCGCATCGCCGCGATAACCGCACGCATCGTCGAACGGTCGAAACCGACCCGAGAGCGTTATCTCGACCGTGTCCGCGCCGCCGTCGCCAAGGGCGTGCACCGCTCCGTGCTGTCCTGCGGCAACCTGGCGCACGGTTTTGCCGTCTGTTCCCCCGCCGAGAAGCAGGCGCTGGCGGAGGACCGCGTGCCCAACCTCGGCATCATCACCTCCTACAACGACATGCTTTCGGCCCATCAGCCTTTCGAAACCTATCCGGCGATCATCCGCCAGGCGGCGACGGAGGCCGGCGGCATCGCCCAGGTGGCCGGCGGCGTGCCGGCGATGTGCGACGGCGTCACCCAAGGCCAGCCGGGTATGGAGCTTTCGCTGTTTTCCCGCGACCTGATCGCCATGGCCGCCGGCGTCGGCCTGTCGCACAACATGTTCGATTCGGCCGTCTATCTCGGCGTCTGCGACAAGATCGTGCCGGGCCTGACGATCGCGGCGCTGACCTTCGGCCACCTGCCGGCGATCTTCATTCCGGCCGGGCCGATGACCTCGGGCATTCCCAACGACGAGAAGTCGCGCATCCGACAGCTTTATGCCGAAGGCAAGGTCGGCCGCGCCGAACTACTGGATGCCGAATCCCGTTCCTATCATGGACCGGGCACCTGCACCTTTTACGGCACCGCCAATTCCAACCAGATGCTGATGGAGATCATGGGCTTCCATATGCCCGGCGCCTCCTTCATCAATCCCGGTACCCCCCTGCGCGAGGCGCTGACCCGCGAGGCGACGAAGCGGGCGCTCGCCATCACCGCCATGGGCAACGAATTCACGCCGGCCGGCGAGATGATCGACGAACGCTCCATCGTCAACGGCGTCGTCGGCCTGCATGCGACGGGCGGTTCGACCAACCATACCCTGCACATCGTCGCCATGGCGCGCGCCGCCGGCATCAAGCTCACCTGGGAGGATATTTCCGACCTGTCCGACGTCGTGCCGCTGCTTGCCCGCGTCTACCCCAACGGCCTTGCCGACGTGAACCATTTCCACGCCGCCGGCGGCATGGGTTTCCTCATCAAGCAACTGCTGCGCCGCGGCCTGCTGCACGACGACGTGCGCACCGTCTTCGGCCAGGGGCTCGACGCCTACACCATCGACGTCAAGCTCGGCGAGAACGGCAGCGTGCATCGCGAACCCTCGCCGGAAGACAGCGCCGACCCCAAAGTGCTCGCCCGCATCGAAACGCCGTTCCAGCCGACCGGCGGCCTGAAGATGCTGACCGGCAACATCGGCAAGGCGGTGATCAAGATCTCCGCCGTCAAGCCGGAACGCCATGTCGTGCAGGCACCGGCCATCGTCTTCAACGACCAGCAAGAACTGCAGGATGCCTTCAAGCAGGGCAAGCTCAACCGCGATTTTATTGCCGTGGTACGCTTCCAGGGTCCGAAGTCGAACGGCATGCCGGAACTGCATCGCCTCACCCCGCCGCTCGGCGTGCTGCAGGACCGCGGCCACATGGTGGCGCTCGTCACCGACGGCCGTATGTCGGGCGCTTCCGGCAAGGTGCCGGCGGCCATCCACCTGACGCCGGAAGCCAGCGAGGGCGGCCCGATCGCCCGCATCCGCGACGGGGACATCATTCGCCTCGACGCCGTTGCCGGCACACTTGAGGTGATGGTGGATGCCGCGGAGTTCGATGCCCGCCCGCCGGCCGAGGTCGATCTGGAAGGCAACGAATTCGGCATGGGCCGCGAGCTGTTTGCCCCCTTCCGCCGGGCTGCCGGTGCTGCGGAATACGGCGCCAGCGTCTTGTTCTAACCCATGTGATCGGTTCCCTCTTCTGTCTGCACTGAGAAGAGGGCATCGTTTCTGTGCGCCGCTGCGTTAAAAATACCCGTTGCCGCCTCCCCCTCCAGTTGCATTTCTGTGACTTTGGCGCAAACTCATGCGAGAGGCGGGAGGAGAGACCATGGCCAGCAAAGAGGAACTGATCCACGCAGTGCAGGAACTCTACAATGCACGCAGAGCCAAGGATCTCGACGGGCTGATGTCCTTTACCGATCCAGCCTGCAGCTACCGTATCGTCGGCGGCGAACGCCTCGGTGCCGAGGCCACGAAGGTGGACGACCCCGAAATCCTGCGGCAGCATCATGAGGTGCTGATGAACACCTGGGATTTCTGCAACCTGCAAATCTCCAGCATCCATGTCGATGGCGACACCGTGTTCGTCCACCATGCCGGCCAGGTCAGCTTCGTGCCCAGCGGCGCATGCTTCGCCGCGGAGTTCATGGATAAGATAACCTTCCGGGACGGCCGCGTTATCGATGTGGTGCAATTCATCGATACGCTTCAGGCCGCCAAGGTGATGGGCATCGCATAAACCGACATCCGTAAAAGTGAGAAGCATTGGCTTTACTCTGCAGAGCTAATGAATTGAGAGCTTTACGCGCTGCATAAAATAGGGTACCCCCCTATAGTATGAGTCATCTTTCGAAGAACAAGACGCGCCTGCTTGCCCGAATCCGCCGCCTGAAAGGCCAGATGGAGGCGATCGAACGGGCGCTCGAAGCCGATGCGCCCTGCGGCGATATCCTCAATCAGGTTGCGTCGGTGCGTGGCGCCGTCGCCGGCCTCACGGCCGAACTGATCGAGGACCACATTCGCGAGCATATCTCCAACCCCGATCACGACGAGGATCCGGCACGGGCACAGGGTGCCGCCGAATTGATCGACGTCGTCAGGATGTATCTCAAATGACAAGATCCCGGCTTGCCAGCCCGCATGACCACGTCTTCCTGGGTGAGGACCACGAACGCAATGAACGCCGCACTTGGCTGGTGATCGCGCTCACCACCATCATGATGGTGGTGGAAATCGTCGCCGGCATCAGTTTCGGCTCGATGGCGCTGGTTGCCGACGGCTGGCACATGTCCACCCATGCGGCGGCGATGCTGATCGCTGCACTCGCCTACGTTTACGCCCGCCGCAACCGCAACAATCCGCGTTTCACCTTCGGCACCGGCAAGCTCGGCGACCTCGCCGGTTTTGCCAGCGCCATCGTGCTCGCCATGATCGCATTGCTCATCGGCTGGGAAAGCCTGCTGCGCCTCTATTCGCCGGTAGCGATCGATTTCGGTCAGGCCGTGATGGTCGCGACCATTGGGCTCGTCGTCAACCTGGTCTGCGCCTGGCTGCTGCGCGCCGATCATGGCCATCACTACCACGACCATCATCACGACCATGGCCATCATCACCACCATGGCGGCGACAACAACCTGCGGGCCGCCTACCTGCACGTGATGGCCGACGCCCTGACGTCGGTGCTTGCCATTGCCGCACTCTTGATCGGCAGTTTTTACGGATGGCCGTGGCTCGATCCGCTGATCGGTCTGCTTGGCGGCCTGATCATTGCCCGCTGGTCATGGGGATTGATACGGGATTCAGGCGCGGTACTGCTCGACTATCTGTCGGCACAGGAAGAGCTACCGGATGAAATTCGCACGGCTCTGGAAGTTGAAGAGGATGAAATCACTGACCTGCATGTCTGGCAACTTGGTCCAGGGCATCATGGAGCCATCATTTCGCTGCGGTCTCCTCGCCCGCAGTCGCCCGGCTTCTATCGGCAACGCCTTGCCGATATCCATGAATTGTCGCATGTCACCATCGAAGTGGAGACGAAGGCGGCCTGAAACGAGGTCGTTTCAGGCGCGAATGTCGAGAACCCGGTCGCGATGCGCGGGATGCGTCGAATAGACGAAGATCTTGTTCAGTTCCTTCTCGGAAAGAACGCGGAGGAAGCGGATTTCGACGGTATTGTTGGCGTTGACACGCATCAGCATGCAGCCAACCTTGGTGATGCGCGCATCCGGCAGGTCGAGATAGAACTGTTGCGGCAGCTTGTACTGGGTGAGAAGCGCCAGGATCGCACCGCTGCGGGAAATACGGACAATGTCGCACCGGCGGGACGCCATGTTCATGACGCCCTTTTCGGTATACTCGATACGCGCGGCGTTCATCGTGTCTTCCATCGGGAACCGCGTCTCGCGGTCATACATGAAAGACTCTTCCTTCCTCAGAAAATGGCCCTTTGAACCGGCGGTCGTCACGGTGCGGTCTCCTTTTGTACAGTGAAATCAGTGTATCCAAGGAGTTTTAACAGAAGGTTTGAGAAGTGACGGACCTGTGCCGTTTTTGCAGGAAAGGTGCCTAATTTCGGTACGACTTTCCGTCTGCATCAAAGAGATGCAGTTTGGCGGTATCGGCGGTAAAGCGCATCGTCTGTCCCTTGCGGGCATCGAGGATACCCGGAATCTTGGCGATGATCGGTTCGCCCGCCACAAGGCCTTCGATGTAAAGCAACGTCACTTCGCCCAAAGCCTCGACAATGGAGATATTGCCTTCGAACAGGTAGTCGTCGTCCATGGCGAGGCGCAGATCTTCCGGTCGTACGCCGAAACTCGCCGTCTTGCCCTGCTGCGATGCATCGGTTGCAACCTCGATGCGGACCAGCTTGCCGCCGGTCAGTTCGACATTGGTCTCGGCGCCGGTCTGGCGGATGGTTGCCGGGATGATGTTCATTGCCGGCGAGCCGATGAATTTCGCAACGAAAAGATTAGCCGGGCGCTCGTAAAGCTCCAGCGGCGCACCGACCTGCTCGATATGGCCGGCGGAAAGCACGACGATACGGTCGGCGAGCGTCATCGCTTCCACCTGGTCGTGCGTGACGTAGATCATCGTCGTATCGGCCATCTGCTCCTTGAGCCTGGCGATCTCGATGCGGGTCGCGACACGCAACGCCGCGTCGAGATTGGAGAGCGGTTCATCGAACAGGAAGACTTTCGGATCGCGGCAGATGGCTCGACCGATGGCAACACGCTGGCGCTGGCCGCCGGACAGCGCCTTCGGCAGCCGCTCCAGATATTTCGTCAGCTGCAGGATATCGGCGGCGGCGCGCACCCGCCTGTCGATCTCCTGCTTGCTTTCGCCGGCGATGCGCATGCCGAAAGCCATGTTGTCGTAGACCGTCATGTGCGGATACAGCGCGTAGGACTGGAAGACCATGGCGATGCCGCGCTTGGACGGCGGCACCTCGTTGACCCGCTGGCCGTCGATGACCATTTCGCCGGAGGTTATCTCTTCCAGGCCGGCGATCATCCGGAGCAGGGTCGACTTGCCGCAGCCGGACGGACCGACAAAAACGACGAACTCACCCTGCCTGATATCCAGGTCAATCCCGTGGAGGACATGCACCTGCCCGTAGGACTTACGGATATCCTTGAGAACCACTCCGGTCATTTTCCCCTCCTGTTGTTGTCGCTAGAGCATGTCCGCTTTTCTCCGAAACGCGAAAACGCTCTATCTTTTTGTTCCTACGCCGTTCCCGTACCGGAACCGTCCTAGACATGCCGCGCGAAATAGGCGCCCCATGCCGGCAGCTCGATCGAACCGACGCTTTCCCTGCATTCGAAGCCGTGATCGGCCAGATGCTGCCAGTTGCCGTCAGGCAGAACCGTCGGTTTAGACTCACCGCTCATGTTGAAGATGCACAACAGCGATTCATTGCCGTGGGTGCGCGTAAACGACAAGATCGCCACATCCGGCTCGAAGAAGGAAATCGTGCCCTTGGCGAAGGCCGGGAAGCGCTTACGGAAGGCGAGGAAGCGGCGATACTGCTCCAGCACCGAACGCGGATTGCCGGTCTGCTTGTCGACGGCATGCGGCAGGTGCTCCGACGGGATCGGCAGCCAGGTCTTGGCCGCGACGCTGAAGCCGCCATGGGCAACGTCTGCCTCCCACACCATCGGTGTGCGGCAACCATCGCGTCCCTTGAATTCCGGCCAGAACTGGATGCCGTAGGGGTCCTGCAGGTCTTCGTAGGTAAGCTCGGCTTCGGTGAGGCCCAGCTCTTCACCTTCGAAAATGCAGACGGAACCGCGCAGCGACAGCAAAAGCGCCGCCAGCATTTTCGCATAGGCATCCTTGTCAGCGACCTGCATGCCCCAGCGCGAGATGTGCCTGATGACGTCGTGGTTCGAGAAGGCCCAGCAGGCCCAGCCCTGCGGCGCCGCTGCCTCGAACGCCTGCTGCACCTGCACGACACGCAACGGGATCAGCGGATCCGGCGCCAGGAACTCGAAGGCGTAGCACATCTGCATCTTGTCGTTATCGGAGGTGTATTCGCCGACGATCTCCAGGCCGCGCTGGCTGTCGCCCACCTCGCCGACGGCGGCAATCGCCGGGAATTCATCCATGACGGCGCGAAAGCGTTTCAGGAACTCCAGGTTCTCCGGGCGGTTCTTGTCGTAGAGATGCTCCTGGAAGTTATAGGGATTGACCGCCGGTGCGGTGTTGGCGTTGCGCTGGTCGGGGGCGAGCGACGGGTTGTCGCGCAGTTCCTTGTCGTGGAAGTAGAAGTTGATCGTGTCGAGACGGAAGCCATCGACGCCGCGCTTCAGCCAGAAACGCGTCATGTTCAGGAGCGCGTCCTGAACCTCCGGATTGTGCAGGTTGAGGTCGGGCTGGGTCGAAAGGAAGTTGTGCATGTAATATTGCATGCGGGTCGAATGCCAGTGCCAGGCAGAGCCGCCGAAGATCGACAGCCAGTTGTTCGGCGGCGTGCCATCCGGCTTGGCATCGGCCCAGACATACCAGTCGGCCTTGGCATTGAAGCGGCTGGAGCGGCTTTCGACGAACCAGGGATGCTGGTCGGAAGAATGCGACATCACCAGGTCGATCATGACGCGGATGCCGAGCCGGTGCGCCTCCGCGATCAGCGCGTCGAAATCGGCCAGCGTGCCGAAGATCGGATCGACATCCTCGTAATTGGAAACGTCATAGCCGAAATCCTTCATCGGCGAGGTGAAAAACGGCGAAATCCAGATGGCGTCGGCACCGAGGGCTGCCACATGCGACAGCCTGGAGGTGATGCCCTTGAGGTCGCCGATACCGTCGCCATTCGAATCCTGGAAGGAGCGCGGATAGATCTGGTAGATCACCGCGCCGCGCCACCAGTCCTTGTCCGGCGCCAGGATGGAATCCGTAGAAATGCTCATGCTGCAAAAGTCCTGTTGGTCAGAAATATGCTGGTATCAGCCGCCCTTGACCGAACCCGCCAGCAGGCCGCGCACCAGATAGCGCTGCAGGGCGAAGAAGACGATCAGCGGAACGATGATGGTGATGAAGGCCGAGGCAGTGAGGATCTCCCAGTTGCCGCCGCGCGAACCGAGCAGGGCATTGAGATTGCCGGTCAGCACGATCTGGTCCTTGGTGGTGCCGAGGAAGACCATGGCGACGAGCAGGTCGTTCCACACCCAGAGGAACTGGAAGATCGCGAAGGAGGCGAGTGCTGGAAACGACAGCGGCAGCACGATCTTGACGAAGATCTCGAAATCGCTGGCGCCGTCGACACGGGCGCTTTCGATGATCTCCTTGGGCAGGCCGACCATGTAGTTGCGCAAGAGGTAGATGGCGAGCGGCATGCCGAAGGCGGTATGCGCCAGCCAGATGCCGGCATAGGTCTTCGACGGCACGCCGAAGATCGTGCCGATCTCGTTGTACATGCGCAGGAGCGGGATGAGCGACATCTGCAGCGGCACGACGATCAGGCCAACGACCATGGCGATCATCAGCGTCCGGCCAGCAAACCGCATCCACGACAGCGCATAAGCAGCAAAGGCAGCGACGAGGATCGGGATGATCGTTGCCGGGATGGCGACCGTCAGCGAATTGATGAAGGCGCGGCCGATGCCTTCGGAATTCAGCACCGTGCGGTAATTGTCGAAGGTGAATTCCGGCGGCGTCGTCACCGTCAGGTAGATGCGCCGGCCGCGGGAACCGTCGAAGGCTTCCGCCTTTGCATAACGATAGCTGCCGTCGGCATTGACCTGCAGCGTCTCGCCCTCGCCGAGATCGGCGGTCTCGCCGGCCTTGACGGCCGACGGCTCCTGGATGCGGGTGCCGAAACTGTCGATCGTGCGGGCATCGCCGGCTTCCCAGATATTGCCGGCAATGACGTAGAGGTTGCCCTCCTGCTTTTGCGTCGTGGGGTCGGCGAGGCGGGCGACCTCGGTGCGATGCGCGGTCGACAGCGCCGTCCACCAGCCGGAGACAGCAAGCTGGTCCTTGTCGCGCAGGGCACTGATGAAGATGCCGAGCGTCGGGAACAGCCAGAGCACGACGATGACAAGCACGGAAATATGGACGATGAGGCGGGGAAGGCCGATACGGCGAAGCTGGGTGACGGCTGCGGCCATCTCAATGTCCTCCCATTTCGCGGTTGGCGCGGCGGATGTTCCACACCATGATCGGCGTCACCGCCAGCATGATGATGACGGCGATGGCCGCACTTCGACCGCTGTCGCCACCGCCGCGGAACATCCAGTCGAACATCAGATTGGCGAGGACGATCGTGTTCCATTGACCGTTGGTCATGGTCAGCACGATGTCGAAAACTTTTAGCACCAGGATGGTGATCGTCGTCCAGACGACGGCGATGGTGCCCCAGATCTGCGGCACCATGATCTTCCAGAAGATCTGCCAGCCATTGGCGCCATCGATGACGGCGGCCTCGATGGTTTCTTCCGGAATGCCGCGCAGCGCCGCCGAGAGGATGACCATGGCGAAACCGGTCTGGATCCAGATGAGGATCGCCATCAGGAAGAAGTTGTTCCAGAAGGGCAAGGCGATCCACACCTGCGGCGTGCCGCCAAGCCCCTGGATCAGGGCGTTCAGAATGCCGATCTGCGTTTCGCCTTCGGCGCGATAATCGTAAACGAATTTCCAGATGACGGAGGCACCGACGAAGGAGATCGCCATCGGCATGAAGACGAGGCTTTTTGCAATGTTGCCCCACCAGATGCGGTCGGTCAAAACGGCGATGACCAGGCCGAAGAAGGTACAGGCGGCCGGCACCACGGCAAGCCAGAGGATGTTGTTGAAGATCGACTGGCGGAATTCGCGGTCGTTCAGCGCCCACAGGTAGTTGGACAGGCCGACGAATTGCGTGCCGCCCCGGTCATAGAAGGAGAGGATGAGCGTGGCGATGACGGGATAGACGAGATAGATCAGAAGGATCAGCAAGGCCGGCCCGACGAAGAGCCAGGGCCGCACGATCGCCCGCCGCCTGAGACTGCGCGACGCGGCCATGACATCGCCGTCGCGCACCGGGAAGATCATGTCGAGCAGTTTGTTGGAAAGCCAGAAATAGGCGACGCATACCAGCACGCCGACGATCATCACGCCGACCGCGGAAACGATCTGCTCAACCATCGAAACCCCTCCCCTACATGGTTATTTGTCTTGTCGTCCCCGCCGGTCTGCCGCCGGCTTGAAGCAGTATGTTTTATGTTCTTAATTTCAGCATGCTGGCGATTGCGGGAGCCCCCTCATCTGCCTGCCGGCATCTTCTCCCCGCCAGGGGAGAAGAGACCTAGGGGCAATGAAGGCGCTCCGTCCGCCTTCTCCCCAGCGGGGAGAAGGTCCCGGCAGGGGGATGAGGGGGTACCTCCCCCTCATTGGATAGCGAAACGCTTACTTGATCGCGTCCCAGGCCTTCTGGATATCGGCGGCGACGTCGGCTGCCGGCTTGCCGCCGACATAGTCGATCATCCCCGTCCAGAAGGCGCCTGCGCCGACCTTACCGGGCATCAGGTCCGAACCGTCGAAGCGGAAGGTGGTGGCGGTCGTCAGGATCTCGCCTTCCTTGCGCAGCGTGTCGTTGCCGTAGGTGGCGACATTGACGGCCTTGTAGGGCGTCAGGAAGCCGGACTGCGCCATCCAGATCTCATGGGCAATCGGCGTCTTAAGAAATTCGAGGAAGGCGCGCGCGCCCTTCGAATCCTTGGTGATCGCCATCAGCGTGCCGGCGCCGAGAACCGGGCGGCCAAGCTCGGGCTTCGAGGCATAAGGCGGCATGTAGAAGAAGTCCGCATCCTCGCCGAGCTTCGTGCCTTCGGGGAAGAAGGACGGGATGAACGACGCCTGATGATGCAGGTAGCACTTCGGAGGAACACCGAAGAGACCCTTCGGACTATCGCGGAAGTCGGTTGCTGCAACGCCGGCAGGGCCACCATCGGCATATTTGTCGGTGAGTGCGAACTTGCCGAACTCCTCGATGCCACCGACCACGGCAGGATCGTTGAACGGGATCTCGTTCTTCACCCACTTGTCGTAGACCTCAGGCGACTGAGCGCGCAGCATCAGGTCCTCGACCCAGTCGGTCGCCGGCCAGCCGGTGGCGCCGCCGGAGCCAAGACCGATGCACCAGGGCGTTCCGCCATCGGCAACGATCTTGTCGCTGAGCGCGATCAGTTCTTCCATGGTCTTGGGGACTTCGTAACCGGCTTCCTCGAAGTTCTCCGGTACGTACCACACCAGCGACTTGATATCGGCCTTGTACGGGAAGGCGAAGTAGGCGGCAGCTCCGTCCTTACCCTTGTAGGTACCGAGATCGACCCAGGACTGGCCCGCGCCGTAATTTTCCTTCACCCAGTCGGCCTCACCCTGGCCGAGCGGTGTCAGGAAACCCTTGCTGGCGAGGTCGGCCAAAAGGCCCGGCTGCGGCAGGATGGCGACGTTCGGCGGCGAACCCGCCTGCGTGTCGATGACGATCTGCTGTTCGTAGTTTTCCGATGAGGAATATTTCAGGTCGGCGCCGGTCGCCTCGACGAAATAGTTCAGCACGGTCGTGAACAGCGTTTCGTCGTCACCGCGCCACGGGCCGAAAACGGTGATGGTCTCGCCCTTGAGATCCGCATGCGCTGCCTTGAAGGCATCGTAGCTCGCCCAGTTGAACCGCGCATCCTCGCCAGGCTTGAATTTCAGGTCGGCAGCCGACGCACCAGACGCCAGCAAGGCTGCGGCGGCAACGCCGAGCCAGAACGATTTCTTCATGTGACTATACCTCCCGATCACAAAAGCGACTTGTGAATTCCTCGATCAGATTGGAGATGCCGAAGTTTTTTCAAAGCGCTTTGACTACCTTTCATCTCACTCCGCGGGAAAAAATGTCAAGCGCTTTTGCAGGCCAAAGTGGAAAACTCATAGCTTTTGCAACGCAACATAATTTCGCCGCGCAGCACGATCTTTTCCGGTTTGCGTAACGCCTGCACGCTGTTACATAGGTCGCAACCGCTTTGGGGCCAGAAGAACGATGAAAAAACATCGTTCTAGCGGGAGGCTGGTAGCGGAGGTGGGACGGCGTGACGTGAATTTGAAAGAGCTTTCCAAACTGCTGGGCTTGTCGCAGACAACCATCAGTCGCGCATTGAACGGATATCCCGAAGTCAATGCCGCGACGCGGGAACGCGTGCTGAAAGCAGTCAAGGAAACCGGCTACCGCCCGAACAAGGCGGCGCAACGGCTGGCGACCGGCAAGGCGGGCTCCATCGGCCTTGTCATGCCCACCGCTCCCGGCCACATGTCAGACGTGCATTTCGGCGAATTCCTCGGCGGCCTCAGCGAGGCTGCGGTGCGCCACGATTTCCACCTGGTGGTGATGCCGTCCGATCCCGACGACGAAGCCGGCGCCCTGCGACGGCTGGCGGCGAGCGGCAATGTCGACGCGCTGGTGCTGGCCTACATGCGCGCCAACGACCCGCGCCTTGCCATGTTGCGATCGCTTTCGCTGCCGTTCATCGTCCACGGCCGCTCGCGTGATGCCGAGGAGGACTATCCTTTCGTCGACATCGACAATGAAGCCGCCTTCTACGAAGCCGCAAAACTCCTGCTGCAACTCGGGCACAAGCGGATCGCGCTGATCAACGGCCAGGAATATTACGATTTCGCCATCCGGCGGAAACAGGGGGTTGTCAAAGCCCTTGCGGAAAAGCAGCTGGCGCTTTCGCCTGACATGGTCAGCCATTCCGCCATGAGCGACGATTGTGGCCTGGCGTCCATGGAGCGCTTCCTTCGCCTGCCGGAGCGGCCGACGGCGGTGCTCTGTTCCAGTACCGTGCTGGCGCTCGGTGCCGTCCGGGCGATCAATATGGCGGGATTGAAACTCGGCGAGGACATTTCGCTCATCGCCCATGACGACGTGCTGCCGGTGCTGCGGCCGGAACATTTTTCCGTACCGCTGACGACGACGCGCTCGGCCTTGCGGGCCGCAGGCCTGCGGATCGCCGAACGGCTGATCGAACGCTCGAAGAACGACGAGGCCGAGCCACAGCAGGAGCTGTGGAAGGCGGAACTGATCGTTCGCTCCTCCACCGGTCCTGCGCCGACCTGACCGGTGCTGCCTATCGCTGCGATCAGAACTTCGGGGCCGGCCGGCCAGCGGCGCGATGGGCGGCGATAACGGTATTGGCCATCAGCATGGCGATGGTCATAGGGCCGACGCCGCCGGGGACCGGCGTGATCGCACCGGCAAGCTCGGCGCATTCGGCATAAGCGACATCACCGACCAGCCGCGTCTTGCCTTCGCCCCTTTCGGGCGCCGCGACACGGTTGATACCGACGTCGATGATGGTGGCACCGGGTTTCACCCAGTCCGCCTTGACCATTTCCGGGCGACCGACGGCGGCGACGAGGATGTCTGCGGCGCGGCAGATGCCGGCGAGATCTTTCGTACGCGAGTGCGCCATGGTGACGGTCGCGTTGCAGGCAAGCAAAAGCTGGCCCATCGGCTTGCCGAACAGATTGGAGCGGCCGACGACGACGGCGTTCAGGCCGGAAAGATCGGCGCCGTGGATGGTGCGCACCAGGATCAGCGCGCCGGCCGGCGTGCAGGAGATCAGGCCGGTTTCCAGATCGCCCGTCGCAAGCTTGCCGGCATTGACGACGTGCAGGCCGTCGACATCCTTCTCGGGACGGATCGACTGGATGATCGGCTCGGAATTGAGATGTTTCGGCAGCGGCAGCTGCACCAGGATACCGTGGATCGACGGGTCGGCATTCAGCGTCTCGACCAGGGCGGCGAGTTCTTCCTGCGTCGTCTGTTCCGGCAGCGTGTGCTGCACGGATTTGAAACCGCATTCCTTGGCCATCCGGCTCTTGGAGCCGACATAGGCGTGGCTTGCGGGATCGTCGCCGACGATGACCACTGCAAGGCCTGTCTTGACGCCGGCCTCCGCCTCCAGCGCGGCACTTTTCGCCTTCACCGCATCGATCACAGAAGCGGCAACCTGCTTGCCATCAATCACCGTCGTCACGTGTTCCTCCGGGCTCGAACCGCCTGCAATCTAGGCTGTGTTTTTAGCAGGAATGTGCCTGCCAACGCCCTATGGTGTCTGAAACCGACAAATGCAAGCGGATTTGACGACGGATGCCCGTGTCGCTCAGCGGCCGCCGCGCCGGTCTGCCCAGTCCTGCACCCGCTGGCGCAGGGCCGCAACCTCTTCCTTGATCTGGCGGATGTCCTGCTGGCTATCCTCCTCGCGGAACATTGTCGGGGCAACGCGGCGCAATTCGGCCATCAGCGACGGCTGGCGATAACCGGCATGGTCACCATCGTCAAACGCATCGTAATACTCCGGAGCGGAGACCGCATGCGCCCGGTGTTCACCAAAGCGTTCATCGACATGCGGCTGCCATTGAGCTGCCTGTTCGGGATAAAGCTGCGGATGATCCCATTCCGCCGCAGCACGATAGGCATCCGGGCGCTCGAGCGGATCGTCCAGGGCATCCTGCGCCACGACATGGCGTTTGCGCCAGGCATGCATCATGCCGAGCGCGCAGGCGGCGGCGGCAAGCACAAGCAGGATGGCGAAGAAGAACTCACCGAAACGTGGATCGTCCTGCGTCTGCGGCAGCGGCAACGCCATGGCGGGCATAGCCGGCGTCGCTATGCTCGCGGTGACCAGCGGATCGACGGAGCCGGAATCTTCGTTCTGGGCCAGCGCGCTGCGGAAGGTTTCCTGCGCAGCCTCCACCGCCGACTGCAGCGCGTCGTAGCGTGCAAGATCGATGCCGGTGCCTTCGAGTTTTTTCGTCGCTTCCGCCGATTGCGCGGCCAGCTGTTTGGCTTTTGCCTGCGCCTGCTGCAGCGAGGCGCGGCCTTCGGCGAAGGCGTTGCGCAATTCGCGCTCGATATCGGACTTCAGTGTATCGACCATCGTCTGCGCCGTCTGCAGCCGTGGATGCCGTGGGCCGAACGCGACGGCGAGTTGTTCCAGCGCGATCTTGGCGTTGACGTAGCGTCCACGCAGATCTTCCAGCGCCGGTGTCAGCAGGGCCGTGGGGAAGCTGCCGTCGAGAAGGCTGGAAAGATTTCCGGAAACGGTTTTGCCGCCCTCGTCGTTCAAGCGCTTTTGCGCCAGCGCATTTTCGAGGCGCAGCTTGTCGACTTCGTTCTTGAGCTTGATTGCCGCCTGCAATTTCTCTCCGCCGCCGGCGGTGAATGCCTGCAGGTCCGCCTGCGCCTTTTCGAGCGCGATCCGTTCGGCATCGACATCCGGACCGGCGACGGCATCGACCTTGCGGACCGGCCGCTCGGCATTGACCGCTTCAACGAAGGATTCCGCCATCGCACCGGCGATGGCCGCGGATTTCTGCTCATCCGAACTGCGGACGGTGACGACGATGCTTTCGTCGGAAGGATCGATGGTGGCATCGACCGCGGCGCGCAGCCTGGCTTCGGTGCCGCGTTCGAAATCCGCTTCCGGCGACGAGGTCAGAAGCTCGGTGAGCACGCCCCAGGACGAGGCCGTCCCGGCCGCGAATTCCGGATCGTAGTCGAGCCGAAGCTTCTCCACGGTCTTCGAGAGGACGTCGAGGCCGGTAACGGCCGAAAGCCTTGCATTCAGCAAGGCAAGCCTTTCGCCGCGGTCGGCAATATCGTTCATCTCCAGCGCAATATGCGCCGAAGCCACCTGCGGCTGCGTGCCGAAACCCCACAGGCCAGCCGTTGCGACAGCGACAATGGCGAGCGTCCCGGCCAGAAGATAACGGAGCCGCAAAAGGCGCGGGCGATTGTGCGCTTTCACCGGGCTCCTTGTGACGGGCGGATGGTTCTGCTGTTCTTCGGCGGCCCGGAACTGCCGGGGCGCACCGGCTGAGAACTCGGCAGGCCCGGCCGCTACGGGCCGGCGTGAAGGATCCTGGCGGGACAGGATGGAGCCGATCGTTTCCGTCAGGCGTGGATCGGCCGGCTGCTGGAGTATTACGGTCTCCGGCGACCGCGCGCCCCTGCCCTGGCTGTCACCGCGCGTCGATGGCGGATAACGTCCGTCGAAGGTATCTGCCCTGGAATACATCTGCTTCATCGCCATGACCGCCCGCGCTGGAACGCAACCCGGCCGACGCATGCCATCACCGGGATTCTTAACGCAGATTAAATTTTCATGGCAAAGAAAAGGTTAACGTCCGCTGCCCGCTGCCGCCTTGGGGCCGGGTATTTCCGTACGACCGGCCTCGAAATCCGCCGTCTGCGGCAACGGGACGACGGGCAGCCGCTCCGCGGGCGCGGTGATGGCCGATACATTTCCGAAACGGTAACGCAACAGATTGCAGAGAAAGACCGGAATGCCGATCATGTAACGCGGCCACAGACGCTTGGGCTCCAGAAACAATCTGTAGGCCCATTCCAGGCGCAACCGGCGCACCAGCGACGGCGCTCGAGGCACCGCGCCGGCAGCAAAATCAAAAAAGGCACCCACTGTCAGCACCAGCCGGGCATGTATCGGACGGATGTTGGCGTCCACCCATTTTTCCTGCAGCGGCGTTCCCATGCCGACGATCAGGATGTCCAATCCCTGTCGTTCGATGTCGTCGACCACGTTCTGGCTGTTCTGCTTGTCGAAGAAACCATCGGAAATGGCCACGACCTCATGCCAGGGCGCATGGGCATGCAAATTCGCGGCAGCCCGATCAAGAACATCCCGGCGCGCGCCGACAAGGCCGATGCGCATCGGATGGGTCATGTAGGTCAGGAGTGCCGGCACGAAATCGGTGCCGTTGAGATTGGCGGGAAACGGCGCGCCATGGAAGATCCGCGACGCCAGGTCGATGCCGATGCCATCCGGCAGAACCAGGTGCCGGGCCAGTACCTGCCGATATTCCTCATCGGCGATCATCAGGTTGGCATTGTTGGCGTTCAGGAAAGACACGACCGTCTGGCCGAAGGGCAAGCATGCCAGATCGTTGAGGAAGGCCAGAGCACCCGGCCAACCGCAATCGCAGACGGACAGGCCGAACAGCGTGCGCCGCGATGCCAGCACCGCAAAATTGGCAGCAAGGTTCATTCATTTCCCCCATGCGCACAAAACCGGCACGTTGCGGCACCCGTCATGGCACCTCCGGCAACCGGACACGGCTCTAAGATGGTCTGCCGAAGCGGGCGGCCAGGATAAAAATCGCCTTGCGGCATCCTTCCGTCCACCGGGCGAACCGACTGCTCCAAGCTATAGAACGGAAGGATGAAATGCCGTTTAAGTCATTGTTTAAAATTGAAGACGTTTTCAGATTGGAACAGCACCACAAAAGAAAATCCGCCCTGCGAAAGGGCGGATTTCATCGTGTAACAATTTCGGGCGGCCGGCTGCCCGGCATGCACGGGTAGATCAGTGCGACTCGCTCGCGGCTGCCGCCGGCGTCTCGGCGGTGGTCCCTTCGACGATCTTGACCGGCTGCTTGACGTTTTCGGCGCCGCCGCTGACCCGCGTGTCCGACTTGGCAAGATAATCGAGCTGCTCGACCATCACGTCGGCAACGATCTCGTCGCCGAAGCGCTTGTTCATGCCTTCCTTGACGCTCTTGCGGAACTCGTCGACATTGAAGGTCGAGGTATCGGCAATGTCGACCATCTTGTTGCCGACGAGGAGCGTAAACAGCTCGTCCGTCATGTATTCCGTCATCGGCAATTCGACGCCCTTCATCTTCTCCTTGTCGAGCATGAAGGAAATCTTGCTGAGGAAATAGCCTGCGACCTTGCCGTTGGAAATCATCGGCAAGGTGATCGATTCGCCCTTGACCAATTCAAGGGCTGCTTTCTTCTCGGCATCCGGATCCGTCGCCGGCGCCGTGGCCATGACGACGGAAAAATACACCGTCCCCAACGTGACGATGCAGACCCAGGCTCCTGTGAGAATAAGCTTGATCATCACGAATCGCTATAGCGGAACTGTTCCTGGGAATAGGTGCCGTCAGCATCCGCTTCCTGAACGGCATTCTTGAGGATATCGGCAACGGCACGCACGGCTTCCAGATGCGCCTCGACGCGCTGCTGGTTGACCACGAGCTTCTTCTTCAGGCCATGCAGCTGGTCGACATACATGGTCGACATCTGGCGCGGGTCCGTATCACGAAACAGCATCGTCAGTTCGTAGAGGCAACGGCTCTTGTGCGCGTTCGAAACCTTGAGGTCGAATTCCGGATCGGCGCCGATACGCGTATTCTCGTTGTCGATGATCATCTCCAGCCGTCCGAGGACCGACTTGATGCGATAATCATTCGAAGCTACTTCAATGTTGACCGTTCCGCTCATGAGTTTTCGGCTCCCTCGTTATCTGTCGCCACTACGCCGAAAGTGCGCCGCTCGAAATCGGTCACCATGCTGAGTGCGAGCTTGCGTTCGTTGTCGTCGGTGACAACGTTGCTCATTTCATCGTTCTGCGCCCGCATCAGAGATTGCGAGAACATCTGTGCGGCAATGCCGACGCCGCCGGCCTTCGCAATGGAATCGCCGATCTGCTCGGCCATCATGCCTTTCCAGATCTCACCGGCGTTGCCCTTGCCGTATAGCTCTTCGCTCTCCGGCAGCATCGAACCGACGAAGCTCTGCAGCACCATGGCTTCGAACTTGCGGTAGCTTGCAGGAATTTTTGATTTGTCGGACGAAACATTGCCAAGACCGGCGCTCGACGCAGTGGTGTCGAGCTGATCGATGGCATTGCTGAAACCGGCGCCGCTTTCCGTCAGGCCGCGGGCAGCCGCTGCCGCACGCGTCGTCATCAGCTTCTGCTGAGCCGCCTGAACGGCCGCCGGATCGGCTGCCTTCACAACGTCCAGGACCAAATCACTTGGGGGTGAGATAGCCACGTGTCATTCCTCTCATTTCAGATCGGAACAAGTTATGGCTTTTCAACCTTGCTGGAGGCTGGCGTGTTTATCAGAATGAGTTGATCTACGAGATCGTAAATACTTTCATCGGCTTCGCCGCGCTCCTCGAGGGTGCGCGCCTCCTTCATGTTCTCCTCCAGCCGGTCGCCCTTGGCCCGCTCGCGCATGATTTTCATCTCCTGCACCTGCTGGATGCCCGCCAGTTGCTGGTCGCGCACCGAGAGCCTTCCGAACCGCTCGGAATAATGCTGGGTGAACAGGCTATGGATGCCATCGACAGAACCGATGGCCTGGATGACGACATCCATCGATTCGTTGATTTCGTGCCGGTAGCGCGTCGTGGCGGCAAGATCGCTTTCCGCCATCTTTTCCAGCTGGCGCTGAACGGCGACCAGGCGCTTGAGTTTTTTCGACTTGCTTGTTGCAGCCATGACCGTTTCCGTCTTGAAGGCAGCCCCGAAGGCTAACCGCCGATGAACACGCCGGGAAATGCGTTGGCAAACAGCCGCAGCAGGGCCGCGACCGAAAGATAGAGCATGAACAGCCCGCCCATGAGCAGGTAGGGCGTCGAGATGAAGTAGATCGGGATCTGCGGTGCCAGCTTGTTGATCAGACCGATCGAGAGGTTGAACATCAGGCCGTAGAGGACGAAGGGGCTGGCGAGCCGCAGCATGATATGCATCGTCTGATCCAGCGTATCGGTCAGCGTGATCAGCGATTTCTGGCTGCTGAACAGCGTCCCCGGCGGCATGCTGGAATAGGAATCGATTACCGCGCGGAAGACGATGTGATGGAAATCCAGCGCGAACAACACCATCAGTCCGGCAAAACTGATCATGTTCGTCAGCTGGTTTTCCGCCGTGTCTTCCAGAGCGTCCGGCGCGGGCGGCGAGTTGAAGCCGATCATCAGGGTGATGACGGTGCCGGTAAACTGCAGGCCGAGTGTGAAAAACCGCGCCAGCATGCCATACATGACGCCAACAGCCAGTTCGTTGACGATCAGGAAGATGAACGTCACCCGATCGCCGGAAACACGCGGGTAGATCGTGTCCCAAAGCAAAGGCAGCAGCGCCATTGCGACGGCCATCGCCGTCAGCATCCTGATCATCACGGGGAGGCGAGCCGATGTAAACCCCGGCAGGACCATCATGCACCCGCCCACCCGGCATAACACCACGAAGAGGGCGAGTACGGTCCCTTGGGGGTCGTCAATCATGAAATAGAGCCCAGGATCTTGATTTCGATGCCCTTGGCCAGTTCCACATGGGACAGGACCGGCAGCGTCGCAAACAAGCGTTCGATGATCATGCGCACATAGGAGCGTGTTTCCGGCGACGTGACAAGCACGAAAGGCAAGCCGCGGTCCATGAATTCACGGATAACTTTGGTCGCCTGCTCGCTGAACTCTTCGAGACTGCGCGGATCGATGTCGAATTCGACGACTTCGCCCTTCGCATCGCGCTTCAGCGCCTGGTGGAACACGAGGTCCCACTTGCTGCCGAGGCGCAACACGCGCAGCACGCCGTTGTCGGCCAGGTCGCCGCAGAGCTGCTGCGCCATGCGGACACGGACGTGCTCGACGATCTGTTCGGTCTTGCGGACATGCGGCGCGAGTTCCGCCACAGCTTCGAGAATCAGGTGCAGGTTGCGGATCGAGACGCGTTCGGCAAGCAGCAGCTTGAGCACCGCCTGCAGGCCCGAGTAGGACATGTGCGTCGAGCAGATCTCGTCGGCGAGCTTCTTGTATTCCGGATCGAGACGATCGATCAGCACCTTCACGTCCTTGTAGGACAGAAGCTGCGGCAGGTTGTTGCGAATGACTTCGCTGACGTGGGTCAGAACCACCGAAACGTTGTCGATCGGGTGGAACCCTTCGCGCTTGAGGTCTTCGGTGAAGGCCTCGAGGACGGACACCGCCGGCATGCCGAAGGCGGGTTCGCGGATTTCGTCGCCCGGCACGCTCGGCTTGCGGCCCGAACCGGTGACGACGAGAACTTCGCCGACACGCAGCAGGTTCGATGCCACCGTCGTGCCATGGATGCGGATCTGATAGGATTTTTCGGCGATGGCGATATCGTCCGTCACCTTGATTTCGGGAACGACGAAACCGTACTGGCTGGCGAACTTCTTGCGCATCTTGCCGACGCGGAAACCCAGTTCCTGGTGTGCGCCGAGCAGACGGGTCGAGACCAGCTTGCCGAGCGCCAGCTCGATTTCGGAGGTCTTGAGGACTGCCTTGACCGAATCCTTTTCCTGCTCCTTGGTCTGCACCGCCATCTTTTCCTCCTGCTCGCGCAGGATGGTGCTTTCCTTCTCCAGCTGACGGGGAATGAACCAGCTTCCGAACGCCATCAGGCCGCCAAGCGCCATGAAGGGCAGCATCGGCAGTCCGGGTACGAGCGCCAGCAGCACCATCAGTGCAGCCGCGACCGAAAGCGCGCGGGGATAACCGCTCAGCTGGTTGATGACCGCCTGATCCGTCGAACCCGACGTACCGCCGCGCGATACGAGCAGGCCGGCGGCCAGCGAAACGATCAGGGCCGGAACCTGGGAGACGATACCGTCGCCGACGGACAGCTTGACGAAAACATCGGCGGCTTCGCCGATTTCCATGCCGTGGCGGAAGTAGCCGATAATGATGCCGCCGAAGATGTTGATGGCGGTGATGAGCAAGCCGGCGACGGCGTCGCCGCGCACGAATTTCGAGGCACCATCCATCGAACCGAAGAAGGAGCTTTCTTCTTCCAGTTCGCGGCGGCGGCGCTGCGCTTCCTTCTCATCGATGATGCCGGCCGACAGGTCGGCGTCGATCGACATCTGCTTGCCGGGGATCGCGTCCAGGGTGAAGCGGGCGCCGACTTCGGCGATACGCGTCGCACCCTTGGTGATGACGATGAAGTTCACCGTCACCAGGATGAGGAAGACGATCACACCGATGACGAAGTCGCCGGACATGACGAGCGCCGAGAAACCGGCGATCACATGGCCCGCCGCCTCGTGGCCTTCATTACCGTGAGAAAGGATGACGCGGGTCGTGGCGATGTTGAGCGCCAGGCGCGTCATCGTCGCGATCAGCAGAATGGTCGGGAAAGACGAGAAATCCAGGGGTTTCTGGATCCACAACGCCACCATCAGGATGAGCACCGAGAAGGCGATCGAGAACGCCAGGCCCATATCGATCAGAAACGGCGGGATCGGCAGGAACAGGATGCAGAGGATGCCAACGATGCCGAGCGCGAAGCCGATATCGCGGGTGCTGCCGCCGAACTTGGGAATAGAAATTGCAGGTGTCTGCGCCATACTTGTCCATCTCCTCATGAGAGGCGGGCAAGGGAAACCGACCCTTCTTGCCCAATTGGAAACGATGGATAGTCAGCGAAGCTTGCGCGAGGGTGGCAGGACCGAACGAAAATGCAAAACGGCCGGAACGCGAAGGCGTGCCGGCCGTCGTTGGAAAAATGATCTGTCGTCAGAAGCCTGACTGGACCCGGGAGAACACCAGATTGGTGAACAACGAAATCTGTCCGCCGATGAAGGGCGCCGTGATGCCGACGACCACGAAGATCGCAACGATTTTCGGCACGAAGGTCAAGGTGATTTCCTGGATCTGCGTCAACGCCTGAATGAAGGCGATGACCAGGCCGACCACCATGGCCGCAAGAACCGCCGGACCGGACGCGATGAGAACGGTCCAGATGGCCGCCTGCACGATGTCCAGGGCATCTGCCTCATTCATAGGAATCATTCCTTGCTTGGGAATCGCCGAGGCGATGATTCGCCAATCCTACATCAGCTCAGGCCGGCTTCATATCGGCTTAGCCGGTGGTGTCACCGGTATTCGTATCGGTGTCGGTCGCCATTGCTTCCGCTGCCGTCGTGGGTGCGTCGCCATCAGTATTGCCGTCAGTCGGCGTCGTCGTGCCGTCGCTGATCTTGATGCCGGCCTGAATCAGGATCTTGTCACCCTTCTCGGTAATGGCGATCAGGCCGTCCGAATAGACTTCCACTTCCTTGATGACGCCAGTGACGGAATCATCGGCGCTGGTGAGCGTCTTGCCGATATAGTTCGACGCCTGGGTCAGCGACTGGCTCTGGATCAGGTATTCCAGGTTCTTGTTCGTCTGGATCGCCTGCTCGACTTGCGAGAAGGTTGCAAGCTGCGATACCTGCTCGGTGGCATCCATCGGATCGGTCGGATCCTGGTTCTTCATCTGGGCGATCAGAAGCTTCAGGAAGCTCTGATAGTTCAGGGATGCTGCCGAAGCAGCCGAATCCGCCTGACCGTTGGCGCCTGTCGGCGCGGCAACGGAATTCACACCACTTACCGCCATGGGGCAATCTCCCTACGAATCTGTTCGATGGTGGCTGGCGTGAGCTCCTGGTTGTTGAGGATACGATCCTCGGAAACGTAGAGCCCACGAATGGCCTTCAGCGCGTCGAATGCGCGACCGGAGGTCACCATTCCGTCGATCCGCTTCAGTTCGGCGAGGATTTCATCGTCCTTGAAGCAATTCAGCAGCATGGCGACGGATTTGCGGAACATCGCCATGGACTGTTCTGCGCCATCCGGATTGATCAGCATCATCTGGGCGATAAAGTACAGCTGCCGCAGCGGCGTCGTCGCATCTTCCGGCTGGAGAACGTGGTTTTCCAGAAGGAACGTCACATCATTCAAGAATTCCAGGGCGACCTTGCGGTCAACACGCAGCACCGCTCCATTTATAAAAATTCTTTCGCCGGATTTAAGCGATATGCGTAGGGTACTTTTCATTTAAGTCCATCCCTGATGATGGTGGTTACGTCGATAATGCCCTGAAAATTTTCAGACTGCCGTTTTCTGATCCGGTCGCACTCCTTCAAGATCCAGATGGCGATCGAGATGAGATTGGCCCGCAATTCGGTGTCGAGCTGATTTTCCGGCTGTTTCAAGTCCTCAATAAAGCGAATCCAGATTCGGCGCGTATAGAACAAGGCGTCGATCGCCTCGCGGTTATAGCCGCCCCGATCACGCGCAGCAGAAAGCAGTTCAATAGAGCGATTGAGTACCTGTCGTTCGCGATCTTTTGCGTCCGCGACGCCGTCTTCCATGATCTCGGCATATGAAAACTGGTACATTCATGCATCCTTCATTTTCATCGTCTTTCCTTTTACATCAAAGGAAATTTACCAGGCTTAACTGCTGTATTCTCGCCGTCAGCGTGTACGACGCGTCTACCAGAGCCAGGAGGTTCTTAACCCGTGTCGCCGCTTCGTAGCCGTCGACACCTTCCAGATCGCCGAGATAGGTCTTTATGATAGTCTGTTGGGCGTTAAGGGAATCATTGGCTTTTTCGATTCGTTCTTCAGAAAGGCCAAGCTTGCCGCGATCGACGTCAACGCCGTCGATGCCTGCAGCGATGAACTGGTTCATCTTCCTGTTGGCGGCCTGACGCGCCGGCGTATCGAGCGAGGCATCCATGAACGTCAGGGCGCTGATAGCGCCGAGCGCCATGTACCGCATGCCCTGCGTGTTGGTGTTCGTCGAGCTTTCGACCACTTCCGTCTTGCTGATGCGGCTGGTCATGTTGGTGTCGCTGGCCTGCGAAACGTAGGACGTCCAGAGATCCTCGCCACCCCGGCCGGTATGCGGCGGATCGGTCAACGTCGATGTGCCGTTGAACTTGGTTTCAACGATGGAGAGGAAGCTGTCCATCTGTGCCGGCGACATCTCCGACTTGTCGGTGAGCCCCTGGCTGGTCAGATAGAACTGCAGTTCGGTGTTGTAGGCCGTCGCGACATTGGTCTGCATGTTGGTTGCAGGCTGCACGTCGGAATTGATGCCGGCGAACAGGAATTCGCCGTTCAGCGCCATGTTCGACATGTCGGCAAAGATGGAGAAGGCGTTTTCGATCGATGTGCGCGCCGTCTTCAGACTGTTGGCATCCTCGCTGCCACTCAGGGCAAGCACGGTATTGAGCATGGACTGGCCGGCGTCGCTGATATTGCTCAGCGCGGTCTGGGAGGATGCGAGCCGCTGCGTCGAAAGGGAATTGGTTTCCGAAAGCGCCTTGAGGCGCGCAACTTCGCGGTTGAGGTCCAGGCTCTGGGACGTCCGCTCCGCAAGCGCGACGCCAAGGTCGTAATACTTGCCGGTGGTGGCTTCCGACTGGGCCTTGAGCAATTCGGATTGCGCCTGCGACACTGTCAGGCGCATGGCATTCTGAATGGATAATGACGATACAAAGGAAGTCTTCATGACTTAGCTCGCAATATTCAAGAGTGCTTGCAACATTTCATCGATAGCGGACACGAGCTTGGTCGCGGCCTTGTAGGACTGTTCGAGATCCAGCATGAGCGACAATTCTTCGTCGAGGCTGACGCCTGTCATGTTGGAATAGGCTTCCGTGGAGCGCGCCAGCAAGGCAGTCTTGCTTTCGCCGGCAGCTGTTGCGCTGCTGCGCAGGCTTTCCAGCCAGCTCAAGGAGTTGGACGAGTAGCCGATCAGCGTCTTCTGAACGTCGATACCGGCACTCGCATCAAAGGCCATCGACGTATCGAATGCCTGGTCGTACTGGTCGAGAACCGTCGAGAAACTGCTGTTGTTATCCGGGTTCTTGGTATAGGCGGCGCCGTTGATACCGCCGTCACGAACGAGCGAAGGCGTTGCCGCAGCGACCGAACTCACCCGAATGGAAGCAGCGAGGCCGGGGATGACCGTTCCGGCGGCAGGCATGGTCGTGGTGTAGCCGGTCCAGGTAAACAGACCGGGCGCCTTGTTGGCCGGCGTGGCGTTCTGGCTTTCGGCGAAAATCGTGATCAGGCCGCGGGCGACTTCATCCAGCTGTGCCTGGAATGTCGGGGCGATCTCGTCGCGAACCTGCAGCAGCGCCGGCAGCGAACCGAGCGCTGTCGTATTGGCACTCGTCGACGCATCGACAGCCACGCCGTCGATGTAGATGGCGTTACCCGCCGTCGAAGCATCGTAAAACAGCTTCCGCTCGAACGTGATCTTCCGCGGGCTGGTTTCGAACAGCGTCGTGCCGTCCGAGGTATAAAGCACCACATCGTTGTGTTCGCGATTGACGACGGAAACACCGACAATCTCGGAAATCTGCTTGAGCAGGGAGTCACGCCGGTCCAGGGCATCGTTCGGATTGCCGCCGACAGCCGTTTCCGTGGTCACCATGTCGTTGGCGACCTTGAACTCCGCCAGGAGGTTGTTCAGCTTGTCGACCTGCGCCTCGATCTGCTTGTCGGCATCGGCGCGAATGCGCTGGACTTCGCTCGACGCGGTATTCAGAGCGGTGACAGTATCCTGCGCCGCGCTGATGACACCGGCGCCGACGACCTGGTCACTCGGTCGCGTGGCATATTCGTGGATCTTGTTGCGCAGCGCCTCAAGATATTTTGCGGGTGACATTTCATAGTCCGTGCCGCCCATCACCGAACGCATGTCGCCAAGAGCGGAAAGCACACTCTGCTGTCCGCTGTTCTGCGAGATGGCGCCGAGGTTCTGACGCATCAGAACCTCGTTTTGAGCCCGAACCGTCGTCGAGACCTGCGCACCAAAAAGGGTGGTGGAGACGATCGTCGTACGTTTCGCATAGTCCGCGTTGCCCGAGTTGGCCATGTTCTTCGATACGGTCGACGTTTGCGTACCCGTATTGTTGAAGATGGCCTGGGCCGTGTTCATTGCTGAAGAGAGCGACATCCGACTCTTACCTCACCTTACCTGGGAAACATTATCTCTTGAGGTTGATCAGAACGTCCATGATGTCGGCGCCGGTCTGGAAGACCTTGGAGTTCGCCGTGTAGCTACGCTGAGCCTCGATCATGGAAGTCAGTTCACCTGCGAGGTCGACGTTGGATTCTTCCACCGCATTGTCGACGATCTGGCCGAAGTTGCCGGCATTCGGGAAGCCGATGATGACGACGCCCGATTCAGCGCCCGGAGAATAGGCGTTGCCGGTTTCGATCGTCAGCTTGTCCGGGCTGGCGACGGTTGCGAGCGGAATGCGATAGAGCGCCTCGACCGAGCTGTCGTCGTAGATGGCGTAAACCGTGCCGTCCTTGTCGATCTCGACGTCCTTGATCGCGTTGGCGGCCTTGCCGTCGATCGATGCCTTGCCGGGCGTGAACTTCGCGCCGAACTGGGTCATCGTCGAAAGGTCGATCTCGATGGTCTGGGGCGACGTGGTGTTGTCGGTGATCGTGATCGAAGCCGGCGTGGTCGTCAGCTTGCCCGTTGCCGGGTCGAATGTCAGGGTGACCGTGTCCAGCGGAGCTGCAAGCGGCGTGCCGGTGCTGTCCACATAGGGGAAGCCGGTGCCGGGAGTCGCCTGGTCCTGACGGTAAACCGTCACTTCCCATTGGTTCGCGTCGGTCTTCGTATAATAGAAGTCATAGAGAACTTCGCGGCCCAGGCTGTCATAGGCGGTCAGCGAGCTCTTGTCGGAGTATTTCGCCAGCGGGTCGTTGCTCGACGGAAGCGTCGTGACCGGCGTCGCCAGCGGACCCTGGACTGCCGCGTCGGCATTCAGGTTGGCGCCGAAGCTACCGTTGGCAGAAGCCTTGGCGGTCAGGCCGCCCTGGCCGATCTGGATCGGAACGAGACCGTCGAAGCCGTTGACGACGGCTGCCGGCGCGCCGGCAGCGAAGGAGTAACCCATCAGCTTGTAGCCGGCCGAGTTGACCAGATAACCCTCGGAGTCCTTCTGGAAGGCGCCGGCGCGGGTCATGTAAGCCTGCTCGTTGGCGCTCTGCACGACGAAGAAGCCGTTGCCCTGGATAGCCAGGTCGGTGGCGCTGGTGGTGTAGGCAAGGTTACCCTGCTCGGAAATCGAATAGCGCACATTCGTGGTGACGCCGCCGGACTGGTAGCTGCTGCTGCCCGACGGCAGAACGAGCGACGAGAATTCCGTGGAAGCGCGCTTGTAGCCGACGGTGCTAGAGTTTGCGATGTTATCGCCTACTGTGCCGAGGCGGTTCGCCTGTGCATTCATGCCGGCGACAGCCGTCTTCATAGTACCAAAAATGCTCATTTTGGATCCTCGTTTCCGTATTAATTACAGAGCTTATGAGTTGGGCCTTGCGTGAAGCTGTCTGGCTTCGTGGGAGGGCGTGGTTTCTAAGAAAGAAAATTGTCCACGCCAGCAGGCCCGTAGAATATCAGTTCCAGTCGATGCAATAGCCAAGGAAACGCTTGGAATCGACAGGATCAAAGCCAAGCTTCTTACGCAGTTTCTTGCGCAGCTTGCTGATATGGCTTTCAACGACGTTCTCTTCGACTTCTTCATCGAAGATGCCGTAGATGGCATTGAAGATCTGCGTCTTGGATACACGACGGCCGCGATTGGCAATTAGGTATTCCAGGATGCGCCGCTCGCGCCGCGGCAGGGGGAAGACTTCGCCGTGCAGTTCCGGGTCGCGACCATCCGAGAAAACCCGAATCGGGCCGACGTCTGTGAAGTTCGAAATCGCCTTCAGGCGACGACGGATCGCGGCGGCACGCGCCAGGATCTCGCGGGGATGAACCGGCTTGCGCACAACGTCGTCGACGCCGCAGTCGAAGAGCGCCAGTGTCGTCTCCAAGGAGGGATGGTCGCTGACCGCGATCACCGGTGCCATCGAACGATCGCGGATCACCCGCGGCAGCTCGAAGGTCTGTTCGCCCTGACCGATCAAAAATGCCTCCACGGCAGCGATATCCGAATCGGCTGCCGTGTTGACCCATTCCCCGAACTCCTGGGGATCAAAACCTGTGGAGGGAATACCCTCTCTGCCAAACAGGGAAGTATAGCCGTCTTTTACAAGCTCACGCTCATCAACCACTACGATCATTCGTCCGCCTCCGAATCAGTGTGGTACCTCGATGAGACAGACGTACGAATCGAGCGAATCGCGAACAACTGGAGAAAGTTAATGGCAGGAATTAATAGTAGATTAAGAATTTGGCCGTGATTTGCTCTATATGTAGTGGCGAGCGCGAATTATCCACACAAAATTTTTGCGGAAAGGTTAACGTTTGATTAACTTCAGGTTAACGGGCGTTAACCATGAGCCGCAGACCGCCGGTGCTTTAAGGATGAAACATCGCGAAGGGAAAACAACTCAGAATTGTTATCCACTGCAAAACTGCGACGCATTCGCAGTCCATTTTCCGTAGCCCGTGGCCACGAGATTGGCGATCACCCGACAGACATATCGCTTCTGAGCAGGGTCGTTATTGGGGCCTGCGTGGTAGCGAGCCACCGCCATCGTCCACGTCTGGTGGCGGTCATGAAGGTTGCGCAGGAACTTCGCCGCATACTGAACATTGCGCTTCGGATCGAGCATATCCTGCACCGATGCGAAATTCTCGCCGTGGAAATGGTGGTTGATCTGCATGCATCCGAGATCGATCAACTTGGCGCCGCCTGCCCTGGCAGCCTGGAACTGCTTGAGCGCCTCGCTCTCGGTGCGAGGGAAATAGGCCTTGCCCTCGACATTGAGGGCGTAGGGCTGGAGCGATCCCTTTCTGCCGGTCTCCGTCAGACCGACAGAATAGAGAATGCCCTCGGGAATACCGTAGCGCACGGCAGCGGCCTGGATTTCGCGCTCGCAGGCATTTCCCGACGCCCGGGCGTCAGAGGTAGAGAGACCCAGAACGAGCGCCAGCAGAGCCGGCACCGCTGTCGCTGAGGCCATCCTCGCCAGATTGCCGAGCGTTGCTCCATTGCTGCTGCGCTGCATTTCTTTCGTCCCTTCGGGAAGCAGCGCCACCGCTGCCGTCCTGCGCCCCCTGCTGGCCGAACGAACCGTTCTGGCTGCCGTTCTGGGTGCTGCTGTTACTGCTGTCGGCACTGGTCGTCGGTGCCAGGGTAACAGTGACCTGGTCGATCGAGAAACCTTGTGAACGCAGCGCCTCGATGATGCTCTTGTGATCGCTGCTCAGCTGCCGGTAGGCAGAGGCGCTTTCGACCGTCAGATCGACCGACAACTCGTCGCCGACCAGCCGCATCGTCGCGGTCACCATGCCGAGCGAGATGGGCTGCAGCTGCAATTTCAGCGTATTCACGACCTTGCCTGTGCTGGCCTGGGTCGCGGCATTGGACAGGGCGCTGCTGGGCTGCATTGCCTTTGACCATTCGGAATCGCCGGAAATCGCATCGAGCACGGCGCTGGAATTCTGCGCCAGGCCGAGATAACGGCGGGAATCGAGCACGGTCACCGTTTCGGCCGACGTCGTGCGCCGAGGCTCATCAGCAGCACCGCTGCGCTCGCGGCCACCAACGACCATGTCCATCGTCTGGCCCTTGCCATCGGCACGGGCGAACCGGAATGTCTTTGCGTCGCCACCATCGCTTGCCGTGGCGGCGATGTCTTCGCCGCCCAGACCGCTCGCGGCTTCCTTGTCGGAGATGTCATGCGGCGCCGTTCGTGCCCGGCCGACGTCATCGACGTGCTTCTCCGACGTTGCCTGCGCCTTATCCGGCGCGGTCTGCGGAATTTCGCGCAAGGCTTCCGCCCCGAGCAGGGACATCACGTCATCGCTGGACATCGCGCTCGGTGTCGCAGCCGGATCGACCTGAGTTTCATCGGCCTTGGCATTCAGTCCGGCAAGCGCGGCGGCCACGGTCTTGCGGGCGTGGGTGCCCTCACCCTTGACGACAGCCGCGGACGACGACTGGGCTTCCTCTTCGTCCAAATGCCGAGGAAGCTTTTCGATCGCGTCCTTGGATTTCGCTGTGGCAGCCTTGGCTTCCGAAAGGACGGAGCCTGCCTGGAACAGGTGCTGCTGCGCCTGGCGCTGGGATGCACCCTGCTGGATATCGATGATCGGCTTCTTGATGCGGTTAGCATCGACCGCGCCGGTCGGGGTCTCCGTCGTCTCGACGGTTTCGGCGCCTTGCTTCAGCGTCGCGTCCAGGAGGTCGTCGGAAGCCTTCTGCGACTTGCCGTCGGCTGCCGCCTTCTGTCCGTTTCGATGGTCACCATGCCCGACTTGATCGAGCGCCTCGCCGAAGCCGCCGTCCTTTTCAACTTGGCCCTGCTGGCCATGCTTGGCGGCGGGTTTGGCCGACGCGGCCGCATTCAAACCCGGTAGAGCACTTCCAATCCCCTGATCCATCATTTTTTATCGCTTTCTTTCGCCAGCAAACCGTCGATTTCCACCAGCTTGGCCCGACTGTTCGTTACAAACTCCTCGAAAACAGCGCCACTCCGGTAGACCGCCTCGTTGGCATCCGCCTGGGCAGCGGCGCCGGAGTGTCCCTGCGCTGGCAGATTTGCCGCGGAGTGTTCCTGATTCTCGACATTCACCGACGTTTCTTGCGTCAGGCTATTCATGTCCGGCTGTCGCAGCACTTCTTCGGCAACGAGCCGGGCGGCCGAACGCAGCGCCTCATCCCGCGCGGACAATGCTCCCTCCGGAATGCCATCGATATTTTCGACGGCCTGGTCGATGTCCTTCGTCGAGATCTCGGCAAGTCCGGTATAAAGGTCGGTCTGCTGCTTTCGATCCATGCCGGGCGACGTGGGAATAGCATCGGCATGGCCGGAAGCCATTCGCGCCAGGTCAATCTTGCCGGCGATCGCAGCCCTGCGGGCAATGCGCAGGTAAACCTCGCGACGTCGTTCATTGTCCATGAACGACAACGTGTTCTCGATCTCTTCGTTTTTGATGGAATCGTAATTGTCGACCGCCAGCATCACGAAGAGATCGGCGAACTGGCTGGCATAAGGCGAATGCAGGAAGCGGCGAGCATACCGGTTGGCATATCCCAGGCCTTTTTCCACCATGCCGCGTTCCGCGGTAACGGCAACCGAGCGCCGAAGCGCTGCCTCCTCGATGATCGTGCCAGGCGCCGTCAGCCGGGCGAGATCGTAAAATTTCAACGCTTCTTCCGGATTGTTGCCGACAACCGCATTGGCGGCGACCAGCGCCAGATAGGGGCCAAGTGTCGTATCCCGGTATTCCGGCAGCATCTCCACCAGGCTCTTGGACACCAGCGTCCCCTTGCCGCTCAGATATTTCCGCAGCGCATCGGCAACACGGTTGTCGAAATAGCCACCGACGTCCCTCGACACCAGATATTCGAGCGTGGCGGGATTGCCGCCGCTCATCGAATAGATCAGCGCCGCATCGACATTGCGCGTGTCGTCGAATATTTCCGGGTCGGCCGTCCGCAGCCGCTTGTCGATCGTCGCCAGCATGAACTTCTGCATCTCGGCCGCCGAGTGATCACCCGCAACGACGGAATCCTGCACGAACTGCATCGACCGCAACATTTTATAGGGCGCCAGGTCTTCCGGGGTCGGCAGCGCCTCATCCTCGGCGACGGCCACCCCCGACATCACGATGCCGAGGGTGAACAATGCGGTGAAAAGCGACGATCGAGCCATGGCCATGATTACCCCTGGTTCGCCTGCAGGAGGATTTCAATCCGCCGGTTGGCATCGGCGAGCGGATCCTCGGGAACCTGCAGCCGCCGATCGGCAAAACCGGAGATCTGCTGCACGCGCTTTTCATCCAGGCCGCCGCGGACCAGCATGTAATAGGCGCTCTGCGCACGGTCGTTCGACAGCTGCCAGTTGTCCATCTTGTCGCCCTTGAACTGGCGGCCGTCGGTATGGCCGCGGATCAGCACCGCGCCCTTGCGTTCGCCCAGAACCTTGCCGACCTTTTCCATAGCGAGCACCATGTCCTTCTGCGGCACGGCCGAGCCGATCTTGAACATCGGCGTATCCTGCTGGTCGGAGATGGTGATGAGAAGGCCGCCTTCCGTCGGCGTCACGACCAGGCCTTCGGCGAGCTTGCCGCCCGTGCCACCAAGCGCCTGCTCGAGCTGCTCGTGGAGCTGGGCCGCCTGCTGTTCGCGCTTTTCGGCCTTGTCCTGCTTGTCAGCCTGATCCTGCTTGTCAGCCTTGTCCTTACCGTTCTTGTCCGCCTTTTCCGTCTTGTCGTGGTCTTCCTGCTTGTCCTTGGTCTTGTCGGCCGTTTCGACGTCGGGCTTGTCTTTCGTCGCCTGGTCCGGATTGGCCATGGCAATCATCTGCTGTTCGGCCTTGTTCTCCGCCGACTCCGGCTGGTCGGACGCCGTAAGCCCCTTCTGGGCCTGCGACACCTCGACCTGCTGGGTCCAGAAGTCCGGATCGAACGGGTCGCGATAGGCTTCGCCGCCATCGGCACCCGTCGCCGGGCCGGAATCGGCTGCACCGCCCTCGCCCTTGGCGCTGACATTTGCCTGCTGGCCGACTTCCTGGGCGATCTCCGCCAGGACCGAATAGGGGTTTTCGAAGTAATCGGCTTCGGAATAATTGGTCTGCTCGCCGGACGCCGCGGTCTGGTCGTCGCCGGTTGCGGCAGCCGCACCGACAGTCGTGCCGTCGGCCTTCACCTTCGACCGCTCGTTCTGCTCCTCGCCGTCCGCCTGCTCGACCGGTTTTTTCAAACCCTTTTCGGTCGGCTTCTCATCGGCGAGCTTGATCGGATTGAAATAGGTAGCGACCGAAGCCTTCGTCTCTTCGTTGGCCGCATTGACGAGCCACATCACGAGAAAGAAGGCCATCATTGCCGTCATGAAGTCAGCGTAGGCGATCTTCCACGCGCCGCCGTGATGGCCGTCGTGGTCGCCGCCATGCTTCTTGACGATGATGATTTCGTTTTTGCCGTGGTGGTGATTTTCGCCTTCGCTCATTCGAGCACCTTCTTCAAGCTAGCCGCCCATGCAGAAATTCGCGTCACCAGGACCGTTCCGGCCACTTCCGCGGTGAGATCGAGATCCTGTGTTTCCACATGGCGCAGGAGCGCGGCGTCTTCGCCCAGCTCGGTTTTCAGAATATCGAAGAGTTGGCCCGGGCCGCGCACGACGATCGTGGCTGCCGCGCCGTCCAGTATCGCCTGCCGCACCATCTCCGCCATCGCGCGCACGGCGTTGGCCGCCAGCGCTTCCGAGAGAATCGGCGCGAGGATCTCGGCCGTCTGCTCGCTGATCGCTTCCGAAATGGTGAGGGAAATCTCGTTGATCCTTGCCGCGATCAGCGCCGCCGCCTGGGCTTCATATGCCTGGCGCAAGCCCTCCAGCTCTTCTCGGTGTGCGGCAACGGCTGCCTCCATCTCGGCGGCATGCTGTGCCTGCAACTCCTGAGTCGCTGCTTCGTGACCCTCGGCATAGGCCTCGCGGCGTACCTCTTCGGGATCGATCGGCTCCGGCTCGGGCAAGGCGTTGACGAACATGTCATCGTCGAACGTTGTCATTTCCACGACCGGCTCCGGTGCGGCCGGCTCACCGAAATCTTTCAGGTATCTTGCGAGAGCTGCTGTCATAGACCTGCCCCGTCCTTGCCGTCAAAGGCATCATGCCCGCCCGGCGGCGTCCATGTCAGCTCAGTAGATAGTCTCAATTTCTCGATCATCAGCACATCCGGCATTTACTTCCGACGGTCACGAAGACGGCGCCTGGGTGTTTGCGGATACATTTCCGCATGGTCAGTCGCCGGGAAATTAGGATGTCAAACTTGTGCGAGGATGAATGCGTTGGACCGCGCCAGGGCAGTGCGCGGTCCAACTGTTCCACCATATGCCGATGACCGGCGGCACGGCTGGAATTCTTTCGATCGACTCCGGTCAGCCGATCCTGCCCTTACTTGAAGAGCTGGAGAATATTCTCCGCGTTGGTATTGGCAATCGACAGCGACTGGATGCCGAGCTGCTGCTGCGTCTGCAGCGCCTTCAGCTTTGTCGATTCTTCGTTCATGTCCGCATCGACGAGACGTCCGACGCCCTTCTCGATCACGTCCATCAAGGTGGCGACGAAATCTTCCTGCATGTCGACACGTTTGGTGATCGCGCCGAGCGTCGAGGCCGAATCAGTCAGGCGTGCCAGCATGGCTTCGACCGCAAGCATCATGCCGTCGATCTGGTCGTCGCTCGTGGTCGACGTCAGCTTCACTTCCGTGGCGCTGGCTGCCGGTGTGCCCGGGTTGATCAGGTAGTAGGTAACCGTCGTCGTCGTCGTTCCGCTGGGCTGGGAGATCGCATATCCCTTGCTCAGAATACCGCGGCTTGCATCGCTGGTATCGATCAGGACGGACGTCGCCGTATCGTAGGCCAGGGTGGTGATGGAGACCGAGCCGTCGGCCGAACGGTTGAAGGATGCGACGATTTCTTTCGTCGCCGGTGCGACGGTCGATTCGTTGTACAGCCAGTTTTCGCCGGAGAACGATGCCGATTCGGCAATCGACTGAATCTGATTCTTGAGTTCAGTCAGTTCCTTGTCGATCTTGGTCCGATCGACACCCGGTTCGCGGGCGGCAACCAGCTTTTTCTTGATTTCGGTCACGACATCGACGGCCGATTCCAGGCCGGTATAGGACACGTCCGTCTTTGCGGCACCGAGGCCGAGGGCGTCCTGAACGGTGGACAGCGCGCCGTTGTCGGAGCGCATTGTGGTGGCGATGGACCAATAGGCGGCGTTGTCGGCAGCCGTCTGCACCCGGTAGCCGGAGGAAATCCGGTTCTGGGTGTCTTCCATGTTGTTGTTGATGCCGCGGAGAGTCTGGAGAGCCGCCATTGCAGCGGTGTTGGTCAAAATGCTGGTCATATGTCTTGCCCCAAAGAGATTACGGGACATACCGGATTACGCCGGTAACGACGGTCTGCTTCATGCTTGCCGATCACGTGTTTGCCCTGGTGATCGACCCGACGCTGTTAACGAATGGTTAAGACCATATGGTTAACAAATGGTTAACGCAATAAAGAAGTTGTTAGGCTTTCTGAATAAATTCTTAACGCCACACCTCGCAAGACGTTGCGGCAAAACGAAAAAACCGCCTCCCAGAGAGAGGCGGTTTTTCTTTTTCGAACATCCGAAGCCGGGCCGAAGTCCGGCTTTGGCCAGTCGTTTCCGATTAGCGGAAGAGCGACAGGATGTTGTCGGCGCTGGTGTTGGCGATCGACAGAGCCTGGATGCCCAGCTGCTGCTGCGTCTGCAGTGCCTTCAGGCGGGTCGACTCTTCGTTCATGTCGGCATCGACGAGGCGGCCTACGCCGGTGTCGATCACGTCCGTGAGGTCGGCAACGAACTCCTTCTGCAGTTCCAGACGAGCGTTGGTCGCGCCGATCGTTGCAGCAACGTCGGTCATCGTCTTCAGCATCTGGTCGACGGAGGAAATCATGCCTTCGACAGCGTCGTCGGTCGTGGAGGTGGTCAGGGAGACCAGCGTACCGGTGGTGCCGGTGGCCGACACGAGGAAGTAGGTGGTCGAGGTACCGTTGATTTGCGAGTTTGCGCCCTTCGTCAGGATGCCGTTCGCTGCAGTGCGGGTGTCGATCAGAACCGAGGTAGCGGCGTTGAAGTCGATCGTCTTGATCGAGACGCTGCCGTCGGACGCGCGAACGAAGGAACCAACCATTTCCTTGGTGGTGATTGCCGTCGTCGTGTCGTTGTAGAGCCAGTTTTCACTGTTGAAGGAAGAAGACTGGGCAATAGACGTCAGCTGCGTCTTGAGTTCGGTCAGTTCCTTGTTGATCTTGTCCTTGTCGACGCCCGGTTCGCGAGCGGCAACCAGCTTGGCCTTGATTTCCGAAACAACGTCGATTGCGGCTTCGAGACCGTTGTAGGCAGTGTCGGTCTTGGCAGCGCCGAGGCCGATTGCGTCTTCGACGGCGCCCAGAGCCTTGTTGTCCGAACGCATGGTGGTTGCGATCGACCAGTAAGCGGCGTTGTCGGCTGCATCTTCAACACGCAGACCGGAAGAGATACGGCCCTGCGTCTCGCCCATGCTGCTGTTGATCGAACGCAGCGTGTTGAGAGCGGCAAGTGCGGAATTGTTGGTAATGATACTCGTCATGATACTGCCCCTTTTGGACTAAATAAATGGAAGGGACATGCCGGACTCTTTATACCGGCAAAACGGCAACGCATCATGCAAGCTAATACTCAGAAACTCTATTTGGTTTAGCTCGCCGTTTCGATGTTTGTAGTTAAAACCATTAGGGTTAAAGAAGCGTGAACTGACAATTTTTTTGCAAATAAATCTGATTATTGTTTTATTAACTAAATTAATTCTTAAATATTATTAAATTTCCCTTTACGACAAGAAATCCGGCTGCGCACGCGCGCTATCGATAACAGTTGCCTAAAGGCAAAAGCCCGCCGAGCGGGGTCGGCGGGTTCAGATTGCTGGCAAAAACGTCTCAAGCAAGATCGGCCGCAATTGCCCGTCCCTGCCCTCTGCCCACACGTGGGAAGAAAAGTCTTCAGGGCGGCCGGAGCGTCTCAGCAACAAAAAACCCGCCGGGATGATCGGCGGGTTTTCGTATGTCGGGCGCGCCACTCAGGGAGGCGCGGTTTACATGATGACAACGCTTACTGACGGAAGAGCTGCAGGATGTTTTCGGAATTGCTGTTGGCGATCGAAAGAGCCTGGATACCAAGCTGCTGTTGCGTTTGCAGCGCCTTCAGGCGGGTGGATTCCGCGTTCATGTCTGCATCCACCAGGCGGCCGACACCCTTGTCGATCGTGTCCATCAGATCCTTGACGAATTCTTCCTGCATGTCGATGCGCGTCTTGGTGGCGCCGAGCGTCGCAGCAGCGTCGGTCATCGTCTTCAGGATCGTATCGACAGCCGAGATCATGCCTTCCACGGCGTCGTCGCTCGTGGAGGTGGTCAGAGCAACCAGCGTACCGGTAGAACCGGAGGCCGACACGAGGAAGTAGGTGGTCGACGTACCGTTGATCTGGGAGTTAGCGCCCTTGGTCAGGACACCGTTCGCAGCAGTTCTCGTGTCGATCAGGACGTAAGAGCCGGCGTTGAAGTCGATGGTCTTGATCGAGACGCTGCCGTCGGCAGCGCGGACGAAGGAGCCAACCATTTCCTTGGTGGTGATTGGCGTCGTCGTGTCGTTGTAGAGCCAGTTTTCACCGGAGAACGATGCGGACTGCGAGATGGAAATCAGCTGCTGCTTGAGTTCGGTCAGTTCCTTGTTGATCTTGTCCTTGTCAACGCCCGGTTCGCGAGCGGCAACGAGCTTGGCCTTGATTTCCGAAACGACGTCGACAGTTGCTTCCATCGCCGTATAGGCCGTGTCGGTCTTGGCAGCGCCGAGGCCGATTGCATCCTGGACGGCGCTCAGCGCCTTGTTGTCCGAACGCATGGTGGTTGCAATCGACCAGTAGGCCGCATTGTCGGTAGCGGTTTCAACACGCAGGCCGGTAGAGATGCGGCCCTGTGTGGTTTCCATGTTGCTGTTGATCGAACGCAGGGTATCGAGAGCTGCGATTGCCGAGGTGTTCGTGATGATGCTGGCCATTAGAGTGCCCCTTTATGGATCGGTTTGAGGGACATTCCGGATTGGGTACCGGGAACGGTGGTCGACGTCATGCCAATTAATGCGAGTTGAGTTATGATTAATTCACCGTTTCTATGGCTGCAGAAAACACGATTATGGTTAACAAAACTTAAAAAGCTCAGGGCCTGATCTTAAAAATCGAGTAATCAAGATAAATAAAAAACCGCGCCTTTGCAGGCGCGGTTTACCTTGTTTTAACGCTTCGGCTTTGGCCGTCGCGAAGCAGACGCCCCGATTAACGGAAGAGCGACAGGACGTTGTCGGCGTTCGAGTTGGCAATCGCCAGAGCCTGAATGCCCAACTGCTGCTGCGTCTGGAGCGCCTTCAGGCGGGTCGACTCTTCGTTCATGTCGGCATCGACGAGACGGCCTACACCAGCGGTGATCACGTCACGAAGATCCTTAACGAACTCCTGCTGCGTATCCAGGCGAGAGTTGGTCGCACCGAGCGTTGCAGCAACGTCGGTCATCGTCTTCAGCATCTGGTCAACGGAGGAGATCATGCCTTCCACAGCGTCGTCGGTCGTGGAGGTTGTCAGGGCAACCTGTGTGCCGGTGGTGCCGGTGGCCGACACGAGGAAGTAGGTGGTCGAGGTACCGTTGATTTGCGAGTTTGCGCCCTTCGTCAGGATGCCGTTCGCTGCAGTGCGGGTGTCGATCAGAACCGAGGTGGCAGCGTTGAAATCGATGGTCTTGACCGAGACGCTACCGTCGGACGCGCGAACGAAGGAACCAACCATTTCCTTGGTGGTGATTGCCGTCGTCGTGTCGTTGTAGAGCCAGTTTTCACCGTTGAAGGCAGAAGACTGGGAAATCGACGTCAGCTGCGACTTGAGTTCGGTCAGTTCCTTGTTGATCTTGTCCTTGTCAACGCCCGGTTCGCGAGCAGCAACGAGCTTGGACTTGATTTCCGAAACGACGTCGATCGCGGCTTCCAGACCGGTGTAGGCGGTGTCGGTCTTGGCAGAAGCCATGCCGATAGCGTCCTGAACGCCGGAAAGCGCCTTGTTGTCCGAACGCATGGTGGTTGCGATCGACCAGTAAGCGGCGTTGTCGGCTGCAGACTGAACCTTCAGGCCGGAAGAGATGCGGCTCTGCGTGTCGTTCATGTTGCTGTTGATCGAACGCAGCGTGTTGAGAGCGGCCAGTGCAGAGTTGTTGGTGATAATGCTGGTCATGGGATTGTCCCTTTGGTTACGCAAAACAAAAAAGAGGGACATACCGGACTTATAACTTACCGGTGATGGCGGCTCGGCTTCATGCCTCTCGGTTCTGCCTTACTGGCTAAAAACCAAACCCGTCATGTGAGGTTCACACTAGGGGCCAGCCGTTTCAAATCAATTAATTTATGGGGGTGCGGCAAAAGCCGTTCGCGCCGTAGTTAATAAATCGTCAAAACTGACGGCGCAAAGTTAATTTTTTTCAAATGATTGGTTTCATTATGAAAAAGAGCGAACCAAGCTTCCCACAAGCAGGTTCCAGCCGTCGATCAGCACGAAGAATAGGATCTTGAACGGCAGGGAGATCGAGGTGGGCGGCAACATCATCATGCCCATGGCCATGGTGATGGTGGCAACGATCAGGTCGATGACCAGGAAGGGAAGAATGATCAGGAAGCCGATTTCGAAACCGCGGCGGATCTCGGAAATCATGAAGGCGGGAACGAGAACCCGGTAGTCGATCCGCTCGCCGGTGCCAACGGGCAGACCGCGCTCGCGTGCGATATCCACGAACAGTGTCAGGTCCTTGTCGCGGGTATTGGCAGCCATGAAGGTGCGGAACGGCTCGGCGATCCGTTCGACGGCTTCCGCTTCCGTCAGCCGGTTTTCCAGCAGCGGGCGGACGCCTTCGTTCCATGACCGGTCGAAGGTCGGCGACATGACGTAGAAGGTCATGAACAGCGCCAGGCTGAGGAGAATCATGTTGGAAGGCGTTGTGGAAAGGCCCATGCCCGACCGCAGGATCGAAAAGGCGATCACGAAGCGCGGGAAGCTGGTCACCATGATCAGAATGCCGGGCGCAACCGACAGCACGGTCAGAAGACCGAAGGTGCGGATGATCCAGGCTGCGGCGGAACCGTCCACCGGAATATTCAAAAGGTCCGTCGGAAGCTGCTGGGCTTCAGCCACACCGGGTAGCACCATCATGGCGCCAAGGATAAGAAGAAATCGAATCATTCGATCACAAAGGTCCTGAACATGACCTTGGTTACTCGCCCCTGCGAACGCTGGTCAACACGTTCCTGAATGTCATCCCGAAGATATTGAAAGCCGCGCGGTCCTTCGATCTGCTGCAGCGACACCGTGCGCAGATAGGAGAGGATGTCCTGGTGCACGTCCTCGGAAACCTTGACGTCGGGTTTGTCCTTGAACATCAGCGCCACCTCAAGCCGGATCCAGCTTTCGGAAGGATAGGCAAGGTTGGTGGTGATCGGTTCGAGAGCCACCACACCGGTCGTCTCGTTCGAGATATGCGGCAGGCCCTCGCCTTCCTTTTTCTTCTCGCCCTCTTTTTCCTTCTTGGCGTCGGCAGCCTTTTCTTCGGCCGCCGGCTGAAGCTTCCCGGCGAGCACGCCGCCGATGACCCAGCCGCCGCCGCCGCCGATCGCCGTCAGCACGGCCAGCGCGATGACCAGCGAGATGGCGCCGGACTTCTTTTTCTTCCCGGTCGATTCGGCGTTTTCCAGTTCAGCCATGGCTTCCTATCCGTCCTTTGGGTTGCGAACCGTCCCAGCCATCAAATCGGCGAGAACAGGTCGACGACCTGCTGGCCGACCGGGGGCTGCTGCACTTCGGTCAGACGGCCGCGGCCGCCGTAGGAAATGCGGGCTTCGGCAATCTTTTCGTAGGAGATGGTGTTCTGCGAATCGACATCCTGCGGCCTGACGATACCGGCAACGTTGAGGATGCGAATCTCGTGGTTGACGCGGACTTCCTGCGAACCGCTGATGAGCAGATTGCCGTTCTCCAGAACGCCGGTCACGACGGCGGCGACGAGCAGCGTCAGCTTTTCCGAGCGCTTCGTCTTGCCCTTGGCCTGCGTATCCGTATCGGAGTTGAAGCCGACGCTCGAATCGGTCTCCGGCTTCCAGCCGAAGATCTGAGCGTTCGCCTTCCAGCCCAGATTGCTCTGGTTGGTGCGGTTGCGCTCGGTTTCGTTGTCGAAATCGGCCTTATCGTTGATCTGGATGTTGACCGTCAGGATGTCGCCCATGTTGATGGCGCGCGAATCCTTGAACAGGGCAGCCTGCGAATCGTTCCACAGCGAATAACCGCGATTCATGCTCTGCGGCTGCTTCGGATACATCGCCATCTGCGGTGTCTGCGAATATTGCAGACCGCTGCCAATCGGGCTCATCGAAGGCGCGTTGCCGAGTTCCCGAACGGATGTGTTCGAGCAGCCGGCCAGAAGGGCGGCGGCCAGGAGGGCGGTAAGACGCTTCGTCATGAGGGATCCTTCGAGGTATTGGGGTCGGACGCGCTCGACATGATCGAAGCAACCATCGCCGCCTTTTCGGCGTCCATTTCAGCTAGGATGAGCCCCGATTGCCGGGGCGGCAGTCGCATGACGATGGCCGCAGCAAGCACGACGTCCATCTTCTCGAGCTGCGGCGCCGCCGCATCTGCCTTCATGGTCTTGTAGACGTCGACCAGCCCGGCTTCCGCCTGCTTCATGAAGTCGTTGCGTCGCTTCAGCCAGTCTTCGTACTCAGCCTTGCGCTTTTCCATGATGGCGATACGGGCATCGACGTCGCTCTGGAGCTTTTCGAGCTCCTGCTTCTGCAGCAGGTAACGGCGATCGCGCGCCGCATCCGCGATGTTGGTGCAGAACTGCTTGATCTCTTCTTCGGAGCTCATTTCGGTGAGCGCCTTCGGCTTTTCCTGGGCGAATGCGCCGGGAATGGCGGAAAGCCCCAGGAAAACCGCCGGCAGGACGAACGTCAGCCAAGGCCGCGTCGAAGCGGTGGATACACGGGATTGGGTCATTGGATGACAAGCTCCGCTTGCAGTGCGCCGGCCGACTTGATGCCTTGCAGGATCGAGATGATCCCGTCGGGCTTGACGCCGATGCTGTTGAGGCCGGAGACCAGCGTGCGCAGGTCCGGACCGTCGAGGATCGCCACCCGGCCACCATCCTTCTGCGCCTGGATATCGGTCTGCGGCTGCACCGCCGTCTCACCGCGCGAGAAGGGTTCCGGCTGGATGATCTGCGGGGTTTCCGTGACCTGGACCGTCAGGGTGCCGTAGCTGACGGCGACCTTGGACACGCGCACGTCGGCGCCGATGACGATGGTTCCGGTGCGCTCGTTGACCACGACCTTGGCCGGCGTATCGGTCTCGACCACCAGGTTTTCGATATCCGCCATCAGCCGGGTCAGATCGGCCGACTTTGGCTTCATGATCATCACCTCCTGCGAATCGCGGGGTTCGGCGATGGCGCCGCCGAACTGGGCGGCGGCATAGCTGTTGATCACGTCGGCGACGCTGACGGCCGTGGTGAAATCCGGGTTGCGAAGCTGCAGCACCAGATCGATGGAATCCTTGAATTTCGACGGCAGTTCACGCTCGATGATCGCGCCGTTCGGCACGCGGCCGCCGGTCGTAACACCCTCGGTGACGGTCGCCGCTTCGCCCTGCGCCTGGAAGCCGGAAACGATGACGGCGCCCTGGGCGACGGCATAGATCTGGCCGTCGGCACCGGAGAGCGAGGTCATGATCAGCGTACCGCCGCGCAGCGACGTCGCGTCGCCCAGCGAACTGACCGACACGTCGATGCGGCTGCCGGGGCTGGCAAACGGTGGCAGGTTGGCCGTCACCATGACGGCGGCGACGTTCTTGGCGCTCGACTGGCCGCCCTGGGTCGAAATACCGAGGTTCTGCAGCATGGCGCGCATGGACTGCTCGGTAAACGGCGACGAACGCAGGCTGTCGCCGCTGCCCTGCAGACCGACGATCAGGCCGTAGCCGATCAGCTGGTTGTCGCGGCCGGATTGCAGCGAGGCGATATCCTTGATGCGCGAAGAAACGGCGTTGGCGGCACCGATGCCGACAACGCTCAGAACGGCGGCCAGAATGATCGTAGACAGGAAACGCATTTTGCTCATTTAGCCACCACGTGGATAGTGCCGTCCTGCATGACGGTGCCGCTGACGATAATGCCGGAATCGAGATTGCGGACACGGATCACATCTCCGACCGAAGCGTCCTGCATCGGGGCGCCGGAAGCGGAGATCATCAGATTGCCGAGCGTGAAGGAGATGCGCACATTCGTGCCGCGCTGGACGGCAAACGGTTCGCGCAAGGAGGAAAGCTGGATGGTGCGGCCGGCCAGAAGCGTGCGCTTGGTCACGAGGCCGACGACCTGACCGGCGCTTTCTGCATAACCGCCGGTCAGCTTGGGATTGGTGACCTCGACCTCCTCGATCCGGTTGGCGGTGATTTCTTCGCCCGGATAGATCGTGGAAGTCGGCACCACGGCGTACCCCATGTCCGCCGTGGCCGTGTGGATTGCGCCAGAGAAGAGAAGGACGAAAACCGTTCCGACGACATTCTTCCCGATCAGGCTGCTCTTGCGGCGAAATCTCATATTTGCCACCCTCTTTTTAAAGGATTTACTTCAGGTTCTTGCTGACGATGGAGGCCATTTCGTCGGCGGTGGTGATCACCTTGGAGTTCATTTCGTAGGCGCGCTGCGCCGAGATCAGCTCGGTGATTTCACGGACGGCGTCGACGTTGGAGGATTCCAGGTAGTTCTGCTTCAGGTAACCGAAGCCCTGGGTGTCCGGATTGTCCACGACCGGTTCGCCGGAAGCCGGCGTCTGCGCGAACAGGTTGTCGCCGAGCGGCGAGAGGCCGGCTTCGTTGACGAAGTTGGCGATCTGCAGCTGGCCGCGCTCCTGGACTTCCATCATGCCGCTGGCGGCATTGAGAACCTTGGCGGTCACAAGGCCGCTGCGGCTGATCTCGATGTCGGTGTCGTCCTGCTGGAAGACGATGCCCGGCATGACGGTGTAGCCGTCGATGGTGACGAGCTGGCCGTCGGCATTCTTATTGAACGAGCCGGCACGCGTGTAGAAGGTGCCACCGTCAGGCGTCTGGATCTGGAAGAAACCCTTGCCGATCAGCGCGACGTCGAGGTCGTTGCCGGTTTCGTTCAGCTGGCCCTGGAGATGCAGGTTGCGGACGGCCGACGTCTTGACGCCGAGACCGATGTTGGCGCCTTCCGGCACGATCGCCTGGTTGGCGCGGTTCGGCACGCCGGCGGCGCGCTCGGTCTGGTAAAGCAGGTCGGAAAACTCGGCACGTGCGCGCTTGAAGCCGGTCGTGTTGATGTTCGCGATGTTGTTCGCGATCACCTCGAGGTTGGTCTGCTGGGCATCCATGCCGGTGGCAGCAATAGCAAGAGCTCTCATGATCTTGATCCTTTACGCGTTTAAATCTGCATCCGGGTGATATCGAGGAAGGCCGTGACGACCTTGTCGCGCAGCGCGATGGCCGTCTGAAGCGACTGCTCGCCCTGCATCACCGCGTCGACGACTTCGCGGGTGCTGATTTCACCCTTGATACCGGCGAAGGACGCAGCTTCCGCACCCTTCAAGTTGCTGATGGCTTCGGTCGTCATGTTGCCGAGCACTTCGCCGAAGCTCAGGCCGGTGGCGAGACCGCCGGTTGCCTGCTGCGGCGAGAGAGCCTGCTGGGTGGCGTCGAGCGAGACCTCGCCGAGGCCGCGGGTCATTCCAAGCGCGCTTACAGCGTTGATTGCATTGATCATTGCGATGCTTTCAGAAGATCAAGCGTCGCAGCGATCAGCTCACGCGTCTGCTTGATGGTTTGCAGGTTGGCTTCGTAGGACCGGTTGGCTTCGCGCATGTCGGCCATTTCGACCAGCATGTTGACGTTCGGCATCTTGACGATGCCCTTCTCGTCGGCCGCCGGATTGCCGGGATCGTATTCCTCGATGTACTTCGAGCGATCGACGCCGAATTTCTTGACGGTGGCAAGCGTGCCTCCCGTCGCCTTGTCGAGCTCGCTGCCGAAGGTGATCGTCTTGCGGCGATAGGGATCGGCACCAGGGGTGTCGCCCGTCGAACGCGCGTTGGCGATGTTTTCCGAAACGATGCGCAGGCGCGTGGACTGTGTTTCCAGTCCACTGCCCGAGATTTTCATTGAGGCTGCAAGGGGATCCATGGTCCTACTTCTTCAAGGTCATCAACATCATGCGATGAAAGGATTTCACCAGTGCGGCGTTCAGCTCGTACTGGCGCTTGATTTCGCCGGTCTTGCTCATTTCCTCGACGATGCCGACGCTGTTGCCGGATTCCTGAACGCCGATTTCCTGATCCAGCTTTGCCTTGACGACATCGACTTCGTCGCTGAGCTGACTGCTGTCGGTCATGTGGCCGGTGTTGGTGCGCGCCATGCGAATGGGCGTCGAATCCAGCACGGCATTGAACGGCGTTACGTCCTTGGCCATGTATTTCGGCGTATTTGCATTGGCGATGTTGGTGGAAACCACCTGCTGGCGCACCGAGAGCCACGAGGCCTGACGGGACGCAAGATCGAACAACTGGATAGGCTGCATAAGCGACTCTCCGACTTTTACTATCCCGACCCTATGCTGCTAATCTTGCGTGGGACTTACGGAGAAAAGCCGGGAAAGACGGCGTTCGGCGCGTATTTCTCCCGGAGACGACGACGCTGCGAATCGTTCGGGCAGAGAACGCAAAAAGGCGCGGCATGACCTGCCGCGCCCATGCTATCATTGCGGTGCAACGCCTCAGTTGGCGCCGTAGATATTGCCGTTCGAAGTGACGATCACCCATTTGCCTTCGCGCTGCTCGAGGCTGGCGAGACGGCTTTCGTCCGGCAGGATCGAACCGACGCGCACCATGTACATGCCGGTCGAATCCTCGATCAGCGCACGGCCGTTCGCCACGTGCAGCAGGCGGAAATCGCTCTTGCCCGGGAACGGTTGATCTTCCTTGATGTCCCGCTTCTTCTTGTCGCCGGTATTGGCGACGGTCGCCGTCACCAGGTCGTCGAGCGGCTCCGCGGTGTTTTCCGTGTTGTCGGTCATCGCCAGCGGGGAAACGCTGAAAACGTTGCGCGGCGGCAGGTCCGGCAGGTCGCGCGTCCCGTCCCAGTTGGTCATCTGCACGCCGAACTTGTCGGCGTTGAAAAACACGTACCAGGGAAAGAAAGCGGCGGCGGCGGCGATGGAGAGGCCCAGTATGGTCAGGACGCGGTCGCCCGTCCGCGATTGGCGCGGCGTGCTTTCGAGATCGATCGCGATGTTCGCGATCCTGGCTTTTTTCTTCCTGGCCATCCCTACGCCCTCCTAGCCATCGGTTGATTGACGTTGCCGGATCCGTTCTTCAGACCCGTGGCGAGATCGGTGAAGGCATCCAGCGACGGCCGGTCACCCGGCGACTGCTTCAGCACGTCGTAGATGATGGGAACCTGCTTCACCGCCATGTCGAGATCGGGATCGGCGCCGGGGCGATACCCGCCGATCAGCCGGAGGTCCCGGGTTTCCTCGAAGCGGTGAATGAGGGATTTCAACCGCGATACCAGCTTTTCCTGGTCCGGCGACCATGCCTTGCGGGCCAGTCGCGAAATCGAGGACAGCGGATTGACGGGCGGATAACGCCCCTCGTCTGCCAGGCTGCGCTCCAGAACGATGTGGCCGTCGAGAATGCCGCGGGTGGAGTCGGCGATCGGGTCGTTGTGGTTGTCGCCGTCGACGAGGATGGAGATGATCGCCGTAATCGTGCCCGAACCTTCCGGTCCCGGCCCGGCGCGCTCCAGCAATCGCGGCAGCTCGGTGAAGACCGATGCCGGATAGCCGCGCGCGATCGGCGGTTCGCCGGCGGCGACCGCCACTTCGCGGATGGCGTGGGCAAAACGCGTGACGCTGTCGACGATGAGCAGCACGTTGTCGCCCTGGTCGCGGAAATGTTCGGCGATGGTCATGGCCGACAGCGGCGCCATCTTGCGCAGCATCGGGCTTTCGTCGCTGGTGGCGACGACCGCGATGGACTTGGCCATGTTGTCGCCCAGCGTATCCTCGATGAATTCGCGCACTTCGCGGCCACGCTCGCCGACCAACGCGATCACCACGCGATCGAAGGCATCGGCGCGGGCAAGCATCGAAAGCAGCGTCGACTTACCGACGCCCGATCCCGCGAAAACGCCGAGGCGCTGGCCGAGGCAGAGGGGAGAAAAGATGTCGACGGCGCGAACACCGGTCTTGAAACCCTTCTCTACCCGCTTGCGCGTCATCGACGGCGGCGCTGTGTTGGAGATCGGCCGGCGGAGCGTTCCCGATGCAAGCGGTCCCTTGCCGTCGATGGGGTCACCGAGTGCATTGATGGTGCGGCCGCACCAGCTGTCATCGGGAGCGACGCGGAAGGCGCCCTTGCGAATGACCACGTCGTGGATGCCGATCGGTTCGCCCGGTTCGATCGGGCAGACATAGACGACTTCGGGTTCAACCCGCACCACTTCGCCGAGGTGGATGCCTGTCGAGCTGCGGTGCGCCACGAATTCGCCGAGCCGGACATGCCGTGAGAGCCCGCTGACCGTATAATGGCCGGCGGCGATGGTCTGAACATGTCCGCCATGCGTGACGGAGTATTCGGGATTGGCATACCGGTTCACCAGGCTGGCGAGATGGGCCAGCTTGCGTGAAGGATGGGTACCGGCGGACTGCTCTTCGATCATCGGGCTTTATCCGGGCTCAGGCGCTGCCGCCGAGCGTCTTGATGGCTTCCTGAATGGATGTCTCGCTGTCGCGCATCAGGGCGGAAACGCTTTCGAAGGCGCGGTTGACCTGAATGAGCTGCGTCATTTCGGCGATGCCGTTGACGTTCGACTGCTCGACATAACCCTGCATGACGCCCGAGGTGGAATCATCGACCACCGGCTGCGGCCGGTCCGTGGTGATGACGCCGCTGTTTTCATAGCGGACGAAACCCTTGGAGATATCGGCCTTGAAGATGCCGATCGAGCCGACCTGCGTGTCGTTCTGGCGGATGGTGCCGTCGATGGCGACGGAAATCTCACCGCCGGTGCGGTCGATCTGGATCGGTGCGCCGCCGGCATCGAGGACCGGGTAACCCTGCGACGAGACGAGTTCGCCGGTATCCTTGAGCGTGAAACGTCCGTCGCGCGTCAGCACCTGGCCGACCGGCGTATCGATGGCGAACCACGCATCGCCCTTGACGGCGAAATCGAGCGGATTGCCGGTATTGTCGAACTGGCCCTGGCGGGTGGACAGGTAGTCGTTACCCTGCGAGACGAACGCGATCTTGGCGTTCTGCTCGTTTTGCGTATTGCTCATCACCTCGTCGAACTTGACGTCGGTGGCGCGGAAGCCGGCCGTGTTCACGTTCGCCATGTTGTCGGCGATGGTGGTCAGGCGTCGCTCGAGTGCAATCTGCGAGGAAAGAGAGACATAGATCCCGGACTGCATTAGCTGCCTCCAAGTTTGAGATTATTGATAGAAAGCAAGAGGTCGGTCGAAATGCCGTGGCCGGAGGAACCACCGAAGACGGTGAGCGGATCGTAGTTGTCCGACGGGTTCTCCATTTCCCACATCGCGGTAAAGCGCTCGAGGAACTTGCCGACCTTTTCCGGATCTTGAAAATCCTCGATGTCGAGGACACGGTCGAGATAGGCCGCCTGCTTGTCGATATCGGTGGCGATCGTTTCCGAGGGTATCTGCAGCGCGGTGCGCACCACCTGGCTCAGGGCATCGTCGGCAAGGATGTCGAGGCCGGACTTGATCGTCGAGGCGGTGCGTTCGAAATAAAGCGCAAGCCGTACGCCGTTGTTTTCGGAACCGGCATCCTGTTCCAGCGTCTGGCGCGTGTATTTTTCGACCACACCCTTCGTCGCACGGTCGAAGGAGGTTGCCGCCGTGCCGTGCGTGGCGAAATTCAGGGATTTTACGAGATCGCCGTAGCGGCTGTCCGTCAGCTTGTTGGCGAAGGCTTCCTTGTCGTCGATGCCTTCCGTCAGCACCTTGCGGATGAAAGCCTTGGCATAGGCCATGTCTTCCAGGCCATGCGCCTTGAGCGCGTAGTTATAAAGGCGGGAATCAGCCATGAAATCGTCGATCGACTTGATGTCGCCGATCTTCGACAGGTAATATTCCGTTTCGCGCTTGACGTCGGGCTTGGCAGCCACCCGTTCAAGCGACTTCGTAAGGTCCTGACTGATCAGCCGGTAGCTTGTGTATGTCGTCGTCACGAAATCACCGCCGTGTTTGATGGACACTTGCCGCAAGGGCGTGTGCGGCATTAATGGCGGCAAAGCCTTGCGCGAAACTGTTTGCTTCCCGACACCGGAAAACGGTCTTTCGATTCAGCCTCACGCAAGCCAGAAACCGTATCCGTCTCGATGAAGAACAACGTTCGGACACAGGCTCAAAATGAATATTCTCATCGGATTTGTGATTACCTGCGGCTGCATCATCGGTGGCTTCATGGCCATGGGTGGTCACATCGAGGTGCTGTTCCAGCCGTTCGAATTCGTCATCATCGGCGGCGCCGGCCTTGGCGGGTTCATCATGGCCAACCCGATGAAAGTCGTGAAAGACTCGGGTAAGGCGCTCGGTGAGGCCTTCAAGAATTCCGTCCCGAAGGAACGCCACTACCTCGATACGCTGGGTGTTCTCTATTCGCTGATGCGCGACCTGCGCACCAAGTCGCGCAACGAGATCGAAGCCCATATCGACAATCCCGACGAATCGACCATCTTCCAGTCGGCGCCGACCGTTCTCAAGAACAAGGAACTCACGGCGTTCATCTGCGACTACGTGCGTCTGATCATCATCGGCAATGCCCGTTCGCACGAAATCGAAGCGCTGATGGACGAGGAGCTCAACACGCTCCAGCACGACAAGATGAAGCCCTACTACGCGATCTCGATCATGGGCGATTCATTCCCCGCCATCGGTATCGTCGCCGCCGTTCTCGGCGTTATCAAGGCCATGGGCGCCATCAACGAATCGCCCGAGGTTCTCGGTCACCTGATCGGCGCCGCACTTGTCGGCACCTTCCTCGGCATTCTCTTGTCCTACTCGCTCTGCAACCCGCTGGTTTCCCAGATCAAGATCGTCCGCGCCAAGCAGCATCGGCTCTACATCATCGTCAAGCAGACCCTGCTCGCCTACATGAACGGCTCGGTCCCGCAGGTCGCTCTCGAATATGGCCGCAAGACGATTTCCGCCTACGAACGTCCGTCAATCGATGCCGTTGAACAGGAAATGATGAATCCTGGCGGCGAAAACAAGGCAGCGTGACTCCTATGACAGAAGCATCCGCCAAATATGGAATGAATCCTGCCCTGCTCGCCAAACTGACCGGCGGGCTGGGCGACCAGAGATCGATCGCCAAGCTCTGCGCCGAATTCGGCCAGCTCTACGCGGAATTTCTCCCCGACGTCTTCAAGAGCGAAACCGGCCTGAACGTGAAGGTCGGTTATACGGGTTGCGAAACCGGTCTCATGACGGACCTCATCGCCGATCTCGGCGACGATATCGTCATTGCCAACGCATCGCTGCGCAACTGGTGCCCGCACTATGTGCTGACCTGCGGCAACAATTTCATCATCACCCTGATGGAAAACCTGCTCGGCGCCTCGCCGGATGCGATCGAGGAGCCGATCGAACGGCCGCTCTCGCGCATCGAACTCGACCTGGCGACGATGGTTTTCGACAAGATCGGCAGCGTGCTGCGTTCCGGCGTCAACGCGCCTGGCAGCTTCGAAGCAACGATCCAGCGTCCCCGCAATGCCGAGGACCGTGTCAGCCCGGCGGGTGAGGCAGACGAATTCGCTGCTGCCTTCAAATTGACGATCGGCATCGGTTCGGTCACCGGCGAGTTCGCACTGGTCGTTCCGCAGAAGGCATTGCTGAAAACCCATGTCACCCTGCCGAAATCGCGCAACCAGGCGCCGAAGGCCCAGAAGGACTGGGGCGACCAGATCGGCGAGCAGGTTCGCCGCTCGCATGTGACGCTGCAGGCCCGCATCCGGCTCGAATCGCTGACCTTGCGGACGATTTCCAAGCTGGCCGTCGGCGACGTTATCTCCTTCCAGGACAAGGAAGACGTCCAGGTCGACATCAGCGCCAACGGCAAGGACATGTATGTCTGCGAACTCGGCAAGGCCGGCGCCAACTACATGGTCCGGGTGACGGACAATGTCAGCACTGAAGACGAGATCCTTCGCCACCTGATGGGTTAAGCGATTTTCCGCCGCACTGCAGCGAAGGCAGGTTGAGGCAAGTTTCAACTGGAATAGTGATTTTCATGGCTACCAAGAAAACCCCTTTGGACACAGACTTCTCCATGGAAGCTCCCGGCAATGATGCCGATCTGGAGCAGGCCATCGACGATCTGCGCGGCGTGCTGAAGAGCGACGCCGACGGTGGAATGCCGGACAGCGATTTCGGCGGAGCAGCCGATCTCTCGGCCTTCGGCGGCGACGATTTCGGCGCAACGAGTGCTGCGAGCAGCTTCGACAGCACCCCGAGCTTTTCCTCGGGTGCTTCGAGCAGCCGCTCGTCCTCCCGCATGCAGGAGCCGGGCAGCGCGCTCAACTCCAACCTCGACCTGATCATGGACATTCCGATCGAAGTCCAGATCATTCTCGGGACCAGCCGCATGCAAGTCTCCGGCTTGATGAATCTTCAGGAAGGTGCAACCATAGCGCTTGACAAGAAGATCGGCGAACCGGTCGATATCATGGTCAATGGCCGCAAGATTGCGCGCGGCGAAATCACCGTCCTGGATGGTGACGACACCCGTTTCGGGGTCAAATTGATTGAAGTTATGAGTACGAAGAAGGCCTGATCCCTGTTTGGGACAGAGAGGTGAGAGACCATGATGGACTTCGAGGATTTTGGCGGATCGCTTCCCGGTAGCCCGCTTTCCCAGCCAGACAAGGCCGCTGCGGTCCTTCTGGCCATGGGCAAGCAGGTTGCCGGCCGGCTGCTGAAATATTTCACCCAGCACGAACTGCAATTGATCATCTCCTCTGCCCAGACCCTGAGGACCATTCCGCCGGATGAGCTGGCGGCACTGGTCAGCGAATTCGAGGACCTGTTCACCGAGGGAACGGGTCTCATGGACAATGCCAAGGCCATCGAGGATATCCTCGAGGAAGGCCTTACCCCAGAAGAGGTGGATGGCCTGCTCGGCCGCCGTACCGCCTTCCAGGCCTACGAATCCTCCATCTGGGATCGCCTCCAGGACGCCGATCCGGCGTTCGTGGCGCAGTTCCTGCTGCGCGAACATCCGCAGACGATTGCCTACATTCTCTCGATGATCCCGTCGTCCTTCGGCGCCAAGGTGCTGCTGCAGCTTCCCGACAGCCGCCGGGCCGACATCATGAACCGTACGGTCAACCTGCGCGACGTCAGCCCCAAGGCTGCGAGCATCATCGAAAACCGTGTCCACGAGCTGGTGGGCGAGATCGAGGCCGAGAAGAATTCGGTCGGTACGGCAAAGGTCGCCGACCTCATGAACGAACTCGACAAGCCGATGGTCGATACCCTGCTCAACTCGCTGGAATCGCTCAACAAGGACGCCGTCAACAAGGTTCGCCCGAGGATCTTCCTCTTCGAAGACCTCATGTACATGCCGCAGCGCAGCCGCGTCATGCTGCTCAACGACATTGCCGCCGACATTCTCACCATGGCGCTTCGCGGCGCACCGAACGAAATCCGCGAATCCGTCCTGGTCTGCATCAGCCCGCGCCAGCGCCGCATGATCGAATCGGATCTCTCCACCGGCACGACCGGCATCAATCCGCGCGAAATCGCGATTGCCCGCCGCGCCGTCGCCCAGGAAGCTATCCGTCTTGCCAATGCCGGCCAGATCGAGCTCAAGGAAAAGGCGGACGGTTCGGCCGAGGCGGCCTGATCGCCCGTCCTGACCAAACAAGCCCGGGAGAAGATGCCGGGCTTGTTGCCGGTCAATACGCGAAAGAGTAATTTTGCTGGGAAGAGTCGCCCGTGATTCGTCACGGGCTTTTTTCTTTGTGAAAGGCAGCGCGTATGGCTGACGACGACGACAAAGACAGTAAAACAGAAGCCCCATCAGAGAAAAAAATTCGCGACGCGGCCGAAAAGGGCAACGTCCCCTTCTCCCGCGAAGTCACGATCTTCGCATCTGCCGTCGCCTTCTACGTTTATCTGATTTTCTTCATCCCTTCCGGCATAGCTCGTATCGGCGAGACATTGCGAGACCTGTTCGAGCAGCCGGACCAGTGGAAGATCGAGACCAGCACCGACGTTCTCTCCCTCTTCGTGCACCTCGGATGGGAATCCAGCGCGCTGCTGCTGCCGGCCTTCGTGCTTTTCCTCGCCTTCGGTATCGGCTCCTCGATCCTGCAGAACATGCCGAGCTTCGTGCTGGAACGAATCAGGCCGCAGATGTCGCGCATATCGCCGATGAAGGGCTGGTCGCGGATGTTCAGCGCGCCGGGTTTCGTCGAATTCGGAAAATCGCTGTTCAAGATCATGGTCGTATCGCTGATCATGTTCTTTGCCTTGCGAAGCGAGTTCTTCTCGTCGATCGACGCGATGTTTTCCGATCCGCAGGTCATCTTCGTCAAGATGGCCGGGACGTTCAAGAAAATCATGATCGTGATTCTCTTTGCCACCGCCACCATCGCGATCATCGACTTCTTCTGGACGCGCCATCACTGGTTCACCCAGCTGATGATGACGAAGCAGGAGGTCAAGGACGAATTCAAGCAGTCGCAGGGTGACCCGGTCATCAAGGCGCGCCAGCGCTCCATCGCCCGCGACCGCGCTCGCCGGCGTATGATCGGCAACGTGCCGCGCGCCACGCTGATCATCGCCAACCCGACCCACTTTGCCGTGGCGCTGCGTTATGTGCGCGAAGAAAACGATGCGCCGGTGGTCATCGCCAAGGGCCAGGATCTCATTGCGTTGAAGATTCGCGAAATTGCCGAAGAAAACGGCATTCCGGTTTTTGAGGACCCGCCACTCGCACGCTCCATGTTTGCGCAAGTCTCGATCGATAGTGTCATCCCGTCAGTATTCTACAAAGCTGTCGCTGAACTGATTCATCGTGTTTATGCGATGCAACCAAACAGACGGGTTCACTAGCCTGATGAAAAAATGCCCCTATTCCACACGTCGTGAAAAAATCATTGCCGATGCGATTAGCCCGGTCGCAACAGAACTGCGTCTCCTGGATGCCGCAGATCTCATCTCACTTTTGCGTTTTGAGTATAATGCCAATCTTGCGGATCTCGTTTCGTCGGCCGCGGAGCTGTTTTTCCACCCCGGCACGGTGAATTTCGGCGCCGGCGGAAATTACAAGCTGGAATGGGGCGGTGTCCCGGAGGTCACCCTCGACCTGGAAATCAAGCCGCCGGGCGTGACGATCTATGCGCAGCTGATGCTCAGCGATACCGTCGCCGGTATCGAGATCAATCATATCGCCTTCCAGAATCCGTCCGCCGACCCGGACGAGAACACTGCCTTCCTTGCCCGTAGCCTGGAAGCGGCGAAATTCGTCAAGACGACCGAACGCCTGCGGAGAACGGCGTAGGCGCGTATCGAGCCTTCGGATCCGCTCTCTATCCCCTGTTTTGCCTGATATTGCGTAAAATCGCGCATGCCGGCAGGCCCCGCAAAGGGGCCTCGCCTTCGCCCGAACGCATCTGCGTTTCAGCGAAGATCGCCCCGTGACGCGGTAATCAGCTGATGTAACCGAGGCGGATCGCCTTGGCGATGGCCTGGATACGGTTGACCGAATCGAGCTTGATGGTCGCCGATCCGAGATAGGCATTGACGGTGTGAACGGAGAGGCCGAGCTTGTCGGCAATTTCGTCGCTGATGCGGCCGTCGCCGGCCAGCTGCAGGCAAGCGACCTCGCGCTCGCTGAGGGTTTCGGCGGGCACGGCACGCCGCTCGTCGAGCGACAGCAGGTCCATCATGATATGGCAGCTCTTGCCGTGCAGGTCGACGAGCGCATCGCTTGCGAGGTCGATGTAGTTGGATGTGAACAAGGTGTAGCCATTGCCGACGGCGCCGAGCCGCACCGGAAAGGCAACCCCCGAGAATGGCAGAAGCCGCCCCTTGAGGCGCACCGTGAACAGGTCGAGGTCAGGCGTTTCGGCGACGCTCGTCTCGTCGCGGCCGTTCCACATCAACGGCAGCAGCGATTTCTCCATATGCTCGATCAGCGCATCGCCATAGGCTTCGACGAACATCTGCGAGGCGGTGATGTTCGATGGCCCCCAGTTTTCAAGCTCGCAGACCAGCTTGCGCTTGCTCGGCAGGCCGGCGCCGGAGATACGGAACACGGCAAAATGCCGGGCGTTGATGGTCTTCTGCATCGAGACGAGACGGGGAAACAGGTCCGACCGACTTGTGATCCGCGTCATGCGGAACGTCCTGATCTCTCCCGGAGCATCACCGTTCTTGTCCTGCGAATACGCCATCTATCTCCCCGTCAGACCAGGTTGTTGCGCACCGCATAAGCGATGGCTTCCGATCTGGTCTTGGTTGCTGTCTTGCGCATAACGCTGGTGATGTAGTTGTTGATCGTGTTGCGCGAGATGCCGAGGATCATCGCGATTTCGTCGCTGGTCTTGCCTTCGGCAATCCAGAAAAGGCACTCGAGTTCACGTTCGGTCAGATCGAAATCCCGTTCCGCCTTCTGGTCGCGGGCACGCGCAAAGCTGGAGTAATATCCGGCGAACAGGCCGACATCACGCAGCCGGTCCTGCGAGAGGATGATGCCGTCGGCAAAAAGCAGCATGAGGGACAGACGGGTGCGGCCGACATTGAAGGTCAACGAGCAATATTGACGGCTGACGCCCGGCGGCACCTCAACGTCATCCGGCAGCAGGGCAAAGCTCGGCTGCAGGATGGAGAGGCACTTCTCCAGCTCCGTCGAACGGGAATACAGATTGGCGAGATCGACGCTGAGGCGCCGCACAAGGTCGAAGGGCCAGTTCGACGACACTACGAATTCGAGCCCCTGCTCCTGCACCAGGTCATATCGGGCAAGAAGATAGTGGGAGGCGCCGACATAATCTGTCAGGGCGCCCATGCCAGCCGGCAGGTGGTTCGGGCCGGCCAATCGCGCCAGCTTGCCGATCAACTGCTCACGCGACATCGACTTCGACAACTGGCTGCCACCCACGAAAGGGCGACCTTTGAGTGCAATGTCGGACTGCAATGTCTCCACTTCCATATTGCACTCCCCATAGGGCTCACATTGAGAGCCACTTTCCGGTTTGACTTCACCGGTTCCCAAGCATTCGACGTGCCGACGTCCTACCACATGTCAAAATCTGCACCTCTGCCGAATCACTGCAGTCTAGACAACAAAGGCAATCGCGGCACCTCCAAGCTTTAGGGATTTACCAAGCCTGGCTTTTGTGATGCGATTCGCCAAATTTTTGCCAATATACGAGGACACCCAGCATGCGCACCGTAATATGATTCCTGCAGGGCGGCAACGAATTTCCCCAAAAACGACTTCAAGCCACAGCAATCATCTATTTATTCACCAAATACACATTACACAAGAATATTATTCTTGAATACACATGCAAACTGTGAACCGCATAATCTTCTCTTCTGAATACTATTCTGTTGCCTTACAATATGATCCGCTGAAAAACTGTATCTCATCATTTGAGTAACGTAGCGATGACATAAATCAAAAATAATGTGGAGAATGGGAATTTTCGATCTGCCTATAGGTGCGCAAAATCATTTCCTTTCCAAATCGTTAAGACAAAACACCATCAATCACGATCGAAAAATCGCAGAAGAACGGCGAAAAAATGCCATTCAGTCAAGAGAGATGCTTTTCACATTGCGATATTTTGCTGCCCTAAAGCTCTCGAAGGGCAAGAATGGCAGATCCTACACTATCGTAGGCCCGTCTTCTCGGTGACAAAATTTCGCCGAATTCTGCACCTGCCTTCAAAAGCGAAAACACCGGCTCGCAGATGCGAACCGGTGTTTTTGTATCAGGCGGCCTCGTCGATGGCCCATTTGCGGAGGATCTTGGCGGCGCGTTCTTCGCTGATCTCCACCATCCGCGCCAGGCGCCGTTCCGGTCCTTCGCGAACCCGGCGGTTGAAGCCGCCTTCGTCGTCGTCCATGAGCATGTCGTCGGTGCTGTCGAAGCCGAAATCCGAACCGAAGCCGTCCATGAGGCCGGTGCCGCCACCCGTCGAGGGTGCGAAATCGGGCAGTTCCAGTCCGGCTTCCTGCTGGGCCAGCGCCTCGCCGGCGGCAGCATCTGCGCCGACCGAGCGGACCAGCGGACGAACACCCAGCCAGACGATCAGGAAAGCCACGGCAACGAAGGCCAGCGAGTTGATGATGCCGGCCATGTTGCGGCTCAGCATGTCCATGACGCCGGGGCCGGAAGCGGCTTCGTCGAGAAGCTGGTTTTCCAGGAAGTCCATCGCCGTGACGGTCACGACGTCGCCGCGTGCCGTGTCGAGACCAGCAGCCGAGCTGACGATCTTCTGCATTTCGGCAAGATAGGCATCGACCTTGGCCTGGTCGACGGGTTCGCCGACCATCTTGGCAACGCGGCCACGGTTGACGACGACGGCAACGGAGAGCTTTTCGAGCTTGTAGCTGTTGCGGGTCGTGGCAACGGTCTTGCTGTTGATTTCGTAGTTGGTCTGCTCTTCCTTCTTGTCGGCTTCGTCGGAAGACTCCGGACCGGTGGTGCCTTCCGGACCGGCCTGCGGCACGTTCTGCTCGACGGTCGCCGCCGTGTCAGCCTGACGGGAGAGAGATTTCTGCGCTTCCTTAGTGATGCGGACCGACCGCTCGACGCGGGATTCCGGATCGAAGACCGTTTCCTGGATTTGCTGGCTGTCGGTGTTCAGCTGCGCCGTGACGCTCGAACGGAAGTTGTCCATGCCGAGGAACGGTGCGAGAGCCTTGTCGATGTTCGATTCGACTTCGTTCTGGACCGATTGCACGATGCCGAGATTGCGTGCCAGCGAACCATTGGCGCTGTCGTCGCCGGAGGCGAGAAGCTGGCCGGTGGAGTCTAGGATCGTCACGTCGTCGGCATCGAGGCCGGGAACGGAGGAGGCAACCAGATGACGGATGGAAGCGGCAGCCTTGCGGCCCGCTTCGGCACCGGCACGGATCATGACGGATGCCGTCGGTTTCTGCTCGCCGCGGCGGAAATTGCCTACGTCGGGCATGACGATGTGAACGCGGGCGGCGGAAATGCCGTTGATGGCCTGGATCGTACGGCCGACTTCACCTTCGAGGGCGCGAACGCGGGTGACTTCCTGCATGAAGGAGGTGAGGCCGAGCGAACCGACATTGTCGAAAAGTTCATAACCGGCATTGGCGCTGTTCGGCAGACCGCGTTCGGCGAGCAGAAGGCGCGCCTTGCCGGTCGTGCCGGTCGGCACTTGCACGCTCTTGCCGTCGGTGCCGACTTCAAAATCCATATTCGCTTCTGCAAGCGCGATACTGATCTGATTGAGATCGGTCGCCTCAAGCCCGACATAGAGCGTCTCATAGGCCGGCTTGTTGACGTAGAATGCGGCGAAAAGGATGATTGCCATCGAGACGACGCCAACCCCAATCAGGGTCAGCAAACGCGCCTGCCCCAAGGAGGCAAAGTTCCTAAAAACCTGAAGTAATTGATTTAACAGATTCATTCTGTTCTCGCACCGTCAACCAGAGAGGAAGAGTCTTAATTCTCTGGGGCGACACTAAGAAGTGAAGCTTGCGCGAACGTTTCGTCTAATGGCTTTTAGGGCCGCAAATCAGCCTATTTCCGCCGGAATGCGGTCGGAAAGCTTGATTTTCGTCAGGTACGGAAGGGAAGAAGCGGCCTCAGAAAAGGTCGAAATCACCCGCCGCCTTGGTCAGCGGCTGCGAATGGCCGTGACGCATTCCACCGCCAAGCGCCTTCTGCATGTCGGCAAGCTTGACGAGGCTGAGGGCGGTCGCAACATCCACCACCCAGTTTTCCGGCACGGTACCCGTGACGGTGTCGATGAATTCGGCAAGGCCGCGCGTCTTCTGCACGGCGAGGTCGATGCCCTGCAAGATCTTCATGGAATCGGGGGAAGCAAGAACCTCTCCACCGCCGAGTTCCAGCAATTGCGGCTCGATGCGCTCGATCAGATAGGCCACGTCGTGCAACTCCGAAACAATCCGCATGAGGATTTCGGGAAGCGATTCTTCGACCGCCTGGGTCTGGTTGGCAATGTCCGGCAGCATAGTCGGAAACAGTCCTTAAAAAAACTCGATTGAACTTTCCACCGGACGGGGCGCAGGGGCTGGTTTCTGCTCCAGGGCCACCGTTTTTTGCGTTTCCGCACCCGTCAGCGGATACTGGCGTGCACGGCCACTGACAGGCCAATATTCGAGCTTGCGGCCATACTCGCCGCCGGTGCTCGAGCCGACGACGGAGATGCGCTCGTCCCGCAGGAACTGCATCGCGAAGGCGGCGTTCTGATCACCAACATTCGAGAAGGTGGCAATCGTCTTGGCGCCTCCGAAAATCTTGGCCTCAAGCCGGTCGCGCCTTGCTCCCTTTTTGAGAAGCCCGTTGATCAGCAATTCCATCAGATGGACGCCATAACGTGTGGCGTCGCCGCCCGCCGATACCGCAGCAGCTGACCCCGGCAAGAGGAAATGGTTCATCCCCCCAACGCCGGCGACCGGGTCTCTCAGACATGCAGCCACACACGAACCAAGGATCGTGGTCAAAACGACATTGGGATCGTCAATAACCTTATATTCCCCCTGGATAATGTTTACGCGTCTGGCTGCAACATCGGTTGTCATTTCAAGGCTCCGAATACGGCCTCGATCGCCGCCTTCATTTTTTCGATGGTAAACGGCTTGGCCAGGACGTTGTTGGCGCCCAGCTGCGCTGCCTTCTGCACCAGAGCCCGGTCACCCTGTGCCGTCAGGATGATGAAGGCGGCCTTCTTGGTGTTCGGGTTCGCACGCACGGCCTGCAGAAAACCGATGCCATCCATCTTCGGCATGTTGAAGTCGGAGATCACCAGGTGATGCGGCTGCTCGGCCATGATCTTCATGCCCTGCTCGCCATCACCTGCGGAGGTGATCTGCTTGAATCCGAGCTGGACCAAGGCATCGCTCAGCAGCAGTCGGCTGGTGACCTGATCGTCGACGATCAGAACTTTGATTTTTTCGGCTATAGACATTAATCGCTCCCTTCTTTTCGGGCGGCTGTAAATTTCAGGATTTCTTCCCCGATGGCACCAAGGGGGAGTTGCTGCTCAACGGCGCCGAGCTCGTGAGCAACCCTTGGCATCCCGTAGACCACGCAGGTTTTTTCGTTTTGCCCAATGGTACGCGCGCCTGCATGACGCATCTTGAGCAAACCGGCCGCACCGTCGCGTCCCATGCCGGTGAGGATGACCCCCACAGCATTGCGACCCGCCAGTTCAGCGACCGAATCAAACAGGACATCCACCGATGGCCGATGGCCATTGACGGGGTCCCGCTCGATGAGACGGCAGCAGGGAGCTGCTGCATTCGTGACTTGCAGGTGGCGGTCGCCACCGGGTGCAAGATAGATCTTTCCGATTTCCAACCGTGCGCCGTCCGTGGCTTCCTGCACCGCCGGCGCGCAGATGCGGTTCAACCGCTCGGCAAAGCTCTTGGTGAAGGTGGAGGGCATGTGCTGGGTAATGACGGTCGGCGGACAATTGACCGGAAATTTTTGCAGGACCGTGATCAACGCCTCGACGCCGCCCGTCGAGGAGCCGATGGCCACGATCTTTCGTCCGACACGGAAATCACTGGTAGGGGCGACCACCGGGGCCGGGGCGGAAACAGCCGGCCGGCCGATGGACCGCAAGGAACGCGCTGCCGCCTTGACCTTGTCGGCAAGGTCGGTGAACGGCCTCGGCTCGCCCGGAACGGGTTTGCTGACGCAGTCGAAGGCACCGATTTCGAGGGCCGCAAGCGTTGCTTCGGCGCCGCGATGGGTAAGGCTGGACACCATGATCACCGGCATGGGACGCAGCCGCATGATCTTTTCCAGAAAATCGAGGCCGTTCATGTTCGGCATCTCGATATCGAGGGTGACGACATCGGGATTGAGTTTCTTGATCGCTTCGCGCGCTTCCAGCGCGTCGCCGGCCTGGCCGATGACGCTCACGTCCGGATCGGCGCTGAGCACAGCCGTGATCAGACCACGCATGGTGGGCGAGTCGTCGACGACAAGAACCCGGGCAGGTACACTCATACTTTCCTCCCTGCCTTGCCACCGGTATACCGGTAGGTGGTGATGCCGATATTGTCGAACAGGTTCTTGGCGTCGCCGGAAACCCGTTCAGAATGGCCGATATAAAGATGTCCGCCATCCGGCAGGTTGGTGGCAAACCGCGACCAGATCTTCATCTGGGTCGGCTCATCGAAATAGATGACCACGTTGCGGCAGAAGATCACATCGAACGGTCCCTTGAACGGCCATTGCGCCATCAGGTTCAGTTCGTTGAAGGTGATCAGCCTCTTGACCCGGTCATCGATCTGGAATTTCCGCCGGCCGTTGACGTCGACTTCCCGGAACCATTGCTTGCGCATGGCCGGAGACACCGTTTCCAGCGCCGTCTCGTCGTAGACGCCGGCGCGGGCGAGCGCCAGGATCTTCGGATCGATATCGGTCGCCAGGATACGGATATCGTAGTCGGCGGCATTCGGCATGACCGAGAGCACCGTCAGCGCAATCGAATACGGCTCCTGCCCGTCGGAACAGGCGGCCGACCAGATGCGGACACGACCGCCGGACTTGGCGCGGGCCAGCAGCTCCGGCAACACATCGTTCTTCAGGTGATCGAAATGATGGTTTTCACGGAAGAAGCGGGTGAAGTTCGTCGTTAGATGCGACAGCATCTCGCGGCGCGGCGCAGCACCCGCCGGCGAAGACACCAGCTGGCAATACTCGCGAAAACCGCTGAGGCCAAGCGTGCGGATGTGCTTCGACAGACGCGAGTAGACCAGCGACGCCTTGGAGTCGTTGAGATAGATGCCGGCATCGGCGTAGATCATCGCCGCGATCTCCGAAAGGTCGCGGCGCGTCAGCGGATATTCACCGCTCGCCAACACCTCGTCCGGCGACTGCCGGTGATCGCTCAGGCTGATCGCATTCATGCTGCCTCGCTTTCTTCCGGGAAGAGGCCATCGAGTTCAACAAGGCAGATCATGCGCTTGTCGATGGCCAGGATGCCGCGGGCGAACTGCTTTTCGAGATCCGACGAGATTTCCGGCGTCGGCTGGATATTCTCGTCGGTCACCGTCAGGATGTCGGAGACCGCCTCGACCAGCAGGCCGACGACCTTGCGGTTGACCTGCGCCACGATGATGACGTGGCGCGGGCTCGGTTCGGTCGGCCGCATGCCGAGCCGGGCCGACAGATCGATGATCGGCAGGACGGCACCACGCAGATTCAGCACACCCTTCATATAGGAGGGCGAATGCGGCATCGGCGTTGCCGGCGTCCAGCCGCGGATTTCGCGGACCGACATGATGTTCACGCAAAATTCCTGGTCACCAATACGAAAGGCGATAAGCTCACGACTTCCCTGGGTCAGATTTTTTACGAGGTACGACATGATTTCATCCAACCGAAGCTAGCGACATTTCCTGCTTGAGCGACTGACCGCGCGAGGCTGCCACGACCGCATCCACGTCCAGGATGAGCGCGACGCGCCCGTCACCCAGAATGGTTGCTGCCGCAATTCCCGGCACATGTGTGTAGTTTGCCTCAAGACTCTTAATAACGACCTGACGCTGGCCCTGAATTGCATCGACCATCAGTGCACGCTGGCCGCCGCCTTCGGATTCGACCAGAAGTGCCACACCTTCGACCGGATTGGCCTGCGTTGCGCGGAAGTTCAGGATCCGGCCGACATCCACCAGCGGGCAGAAGGAGTTGCGGATCGAGATCAGGCGCTGCGTCGCACCGAAGGAATGGATCGACGAGGCTTCCGGCTGCAACGTCTCGACGATGGCCGTCAGCGGCACGACGAGGGTCTGGCCGGCAACGGTCACCACCATGCCGTCGAGGACGGCGAGCGTCAGCGGCAGGCTCATCGAGAATGTCGAGCCCTGGCCGGGCTTCGAGGAGATGGAGATTCGGCCGCCGAGTGCCTGGATCGAGCGCTTGACCACGTCCATGCCGACGCCGCGGCCGGAAAGGTCCGAGACCTTGTCGGCGGTGGAGAAGCCGGCGTGGAAGATCAGGTTGTCGATTTCTTCGTCCGTCAGGTTGGCATCGGGCGAGATCAGGTCGTTGGCGATCGCCTTCTGGCGCACCTTCTCGCGGTTGATGCCGGCACCGTCGTCGGTCAGTTCGATGACGATGCGACCCGAGCGATGCTTGGCGGTCAGCTTGACCGTGCCTTCCGGGTTCTTGCCGAGCGCGACGCGCTTTTCCGGCATTTCCAGGCCGTGGTCGACGGCGTTGCGGATCATGTGCGTCAACGGCTCGGCGAGCTTGTCGATGACGGTCTTGTCGACTTCGGTGTTTTCACCTTCGGTGACGAGGCGGACCGACTTGCCGGTGATGTCGGCGATTTCGCGGACGGTACGGGCCATGCGCTGGAAGACCGGCTTGACCGGCTGCGCGCGGATGGCCATGACCGAGTCCTGGATCTCGCGGGTGAGCTGCTGCAGCTCCTCGAGGCCCATGTTGATCGACGACGTGCCGTTGGTGTCGTTCTCGATGACGCTCTGCGACAGCATCGCCTGGTTGATGACAAGCTCGCCGACGAGGTTGATGAGGCGGTCGACGCGGTCGAGATCGACGCGGATCGTCTGGCCGGCGCTGGCATTGTTGGCAGCCTGGGCATTGTTGGCGGCGGCAGCTGCAGCGGTTGCAGCAGCGGATTCCTTCTTCTCGCCCCGCGCGGCGGCACTCGCCATCTGCATGACGTTGCTGGCCGTATCGGCGGCGGCAACGGCGGCGGCGACGTCGGTTTCGACGGCGGCCGGGCCGTCATCGAGGATCGACAGATCAAACGGCACGGGGATCATCGGCAGTTCGCTCTCGGCCTGGGCCGCGGGACCATCGTCTTCGAGTAGCTTGATGTCGAGTTCGCAATCCCACTCGGCAAATTCGAAGATCTGGCGGATGCCTGCCTCGCCCTTGTCGGTCTTGATCGAGATGACCCAATGCAGGTAGGACCCTTCCGGATCCATCTTGTCGAGTGCCGGCACGTCGTCGGTGTTGCAATAGATGCTCATCTCGCCGATGCGCGAGAGATCGCGCAACAGCAGCGAGGCTTCGTTGCCCTTCGAGAACAGTTCCGCGCGCGGCTTGAACGTGATTTCGTAGGCCGGCAGGGCGGCGGACTGGTCGTCTTCGCCGCCAAAATCGTCAAAGGAGAACGGAATCGGCTGGAAACCGCTGGAGTCCGTCGGCGCAACGGCGACCACCGGAGCGGCGGCTTTCGGGGCGGGCTTGGGCGCCGGCGCCTCGACGGCGGCGCTCGGTGCCGGAATTTCGCCATGCGCCAGGGCTTCCAGTTCCTTGACCAGGCCGCGGCTGCGCGATTCGTCGACGCTGCCGCCATCGCGGGCGGCGTTGGTCAGGTCGGCCAGCACGTCGGCCGACTTGAGCATCACCTTGAGCACGTCCTGGGTCGGCTCTAGCTTGTTGGAACGAACGCAATCAAGAGTCGTTTCGAAAACGTGAGCAAAGGCAACCAGGTCGTCCAAACCGAACGCACCTGCACCACCTTTGATCGAGTGAACGGCACGGAAAACAGCATTGACTGTTTCCGGGTCGCGATCACCGTCATTCAGCTTCAAAAGACCGGATTCCAGTTCCGCGAGCTGCTCCTCGCACTCCTGGAAAAAGATCTCTTTGATTTCGTTCATATCCATAGGAGAAATTCCCGGTTCAGGCGGTTACACGTTCGATGGCATCGATCAGTTTCGTGGGGTCGAACGGCTTCACGATCCAACCGGTTGCACCGGCCTGACGTGCGCGATTCTTCTTTTCCGCATCGCTTTCCGTGGTCAGGACCAGGATCGGGATGGCACGGTATTTTTCATTGCGGCGAACGCCTTCAATGAAACCGAAACCGTCCAGGCGCGGCATGTTGATGTCGGTGACGATGACATCCGGATTGCAGTCTTCCAGGACTTCGAGACCTTCCACGCCGTCTTCGGCCTGGATCGTTTCGAAACCTGCATTGTTGAGGGTCACCAGAAGCATGTTCCGGATCGTCCGTGAATCATCCACGGTCAGAACTCGTTTTTTCATTGCCGAATCTCCTTGCCGAGCAGCTGCTCGAAATTGACACCGATGAGTTGGGTCGTTTTCTCAAACGCATCGGAAACCTTGCCGATGGTGAAGGTCTTCTTGTCCTCTTCCCAAGCCTTTGCTCCCGCAACGAGAACCTGGATACACTGGGTTCCGCAACGCTCGACCGCCGAGGCGTCGATTACGATATCGCTCCCACGCAAGGAGAGGAGCGTTCCATGCAGCGTCGTGGCCTCGTTGAGGTCCAGGATCGCGGCCAATTTCACATTCTGCGCGCCCGCTTTGCTCGCCATCAGTTCATTCCTCGTCCGTCGCATCCGTAAAACATCAGGGTTTTTGCATCGACCGGGCGCATCGGTTGTCCCTCCGACACGGCCGCATTTCGCCACCCCAAGTCCCGTTTATAAGCAAAGGTGGTAAAGAAACCGCTCATCGCATGCTTCCCATTCGGTGAATCGAACGATTAAAATTGCTCCGAACGTCATTTTCACGAGATATTTGCCGCACGGGCGGCAAAATGGCGGCCCGTGCCGGCGGCAGAGGGGCAGCCTTCGGCGCGACTTGGCGTGCGACATAGTCCTGGCGGTGGGTACGGAATTCGCGAATGGTCTCGCCAAGCTCGAGGATGACCTTGTGAAGCTCGTCCGTCTCCGAGCCTGTGCGGCGCGCAAGCTCGGCGTGGTTGCCGATATCGCCGCCAAGTGTGCCGAGATCGGCAGTGACGGCATCCAGCCCGCTGGCATGTTCTTCCGTCGATCGGGCGATATCCGATATCGCCGCATTGATGTCGGTCACCTGGCGAACGATGTTGCCAATCGCGTCCTGCGTGCGGCCGACCATCTGGACGCCGGCCTCGACCTGGGATTTCGTACCGCCGACGAGCGTCTTGATTTCCCGGGCGGCATCGGCGGACCGCTGCGCCAAGGCCCGCACTTCCTGGGCAACGACGGCAAAACCGCGACCGCTGTCGCCGGCGCGCGCCGCTTCGATGCCGGCATTCAGCGCCAGGAGATTGGTCTGGAAGGCGATCTCGTCGATGACGCCGATGATCTCGCCGATCTGGGACGCGGATGTCTCGATATCGGCCATGGCGCTGATCGCCTTGCCGACGACATTACCGCTGTCTTCCGCCGCCGAACGTGTCGCCAGGGCCATCTGTTCGGCCGATTTGGTAAAACTGGCGCTTTCGCGGACGCGGGCGGCGATGCCGCCGAGCAGGTTTGCGGTGCCGAGCAACTGCTGCGACTGCCGCGCCGCATGGCCGACCAGCGTGCCGGCATCACCGGCAAGACAGCCGACCGCAGCTTCGGCCGCTTCCGACCGTTCGGCAAACGAACTCAAGGCCGTCTGCATTTCGTCGAGGGCCGAGTTCAGCGTTTCGGCAAGTTCGGAATAGAGATCCGGCACCTCGCCGGCCACCCTCACCGTCAGGTCCCGTTCTGCCAGACCACGGAAGACGTCGCCGAAGAGGCGCTCGACTTCGGCATGATCGGCCTGTCGCTGGTCGTCCAGTTGACGTTTGTGCTGGAACCGCTGCTGGTTGAAACGCAGCGACACGGCGATTTCGACATCGACCAGCACCATGCGCATCACGGCCGAGAGGACGTCGCTCAGTTCGCGGGCACGCTTGCGCCGTGCCGGTGTGACGTGCCAGCCATCCAGCTCGCCGACGAGGCCGGAGAGCAGGTGTTCCATGACGACGGCGTGGCCGGCCACGTGCCAGCGCGGATCGACGCCCATCTTGGTCTCGGCATCAGACAGCACCTTGACGCGTTCTGCATAAAGGCTGTCGAAACGGGCGTCGGTCAGGACGTCCCAATGCGACGACTGCAGATCGTGCATGCGCTCGACCTGGCGTTCGCTGGAAAAGACGCGAGCCGCATCGGGGAAAGTCTGGAAACGGTGAAAGAGATCGCGCAGGCCGGCTTCGACCAGCGGCTGCAGCATGGGGCGATAGCGGCGCACGAGATCGCACCGATCACCGTCGAGGCCGGCAAATCTCAAGCGATCGCGCAGGCTGCCCTGCGTCCGCTGCGACTGATCTGATGGCCCCTCGTGCCCCAACAAAAACCCCATGCGACTGGGCCGCCGCAGCAACGTGCGGTACGGCCGGACTAGTTTCGCCAGACATGCCGCGGAGAAACGGGATCGGTCGGGGATATCGGCCCCAGGCGAATGCCACGCTGTCTCCAAAGGCTGTTTTAGCAACTGCTTTGTGAGAGATACCGGATCGATACCGGTACGGCGGTGTGGCGTCATGCCTGGTCGGGATTTCCAGGAAACGAAATCCCATTCCGACGTGCCTTCAAATATTTATGGTTAATTCCTTGCCTGAAGGTTAATTGTCTATAGTCATCTTCGGATGTTTCGTCAAATCGGGCCGCCAGCCATGAGATTTGTGCCAGGAATCGGCAATTCTCCGAGGCGGAAGACGCAAGCCAGAGGCAAGTTCCAGGTCTTAGAGCTTGAGGTGCAAGTTGGCGATGATGCCGGCGGAGGAATGAGCAATGATTGTTCTTGGAATAGGCGCTTCGCTTATCACCGTCCTGACATTGGCAGCAATTTGCTTGCTTCTCGATATTGAAATGGGACGACGAGAAACGGGCATCCGGATTTTCTGAATTCCAAATTTGACATGTAATGCTTGAAGCGCATCCCGGCGAAAACAAATCTCCACGGCGAATCGAGCAAAAGAGCGGCGGAAGAAAACAACCGGTATCAGGCCAAGGGTCTTCTTCTTGTCCATTTTGAATCGAAAAGGCACGCAGCATCACGCTGACGTGCCTTTTCTTTTGATTACTCGGATTGCGCTGCCACGGCGGCTTTCCAAGTCGCCGCATAGGATGCCAGCGCTGGTTCGGCATCGGCAGCCCAAATCCGGGTGCGCGGCGCGATGGCTTGCTTTTCCCGCAGAACGAGGCCCGCCGTGCCGAGGCTCGTGCCGGTCGCCCCGGCACTGAGGCGAACCGGACGGCCGGTTGCCGCCGCCAGCATGTCGAGATAGGACGGATTGGCGGCGAATGGCCCCTCGACGACGATATCGCCTTCGGCGCCGATAAGATCGAGGCTCGTCGCCGTCATCAGCGCCAGATAATAGGAGACCGCCAGAAGGCGGGTACCCGGCGAAAGACTGCTTTCTTCACATGACCAGCCGCCACGATGGTTTGGGAAAGGCCCCGAACCTTCAGGCAGCGACGGCAGGAAGAACACCGGCTCCTCCAGCACCCGTTTCCGGTCCACCGGCAGGATCTCCGCGTCGCCGGCAGGCGCCAGAAGCTGGAAGGCGCGGCCGCCCATGAAGCGGGCCGAGGGCACCGGCTGGCCCAGCGCGCTGACATTGACCAGCGTATCGCGGTGCTCGTCGAGCGAGACCGGTCGGGCGCCGGGCGCCAGCATCACCACCCAGGTGCCGGTCGAGACCACCGCGAAAGGTGGTTCGCTCGCCCAGAGATGCGGCAGCAGCGACGCGTTCGAATCGTGCAGGCCGCAATAGACGGGCATGTCGGCCGGCAGGCCGGTTGCGGCGGCAACTTCGGGGCGGAGGGTGCCAAGCACATCGTCCGCCTTGCGCATCGGCGGCATTTTTGCCCGCCAGCCCATGGCATCCGTCAGCGTCGAATAGTCGCTTTTCCACGGCGCCCAGAGATCGGTGTGGCAGGCAATCGAGGTGATTTCGTTGGCGAGCACGCCCGTCAGGCGAAAAGCCCAGTATTGCGGATAGGCGATGATGGTCTCGACCTTGTCGAACAGACCGGGAAAGCGCTGCTGCTGCCAGAAAAGTTGCGCGCCGACATTGAGGCCGCCCGGCAGGCGGGCCGAACCGGTTTCGGCAAAGGGCGGACGGATCGCATCGTATTCGGCCGCCAGATCGTCAGGGCCGGCATGTTCGTAATCCAGCACCGGCAGGGCAAGTTCGCCCTTGCCGTCGAGCACGACGATCGTCGCACCATGGGCCGTGATCGAGATAGCCTCAAAACCGCGCTCCGCATGAAGCTCTGTCAGCGCCGAAAGAATGAAGTTCCACAACGCTTCCGTATCGAAATGCGGATAGGGCGGTGTTTCGAGAACGCGGTTCGGCACGGTGCGGACGGCGATTTCGCTTGACGTGGCGAGGTCGAACAGCACCACCTTGGCATTGGTCTTGCCGATATCAATGACGGCGACGCGGGCGATGTCCTGCATCTCTCAAGCCGCACTTTTGGCCCAGCGACGGCTGAGGCGGCCGTAGACGATCGGCAGGGCGATGACGAGGATCAGAAGCAGGCCGATGAAGATCGACATGACGATGCCCGGCACGTTGAGCAGGCCGAAACCGAATGTGACCATGCCCATGATCAGCGCCGCCAGCACAACGCCGGGGATCGAGCCGGAACCGCCGAGAATGTTGACGCCGCCGAGAACGACCATGGTGACCACTTCCAGCTCCCAACCGAGCGCGATTGAGGGCCGTGTCGAGCCGAGCCGCGAGGTCAGGCAGATCGACGCCATGCCCGCCATCAGGCCGGTCAGCAGGAACAGGATGAATTTTACGCGGCCGACGCGGATACCCGAGAACAGTGCCGCCGTCGCATTGTTGCCGATGGCATAGACGGCGCGGCCGAAATTGGTCTTGTGCAGCAACAGGCCGTAGACAATCGCCGCGACGACGAACAGCGCCAGTTCGAAGGAAAACACCCACCAGACGTAGCCCTGGCCGAAATAGGCGAAGCTTGCGGGATATTCGGTAAAGGCCTGGTCGCCGAGAATGATGAAGGAGGTGCCGCGAAACAGGCTCATGGTGCCGATGGTAACGACGATCGACGGCAGGCCGAGGCCGGTGACCAGCAACCCGTTGATCGCACCGCAACCAAGGCCGGTGGCAAGGCCGATCACAACCAGCATCGGCATATCGAAGCCGGCATGGGCCGCGTAACCCATGGCCGTGGAGGTGAGCGCGATGATGGCCGCGACGGACAGGTCGATCTCGCCGGAAATGATCACCAGCGCCATGGCAAAAGCAATCAGCGCCTTTTCGGTGAAGTTGAACGAGGCGTCCGACAGGTTCCATGGATCGAGGAAATAGGGCGAGGCGAACGAATTGGTGAGGAAGATTGCCAGCGCCACGACGATCAGCAGGCTTTCCCAGCTTTTCACCCAGCGGGCGGCCGGGCTTTTCAGCCGGTCGGGAACGTAACGGGCTGTCTGTTCGACGCTGCTCATGCGACATGCTCCGCACGCTTGAGGATGACCCGGCCCTTGCGGCGCTCCGCCCGGGCGTTGACGGCGACGGCGATGATGATGACCGTGCCCGAAATCGCCATCTGGGCGAAAGGCGAGATGTTCACCACCGGCAAGGCGTTCTTGATGATGCCGAGGAACAGCGCGCCGAGCACCGCGCCCGGCACGGTGCCGACACCGCCGGCAATCGAGATGCCGCCGATGACGCAGGCGGCGACGACATCGAGTTCGAAACCGGCGGCGATATCGACATAGGCGACGGCATAACGCGACACCCAGAGATAACCTGCAAGACCGGCAAAACCGCCCGAAAGGCAATAGGCCTTGAAACGGGTGTAACCGACATCGAGGCCGGTATAGACGGCCGCATGCGGATTGCCGCCGACGGCATAAAAGGCGCGGCCGGTCGGCGTGCGGCGCATGACCAGCAGCATGGCAGCGATCACCGCCAGCGACAGCCAGGACAGCACGGGCATGCCGGCGATCGTGCCGCGCGGCAGGCTCTTGAAAAGGTCGCTCATCTGATGTGCGTTGATCCAGGCGCCGCCGCTCAGCAGGAAGATAGTGCCGCGGAAGATGGTCATGGTGCCGAGCGTGACGACGATCGGCGGGATGTCGAGCTTCCAGACCAGCAGGCCGTTGATGGCGCCGAGCGCGGTGCCGAGCACGACGGCGATCAGCACCAGCAGCAGCACCGGCAGGCCGGGCACGTAAAAATTCAGCATCGCCGCGACCATGCCGCAGAGCGCCAGGTTGGCGGCCATCGACAGGTCGATGCAGCGCGTCAGGATGACAACCATCTGGCCGAGCGCCAGGATGATCAGGATCGACGTGTCATTATAGACATTGGCGAGATTGGCGAGGGTGATGAAACCCGGAAACCGCCAGGTGACCACGACGAGCAGTGCTGCAATCGCCACCAGCAGCAACAATTCGCGGCTGCGCAGAAACATGTTGAGCATCAGGCGCCCTCCCCCGGCACCGCGCCGATGCCGGCGGCGGCGCGCACCAGCCGTTCGGCGGTCAATTCTTCGCGTTCGAAACGGCCGACGATCCGGCCTTCGCGCATGACGATGACGCGATCGGCCATGCCGATGATCTCTGGAATTTCCGAGGATACCATGATGACGCTGAGGCCTTCGGCCGCCAGTTCGCTCATGAAGGCGTGCACGGCGGCTTTGGAACCGATGTCGATGCCCTTGGTCGGCTCATCGAGGATGATGACTTTCGGTTTGGTCGCCAGCCACTTGGCGATGACCACCTTCTGCTGGTTGCCGCCCGACAGCGTGCCGACATCCTGATCCAGCGAGGCGGCGCGCAGGTCGAGCCGCGAGGTATATTCCCGCGCCAAGGCGAACTCGCGCGCCATGCGCAAAAAACCCTTGCGGGAGACCTGGCCGAGCGACGGCAGCGTGACATTCTGGAAGATCGGCAGGCCGATGACGGCGCCCTGGCGGCCGCGCTCTTCCGGCACGTAGACGATGCCCTGCTCGATGGCTTCCGAGGGCGTCCGGATGACGGCGATCTTTCCGTCGATACGGACAGCGCCGGCGGACGGCTTGGTGACGCCGAACAGCGATTGCATGAATTCGGAACGCCCGGCGCCGACAAGGCCGTAAAAGCCGAGGATCTCGCCGCGGCGTAGCTCGAAGTTGATGTCCTCGAATTCGGTCGGATGACGATAGCCGGCGACGGTCAGCACCGGTTCGCCGATCTCGGCCTGCTTTTTCGGAAACACCTGGCCGACGTCGCGGCCGACCATCATACGCACCATCTGGTCTTCCGTCGTCTCCGACATCAGCCCCTCGCCGACCATCCGGCCGTCGCGGAAGACAGTGTAGCGGTCGGCAATGCGAAAGATCTCGTCGAACTTGTGGCTGATGAACAGGATCGCCTTGCCGGAGGCCTTCAGCTTTTCGACAAGCTCGTAGAGTTCGTGGATTTCCTTGTGCGACAGCGCCGCTGTCGGCTCGTCCATGATCACCACCTGCGCATCGATCGACAAGGCGCGGGCAATCGCCACCAGGTGGCGGTTGGCGATGCCGAGATCGCGCAGGCGGATCGACGGGTCGATATCGGCGCCGATCTCCTTCAAGAGGGCGCGGGCCTTTTCATTGACGAAAGCCCAGTCGACAAAACCGAAGCGCGTTTTCGGCGCATGGCCGATGAAGATATTTTCCGCCACCGACAGATCGTCGAACAGCACCGTTTCCTGATGGATGGCGGTGACGCCGGCCTTGGAGGCGGCGTGGGCGGTGGGGAAAGAAACGGGTTCGCCGTTCATCCGGATGCTGCCGGCATCCGGTCGGTAGATGCCGGTGAGGATCTTGACCAATGTCGACTTGCCGGCGCCGTTTTCGCCCACCAGGGCCGTGACGCTGCCGGGGTAAAGTGTCAGCGACACATCCGACAAGGCGCGGACGCCGGGAAAGGATTTCGAGATCCCTTCGAGCGTGATGGCGGGCGCGATCCGCGATGTTGTGGCGTCGTGCAGCAAGTGGTGCTTCCGTGGTAAGGTCTGAAGTCTTTTGAACAGAGCGGAGGCTTTTGGTCGTGGCGCCCCCTCACCCTAGCCCTCTCCCCGCGGGGGAGAGGGGACGAGTATGCTGTCAGCGCCTCCCGAAAACAGGGAAAGCGCAGCCACACCCCCTTCTCCCCGGCGGGGAGAAGGTGCCGGCAGGCGGATGAGGGGGAAACCCCACCCGCCAACCTCAACAATCAGAAGATCTTGGCAAACTCTTCGACGTTGGACGCATCATAGACGAAGGGATCGGCCATGGCGCCTTCATTGTTGTCGTCGAGCTTCAGCGTGCCCATGCGGCCCATCTTGAGTTCCGCACCCGGCTTGGCTTCCGCGCCGTTGACCAGGTCGTAGGAAAGCATGGCAGCCGAGTAGCCGAGGTCGATCGGGTTCCAGATGGCGAAAGACTTCGAGGCGCCGGACTTCACATGCGCCGCCATTTCCGAGGGAAGGCCAAGGCCGGTGACATTGATCTGGCCGATCTTGCCGGCGTCGGTAACGGCCTGTGCCGCCGCGACGATGCCGACGGAGGTCGGCGCGATGATCGCCTTCAGGTTCGGATACTTCTGTATGAGGCCCTGCGTTTCGCGGTAGGACTTGTCGGCGAGGTCGTCACCATAAACGGTGGCGACAACGTTGATACCCTTGTAGTTCGGCAGCACCTTGGTCATTTCCTCGATCCAGACGTTCTGGTTGGTCGAGGTCGCCGTGGCCGAAAGAACTGCAACATCACCGCCCTCGGGCAGGTTGTCGGCAGCGAGCTTGATGATCATGTTGCCGATCAGCGGGCTGGACGACGGGTTGAGATGCAGCGCGCGGCCATCCTTAGCGACGCCGGAATCCCACGAGATGACCTTGATGCCGCGCTCCTGGGCCTTCTTCAGCGCCGGTACGAGGGCATCCGTGTCATTGGCGGAAACGGCGATGGCATCGACCTTCTGGGCGATCAGCGAGTTGATCACTTCGATCTGGCCTTCGGCCGTCGTGGTCGTCGGGCCGGTGTAGATGATCTCGACGTCGCCAAGTTCCTTCGCGGCTTCCTGGGCGCCCTTGTTGGCAGCTTCGAAGAAGCCGATGCCGAGCGCCTTGACGACGAGGGCGATCTTCTTGTTTTCCGCATGCGCCATGTTGGCCATCAGCGCCGTGGAAATGGCTGCCGTCACCAGCAGCGTCTTCAAAATCTTCATGTCCGTTCCTCCCTTTGTTGCTCCAAAACCGGCGACGCCCACTCCTCAGGCAATCGACGGCTGTTCCTCTCTCATTCCTTGCGTTTCGGCGACGATCAGCTGAACGCCGGCCTCTTCCAGCATCGAGGCATGCCTGTCCTCGATGCCCGAATCCGTGATGACGGTGGCAATGCGCTTCAACCCGCACAGGATGAGGCTGGAACGCTGCCGGAATTTCGATGAATCGACGAGGACGACGAGTTCGTCTGCCTGGTCGATGAGTTTTTGCTCGGCCTGGATCAGCAGGGGATCCGTTTCCATCAGCCCGAGCGGCCCGAGCCCCTGCGCGCCCATGAACATGCGGCGCGCATAAAAATTGCGCGTCACGTCATTTTCGAAGGGCGAGAGGATGACGCTCTGCTCGCGATAGATCACGCCGCCGGAGAGCATGATGGTGTTCTTGGAGTTCTTCAGGAGATGTTCGGCAATCGGAAACGAGTTGGTGAAGATGTGCATCCGCCGGTTCGACAGGAAATGCACCATCTGGAACGTCGTCGTGCCGCCGTTGAGAATGATCGGGTCGCCGTCCTCGCACAGCGCCACCGCCTCCTTGGCAATCGCCTGCTTCTGGCGCGCATGCATCGTTTCGCTGACGCTGAACGGTCGGCCGGCCAGGCCGACGAACTGCGGCGGATGCAGCGCCTCCGCCCCGCCACGCACCCGGCGCAGCCGCTTTTGCACATGCAGAGCCGCGATATCCCGGCGGATCGTCGCTTCGGAACTTTCCGTCAGTTCCACCAGTTCGGCAACGGTCACGACCGGCTTTCCCTGGATGGCGGACATGATGATCCGATGGCGTTCTTTTTCGTGCATGGTTCCTCCAATGCCTGTCATGCTTCCATCATCTTCGCGCAGTGTCAATCACAAACAATCATATTTTTTCATTGTGCAGCGCATCATGATCGAAGTTGATCGTTTATGATTGACAATCGCCGTTCTTCCATGGAATTTGAGCGAAGCAAAGCGGGGCCGGCGCAACGGTCCGCGCATGGGAGGATCTGAGCGATGGCAAGTGGAAACCAAGGCTCGCGCCTTGCGGATTTGTGGGATGACGCCAAGGCGGCGGGCAAGAACGAAGCGGAATTGCTGCTCTACCGTTCCAATCTCCTCGGTTCCGACAAACGCATCACCAACTACGGCGGCGGCAACACCTCGGCAAAGGCTCTGGAACGCGATCCGCTGACCGGCCAGCCGGTGGAAGTGCTATGGGTCAAGGGTTCGGGTGGCGACGTCGGCACCATCAAGCTCGACGGTTTTGCGACGCTCTACATGGACAAGCTGGAGGCGCTGAAAGGCCTCTATCGCGGGCTGGAACATGAAGACGAGATGGTCGGCTACCTGCCGCACTGCACCTTCAACCTCAATCCGCGCGCAGCCTCGATCGATACGCCGCTGCATGCCTTCGTGCCCAAGAAGCATGTCGACCACATGCATCCCGACGCGATCATCGCCATTGCCGCCTCGAAGAACAGCAGGGACCTGACGCAGACGATTTTCGGCAGCGATATCGGCTGGTTGCCGTGGAAGCGTCCGGGCTTCGAGCTCGGCCTGTGGCTGGAAAAATTCTGCAAGGAAAATCCCAACGCCCGCGGCCTGATCCTCGAAAGCCACGGCCTGTTCACCTGGGGCGATACCGCCAAGGAATGCTACGAGACGACGGTCGAGATCATCAACAAGGCGATCAACTGGCTGGAAGGCGAAATCAAGGGCGAAGTCTTCGGAGGCCCGAAGGTGAAGGTGCTGCCGGCCGACGAACGCCGCGCCGTGGCGCGCCAGTTAATGCCGGTGCTGCGTGGCCTGATCAGCGCCGATGAGCGCAAGCTCGGCCATTTCGATGACAGCCAGGCCGTGCTGGAGTTTGTTTCCTCCCAGCAGATGGAAGCCCTGGCCGCGCTCGGCACCAGTTGCCCCGACCATTTTTTGCGCACGAAAATCCGGCCGCTGGTAGTGGATTTCGATCCGGCAAAGCCTGACGTTGATGCGACCATCGCCGGTCTGCCGGCAGCGCTCGACGCCTACCGCAAGGGCTACGCCGCCTACTACGAGCGCTGCAAACGCGCCGACAGCCCGGCGATCCGTGATCCGAATGCCGTGGTCTATCTGGTGCCCGGCGTCGGCATGCTGACCTTTGCCAAGGACAAGGCGACGGCGCGCATCTCCGGCGAGTTTTATGTCAACGCCATCAATGTCATGCGCGGCGCCTCTTCCGTCTCTACCTATGTCGGGCTGCCGGAGCAGGAAGCCTTCGATATCGAATATTGGCTGCTGGAAGAAGCCAAGCTGCAGCGCATGCCGAAGCCGAAGCCGCTTGCCGGCAAGGTTGCCTTCATCACCGGCGGCGCCGGTGGCATCGGCAAGGCGACGGCGCATCGGCTGATCCGCGACGGCGCCTGCGTCGTCATCGCCGACATCGACGCCAATGCGCTTGCCGCGGCCAAGGAAGAGCTGTGCGGCGTACACGGTCGCGATGCGGCCGAGGGTGTGATGCTGGACGTGACGTCGGAAGATCAGGTCATCCGCGCCTTCGACGAAGCCGTGACCGCTTTCGGCGGCATCGACATTCTGGTGTCGAATGCCGGTATTTCGTCAGCCTCGCCGTTTGACGAAACCGATCTCGCCACCTGGAACCGCAACATCTCCATTCTGGCGACCGGCTATTTCCTCGTCTCGCGTCAGGCGTTCCGGCTGATGAAGCTGCAGAAGACCGGCGGCAACATGGTGTTCATCGCCTCCAAGAACGGCTTGGCCGCATCGGTCAATGCGTCGGCCTATTGCACGGCCAAGGCAGCGGAAATCCATCTGGCCCGGTGCCTGGCGCTCGAAGGGGCGGAATTCGGCATCCGCATCAACACCGTCAATCCGGATGCCGTACTGCGCGGCTCGAAGATCTGGACCGGCGAATGGCGCGAACAGCGTGCCGCCGCCTACAATATGAGCCCGGACGAGCTGGAGGAACATTACCGCAAGCGCTCGATGCTGAAGCTCGGTGTCTATCCGGAAGATGTCGCCGAGGCGGTGTTCTTCCTGGCGTCCGACCTGTCGGCAAAGTCCACCGGTAACATCATCAATGTCGATGCCGGCAACGCGCAATCGTTCACGCGCTGATCACTTGCGGAGGATGACCCAGACGGCGTGGATGATGCCCGGGATGTAACCGAGCAGCGTCAGCAGGATGTTGAGCCAGAAATGCAGGCCGATACCGACCTGCATGAAGACGCCGACGGGCGGCAGAAGAATGGCGATCAGAATGCGAACGACGTCCAAGGAGACCTCCGAAAACCGTATTTCAACAAACCCATAACGCAAAGAAGCGCGGGATGGTTCATGTGTCCTGGGAGGAGAGCATGACGGAATTCAAGATCGAGGCCGCGCTGGTGGCGGCCGAAAACGACAAGCGCCGCACCGCCCTCAAGGCGGATTACGATGCGCTCGGAGAACAGCTTTCCCGCCGCGGTATCGATATCGAAGCGGTCAAACGCAAGGTGGCGGCTTACGGCGTCGCCGTGCCCTCCTGGGGCGTCGGTACTGGCGGGACGCGTTTTGCCCGCTATCCCGGCAAGGGCGAGCCGCGCAACATCTTCGACAAGCTGGAGGACTGCGCCGTCATCCAGCAGCTGACGCGGGCGACCCCGACCGTTTCGCTGCACATCCCGTGGGACAAGGTGGCCGATCTTGGCGAGCTGAAACAGCGTGGCGAAGCGCTGGGGCTCGGTTTCGACGCCATGAACTCCAATACCTTCCAGGACCAGGCGGACCAAACGCATTCCTATAAATACGGCTCGCTCTCCAATGCCGATGCCGCAACGCGGGCACAGGCCGTTGAACACAATATCGAATGCATCGAGATCGGCGAAAAGCTCGGCTCCAAGGCGCTGACGGTGTGGATCGGCGACGGCTCGAATTTTCCGGGACAGGTGAATTTCACCAAAGCCTTCGAGCGTTACCTCGACTCGATGAAGTCGGTCTATGCCAAGCTGCCGGACGACTGGCGGATCTTCAGCGAACACAAGATGTTCGAGCCGGCCTTCTATTCCACCGTGGTTCAGGACTGGGGCACCAACCTCCTGATCGCCCAGGAGCTCGGGCCGAAAGCCTTCTGCCTCGTCGATCTCGGCCATCATGCACCGAACACCAATATCGAGATGATCGTCGCCCGGCTGATCCAATTCAGCAAGCTCGGCGGTTTCCACTTCAACGATTCGAAATATGGCGACGACGATCTCGACACCGGTTCGATCGACCCCTACCGACTGTTCCTAGTGTTCAACGAGTTGGTGGATGCGGAAACGCGCAAAGCGGCAGGCTTCAATCCGGCGCACATGCTCGACCAGAGCCACAATGTCACCGACCCGATCGAGAGCCTGATGGTCAGCGCGACCGAGGTGAGCCGCGCCTATGCGCAGGCGCTGCTGGTGGATCGCGCCGCCCTCGCCGGCTATCAGGACGGCAACGATGCGCTGATGGGTTCGGAAACGCTGAAAGCTGCCTTCCGCACCGACGTGGAGCCGATCCTCGCCATGGCGCGGCTGGAAAACGGCGGAGCGATCTCGCCGGTCGCCACCTTCCGTGCCTCGGGTTACCGGGCGAAGGTTGCGGCGGAACGGCCGGCGGTCACCGGTTCGGGCGGCGGGATCGTGTGAAGGTGTCGGGTGAGCACCGGATGCTGTCGTCATGCTTCGCCCGCGGCCCCTCATCCCCTACCGGGACCTTCTCCCCGCAGGCGGGGAGAAGGGGTATGCCGCACCCATTTCCCCAATCCTCGACGTCAGGTATGGCAAGTCCCCTCTCCCCGTATTACGGGGAGAGGGTTAGGGTGAGGGGCAGCCCACGAGGCACAAAACGAGCCGCCACCGGAAAACAACGTCACATCGTATGCCGCTGCAGCAGGCGATGCGCCTGCTTGGCGATCATCCATTGTTCGCGGGTTTGGGTGACCAGCACCTTGATCCGCGATCCTTCCGCCTGCACCTGCGGTGCCTCGAACTCTTCGAGGGCGACCGCCGCGTTGCGCGCCGCATCGAAGGCAAGCCCCAGAAATTCGAAACCGCTGCAGATCTTGCCGCGCATCGCTGCGTCGTTTTCGCCGATGCCGCCGGTGAAGGCGATGGCGTCGAGACCATTCATCGCCGCCGCATAGGCGCCGATATATTTGCGCACGCGGTAGGCATAGAGTTCGATCGCCAGCCGGGCATCGGCATCGCCCTCGCCTGCCTGCTTGCGGACATCACGCATGTCGCGCCCGGCGGCGGAAAGCGCGGCCAGCCCGCTGTCCTTGTAGAGCGCATCCTCGATCTCGGCGACGGACAGACCGAGTTCCCGGTTGAGGTGATGAAAGATGCCGGGATCGACGTCGCCGGAGCGCGTGCCCATCACCAGGCCTTCCAAGGGCGTCATGCCCATCGACGTATCGACCGAAACGCCGCGGTCGATGGCGCAGACGCTGGCGCCGTTGCCGAGATGGCAGGAGATCAACCGCAGTTCGGACGCCGGCTTGCCGAGCTCTTCCGCCACGCGCTCCATGACATATTGATGCGAGGTGCCGTGAAAGCCGTAGCGCCGCAGCCCCTTTTCCCGCCAGGAGCGCGGCACCGCATAGGTATAGGCGTGCGCCGGCATGGTCTGATGAAAGGCGGTATCGAACACGGCGATCTGCGGCACGTCCCAGGTGGTTCGCGCCATGCGGATGCCGGCGATGATCGGTGGATTGTGCAGCGGTGCCAGCGCCGTGCAGGCTTCGATTTCTTCGAACACCGTGTCGTCGATCAGCGTCGCTTCGGTAAATTGTTCGCCGCCATGAACGGTGCGGTGGCCGACGGCGTCGATATCGGCAACACCGGCTTTTTCCAGCAGGCCGGGAATGGTTGCCACCGCCTCGGCGACATCCGAAACCCGTTCGAGTTCGGATTTGAACCGTTGTTCGCCGGTCACCATGTCGAAGACGCTGAATTTTACCGACGAGCTGCCGGCGTTGATGACCAGAATACGCATCGCGATCCTCCGCTGTGGCACAGGCTGCCGGTGCAGCACGCTGATCGATGCTTAGGAAATACGGCCGTCACGATCAAGCCGGATCAGGCGATGCCACAAAAGCAGGCCGGAAATTAAGAAACCCACCGGGGGAGGAGGTCCGGTGGGTTTCTGATAGCGGACTGACAACTGGGAGGAGGAGTGTTGCCAGTCACATCGAGCGGCGTTGGGAGGAGGAGTAGCCGCTTCGATGATTTGAATATACACGAACCCGCGGCAAAAAGTATGATTATTACCGCAACGCAGCAATGCACTGAGCGCATGAGCCGCAACGGAAACAATCTTCATTTGCCTACATTTTCAGCAATTGACACAGAAGACGGCAAAATCAGGGGTAAAATGCAAGAAACCCACCGGGGGAGGAGATCCGGTGGGTTTCTAATAGGGGACTGACAACTGGGAGGAGGAGTGTTGCCAGTCAGATCGAGCGGCGTTGGGAGGAGGAGTAGCCGCTTCGATGAGTTTTTTATAGCGGAGCAGGCCGACATGCGAAAGACGAAATATTGCATTGCAGCAATGCAAATCCGGAATAGCACCTCATGCGGCCACAAGAGCATCAGCGAGTGCAATACTGCTCGACACGGGCAATCGCCTTTTCGGAACCGCTGAGGAGAACGGTTTCAAACCCCCTGTTCAACTGCAACTGGGGACCGAAGGTCATCCTTTTTCCCTGCTTCAGCGCCGAAACGATATCGGCCGTATCGCCGCGGATACGCGAGGAATAGGCGCCGGGCGGATCGAGCGGTTCGCCTTCGACGCGCCACTCCTTGCCGTCGATACCGAGCATCCAGCCGCCATTGGCTGTGCCGCCGCCGGCGATGTCGGCGTAGAGCGCCAGCCTTCCGTCGTCGTCGCAGCGGACGATCAGGCAGGCCCAGCTATCCTCCGTCGTCCGCGAGGCGCAGCCGATGGCGGCCCGATCCGCCTCCCCGGCATGCACCGCCGGCTCCCATCCGGCCGCTTTCGTGACCGTTGCCGACACGGCGACAACGACGGCAAAGACGGCCATGCGTAAATTCGAGCCTGATCGTGACATGTCGCTTCCCCGTTCCACGTGCCGTGCAGGATAATCAGCCGTTTCAAGACAGGCAAACGGCTTTCCGGCCGGCCATGACGGCACGGGCATGATGCCCCCGCACGTTTTCACCTTGAACATCTGCAGTTGCTGGGAAATGCTGCAGGCGCGAGACAGAGCCGGCCAAGGATCTGCCCCCGCCCATCGAACGCGCTGCAATGGATGACATGATGAGTTCCGATTTTTCGATACGCCCGATGACGCCGGACGACTTGGGCATCGCCCTCGATTTTGCACGCGGCGAAGGCTGGAACCCCAGCCCCGGCGATGCCTCCGCCTTTTTCGCCGCCGATCCGACCGGTTACTTCATGGGCTGGATCGGCGAGCGGCCGGTGGGCTGCATTTCGGTGGTCAAGTACGGGCAGGATTTCGCCTTCCTTGGACTGTATATCGTCCACCCCGACTTTCGCGGCCGAGGCCTCGGCAAGGCGATCTGGGAGCATGGCATGGCCTCCGCCGCCGGCCGCAGCATCGGCCTGGATGGCGTCGTCGCGCAGCAGGACAATTATCGCCGCTCCGGCTTTCGGACCGCCTATACGACGACGCGTTATGGCGGCATTCCCCGGCGCGGTCCGGAAGGGGCCAGCCAGGCAGAGCCGGCAACCGCCGAAGAGCTGGATGCGATTGTCGCCTATGATGCAACGATTTTCCCGGCATCACGCCCGGCGTTCCTGAAGGTCTGGTGCGACGGTCTGGAAGGACGCAGCGCCGTCATGCTGCGCCGGGAGGGAAAAATCCTTGGGTACGGCGTCGTGCGCCGCTGCCACGAAGGCTACAAGATCGGCCCGCTCTATGCCGACGATGCCGTTTCGGCCGGCACGCTGCTAACCGCGCTGATCGACCAAACCGGCGCAGAAAATGTCGTCATCGATATTCCCGATGACAACAGCGATGGCGTCGGGCTGGCAGAAGCGCTGGGCCTGACACCGGTCTTCGAGACGGCCCGCATGTATCACGGGCCGGCGCCGGATGTGCCGCTGGCAAAAATCTTCGGCGTTTCGACGCTGGAGCTTGGCTGAAAATCAGGCGCCGAGCAACGTGCGCGTCAGCGGATGCCCGGCATCCGCCAGGCCGTCGATGACGTTGAAATGGTGGCGGTCCGGCTCCTCGATCGATGCCGTTTCGGCGCCGAGGCCGGTCCATATATTGGCCAGCAGGGCATTCTGGCGGATGAACTCGGCCCGCTCGCCGGCGCCGACCCAGCAGGTGATGCGCGCACCGGCCATCGGCGGCAGCAGAGCCGGGCTTTCGCTCGTCGCCTCGGCATCGTCGATCTTCAACACCTCGTTCATGGCGGTCCGCAGCATCGGACGCAGGTCGTGCACGCCGGAAATCGATACGACATGGCGGATGCGTTCGCGCACCGCCTGCGACAAAGGCGAGGTGGCGCTGACCATGCGGCTCACCAGATGGCCGCCGGCGGAATGGCCGGTGAGGAAGATCGGCCCGCCGATCATGCCCGCCGCCTTTTCGATCGCCTTGCCGACTTCGGCGGTGATGCCGGCGATGCGGATATCCGGGCAGAGCGTGTAGGACGGCATGGCGACCGCATAGCCGCTGTCGACCGAACCCTTGGCGAGATGCGACCAGAAGCTGCGGTCGAGCCGGTGCCAGAATCCGCCATGGACAAACACCACCAGGCCCCTGGCCTCGCCCTCGGGCAGGAAAAGATCGAGCTGGTTGCGCTCGCCGTCGCCATAAGCGATGCCGATTTTGGCCCGGCCTGCCGCCAGCGCGCCATCGCGATAGGCCTGTGCCGGCCCGACCCAGGCGGCTGGCCAACGGTCGCCGCCGGGAATGTTGACGCCGTTGGCATAGGCGTTATCCCAATCGCTGATATGGTGCAGGATCATCGTCGTCGGTTCCCTAACAAGCTGTTCGACAGCATCTTTGCGACAAACGTGGCGCAATCGCCGAGATATTACAACCTTAAAATTTCTCCTTGAAACGATCCCGGCACGATGCAATTCTGCCGTTGTCGAATGTATAGCCGGACGGGAATCCATGTGACGAGCGAAAAACGCGATGGACGTTTTTTGCCGAATGTGGAAAGTACGGTTAGAGCATTGATAAAAAAGGCACATAAGATGCCTTTGACAATGCGGCGGACGGGCGTGCAAGTGCAACCGGACGCTCGATAAAGTGGAACGAGCAAGAGAAACGGGAGTGCACGACATGAAGAATCTGCTTTCTGCCGCCGTCATGGGTCTGGCGATCGGCGTGACCGGCCAGGCTGCCGCCGAGCCGCTGAAGATCGGCATGATCACGACGCTTTCGGGCGGCGGCGCTGGCCTCGGCATGGATACGCGCGACGGCTTCATGCTGGCAATCAAGCAGGCCGGCAACAAGGACATCGAGGTCATCACCGAAGACGACGGCCAGAAGCCGGAGCTTGCCGTGCAGATCGCCGACAAGATGATCCAGAGCGACCAGGTGGATATCCTCACCGGCATCGTCTGGTCGAATCTTCTGATGGCGGTGGCGCCGAGCGCGGTGGCGCAGGGCAAGTTCTACGTCTCGACCAATGCCGCACCGGCGGCCCTTGCCGGTGAAAAGTGCAACCCGCTCTATTTCAACGCCGCCTACCAGAACGACAACCTGCACGAGGCGATGGGCGAATACGCCAACAAAGACTACAAGAAGATGTTCATCATGGCGCCCAACTATCCGGCCGGCAAGGATTCGCTGACCGGCTTCAAGCGCTATTACAAGGGCGAGGTCGCGGCCGAGGTCTACACCCAGGTCGGCCAGACGGATTATGCCGCCGAGATCGCCCAGATCCGCGCTTCGGGCGCCGACGGCGTGTTCATCTTCCTGCCGGGCGGCATGGGCATTGCCTTCATGAAGCAATATTCGCAATCGGGCGTGAAGACGCCGGTCATGGGTCCGGGCTTCTCCTTCAGCCAGGATGTGCTGCCGGCCATCGGCGACGCGGCGCTGGGCGTGAAGAATTCCGGCCAGTGGGCCAAGGATCTCGACAACGAGGCGAACAAGAAGTTCGTCCCGGCTTTCCAGGCCGAATACGGCCGCCTGCCGTCGATCTATGCGGTGCAGGCCTATGACGCGGCGCAGCTGATCCTGTCGGCTGCCGCCAAGGCGGATGTGAAGGACACGGAAGCCTTCCGCGCTGAACTCCTGAAGGCCGATTTCCAGAGCCCGCGCGGAAAATTCAAGTTCAACACCAACCAGCATCCGATCCAGGACATATATGTCGCCGAAGTGGTCAAGGAAGACGGCGTGCTGACCAACAAGATCATCGCCCCTGTCTTCACCGATCACGGCGATGCTTATGCCAAAGACTGCAAGATGTAAGGCGCCGACGCCTTGACCATCGCACTCGCCATCGAGCAACTGCTCAACGGCCTGCAGCTCGGCGTCATGTTGTTTCTCATGGCTGCCGGGCTGACGCTGATCTTTGGCGTCATGGGCCTGATCAACCTCGCCCACGGCTCGCTCTACATGGTCGGTGCCTTCGCCTGCGCCACCATCGCCGCCTGGACGGGATCGTTCTGGCTCGGCCTGATCGCCAGCCTAGCCGCCGCCGCCGCGGCCGGGGCGATCATCGAGCTGACCGTCATCCGCAGGCTCTATGACCGCGACCACCTCGACCAGGTGCTGGCGACCTTCGCGCTGATCCTGATCTTTTCCGAGGGCACGCGCTGGATCTTCGGCTCCTTCCCGCTTTATCTCGACATTCCGCCGCTCTTGCAGGGCGCGGTCGCCTTGCCCGGCGGCGCGGAATATCCGCTCTATCGCCTTGCCATCATCGCCGTCGGCGCCGCTGTCGCCGTCGGCCTTTACCTCTTGATTTCAAAGACGCGGCTCGGCATGCGCATCCGCGCCGGCGAAAGCGACCGGGAGATGATCGGCGCGCTCGGCGTCGATATCCGCACGCTGTATACCGTCGTCTTCGCGCTTGGCTCGGCGCTCGCCGGTTTTGCCGGCGCCATGGTCGGCGCTTTGCAATCGGTACAGGTCGGCATGGGCGAGCCGGTGCTGATCCTCGCTTTCGTGGTCATCGTCATCGGCGGCATCGGCTCGATCAAGGGAGCGCTGATCGGCGCCATCCTCGTCGGCGTCGTCGATACGCTCGGCCGTTTCCTGCTGCCGCAGATCCTCGCCGTCCTGCTGCCGCCGGCGCAGGCCGGGCTGATGGGCGGCGCGCTGGCCTCGATGCTGATCTATATCGTCATGGCGGTGATCCTGGCGGTGAAGCCGCGCGGCCTGTTTGCGGCGCACGGGTGAGGACATGATGACGCTCAGCCGCGAAACCCTGATCAACCTCATCCTCATCACGCTGCTCGCCGCCGTGCCTTTCGTGGCACTTGGTGTCGGCCAGCCTTTCTACATCACGCTCGCCACCCGCATCGCCATCCTGGCGCTGGCGGCGGTCGGCCTCAACCTGGTGCTCGGCCTGGGCGGGCTGGTCTCCTTCGGCCATGCGGCCTTCTTCGGCATCGGCGGTTATGTCGCCGGCATCCTGGCCGCGCATGCCTCTTCCGGCGAGCCGCTACTGTTCGGGTTTTCCGGCAGCGACCAGATGCCGGTGATCTGGCTGGTGACGCTCGTCCTCTGCGGCATCGTCGGGCTCGCCATCGGCGCCGTCAGCCTGCGCACCAGCGGCGTCTACTTCATCATGATCACGCTGGCCTTCTCGCAGATGATCTATTATTTCGCCGTCTCCTGGCCGGCCTATGGCGGCGAGGACGGGCTGTCTATCCTGGTGCGCAACCAGTTTCCCGGCGTCAACAGCATGAAGCCGATCAGCTATTTCCTGATCTGCCTCGGCATGCTCGTCATCGGACTGGCGTTGTTCAGCCTCATCCGCGCTTCGCGTTTTGGCGCGGCATTGCAGGCGGCGCGGCAGAATGCGGTGCGTGTCGCCGCCGTCGGCATCTCGCCCTACCCGATCCGGCTTGTGGCATTTACGCTGTCCGGCATGATCACCGGTGTCGCCGGGACGCTCTATGCCGACCTCAACCGCTTCACCAGCCCCTCGATGATTTCCTGGCACATGTCGGGCGAACTCATCGTGCTGATCGTGCTCGGCGGCACCGGCCGGCTGTTCGGGCCGGTCGCCGGCGCCATGCTCTATGTTATCTTCGAATTCGCGCTCGGCGGATTGACGGAACGCTGGCAGTTCTTCCTTGGCCTCATCCTGCTGGCCGTCGTGCTGTTTGCCCGCGGCGGCCTGCTCGGCCTCCTGGCCGGAAAGGCCCGCCATGGCTGAGACCGTTTTGGAAATCGAAAATCTCGTCAAGAATTTCGGGGCGCTCAGGGCCACCGATGGCGTCAGCCTCGATCTGCGGCAAGGCGAGATCCACGCGCTGATCGGTCCGAACGGTGCGGGCAAATCAACGCTGATCCACCAGATCTGCGGCACGCTGAAACCCGACCAGGGCAGTATCCGCTTTTCCGGGCAGGACATCACGGCGCTGGGCGTCGCCGAACGCGCCCGGCTGGGGCTTGGCCGAACGTTCCAGGTATCCTCCATCGCTCCGGAATTTTCAGCGCTGCGCAATGTCATGCTGGCGGTGCAGGCCAAGCAGGGAACGAGTTTCCGCTTCTTCACCCCCGTGATGCGTGACCGCTCGCTCACCGAGCCGGCCATGGCGATGCTGGAGCGTGTCGGCCTCGCCGCCCGCGCCAACATCCTCGCCGCCGAACTGTCGCACGGCGAACGCCGGCAGTTGGAAATCGCCATCGCGCTGGCTCTCGATTCGAAAGCCTTCCTGCTCGACGAACCGATGGCCGGCATGGGGCCGGAAGGCTCGAAGGCGCTGACGGGTTTCCTCGACGGCCTCCGGCACGAAGCGCCGATCCTGCTGGTGGAGCACGACATGGACGCCGTCTTCGCGCTTGCCGACCGGATTTCGGTGCTCGTCTACGGCAAAATCATCACCACCGGCACGGTGGAGGAAATCCGCCGCGACCCGGCGGTGCGCAGCGCCTATCTCGGAGACCACGCCTGATGCTGCTCGAAGTCGCCAGTCTCCAGGCCTTCTACGGCGCCAGCCAGGCGCTTTTCAACGTCGACCTGACGGTTTCCGAAGGCGAGGTCGTGGCGCTGATGGGCCGCAACGGCATGGGCAAGACCACCACCATCCGCGCCGTCTGCAACCTGACGCCGCCGCGCGGCGGTTCCGTCCGCCTCGCCGGCACGGATCTCAGGGGTCGCCGGCCACACCACGTCGCCCGCCTCGGCATCGGTCTCGTTCCCGAGGGGCGGCGCTGCTTTCCCAATCTCACCGTCGAGGAAAACCTCGTTGCCGCCGCCCGTTCCGGCACCTGGACGCTGGAGCGGGTCAACACGCTCTTCCCGCGCCTGAAGGAGCGCCGCGACCAGATGGCGCTGTCGCTCTCCGGCGGCGAGCAACAGATGCTGGCCATCGGCCGGGCGCTGATGACCAATCCTCGCCTGCTGATCCTCGACGAGGCGACCGAAGGGCTTGCCCCCGTCATCCGCCAGGATATCTGGGCGGCGATCCGCACCCTGAAGCAGGACGGGCTTTCCATCCTCGTGGTCGACAAGACCCTGCCGGAATTGCTGCCCGTTGCCGACCGCTGCACCATCCTGGAAAACGGCCGCTCGGTCTGGACCGGCCGCCCGGCGGACCTCGACAAGACGCTGCAGGATCGCTTCCTGGGGATCTGACTGCCCGCCGGCAAGCCGCCGCTCAATGTCCGTTGGAGGCCTTGTGCCAGTTCCAGGCGGTCTCGACGATCTGGCGCAGGTCGTAGCGAGGTTGCCAGCCGAGCAGCTCGAGAGCTTTGCGGTTGTCGGCCACCAGCGTCGGCGAATCCCCTTCCCGTCGTGAGGACAGCGTCACCGCGAAATCCCGCCCTGAAATCTGCTGCACGGTGTCGAGCAACTCCTGCACCGTCGTTCCGGTGCCGGTGCCGAGGTTGACCGCCACGGACTGGCCTCCCGAGAGGAGATGCTGCAGCGCCCGCACATGCGCATCGGCAAGATCGAGCACATGCACATAATCGCGCACGCAGGTGCCATCGCGGGTGTCGTAGTCGGTGCCGAAAACCGTAAAACCGTCGCGGCGACCGAGTGCCGCTTCGATGGCGAGCGGGATGGCATGCGTTTCCGGCGTATGCCATTCGCCGATGCGCCCTTCGGGATCGGCGCCGGCGGCATTGAAGTAACGCAGGATGACGGAACGCAGACCGTCGTTGAGACCGAAATCGGCCAGCGCCTGCTCGACGATCCATTTGGTGCGGCCGTAAGGATTGATCGGCGCCTGCGGATGCGCCTCGTCCATGGGACGCTGCTGCGGCAGGCCATAGGTGGCGCAGGTCGAGGAGAACACGAAGGCTTCCACGCCCGCCTGCCGGGCGGCGGCCAGCAGCGTCAGCGTGCCGACGACATTGTTGTCGTAGAAGGCCGCCGGTTCGCGAATGGACTGACCAACCTCGATCAATGCCGCAAAGTGCAGGATGGCGGCAGGCCTGTATCGGGCCAGCACGTCGTCGAGGCGGGCGCGGTCGCGGATATCCCCCTGCTCGAACGGCCCCCATTTGACGAATTCCTGGTGGCCGTTGCTGAGGTTGTCAAAAACGACTGGCGTAAAACCCTGTCTGGCCAATTCCAGGCAGGTGTGGGAGCCGATGTAACCGGCCCCCCCGACCACCAGTATGGTTTTCTCGTTCATGGCGTTGCGGTCTCTGCAGATGACGTTACGCCAGCGTTAGACGATTTCGCTTTACCGAGTGTGAAGCCATGAACGGCCCGGTACGTTTGTTGCGGCTTCTCGCGCTATAGACCGGGATTTTCAGCCGGCCCGGGCAAAATCCCCCGCCTTGCGGAAACAATGGCGGCCGGCACCCCAGCTTTCGCCCAGAAGCGGGAGAGCGGCTCCGTGTGCGATGCGCCGGCCAGCATCTTGCGGATCGATGACCATCTGCCCGCCATCATCCATCAGGGAGAAACCTTCGCCTGCCTGATCGAGGCACGTCACCGTCAGATCGGGCGCCACGGCAACGGCGCTTGCCGATTGCAGATCATGTGCAATCGCCGCTCGAAGCACGGCAAGATCGAGCGGTGCAAGCCGCAAGCGACCTTGCCAGGCATTCGGCGCATTGGTGGGATCGACCATATCGATGCCGGCGAGGCGATCGACCTCGTGCGCCAACGGCCCGGCGCCGTGCCGCGTCACGTAACAACGGGTGACGTAGTGGGCGCCGATCCCGTCGATCCCGGCTTCACGAGCAATCGACTGCATGTTTCGCAGACCGGTATTCGACCGCGTCACATGCGGAAACGCACCATAATCCTGATCGAGCAGCAGGCCCTGTGCCCCCTCGAAGATTACCTGGCCCTTTTCACCCAGACGGCTGTCGGGCCACAGCGTGACATGGTCGAGATAGGCTTCGCAATCGAGGAGGAAGCGGCCGATCACCATCTCGATGTCGACATGGCGCATGATCTCGTCGGGCAGTCCGTCCAGGCCGAGGCCAAGAAGCCTTCGGGGCACCCATTCCGTCCAGATCCGCTGCAGGCGGCCGGCAAGGCCCGGCCGCAAGAGATCGCCGGTGCGGAGGGCAAACTCCGGCCGCAGGCATCGCTCGATGGCCTCGCCGAAACCCAGTCCGCAGCTGCCGTGGCGCGCTATCCCGCGCGACAGTTCGACCGCCTGGTTGATCATCATGTCGAACGGCGTCGTGACGATTGCGCGGGGATCGGCGCTTACCGCAAGCTCAGCACCAAGTTCCTTGAGCGCCTGCCGCTCACCGAGGAAAAACATCGGGTGAGCAACGAAGAAAGCACTGAGATGGGTGGGAGCGCCGGCCAGCGCCCCCGAGCCGAAATGGTGAAACACGTGCCGGTGCCCGTCAGGCGCCACAACCGTATGCCCCGCCTGGGCGCCGCCATTGCTGCGCACGACGATGGCATCCGTCGTGACGGAGGCAAGCCTGTCGGTCAGAAGGCCCTTGCCTTCATCGCCATATCCCGCACCGATGACTGCCTGTGCCTGTCTTGCCGCCATGACGGCCTCCTTTTCATCAAGCCATCGTTCAGCGGAAGTAACGGGCAAGCCCGCGCCGGCCCAAATCCTTGACCGCCTTGGCGACGACCGCCGAGGCCGTGCCGCCCCAGCTTGCCGCCACATCCTGCGGATCGCGGCCTTCGTTGATCTCGATGGTCGAGACCACCAGTTCGGCGATGCGGCGGTAATCGTCGAGGATCAATGTCCGCTCTCCGAGCAACGGCCGCCAGCTGCGCAGGACGCGGTCGAGCCCGGTTGCCGCATAACCTTCACGGATGACGATGTGGAACACCTCGTAGCTGCGCTGCGCCAGCGCCAGGCATTGCCGCGCATCGAGACCACGCGGTGCCTCGGCGCCGAAGATGCGGGTGATCTGCTGCTGGGTCAGCCCGTTGTGGATCGGCTCGTCGCCGATGGTGAAGAGATAGCCCTTGCGGCCGTTGCGCTCGAAGCAGTCCGTCGACGTCTTGAGGGCGGCGAGCAGGTGCGCCAGGCTGTAGCTCTCGCCGTTGTTGCCGCCGCCGTTGCCCTCCAGCCAGAGGCTGCGGATCTGGTCGGCAAGCGAGATATCGGCCTCGAACTGCGTCGCCTGCAGCGGCGCCTGATCCGTATAGGCATCGCCGATGGCGGCGACCATGATGTGCGGATCCGAGACCGGCTTGCGGTCGTAGATCTCCGAGGTGAGCGTGATCAAGCCGTTGCGCATCAGCTCGTGGGCGATCATGCCCATCGACCCCGTGACATCCGATGCCAGGATGATCGGCGTCGAAGCCGGGTTGATGGCACTGTCGCGGCTTTCGCGAACGGCGAAGACGGCGGGATCGAAGCGTGGATCGATCGTGGTGGCGACAAAGACATCGTCCCGGCTGCGGCCGTCGACATGATCGCGATTGTAGGCTGCCCAATCCTCGGTGCTGAAACGTCCCATTCCCATGGTCTTGCTCCTTTCGGTTTTGCCCGCGTCGTTTTCGGCGCGCCTTCATCATATAAACTTGCAAAATGTAATTTGCAAGTTGCTAATTGCAAATTGCTCACTCATCGACTCGTGCTAAGGAAGGCAAAACGAGGAGAGCGCCATGCAGCTGGATTACGAACGGCCGATCGTCACGGTCGATATCGTGCTGATGACGATTTTCGAGGGGGCACTTGCGGTGGCTCTGCTTGCCCGCGACAAGGAGCCTTTCAAGGGCAGGCCGGCGTTGATCGGCGGTTATGTGCATACCGACGAGGATAGCGACGCCGAGGCAGCGGTGCGGCGCATCCTCAAGGCCAAGGCTGGTCTCGAAGGGCTGTTCTTCGAGCAGCTGTGCAGCTTCGGTAGCCACGACCGGGACCCGCGGGGCTGGTCCGTATCGATCGCCTATTTCGCGTTGGTGTCGCACGGCTTGCTAACAGAAGGCACAGACAAAAACCTCCTCTTGCGCCCGGCATCGGCGCCGGGCGAGCTTCCCTTCGACCATGAAAGGATCGTTCTCGCGGCGCGCGAGCGGCTGCGCGGCAAAGGCGCCTATTCGACGATCGCCGCCCGCCTTCTCCCCGACGTCTTTACCATGTCCGAGCTGCAGGGCACCTACGAGACGGTGCTGGGCGAAACGCTCGACCAGAGCGCCTTCCGCCGCAAGATGAAAGATCTGGACCTGCTGGAAGAGGTGGAAGGCGAAAAACGCCAGACGCTGGTGGCGCGCCGCCCGACGACACTCTACCGCCTCAAGGCCGCGCCTTCGGTCTTCGACCGGCGCATATGATCTGGCGGATCAACGCAGGATCTTGGCGATCTCGCGCGAAAGCTGGTCCTGGGTATAAGGTTTGCTCAGTCGCGGCAGGCTCAGCCCGGAGCCGGGCGGCAGATCGGCATAACCGGTCGCGAGCAGGAACGGCAGGTCCGGCCTGAGGCCGCGAGCGGCCTCCACCAGTTGCGCACCGTTCAGGCCCGGCATCGAGTAATCGGTGATGACGAGTTCGATATCCCTGTCCTTGCCGATCAATTCGAGAGCCTGCACGCCGGAATTGGCTTCCATCACCTGGTGCCCCAGGTCCTCCAGCATATCGACGGTGCTCATGGCGATCAGCAGGTCGTCGTCGACGACAAGGATCTTGGCCGGTTTGGCCGCACTTTCGGCCGCCTCCGCATGGACCTTCGGCACCTGCCGCACCGTCTGGGTGCTGGCGGGCAACCACAATTCGGCGGTCGTCCCCTTGCCGGCGACACTGGACAAGACGAAGGCACCCTTGAGCTGAAGGGCAAGGCCATGGATCATCGACAGGCCAAGGCCGGTGCCCTTGCCGATATCCTTGGTGGAAAAGAACGGTTCGATCGCCCGGTGCAGCGTTTCCGGATCCATGCCCTTGCCGTTGTCAGTGACGCTGAGGCAGAGATAGTTGCCAACCGGCAGATCCTCCGCCGGCTGGGCATCCGGCTCCTCGCGCAACCCGATGCGGATCGTTCCCCCTTCAGGCATGGCATCGCGGGAATTGACGACGAGATTGAGCAGGGCCAATTCGACCTGGTTGCTGTCGGCCAGAGCCGGCGGTGTATCCTTCGGCAGTCGGACGCTGATTTCGACGTCGCCGCCAACCGAGCGGTTCAACAATTCCCGCATGTTTTCGACCAGCGCCGCCAGATCGACGGCTTCGACCTTGAGTTCCTGCCGGCGGGCAAAAGCTAGCAGGCGCTGCGTCAACGACGCGCCGCGCCGCGCGCCCTGCAGCGCAGCCTCGATAAGCCGCAACGCCTTGGGATCGTCGGCGAGATGCTTGCGGAGCAGGTCGAGGTTACCCATCACCGCCATCAGCAGGTTATTGAAATCATGCGCCACGCCGCCGGTCAGCTGGCCGATCGCCTCGAGTTTCTGCGATTGCCGCAACTGTTCTTCGGCACGTTCGCGCTGCGCCACCTCGGCCACCATGGTGACCTGCACCTCCCAGAGTTCCGCCGTGCTTTCGGTCACGCGCTCCTCGAGGATTTCTTTCTGCCGGAGCTGCCATTCCTGCTCCAGGCGCCGTTCCGTGATATCCGATCCGACGCCGACCAGGCGCGACGGCGTCCCGCTGCGGCTGCGGACGACACGGCCGCGGACTTCGGCCCAATGCGGGCTGCCATCCGGCCAGATCGTGCGGTATTCGATCAGGTAGTCCTCGCAGGTCTGCAGCGTGTGCAGCACGTTTTCGCGCACCCGCTCCCGGTCTTCCGGATGCACGCTGCGCAGGAGGTCGTCATAGGTCAGGCTGTCCGCCGGTCCGCGGCCGAACACGGATTTGAAGCCATCGGAGGCCGTCAGGTTCCATGTCTGCGGATCGAGTTCCCAGGTGCCGAGCCGACCGGCCAGCAACGCCGTCTTCAGCGTCAACTCGTTTTCCCGCATTTCCTCCATACGGGCTCTCGCCTCATATTGCCGCCGACGGTTTTTCTGGGCCGAACGGGCGGCGCTGACGAAGCTGGTGGTATGGAAGGGTTTTTCCAGGAAAAACACGTGCCCGAGAACTTCCGCCAGCCGTGCCGCGGCCAGGTCGCGCTCCACCCCCTCCCCCTTGGCGGTCAGGACGATGAACGGCAGGTCGGACCAGCCGGGCTGCGACAGGACCCAATTGTGGATCGGGGTCAGATCGTTCGGGCACAATGCCTCGTCGGCCATGACGGCAAACAGGATATCGTCGCCGAGCGCATCGAGAAATTCCGGGAAATCTGATGCGACGCGTGCGGTCATGCCGTGGGTGCGCAGCAGAGAGACGATCGTGGTGTCGCCACGCTCAAGGGGATCGAAAACCAGGACACTGTTTTGGAGATCAGGAATCGGACCGGCTCCCGGATTTTGGAAAGAACACGGCGCCTTTCGCAGACCATGGTCTGGTCCACACAGACGAGGAAACACGCGAGAAAGCGATCCGCGCATTCCAGGCCTTCGTGGACGGGCCGAAACCGGCCATCGGCTTTGCCTGTACTTTTACCATCTGTCTCCCATCGGCAACGCGCAGGCCGAAGCGGCAGACGCCGCTCGACTGCCTTGTCAGGCACGACTTGAAAGGCAGAGATAAACTGTTTCTTTCCGTTCGAACAGATGCCGGTGCCAAAACGGCAGCGGCCGCGAATGACATGCCGGAGCGGGCGGAATGGGAGTGCCCATGCCGGCCTTTCCGCCGGGTTCTCCGGGGACCAACAGGTTCACGACAGGTTCAGCCGCTAACGGTGGGCAAAGTCGCTTTGTGCCTGCGGTCATGTTTGCGTCCGCAAAGCAGCGATCCTGTGCGGCCCGACTGATATGTCGGCTCTTTCCAGATACGGAGATACGTGATGGCACCGTTGCTATCGATTTGCGTCCCCTCAAGAAATCGCCAGAAATATTTCAAGAAGACGATCGAATGGATGTTGAAGTCGACACTCGACAACGTCCAGTTCGTCTTTACCGACAATTCCGACGATCCGGGCATCATGAACACGTACATGGCCGACATCGTCGCCAATGATCCGCGCGTCGTTTTCCTGCCTTCCGTCGAGACAACGCTTTCCATGGTCGACAACTGGGAGCGCACTGTCGCAGCGTCGACGGGAGACTGGATTGTCGTTGTCGGCGATGACGACTACGTCGATCCCAACGTTGCCACAATGATAGAATCCGTGACCAAGGTGGAGCCGAACCTGGAAGGTTTTGCATGGAGCATCATCGGATATCACTGGCCTTATGAGGGACGCGAGAAACAGTCCGTTCTGGTCTCGCTCGAGCAATACGTCTACAAGGTGTCACACACGGATCTCTTTGGGCGCATGTTCGGCTGGCGCGAGGCGACCCATACACCGACCTCGGGTTTTTCGATCTATCACACGGCCATCTCCCGCTCCCTGCTGGAAAAAATCAAGCGCACCTATGGTGGCCGTTATTTCGAGCATCCCGTCGTCGACTATGACAACGCCTTCAAGGTGATCTGCTCCGGTCGTAATTTTGCGGTATGCGGCCGACCTTTTTCGATCATGGGCAGCTGCCCGGAAAGCAACTCATTCAGCATCGGCAAGATGGAGCTTTTCAAGAAGACCACGACGAAATTCATCGAGGAAGCCGGTCGTGATTTCGAAGATGACCCCGATGTCCGCGACTTCCCGTTCAAGAGCATTCTGGGTACTCCAGCCACGATCATGCAGGCGCAGAACTGGTTCAAGCAAAAATACAAGCTGAAGTACGAAGGTTGGGAAAAGCATTTCGTCAAGGCCTGCGCCAACGAAGTCTTCGTCTACCCTGATCGCGAAGCCTATGATCTCGCCTGCGAAGGTTATCGCGCCGCCCTGCGGGCGTGGAAAGGCGGAAAACATCTCAAGGACTTCGAGCCGAAATTCCAGGGCGACGGCTGCGGTGTCTTTGCGACCGGCTTTACGTCGGACAGCGTCTATATCGACAGCAACATCGCCGCCACACCGGGTGAACTTTTCTCCATCGTCGAAGACATGGTCGTCGCCGCCAAGGACATAAAAGTCGATCAGACGGGCCTCAGGTACTACATGGGGAACGACAAATCGCAAGAGCCCGAGACCGGCAAGGCCGCTTACAAGAAAGCGGGCTCGCGGCATCGGTAAGCTGCGCCCCCGCTCCGGCCGGCACTATTCGAACAATTCCGGATTGTCGGCCTCGATTTGCGGCAGATCGGCAAGGATGCCGTTGAGGTGGCCGCGCATGGCACCTGCCGCCGCTTCGGCATCTCTTGAATCGATTGCGACGATGATCGCCTCGTGTTCGGCGATCAGCCGCAGCATCGAATCCGGATGGCGAAGCTGCAGGTTGCAGACCCGGTCCATATGGGCCTTGATGTCCGATATGGCGTTCCAGGCGAGGCCGCAGCCCGCCCCTTCCGCAATCGCGATGTGAAACTGCTCGTCCTCTCGACGGAAGGCATTGTGATCGTGTGCCTCCATTGCCGCCTTCTGCCGGGCGAGAATGGTGTCGATCCGTCGCCGCGTCCAGCTGTCGAAGCTTTCGCTCGCCCGCCGTGCCACGGCCACTTCGACGGCCTCGCGCACGAAACGCGCCTCCATCATCTGCCGCGCCGAGATGCGCACCACCACCGTGCCGCGGTTCGGCCTTATATCCACCAGCTTCGACTTTCCGAGCGCAATCAGCGCCTCGCGCACCGGCTGCCGCGACACGCCCATGCGCGTGGCGATTTCCTGCTCTGACAGGCGCGTTCCGGGGGAGAGTTCCAGCCGGATGATCGCCTCGCGCAGGTCGCGCTCGACCTGTGTCGCCGCCGTTTCGCCGGTCTCCGCCCTCAGGGTTTCAATGTTCATGTCTTTTGCCGCCGCCGTAGATTGACATCCGATTTAAACCACCATACAGTACCATACAATTCAAACGCAACAGAAATCCGGTGGCCCAGATACCGGAGAAACAGGGAGAGGCCGGAGCCCCGCATCCGGTCTGAAAACGCTATTGCTGTCCAATTTCATCGCACCCGATTCCAGTGATCCGAGACTCGGTATTAAAGCCCGCTACCAGATGCTTGTCGATGGCAAGTCCGTCGATGCCTCTTCGGGCAAGACGATCGACCGTGTAAGCCCTGGCCACACCGGCGCCGTGGTCGGCACATGGCCGGACGCTTCCGCCGACGATGTGCGGCTTGCCGTCGCTGCCGCCCGCCGTGCCTTCGATACCGGCCCCTGGCCGCGTATGTCGGGCGCCGAACGGTCGCGGCTGATGTTCAAGGTCGCCGACCTTATCCTCGCCCGCCAGGAAGAGCTTGCGGTGATCGAAAGCCTCGAGGTCGGCAAGCCGATCGCGCAGGCGCGCGGCGAAATCGGTTTCTGCGCTGACCTCTGGTCCTATGCCGCCGGCCAGGCCCGCGCCCTCGAAGGCCAGACCCACAACAATATCGGCGACGATCGCCTGGGCCTGGTGCTGAGGGAGCCGGTCGGCGTCGTCGGCATCATCACGCCTTGGAACTTCCCCTTCATCATCGCTTCGGAACGCGTACCGTGGGCGATCGGCGGCGGCTGCACCGTCGTGCTCAAGCCGTCCGAATTCACCTCGGGCACCTCGATCCGCATGGCGGAACTGGCGCGCGAAGCCGGCATTCCAGATGGTGTGTTCAACGTCGTCACCGGCTACGGCGATCCGGCCGGACAGGTGCTTGCCGAAGATCCGGGCACGGACATGGTGGCTTTCACCGGCTCGGTCCGCGTCGGCACGAAGCTCGGTGAAATCGCTGCCCGCAGCGTCAAGCGCGTCGGCCTGGAACTGGGTGGCAAAGGGCCGCAGATTGTCTTTGCCGATGCCGATCTCGAAGCAGCGGCCGACGGCATCGCCTACGGCGTCTACCACAATGCCGGCCAGTGCTGCATTTCCGGCAGCCGGCTCTTGGTGCAGGAAGGCATTCGCGACGCGCTGATGGAGCGTCTGCTCGATATCTCCCGCAAGGTGACGTTTGGCGACCCGTTGAACGAGCGCACCAAGATCGGCGCGATGATTTCGGAAGCGCATGCGCAGAAAGTGCATTCCTATGTCGAGGCAGGCGTTGCTGCAGGGGCAAAACTGCTGCTCGGTGGGGAAAGGGTCGGTCAGGAGGCCGGTCTCTATTATGCGCCAACCGTGTTTGCCGGCGTGACACCGGATATGTCGATCGCCCGGGAGGAGATTTTTGGGCCGGTGCTTTCGACGTTGACCTTCAAGACCGCCGATGAAGCCGTGGCGTTGGCGAATGCCAGCGAATTCGGGCTTTCGGCCTCGGTCTGGTCGACCAATCTCGAAAACGCCCTGCAGAGCATCCGCCGCATCCGGGCGGGCCGCTGCTGGATCAACAGCGTCATCGACGGAACGCCGGAAATGCCGATCGGCGGCTACAAGAAGAGCGGCCTCGGCCGTGAACTCGGTCGCTACGGTTTCGACGAGTATTCGCAATTCAAGGGCGTGCACGTCACGCTCGGGCGCCCGGCGCCCTGGTTCGGATAACCGGCCACGTACCTGTGGCGAAAGCAATTCCAGCGAAGGCGTAGGAGGCGGCTTTGCGTCCGAAATTGCGAAAAACAGGGAAATTGGGCCTTTCGCGTTTCGCAGAAAGGCCTGGGAGGAAAATCTCGGCTGGCGTGATCTTTGGTCGGAGCCCGCCAGCCGAGACTTGGGTCTTTCGACCCCGCATTGCACATCCAAAGGGAGGATACGCAAATGAAATTGACCAGGTTGAGAACCGCAGCACTGGCTGCGGGCCTTGCCACCATGATGACATCGACGGCAGTCGCCGCCGACGTCAAGGCCACGATGATCATCTACCTCGATCCGAGTGTCCAGTTCTTTAATCCGGTGGTCAAAGGCGCGCAAGATGCCGCCGCCGCCTTCGGCGTCGATCTCGACGTGCAGTATGCCAATAACGATCCCGTTCGCCAGAACGACCTCATCGAAAGCGCGACGGCCAGCGGCGTCGACGGTATTGCCGTGGCGATTTCGTCGTCAGATGCCTTCGACGACAGCATCTGCGCGGCGGTCAAGGCCGGCATCGTCGTCATCGGTTTCAACAATGACGACCTCGAAGGCGCCAAGGGCAATTGCCGCCAGGCCTATGTCGGCATGAACGAATTCGCCTCCGGCTACGAACTCGGCAACCGGATGATCAAGGAATTCGGCCTCAAGTCCGGCGACGTGGTGTTCAATCCGCGTGAAATTCCGGAAGCGAGCTTCGCGGTCGCCCGTGGCGGCGGCATCGAGAAGGCGATGAGCGAGAACGGCATCAAGGTCGAGACGGTGCGTGCCGGCCTCGATCCGGCCGAGGCACAGAACATCATCGCCCAGTTCCTGATCGCCAATCCGAACGTCAAGGCGCTGTTCGGCACAGGCTCGGTGACCTCCACCGTCGGTGCAGGCGCCATCAAGGATGCCGGCGTCAAGATCCCGTTCGGCGGCTTCGACCTCGCGGTCGAGATCGTCAATGCGGTCGAGAGCGGCGCGATGTTCGCCACCATGGACCAGCAGCCCTACCTGCAGGGTTACCACCCGATCGCCCAGATCGCGCTTGCGAAGAAATACGGCCTGACCCCGACGGATGTCGATACGGGACAGGGCGCCTTCCTCGACAAGTCGCGCATCGGTTCGGTCAAGCCGCTGATTGGCAGCTATCGCTAAGAAAGCCCGTCTTTGCCGAAAGGCAAAAGCTCAAGGCCTTTGTTCAGTGGGAACCTGCCGGCGGTGCCGGCCGGTTCCCCGTCCCCAACGATCGGGTACAAGACCGTGACTCCTATTCTTGCAGACAGTGCCGCGCCAAGGTCGCGGACCCAAAGACAATCCATCCTCAGACAGATCATGAGCATGCCTGCGGGCGCGATCTTCCTCGTGTTCGTGACACTTCAGATCGCCTGCATCGCCGGCGCGCTCGCCTTTCCGGATGATTTCCGCTATCTCTCACCGCAGAACCTGACGATCCTGATGAAAGCGGTTCCCGTGCTCGGCTGCCTGGCGCTTGGCGCCGGCGTTCTGATGATCTCAGGCGAATTCGACCTGTCGATCGGTTCCGTCTACACCTTCACCGCCATCCTGATGGCAACGCTGGTCAATGCCGGCATGAGCGCCTTCCTAGCGGCACCGCTCGGTATCCTTGCCGGCGTGCTCATCGGGCTTCTCAACGGCCAGATCACCCTGCGCTTCGGCTTGCCGTCGTTCATCGTCACCCTGGGCGGGCTGTTGTTCTGGCGCGGCGCCGTGCTTCTTTATAACGGCGCGGTTCAGGTGCGCTTCGATCCCGAGCCCGCCTTCTCCGGCCTGTTTGCCGGCACGCTGCTCGGCATCAATGCCGCCTTCATCTGGATCATCCTGTTCGTCGTCGGCTTCCATCTGCTGCTGCACCGCCACCGCTTCGGCAACCACGTCTTCGCCACCGGCGGCAATCCCGGCGCGGCAACGGCCATCGGCATCAATACCGGCCGCGTCAAGCTTATCGCCTTTGCGCTGGCCGGCGGCATGGCGGCGGTGGCCGGCATCCTCGCCACCGCCCGCGTCGGCAGCGTCCAGCCCGGACAGGGCGCCGGCCTGGAACTGCAGGCGATCGCCGCCTGCGTCATCGGCGGGTTGTCGCTGCGCGGCGGACGCGGCTCGATCGTCGGCATCTTCCTCGGCGTACTATTGATCCACACCATCACCGATGTGCTGCTTTTGCTGCGGGCACCGGGCTTCTATCTCGACATGTTCATCGCCACGCTGATCGTGCTGGCTGCCATCTTCAACCATCTCATCGAACGGCGGGGGCTTGCGTGATGGCCGGAGCCAATCTTCTCGAACTTCACAACATCTCGAAAAGTTTTGGCGCGCTGACCGCGCTCCGGAACCTCAGCTTCCATGTCGGCGAAGGCGAAGTCGTCGGCCTGCTCGGCGACAACGGCGCCGGCAAGTCGACCACCGTCAACCTGATCTCCGGCATCCATAAGCCGACCGACGGTTACCTGAGCATCGACGGCAAGCAGACATGCTTTACCTGCCGCTCGGACTCGGCCGATGCCGGCATCGAGACGATCTACCAGCACACCGCGCTGGTCGACTCGCTCTCCATCACCCGCAACATCTTCATGGGGCGGGAACTGACAGATGCCTTCGGCTTTCTCAAGCAGAAGGAGATGCGCGACATCGCCATGGAGGTGCTGAAGAATGCCGTGCATATCTCCGGCATCGATTCCCCGGATACGCTGGTTGGCAATCTTTCCGGCGGCCAGAAGCAGGCCGTTGCCATCGCCCGCGCCGTGCATTTCAAGAAACGTATCCTGCTGCTGGACGAACCAACCTCGGCGCTTTCGGTGCGCGAGACCGAAGCGCTTCTGAACCAGGTGCTGCGACTGAAGGGCGAGAACGTCTCCAGCGTGCTGGTGACCCACAATCTCTATCATGCATACCAGGTCTGCGACCGTTTTGTGATCATGAGCCACGGCACCAAGGTTTTCGACGTCCAGAAGGCCGATACCACCATCGGACAGCTGACCGAATACGTCGTGCTGACCTAGAACATTTCCGCTTTGCGCAATTCCGGCCACAGGCTGCCGGAATTGCCCCAACCCATTCCAGAATACGAGAGGCAAATGCCGTGACCATTTCCGTAAACATACGCCAGGTCGTCGGACCCGAGGATGCGGCAAGACGCGATACGCAAGGCCTGCGCGACGGCTTCGTCATCGAGGAACTGTTCCGCCCGGGTGCGATCAGCCTCACCTACAGCCATCTCGACCGGATGATCGTCGGCGGCGTTTCACCGGTGGCGGACGCCCTGACGATCGACCGTGTTGCCGAGACAGGCACGGATCAATTCCTCGACCGCCGCGAAGTCGCACTCATCAATATCGGCGGTCCGGGTACGATCTCGGTTGGTGGTACCGATCATGCGCTCGGCTTTCAGGAGGCGCTCTATGTCGGTATGGGCGGCGGCGCGCTGACATTTCGTAGCGCCGATCCAGCGAAACCGGCGTTGTTCTATCTCCTGAGCGCACCGGCCCATCGCACCTGCCCGACCGTGCTCATCACCCGCGACATGGCCAAGAAGGTGGTGCTCGGCTCCGCCGAGGAATCGAACGCCCGCACCATCAACCAGTATGTGCATCCGGATGTCTGCGAGAGCTGCCAGTTGCTCGTCGGGCTGACGATGTTCGAGCCGGGCTCGGTGTGGAACACCATGCCGGCGCATGTGCATGACCGGCGCATGGAGGTCTATCTCTATTTCGGCATGCAGGAGACGACCCGCATCTTTCACTTCATGGGGGAGCCTGGCGAGACGCGGCATCTCGTTCTCAAGAACCATGAAGCGGTCCTGTCGCCGGGGTGGTCGATCCACTCCGGCGCCGGCACCGGGCGCTACGCCTTCATCTGGGCCATGGCCGGCGACAACATGAGTTTTACCGACATGGACAAGGTGCCGATGGAAGCGCTGCGATGACCATGTTCGATCTCAGCGGCCGCTGGGCGATTGTCACCGGCGCCAATACCGGCATCGGCCAGGCGATTGCTATCGGCCTTGCCCGCGCCGGCGCCGATATCGTCGGCGTCGGGCGATCCGGCATGCAGGCGACGGAAACGGAGATAAAGGCCGTTGGTCGTGCCTTCCTCTCCATCAACGCCGATCTTTCCAAGACAGGCGAAGCTGCCAAAGTCGTCGAACGGGCGCTGGCCGCGGGCGCCACACCCGATATCCTCGTCAACAACGCCGGCATCATCCGACGCGCCGATGCACTGGATTTTTCCGAAGAAGACTGGGATGCGGTGCTCGATGCCAACCTGAAATCGGTCTTCTTCCTCTGCCAGGCTTTTGCAAGGGCGGCTATTTCGGCAGAACGCCCGGCGAAGATCATCAACATCGCCTCGCTCCTGTCGTTCCAGGGCGGCATTCGCGTGCCGTCCTATACCGCGGCCAAGAGCGGCCTTGCGGGACTGACCAAGCTCATGGCAAACGAGTGGGCGGCGCGCGGCATCAACGTCAACGCCATCGCCCCGGGTTATGTCGAGACCAACAATACCGCCGCACTGCGGGCCGATGCCGAGCGCAGCGCCGATATTCTCAAACGCATTCCGGCCGGGCGCTGGGCGCGGGCTGACGACATGGCGGGTGCCGCAGTCTTCCTCGCGTCACCGGCCGCGGATTATGTGCATGGCGTCGTCCTGCCGGTGGACGGCGGATGGCTGGCACGCTGAAAGGACAGAACATGCAAACCAACCACACCCTGCCCGAAGACACCGTCTGGACGGAGGTCTCGCCCGGCAACCGCCGCGCCGTGCTCAGCCATCGCCCGGAAATGATGCTCGTCGCCTTCAGCTTCGACGAAGGCGCCATCGGCGCGCTGCATTCGCACCCGCATACGCAAGTGAGCTACGTCGCCGAAGGCAGCTTTGAGGTCACGGTGGACGGCGTCACCACCCGACTCGACGCCGGTAGCAGTTTTATCGTTGCCCCCAACCTCGTCCACGGCGTGGTGGCTCTCGCCAAAGGTATGCTGATCGACACGTTTACGCCACGCCGCGACGATTTTCTGTGATTTACGACGAATGCAGGCTGCCTTTATTGTCAGCCTGCGCTTACATTTTGACGACACCTATCGGGAACCTGCGCAAAAACTCGGGTGCGTTGGATCAGATATCGTCCCAGCCTTCCTGGTTAAACATGTATCCCAGTTCGGCCTTGTTCTTGCCCTTGAACGCCTTGGCGGCCTGCGCCCGCAACTGACCAACGGTCAGGCTGGTATTGATATTGCGAATGGCGATAACGCCGCTGGTGCTGCCGAGATCATTGCTGATCGCATTTGTCGCACACACCAGCACCATCACGCATTTCTTCTCCAGAGCATCGCCGATGTGATTGCTCTTGAACTCCTCCCACGTCACCTTTTTCTTGGCGCCAAGCGCCAGGAACGCCTTGTTCATCTTCTTCTTCGTTTGAACAAAACCGCTATGGCCCATCGAGGGGCCGATATCCCCCTGCTGGGTACCCGCGCCCTTGTAGTAATGCACGCGGCTCAGGAAAGCGGCGATGTTAAAACTGCCGTGGAGGACGCCCTGCGCGCCACGATGACCGGTCCAGCGGACCAGTTTGGCACCGAGGGTCAAACCTTTCATGAGTTTCGAACCGCCGCCGGCGCTGTAGCGCATGGCAACGACGGCCAAACCGGTCCGGCCTTTGATCGCCTGGTCCTGGTTGATGTTGTCGAGCCCGCGCAGCATGGTATCGACATCCTTGGCGGCCAAAAGCACGCCGTAGTCCTTGCCGATCTTGTCCAGAAGTTCGTCTTCATCGGCAGCATGACCGAGGCCAGCTCCGTCGTCGACCAGCACGATCTTCGGCCAGATGGCACATTCATAGGGATCGACCCCTTTGCCGAGCATGCCGGTAATCGGCATGTATGCTTGCATGACGCGCATGTTGTCCCCCAGCCCAAGTCGGATCGGCGCACATCCCGACCCGACATCCTTCGAAAATGGAACTCGTTACTCCCCGGCGATCCGGAACACCCCGTTCGACGGGTAGTTTTCACTCGTTTTCTCGATATGAAGGCGAAACTGTTCTTCCAGGGAAGACAGCCGTTCCTTCATGACCTTCAGGCCTTCACTCGCCGTTTCGAGGCGATCCCCAGGCTCCAGAGACCTCTGCAATCGCGTCAGTATCTCGGCGGTCATCGATCGGTTGTTGAGCGTTGCCGACTTCAGCAACTGACGCCGCATGGTCTCCGGTATGCGAAGTCGAAGATAATAATCGTTCGTGAGCATATGCATTCCAATGCAATCTATTGGCGAAAGCATTTAATCCGCCTTCAAGACAATACTTCTACTTTGCCGGGCCACCTCCCTACGGAAATCAACCAAACATCATGTCACATCATCTTTTTAAGGAGATCGATCTTGCTGTCCGCCTCGATCATTCACATCATGAGGCTCAACTAATACTGTGCTCTTATAAACAGTCTATAGGGCAAAACCCTAGAGATTAACTTTCGCTTAACTGGTATCGCTAGGCTATACGGCTCGACGCTGGCGAGGCGCGCCGGCATGTATCGGAGGGGATCGACGTGGCAGCAAACGGCAGGCCTGAGCGCTCATTTTCGCTGTTTCTCATCGACGATCATCCGATCATCAAGCTCGGTCTGTCGCTGGCACTACAGGGTGAGAGCCGCCTGAGGTTGACCGGAACGATCACCAATCCCTGGATGGGCCTGGGCGCGCTCGAAGCTGTGAGGCCCGACGTCGTACTGGTCGATCTCGTCTTCGACGGCAAGGCCGAGACACGGCTCATCCGCGAATGCCGCATGCTGCTGCCCGATGCGCTGATTGTCGTCTTCTCCTCCTTGCCGCGGCATGCCTACGAGCGTGAAGTCATCGAGATGGGGGCGGACGCCTTCATCGGCAAAAGTTCGGATATCTCCGTCGTGATCGAGACGATCGCCGACATGGCGGGGGGCACCCGGAAGCCCGTCACGCGCCCTCACCCGGCTCCAGACGGCATAGATGTCGTCATCGACGGTATTCACATCACCCAGCGCGAAGCAGCCGTGGCAAAGCGGCTCGGCGCAGGCCTGTCCATTTCCCGGATTGCCGCCGATCTTTCCATCAGCCCGAATACGGTGAGTGTCCATCGCGACAATATTCGCAAGAAACTGAATTGCCGCGACATGACGGAACTCGTGGCGCTGCTGGCGCGCTACAACGGGACGATCCATGACCGCACCTGAGACCGCCAGCCATTCCGGAAACGCAGCAACACGGTCGATGTCCGATATGTTCGGCCGCGTCGGTGGTCTCACCTTGGGCGACCTCGGTTCCTTCTTGCTGTTCACCGGCTTCTATTGCCTGCTCGGCGGCATGGCGTTTTCGACAGCCTATGTCCAGGCCAATGCCGCCGCCGTCTGGCCGCCGACGGGTTTTGCCGTCGGCCTGCTCTTGGCCCGCGGCCGCAGGTTCTGGCCGGCTATCCTGCTGGGGTCTTTCCTGCTGAACGCCTCCGTCAATGTTTTCGCCCGCGATGGCGCCACGCTTGCGACCGATCTTGCCGTCGCCCTGTTCATCGCCCTCGGCAACACATTCGAGGCCGTGATCGGCGCGTGGCTTGCGCGACGTTTTTCGGGAGGTCGCGACTTTCTGTCCAATCCTGACGGGCTCGTGACATTCTCCATCGTCGTTGCCCCGCTCGCGGCGCTCGTCAGCACGCTCGCCGGTGTTTCCGCCAGCTGGCTTGGCGGCATCACCGTACCGGGCACGATCATCGAGGCGCTGATGACCTGGTACATCGCCAATGTCGTCGGCCTGCTGATCTTCACCGGCCCCACCCTGCTGTTGCTGACCGGCGCGATCACCCTGCCGGACCGGCGCCGGATTCTGGAAGCACTGCTGCTTGTCGCCTGCCTGATCTTCATCAGCCAGGCGATATCGGGTATCTACCTCACGGAAATGCTGAACGGCTGGCTGAAAGCCTACATGGTCATTCCGCTGCTGCTCTGGGCGAGCTTTCGTTTCGGCACGCCGGGAGCGCTGTTTTCGGTGGTATTGGTTGTCTCCATCACCGCGGTCGGCACGATGCGCGGCTTCCAGGTGTTTGCCGCCGAAACACCGTCCCGCTCACTGCTTTATCTGCAGATCTTCCTCGCCCTCCTCTCGGTCATGGCACTCTCGATTGCGGCCACCCGTGCGCAGGTGATCCGTCTCCAGGAAGGCCTGGAGGCCAGGGTGCGCGACCGGACCAGCGAGGTGGAACGCCTCCTGCATGAAAAGGACGTCTTCACCACCGTCGTCGCCCATGACCTGCAGAGCCCGCTCTACGGCGTGCGCAACGCGCTGCGCGCCGCGATGGATGCAATCGACCACGGACGCATCCAGCTTGCCGACATTGCAGCGGCGATGAAGATCATGGAGGAGACCTGCACGACACTTGCCGACCGCGTCGAAGTGTTGCTGGCGCCGGCCGCCAACACAGACACCCTGCCTCCTACCGCCGGTGTGACCCGCATCGGCGACCTGGTCTCCAACATCGTCGCGGCCCACCGGTTGGCCATCGACCGGAAGACGGCAACGGTGGCGTTTTCCGGGGACAGGATGCTGGCATTGCGGCGTCCGGCCGAGGTCGAGCACATTCTCGATATCCTGATCGAGAATGCCATCCGCTACTCGCCAGCCGGCTCGAAGATAGAGGTCGCCGCCTACCGGCATAGCGGCCGGATCGAAATTCTCGTCTCCGACAATGGCCAGGGCATACCGGCCGCAGAGATCCCCCGCCTTTTCCTGCGCCGGGAAAACAACGGGGAACCGAACGGCAGCCCGCGTCACGGGCTCGGCCTGCATCTGGCAAGCGAAATGGCACAGCCCGGACTTCAATCCCATAGAAAAGGCCTTTTCCAAGCTGAAGGCACTCCTGCGAAAAGCTGCCGAGAGAACCGTAACCGGACTATGGGACAGGATCGGAAAGATCATCGATCTGGTCGAGCCGCAAGAGGCTCGAAACTACTTCAACTCTTGCGGATATGATCCAACATGACAGGGAAACGCTCTAGGGTCGGCTTATGGGGGGCATCTTTTCAGCCACCCTGCGCTATATAGCAACGGCGCCAATCAATGCGAATGCCGGATTGCCAGACGCCGAGACCGTCGAAGTTTACCGAGGAAATTGCCGGTATGATCTGCAGGCTATGGGCAGACGGCGAAAGCTTGTGGGCAAGATCAATCAGCCAAAGCTAATTTACCATTATCACCATTGCACATAAGAAATAAATGGTGCCCGGAGGCGGATTTGAACCACCGACACGCGGATTTTCAATCCCGTGTCATTCGCCCAATTTCAGTACGTTATGGACTGAAAACTGTCAAACTGACTTATCGAAATCAATACGTTAGCTCCAATTTGTCAAACCTGATCAGCCGCAAGATCTCTATTGGGTTGGTCTTTTCTTTTTGGCGGAACGCGCGCTCACTTTGTCAATGTGGTCCAGCATGACTGGTCGTGCGCTGCCCCCACTCATCGCAGCCGAAATCGCGGCATTCCAAAATGGTGACGGCCCGTACCGTTCGATTTCATCCAGAGGCATGCCTCTCGCCCTGCAGGAAAAGCTTCTTGAATGGGCGGTTCGTCGTCTTGCTTACGATGACGCCGCATTCGATGAGGCTGCTCGGATGCGCGGCGAAACCCTCGGCTTGCCGAGGGTCTTTACGCCGGCCATAGAGGACGGCACACCGAATATGGGTGTCGTTGAAGAATGCGCGGCGCTCGACCATAGCGACACCGACAACGGCAGACGATTGATTTCGCATTTTGGCTCCAATCTCGTTGTTGTCGCACAGGAGAAAGCGAAAGAACCTTTCTACGCTGTATGGGCTGGCAATCACTGGGATGTTGCGTCGGGCCGTCTCAAGGCGGAAGCGCTTGCGCAGCGGATCGGCGATCTAGTTGGCCTGGAGGCGCAGTATCTTCAGCCTGATGAGAACGAACGCAAGGCTATCGAGGCGGGCCGAAAATCTGAAAAAGTTCCCGAACCGGATCGAAAGGAAAGTGACCGCGAGCGCATAGCGACGGCCACCGCTCTGCGCCTGGCCCTGGAGAAACGCCGCAAGCGCCGGCACGATCATGCTGTCTCATCCAAGAACGTTGCTCGTATCCGCGCAATGCTTGCTTGTGCGGCTCCTCACATCGTTCGCCGGCCCGACGACTTCAACGCCAATCCTCGCAGGGTGGCGGTGCAGAATGCGACGATCACTTTCGCACCTGTGATCGAGAAGCGGATCAATCCGCGATATCTTAGCGCGGAAGAGACGCCGAACGTGCCGGCTGAGATTAACGTATGCACTGAGTCTCGCCTGATCGTGAAGCAAGGCCATCGGCGCGAAGACCTCATCACGCATGTGATCCCAATCGCATACGATCCCAACGCGACCGCGCCGCGATGGCTTCATTTCCTCAACACGATGTTGCCAGACGATGATGTGCGCCGGCTTGTCCAGGTCAGCTCTGGCCTCGGCCTGGTTGGGCTGACAGTACAATATTTATTCTTCCACTATGGCGACGGCGCCAACGGCAAATCCGTCTACATGGAAACCCTCTGCCGGCTCCTGGGCGACGTTGCTGTTACGCTGCCATCAACGTCCCTCATTGGTGAAAGCGGGTCTTCTGGCGGAGCCAGTCCCGACCTGGCGCGGCTTTATGGACGTCGACTGTTGCGGGTCAAAGAGCTGCCGGAAGGTGAGGATCTAAAGGAGGCGTTGGTGAAAGAGCTGACTGGCGGCGAGACCGTTACGGCTCGTGACCTCTTCGCCGGATACATGGACTTCAAGCCACTCTTTGTCGGCATGATGAGCGGTAATGGATATCCGCGCATTACCGGCATCGATGACGGCATATGGCGGCGCATGGCCGTCATTCACTGGCCCGTCAAGGTGCCGGAGGCAGAGCGACGAGAGTTCGAGGAAATGCTTAACTCCTTCGTTCCCGAGTATGCGGGCATCCTCAATTGGCTGATCGAGGGCGTCCATATCTTCCAGCGTGAAGGCCTCGTACTCCCCGCGGCTGTGCGCAAAGCGACCCAAGACTATCGCGATGACATGGACCGCACAGCAGCCTTTGTAGCGCGCTGTGTCGTGAAGGATGACACAGCGTCTCCATTGCAGGCGAAGGAACTCTATCACGCCTATTGCAACTTCTCAGCCGACGAGGGCGGCAAGCCTATGAATAACACCGCCTTCGGGAGGGTCATGGGCCGCAAGTTCACCAAAGACACGACGGGACGGGTGGTCCTTTATCGCGGGATACGCCTCATCAACGTGCCTCTCGGAGACGATCCATACGGCGGCCGCTTCGACAGTGACTTCGATCCGGAGAGCTTCGAACGATGACCGATCAAACCCCGAAACCCCTCGCCGGAGTGCGTCAAGCGGCTGAAAACACCCGTTTTCCTGCGAGGGTTTGCGATAGTTCAGCGGTAGTTTTGCGATAGTTTTTGATAGAAATTGCCCTTTCTATTCAATGAGTTGACGAGGGTTGCGATAGTTTTCGCGCGTATACACATATAGAAAAACATTGGAGGCATTCCTCCAAATAAAAAAATGCTTACGTTATGCGTGGAAAACTATCGAAACCCTCGTTAAGCCATTGTTTTAAATCAATAAAACTATCGAAAAAACTATCTCCAAACTATCACAAACTATCGCAAGTTGAATATTGGATAGAAGGTGAAAGTGATGAGAGCAATCAAGCCTAGCCCTTGTTGGCTGCCAATCCTTGATTGGAACCGCAGCGTATCGACGCTGACCGGAAAGCGAACTCGGAGAATGATCGCTGACCAGACGCGGATCGACAGCGATGGCCCCTTAGGGGGGGGTAGGTCAAAGTCTGGAGACCCGGAGGGGTCGTTACCGCATGGGTGGCACTGACAGGTTTTTTCTTCATCCGATTAATTTTCGGGAAAGTGGTCCTAGAGGCCGCAGAAAGCCCTTCATCAGCGATGTATCCCGCCAACACATTGAAAAGATTGGCGAAAACAATCGATGGATTGGTCCATGGCAAAAAAACGGTTATTAAATTTCGATGGCACGACAGGCCCCAAACCCTGTCACATCTGCGGCGTTGGCCTGCGATATCCTGCTCGGTCGGAGCGATCTGTGTGCTCGCCGGAATGTGGACGTGAGCGCAGTCGTCGCGCCTCTACGGGATACCGTGCGCTTGGAAAGGAACTTCTGGCCGGAATGGCCGATGATCTCGATGATTTTCGAGCGGCGATCTTGCGGAGGCTTGGCCGTGAAAAATAATCGCGCTGATGAGGCCTTGACCATCAATAAGCGTGCCGAGCGCCAGCGGCAGTATCGTCAAAGACAAAAGGCGCAAAAATCCATGGTCGCCGTCGAATTGGACTTCGACTTGATCGAAGCGTTGATCGAAGCAGGTCTTCTGCAGGACCGACATTCGGAAAATCGGGTGTCGGTAGCGGCTGCGATTGGGGCCGTCCTCGATCAATGGAAAAATACCGTTATGCATAACGCTGCAAGGGCGGCCGCATGGCGTATGATGTGTTCAACGAAGGAGAAGTGACATGCTGGATCAGATCAAAAACAAGTTTGCGCCGTCTGTGCTTCAGGCCGAACGCGATGCTTTGCAAACCGAAATTGATGCAACGAACGCGAAGATGGAAGCGCTGCGCGTCGAGGCGGCGGAGTTGACGGAGGCAAACTTCGCCGCGCCTACCGCCCGAATTGAGCGCCGCATTGTTGCGCTGCATGACCAGCGGAATGCTCTGCACGAAAGTGTTCGGCCGATCCGAGCGCGTCGTGCCGAATTGGATTTGCTCCTCCGTCCGACGCCCGTGAAGGACCAGTTGATTTCCGTCAAGATGCCTCCGGAGCTTGTCACCGCTCAAAAGCGTCTGGATGACGCCCGGAATAAGCGCGAGGCGTTGCGCCGGGAGATTGCGACGGAAGCCGCAACGGCAAAGGGCGTAAACCACCGTGGCGACGAAATCGCCGCTCTTGAAGCTAAGATCAAGTTGTTGCGTGGCGAACGTGAGCGAGCTGCGGAAGCATACAATTCTGAGGTAGCGTTGGCGCTGCAGCCCATCGTCGAAGCGGCGGCCTCGAAGCTGCTCAGGGCCGCCTTGGATGCTCAAGAGGCAATGCTGGTGCTTCATGAGGCGTCCGCTTATGCGCCGCCCCATGTGCCAGGAGCGGGGCTGGGCGCGCTCGCTCGCATGCCGTACGTCAACTGGACGCCATGGAAAGAGACCAGCGTTCTGGCGCAGCAGCTGGGCGGGAATGTTACCTTCGAAGAGGCATACAAATGAAGATTTTCGTTCAGGGTTACGCTCTCCCGTGGGACCGCCCCGCTTTTGTCGACGGACTGGTCGAAACGGTTGCCCCGTGCGCTGTGGCCGCCCAAACGCCACGCAATATCCGGATGCTCTACGGCTCGCACGCTGAAGAAGGCCAGCGGGTTTACGCGCAGACGCGCGACGGTACGTTGCAGTTCTTCCAGGACGATTACGGCCTTGGTTTCTATGCGGCGCTTGACGACGCATCGCCTGCGGTCCGATCAGCGGCCCGTGCGATCGGGTCTGGGATGGTCAGCCAGTGTTCTGTGAATTTCGTCAACATGAGCCGGCGCGAAGACGGGCGGGTCATCTGGGCCGCAATCGATCACGTAGCCCTAGTGGCGCAAGGGGCTTACAGCGACACGGCTTGCTGGCTGGCTGATACACCGATCAATCAGCGTCATGAAGACGTGCGGGCGCATAGCCTCATGTGGATTGAAGGATTTCTAAACCATTCGCGGCGCCGAGGTGCGGCCGGACAGGGCCTCGACATCCCTGCTTCCAACAGGCCTCTCCTCGCCTCGGCGCCGCGGAGCCGGCCATCGGTTCCGGAGAGCGTGCGCAACTTGCTAGACGATCCCACGTATCAAGCCTGGGCAAGAGAAAGTGCAAGGCTCTTGAAGGATCATCGTGACAAAATGAGAAGGGAACTGTAGCTCGCGTTTCCCCCGCTCGATGGATTGTCGATTCCGCAAACTCGATGCCCTCCCACACATCGCTAATTGCATCGATTAACTTCCGGATACTACCAATGCTTATCGACCTGTCGAAAAATGACCGTGCTAAAGTCCTTGTGGCATTCGAGCGCGAAGTGTTCAGGGATGCGAGGCGGTTTGGCGCCACTTGGCGAGAGTTTCAAGAGGGATTGATGCTCGCGCGTATCGCGGCGGCGTTGCCGTCGCGGCACATCCCTTCGAACGACAACCTTCCTAAATCTGCTAATTGATGTCAGATTGGATCGTGGTGTAGCAAACGACAAACGTTCTCACTATGTTCTTGCTGAACGAGACGTGCTATGCCCTTCATGCGGACGTGGCTATGAGGGATGAGCGACTTGAAGAATATGGCGGCGTGCTTCCTGGGAGGATTCTTCGGATCGTTCCTGTTTCTCATATTCGCTGTCTATTTTTTTGGAGATCCGTTCCACGATTGGTTTTCGTCCGCTTATGGAATTTTTTCCGCCGACAAACAGCAGCAGTTGACGACGCTGGATCGCGTCAAGATATACGATCTGCTGACAAGGGGCCTGATCGTCCCTTCGGACGGAATTATTTCCAATCTAACCGATCTTTACGGCAACATGATTCAAGCGCTCATTGGCGTCTTGGCTCTAGCGACGGTTTTGGCGGCGTTTGCCGTTCGATGGCAATCGATACAGTCTGCGCAGGAATTTGTGGACCAGAAAGCCGACGCGCACTTTGCCTCGGAAGAGTTTAAAGGGCGAATAAGAACTGCGGTCCAGGACTATGTAGATACGCTTGACCCTAACACCAATCCGCAGGTCGCATCGGCTAGTGGATCATGGGTGGTACTCCAGGAGATCGCCAACCTCAGAGATCGTTTGTCAACGATCGAGCGAAATCTAAGGCGGTCGGCTTCCCCTGAGGAAGCTGAGGACGACTTTTTAGAAGAAGAAGAACTGTGAAGGACGTACAATGGCTGTGTTAAGGAAATCTGTTTCCGCGCCACGTGACCCGCGTGAATATGATCCGAAGATTGCAGCAACTGACGCGCGGAAAATTGCTCAACATAACCTGTTGACCACGATTCCTATGGACGTCCGTGGGCTGGCGAACGCTCTGGGCCTTCGCGTTGCTTCAATGCCGATGGATGAGAATGTCTCTGGATATCTCGAGAAAGAAGGATCGGGATGGACGATCGGCGTGAATTCTCTCCATCACATAAATCGACAAAGATTTACGATCGCGCACGAAATCGGTCACTACTTTCTACATCGCGACCGAACGATATTCCGAGATGGATTACTGTTTCGTCAGGCCGGAGACATCGCTTCACACGAGCGGGAAGCCAACCTTTTTGCCTCTCTCCTGTTGATGCCTGATGTTGAATTTAGACAAGCATTGACGCAGAATAATATACCTGTCGTTGCAGAAAAATTCGGCGTTTCCCAGCAGGCGGCGAACTTCAGAGTAAAAACGTTGGGTGAAGGGGCAGTTTACGGTTGATGTATTATCCCAACTTGAAGACCACCGATTCGGAGTTGCGCGCGTTAAGGCACATTTCTGACGATGTGAAGCGCCGGATTACTCCTGTCTTCGAGTTGACGCGGTCACGAAAGACATCCAAAAATCCGCTTGGTTCGCTAAGCCGTCGCGCGGAACAGTTGAACGAGGTCTATAGCGGACATCCGTTCATCCTCGATCTGTGCACCGAAGCCACCCTGATGAACTCGGAAACGGAAGCGCTCTTCGACGAGAGCGGGGGGTACTCCAACTGGGTTTTGTTTCTACAAGCTAATTTTAGAGAAAATATTGTTCCGTGCGTGCTGTACGTCGAAGGCGGATCGAAGAAAAACTTCCAAGATCAAGTGATAATGCTCCGTGAGCTTTATCGCACTGTCTGCATTCGCACATCTGTCGCGGATGAAATTGCTTCGACTTTGTACGAATGGACTTTAGAGGTCGCGCCAGAAGAAAATATAATCCTATGCCCGATACTGTATTATGTCAGCGCCTCTGAAGTTCCCACCACCAAAGCGGCGTGCGTTTTTTATGTAACCTCCGTGATTGGTAACCGAGCTCCAGGCGTTCTCATCTTTGCAGGATCATCCTTCCCGCGCACAGTTACCGAGTTGCCGGGTTGCGCAGATGCCGCAGGTCGTTTCCCTCTTGCCGAGCTGTCTTTAGAGGCCGACCTCAAGCAAACATATCCAAACCTGCCTATCGCGAATTGCGACTTCGCTTCTGTCCATCCACGGAGGTACGAAACGAAGGGCGGGACGTGGGTCCCACGAATTGATTACGTTGTGGGCGATGAATTCCGTTATTCACGCGTTCGTGGCAATCAGGGTGGATACGCGGCGGCAGCGATGAACATCGACATGCACTCGCTAACCCGTCTTCCCAAATGTTGGGGAACGGATCAAATATCGAGCGCTAAGTCTGGTCATGTACCAGGCGCAAGTCCGTCGTTTTGGATATCCGTCCGCATCAATTGCTGGATTACGATGAGAGCGGCGAGAAGCTAGTCATTTTTTGCTCTCAGATCGGTCGACAAGATCGTATCCCCAAGCGTGTGCACTAGCCCTCAGCCGTGAAAGCCAATTCTCTTCTCGCTCACGCATATCGTCATCCAGCATGGGTCCGCCTTGGCCCTCGGCTTGCCGCATTACGTCTCGGACACGGTCAAGGAACTCTCGCAGATCTTGAATGCGATTGACCTTATAGGTCTCGTATCCGGTCGTTAACACGTGCATCCATCCGCTGGTGGCGATCGAAGGATGAGCGCTTAGATCTTTCATGGCATTTATAAAAATTTGGTCTACGGCATCGCCAGGTGCCTCGCCGCCGGCCAAGGACGCCTCAAGCCGAGTCACGATCTCAACGTTCAAAGACCGACCGTTCTTCTCCGCGTGCTGTTTCAAAAGATCGCGCATGCCGTCCGGAAACCGGAGCATGTATTGATCTTTCCAAGATCTGTTTGGTTCGTCAGCCATAGGTATCCAATGGATGTTTTTTTGTCTTGACGCAATAGATACCCAGTGGCTATATGTCGTATATATCCACTGGGTAGGTCATTATGCAGAATAGAACATTGAAAGACCAGTTCATGTTGCGCCTTCCTGACGGATGGCGCGAGACGTTGAAGGACAAAGCTGAAAGGAACCATCGCTCACTCAACAGTGAAATCCTGGCTGTTTTGGAACCGCATGTATCAGTAAGCCATCCAAATGAAAAAGCCGACGCACATCGAGCCTAGGAACTCGTGCGTCGGCTTTTTGGTATCAACATCTCTTTTAGGGAGAGCGTCGAAATGCAAGGTCACAATACACAAGCCGCACAAGAGAATGCAAGCTTTTCACGTCGCAATTTGCTCGGAGGGGTAGCTTTAACCGCCGCAGGCGCTGCGGTAGCTGAACTGGCAACAAGTCATTCGTTGTGCCGTGGGGCCCCGGTGGCCGCCTATACCCCCATCGGGATCGAGGCACCGATAAATCCTGAGAGCGAGCTGGAAGCGTGCATCTCGCAGCTTAGAACCATCCTATCGAAAATGCCGATGAGCCATGACGACGAAAACCTAAGCTTCTCGGCAAAGGACGGTGATGGAACTGCCGTGAGCGTAAAGATCTATCGCTCACGAAAGCGCGACGAGCAAAGCGACCCCCTTCTCTCCGCTATCGCGTCGTTCTTAGCGGGCGAGGTAGCTTTTGGCGCCATCAAGGAAAAAGACTGGGACGCCCACGGCGGCGAGGCAAGTGTGATCAGGGAAACATTCGGAAGGCCAATGGAAATCCTTGAGGATTGGGATCGCCCCGCGATCACTCTGGACGGTGCTATCGCGGCTCTCCGCTTGGCCGATAGGGAAAATCGCACACATGGCGAGTGTGACGTCTCCGTCGCAATGGTTCGCGCGGCCGCGGCCTTTTTCGAACGGCAAGGTCACTCAACTGAAACGGGGGCAAGCGCGCGGGTCGGGATGGCCGGTAAGGTTTACGGCTAGAGCCGAGGAGATGGAGGCTTACATATGACTACTGCAACGATAAACTTGAATGTCATGCCTCGCCGCATGCTCACCCTAAGGGAGGCGGCGAAATACGTCGGCCTTGATGTGAAGCGATTTAACTCGGCTTGCGCGGTGCCTGCCATCGATTTGCCCGGCGGCATCAAGCAGTATGACATTCGCGATCTTGACCTCTGGGTTGACCACGTCAAGGCCGGTTCCTCCGACCCCGATGATGCAATTCTGAGCCTACTGGATAAGAAGGCCAGCTAATGTCGCGGGAACTCAAAAAGCGCGAAAACAAGTACAAGGGCTGGCAGATCTGGAAAGATCGGAAGCCTCCCTTCAAATGGCGCGCCCGCCGTCGCGAGACGAGAGACGTGATCGATTGCACGAAGTTTGTGCCCTACTCCCTCGCCTTCGACATGGAAGTACATCGCATCAATGAGATGCACAAAAAGCGGGAAACCAAGCCGGGCACGCTCGGCATGCTGATCAAGAGATACCGCGCAAGTCCGCGCTTTCAGAAGCGGGCAATACGCACGCAAGCAGATTATCAAAAGGTCTTCGACTGGCTCCAGCCGATTGAGAACACAGCGCTGGAAAAGTTCACGCGCGGTTTCGTGGCAAAGATCCGCGACAAAGCAGAGCAACAGCACAAGTTCCGTTTCGCGAACATGGTGAGGTCAGTTCTCTCTCTCCTGTTCAGCTGGGGCATGGAATACGAATATGTGAAGGAAAACCCTGTCGAGCATGTGAGCCTTGCGGAGCGTCCGAAAGATCTCCGCGACATGAATAGGCCCTGGACTGATGCGGAACGCGAAGCAGTGCTTGCAGCCCTGCCCGATCATATGTTGCTTCCGATGAGCCTCATGATGTTCTACGGCCTCGATCCCCAAGACGCGTTGGCATTGCCTAAAACGGCGATATCCGTCGCTGGCGTCGATACCCGCCGTCACAAGACCGGCCAACCCGTTTACTTGCCAGTATTTGAGCCCGTAGAGGATGCGCTCGCTCGCTCTCCGAAGCACGACGCCATAACCCTCTGCGCGAACAGTCGCGGCCAGCCTTGGACCTACAATGGCTTCAGCACCAATTGGGACAAGCTCAAAAAGAGGCTGCAAGAGCAAGGAAGGGTGCAGGCCGGCCTTACTCTCAAGGGCCTGCGCCATACCGTGGCAAACATCCTTCGCGAGATGGGGAAGGACTACGGAACCATTCAGCTGGTTCTCGGCCAGGCCACCGAAGCGATGGCTAAGCACTACTCCCGGCGCGCGGATATGTCGAAGCAGACAGCTGCGGCTGTGGCTGATTTCGGGGCCGAAGTGAACAGACGAAAAACGAAAGTTGTCAAACCCGGCGAATAAATCTGTCAAACCCGGATTTATGAGAAAGGACTGATATAGTGGAAAACACCAGACATAATAAGGGCTTAGAATGGTGCCCGGAGGCGGATTTGAACCACCGACACGCGGATTTTCAATCCGTTCTCAAGCGGGCAATTTCAACACCTTTCCAGTGCTGAAAACGTCTAGAACGGCAACCGCGATCAAGCGGTTAGCTTAACTTTGTCTAGAAAAGTATGCGTTGGTTCCGGCCCTGCATATCGAACCGTCGACCCTGTTGCAGGTCGGAAATGTAATCAGCAGCAACATCACCACCACCACCCTGCCGGCAATCGCCGGCGGGCGCAAACCCATGGAGATAGCTCTGAGAGTCCTTTCACCTCGCCCGGCACCACCGGGCGGCAATACTGTTGCACGTTTTGATCTTGAGACCGACGACGGGATCAGAATTCGAGACCTCAAGCTTGTTGAGAGCGCAGGCGGCTGGCGTGTCTACGGACCAAAGCACCACGGCCAGTCGATCATTACATTTCCCGCGGGCCTCGTCGACCGCATCGCAACGGAGGCCCTGCGCCATGTTGGAACCGCCACTTAATCTTGCCAGCCGCTTGATCGAGCACGCCGGCCAGCAAGGCACGCTAGAGTCGAGAATTGCCGCATATCTGCGCATGCGATCTGGCGTTACAGTCATTGAACTGATGCGTGATATTCCGGGATTCACCGGCGATAAGACTTGGGTATTCGCAGATCAGAACATCGTCATTTGGCCGTATGTCTCTGAAGCCGCTATACTGGCCATGACGTCGCTCATTGCGTCCGACAAGGTAAAGCCAACGCCTACCAGTTGGCTGGTGTATAACTTTGACGGCCAGATCCTCGACATGCCTACCGCCACTCGCATCAAGCGCTACAACGAGCCGCATTGGCTGCCTATCGTCTTCGCTGGCAACAAAGAGGTGATTGATGGCGAAGGCTAAGGAGAAGGCGCCGCGACGGCTCGAAGTCTCCGACCTGGTCCTCGAGTTTCAAAATGCGCTGATCGAGTTGGAAACTGGCAAAGGTCCGAAGGGCGACTATGCCGAGATGCTGACTACTGCCGCCACTAGGCTGGAAGCAGGCATTCAGGATCATGTCGAAAAGCGAGTCCAATATCGCCTGCGGTTTACTCAGCCGGCGAATGACAACAAACAGTACCCCGGCATTATCTCCAGCGCTGCATTCGTCAAGGACTTCGTTCCGCCGGATTACGCGCTGGACGGGGTGTTTCAGTCGCGATTCTTCTACAGCCTGACCGGCACGACCGGCACGGGAAAGACGGCCGTCCTCCTGCTGCTGGCCGCCGCTACCGCGTTGGGCATGCCAGTCGGCGGCAGAGACGTGAAGCCCGGCCGCGTCTGCTATCTGGCGGGCGAAAATCCCGACGATGTTCAAATGCGCTGGATCGCGGCAGGTCATCATCTCGGATTCGACCCAGAAGACATCGACGTTCACTTTATGAAAGGCACCACAGATGTTGCGGAAACAATCGAGTTGATCCGTAAGGACGTGGAAGCTCTAGGCGGTGCCAGCCTTGTCATTGTCGATACCAGCGCCGCATTCTTCTTCGGCGATGACGAGAACTCCAACACAGACGCCGGCCGTCATGCTCGGAACCTGCGACAATTGACGACGCTGCCCGGCGAGCCTGCCGTGCTGGTAGCAACCCATCCGACCAAGAACGCCAGCAGTGATAGCCTACTGCCCCGTGGGGGCGGCGCATTCATAGCGGAGGTGGACGGCAACCTCACGCTAACGAAGTCCGACGGGCTGGTGAAGCTTCATTGGCAAGGCAAGCACCGCGGGCCGGATTTCGAGCCGGTGGTCTTCAAGCTGGAATCGGTAACGGCGCCCACCCTTGTCGACAGCCGCGGCAGACTGGTGCCGACCGTCCTTGCCAAGGACATGTCCGAGAAAGAAGTCGGTGCGGTGAAGCGGCAGGCATTTAGTGACATGGACGCGGTGCTGCTCGAGTTTGATCGAGATCCCACGCAGTCCACAAGGGGCATCGCGGAGCGCCTCGGCTGGCGGAACAAGGACGGTGAGCCTGATCGCAGACGAGCGCAAACGGCCGCCGACAAGGCCAAAGCCCAGAAGCTTCTGAAGTTCGAAGCGCGGAAATGGAAGCTTACTGATGCCGGCCAAGAGGCAGTCGTGGATGCGAAAGCACGCCGTCATGCTGAGCAGCAATCAGCCGAATTCGCCGAGCGGATGAGGCGGAAAATGGGCTGATCGAACTGCACGGTTCGATCGGTGCAGCGCCTTGTATCACAAGCCGTGTTTTGAACGCTGCACCGATGTTGCACCGGCTGCACCGAAGCGTGAAAAAAACGAGGAAAATGCAATGAAATCAACCTGCACGGTCGGTGCAGCTCAATCTTAAAAACATCACTGCGCGAGGGGGGATTTATCCCCTCTCGCAGCTGCACTGCACCGAAGGATTCCTTAGTACGGTGCAACGGTGCAGCGGGTGTCTTTGAAGCCAAATCCAAGGAGGTTATTGATGTATTTCGATGAGCGAACCCAATGCTATTTACACCGTGTCCATTATGATTTTGACGAGCAGAGAGGAATCCTCATCATGGGCCGTAGTAGCTGCACGGACATGAGCGGGGCGATCAGACTTTTCGAGGCAATAGATCCTGGCGTCAGGTTGATTGAGACATTTGCAGAGAATGTACCCGATACGATCTATAGAAAGCACACCGAACGTTTTGGCGGATGGCGCGCCTACAGCCCACGCAACCAGGCAGCTTGACCGCATCCCGCGCGCCCGCGCGAGGAGTGACTTTGCGATCTATCTGTCCACCGTTGACAGATGGTCGCTCGGCATCATTAAACCGTTTAATGATAGCTCTTTGCGAACCCTCCCGACGAACATGCTGGAGACGCCGGCAGCCTTGGCAACCCTAACATCATTCCAACGCATCCATTCCGCATCTTGCAACAGCGTCATGACGGCACGCCGCTTGTCTTCGTTGGTTGCGGCGAAGTTGGCGAATTTATCCGATGGGCAGCGTGCGGATAAGGTTGAAGGTGTATCAATTGATACAGCTTCCAACATGCTAAATGTAGGACGCGCCAGCGTAGCGCGTGCGCGAGAGGTTCATGCTAACGCCACTCCCGAACTTCAACGGGCAGTAGAGCAAGGCAAAATGGCCGTCATTCACATTTCTTGCAAATTGTCAATAGACACGACATAATTAAATCACAATCATGTGCTAGTCAGCAAAATGGCGGCATTCAACACCGCCTTCACGCACTAAGCGGAAGACCGGGAACCGGCACCGCAATCCACCTTCAGAGAGCTACATGACCTATACACACCCGGCACTGTCGTGGCTGATCAAGCACGACCCTGAGGCTGCGCTCGCCGTCTTCCATCGGCTGCGCGATGAATACTACACTTATGGCATCGAGCCGCAGACGAACGGACACGATCCTCGGGAGCGGAATGCAGACGATGCAGAAACGCACGATGCCCCGGACACCGAGTTCACGGGCGAGACCATGAGCGAGACTGCGCAGGACGGCCCCGACGAGATTTGGCCGGAAATGCTTCACGAGGTGAAGTCGGACATCCACGAGATGTTGCGGAGCGCGGGCGGCATTGCCTGGCCATGGTGCGGCGTCCGGCGAAAGCGGCGCGGCAAGACGACATGGATCGGCGAGCCTTGGAACTATGTGTTCCCGGACAAGCCCGCGCTCGCCGGCAGACATATGGTCGCGCTGAAGGGCCTGACATTTTTCACCCGGCCCAACGCTCGACGTGGGTTCGAAGGCGGCATGCTTCTTAGCTACATGGACGACGCGGGAAAGGTCGAGATGCCCGCCTTGAAGGCGACCAAGCCTCGCGGCGGCAAACGCCCGCACCGGGGCGACCCGGCCGGATATCTGGCTTTGCCTGGCGCGGTAGCATCGCCCCTCGCGGCAACTGGATTGCAGAGGCCGCTATCGGGTGAACCAGCGCTCGCGCCCATGTTCGACCCGCAGGCTGGCACGCAGGAAGCCCGCTCTATCCTCAGCGAATTTGGCATTGACGGCGGCGTTCCATTTGACCAGTTGCCGTTCCCGGCCAAGAAGCTGCCAGACGGCATTGCCAAGAATGCTCGATTCATCGGCGGCATGTCCGGCCGCTGCCAGACTGCATCTCATGGCACGATAGGAAATTGGGAGCCGGCGGAGCCGCTTTCAGGCGTATCTGCGCAGGTCGTCGAGGAGGTTGCTAACAGAGGCACGCTTGCCTCGATCGGCATAAAGCTTGGATATCGCGGCGGATATGCAGATCGGGCTGGAAAGCGGGCACTGCTCGAGGCTGGAAAAGCCCTCGTCGCTGCTAACCAAAATAACATTCCGAAAAAAGATGCGGCATGATGTGCCAAATCCGCCGCGCTGGGCGCGTATAAGATAGGGAAGTAGCTCTCCCCACCTTCGGCCCGCCCCGCGCGGGCTTTTTCTATTCCCAATCGGCGGTCGCTTCTCCCGCTGGTCGCTGCCGCGTGCGCGCTTCGGCTGCTGCACCGGCAAAGTTTCATTCCGCAAAAAATTGCGGATTTCCACCGCTCGCCCCGCTTGGGGCGGGCTTTTTTTGTTCCTATCGAGCCTCTTGATCGGGGCAAACTTTAAAAACGAGGTCGCGATGCGTACTCTTCCGGATTACTGGGCTCAGCCCACTTTCGACGCTGCGGCCTCCGCAAGGATTGCCGACGTCGCCTATGATACGTTTTTCGCCTGGCAGCGCTTGGCCCGTGCCATGGGTTTCAAGTTTGGAGACCAACGCCGCCGGTACTGGTCTTTCCGCCCTGCGGATCTTTACGCGCTTCTGATCTTGGCGGCGCTCAGCAAGCTTGGCGTCCCAATCGGAATGCCGCAGATCAAAGCCGTCTTCCACTTCACATTCGATGAGGACGGCAAGCCAAGAGCTCCGCCGGGTCCGTTTGTCCAGCTGTCCGCCGATGAGCGGGCATGGGTCCAAGTAGATGCGCTTCGAATATTCGACGACGTAGTCGCAGGTTACATCGAAGGAGTCGAGCATGCTTAAACGTCTTCGCGATTGGCTTTCCTCCCGCTCCTACCTTGCCGCTGGCGGTGGTCGGCGTGGTGCCAGCATGCAAACGATGCCTGCACCGCTAATCTCGGCCTACACGGCTCGAGGGCCGATAGCGGCGCGGGCGCGGTTCGCCGTCGGAAACAATCCAATGGCGCAGGGCGCGGTTCAAGCCTGGGCCGCGCAAGCGATAGGTGCTGGTATCAAGGCGTCGAGCCAACATCCCGACAAGCCGGTGCGGGAGGCACTTAATAGTCGCTTCACGGCATGGACGGACGAGGCCGACGACGAAGGCCGCACCGACTGGTTTGGGCTTCAGACTGCGCTCTTCCGCAGCATGGTGACGGCCGGTGAAGGCCTCGCCCTTATGCTCAGCACGAAAGCAGGCTTGCGCATTCGAATTCTGGATCCGGAGCAACTTGACGCTTCCTATAGCGCAACCCTAGCCAACGGCGTAAGGATTGTGCAGGGGGTCGAATTCAATGCTGACGGGCAGCGCGTCGCCTATCACATCTTTTCGCATGCCATCGGCACAGAGACGGCCCTGACACGGGAACGCAAGCGTATCCCGGCGGAGGACGTCCTGCACCTTTACAGGCAAGACTGGCCGGGACAGGTCCGCGGGCTCTCCTGGTTCGCACCCGTGCTGGTACGGCTCGCCGATCTCGACGGATGGCGTGATGCGCAGATCATGCGCCAACGCGTGGCGGCGATGTTGGCGGGGTTCGTCGTTACGACAGACGGCTCAGGCGCGCCATTTGACGGGACGCAACAGGGGACTAATCTCGTGGGGGGGCTTGAGCCCGGCGCCATAAAGTTTCTTGATCCGGGGCAAGACATCAGGTTTTCCGAACCGGCCAAGATCGGCGCGGAAGTCGTTGACTTTGCGGTCACCTGCGAACGCGATGTGGCTACAGGTTTGGGATTGCCCGCGCACGCTTTCGGCGATGTCACCCGTGCGAATTACTCGAGCCTGAAACAGGCGACTACGGCTTTCAAGGCTCGCGTCGAACAAGTGCAGTGGTCGACATTCATCCCCCAGGTCTGCGTTCCAGTCTGGCGGCGTTGGGCGACCATTGAAGTGTTGTCCGGAAGCATCGGCACCACAGTAACAGAGTCCTTCCCTGTGAAGCATACCTGCCCGCGGTGGCCGAGCCTTGAACCGGTCAAGGATGTGACGGCCGACAACATGGAACTAGCGGCCGGCCTCACCACACGGCGCGCCCTGCTTGCCGCTCGCGGCGAAGACATCGAGCAGGTGGATGCGGAACTAGCTGCAGACAATAAGCGCGCTGCGGAACTAGGGCTGAACTTCAGCACCACGCCAAAACCCGTCAACGATAACGAACCGGTCGAGCAGGCCGCTTAACAACGGAGCAAATCATGACCGATACCAACGGGCCGCTTACGCGGGCCGCACCCTTACGCGCGTCTAGTTGGAATGCCGAAACCCTCACCTTCGACTTGGTCCTGTCTTCTGGCGCAGCCGTAGAGCGAGGCGGGTTCGACGAAGTTCTGGATCTCGCCGGCGCGGCCTGGCCGGAATCCATCCCGCTATTGGCTGATCACCGAAGCGACCTCGACAACGTCCTCGGAGATGTGACGAACATCAGGCGCGAAGGTGACCAGATTGTCGGGACTGTGCGGCTATCCAAGCACGCGGAAAAAGCCAAGCGCATTGCGGCCGAACTTTCGGACGGCCGTTCATTCTCAGGCTCCATCGGCTACAAGGTCGAAAAATGGGCCGAGAGTAAACCCGCGGGGAAACGAACGCTCACCGCGAAAAACTGGCGAATTTACGAGGCCAGTCTGGTCTCGCTGCCCGCCGACCCAGCCTCAAAAATTAGGGAACTCCCCATGACTGAATCCACCACTCTGGCTCCGGCCACCCTTACGCGCGCCCAGATTAACGCCGAAGTGCGCAGCATTGCGAAGACGGCTGGCCTTGACGCAGCCTGGGTCGACAAGCACGTCGATGCTGACGACGTGAACCTGGACGCCGTCCGACAGGATGCGTTCGCGGCGATGCAGGTCCGCACGTCGACCACGTCGAGCGTCCGCACTATCTCAATCGGCACAGACCACTACGACCCTGTCGAGATCCGTTCGGCCATGGCTGACGCATTGGCACATCGCCTGGCACCGAACGCCGTCAAGCTTGAGGGCCGCGCCACCGAATTCCGCTCGCACCGTATCCTCGACATGGTCGGCGATCTCGCCGTTGCACGCGGCGAACGCGTTAATCTCCGCGACCAGGATGGCCTCCTGATGCGCGCAGTCGGCGCCCATTCGACGAGCGATTTCCCCCTGTTGCTGGCCGACGCTGTGAACAAGAGCCTTCTCGGCCAGTACGCCCTCGCGGCACCGACGTACCGGAAATGGGCCGCCCGAAAGCCTATTGCAGACTGGTCCGCGCACCATTTTCTGCGCATCGGCGACGTGCCGGGCTTCAAGGAAATCGTCGAAGGTGCGGGCGTAAAATATGGGACCGTGTCGGAAAAATCAGCTTCCGTCAGCGCCAAGGAATATACGTCCGGCATCGCCATCGGCCGCCGCGCGCTGATGCAAGACAATTTGTCCGCGCTGGCCGACTTCTCCTCCGGTTTTGCGATCCGTGCCGCGTCGGATGAGAACACCCTTGCTTATGCTGTGCTCGCCGCGAACGCCAATCTGCCCGATGGCATCGCCCTTTTCGCATCCGGTCACGGCAACCTCGCCGCGTCCGGCACGGCGATCGACGCTGCCAATGTCGGCCTGGCCGTCAAGGCACTCCGCGCGCAGAAGAGCCTGGACGGTCTGCAGTTGAATCTCCAGCCGGCAATGTTGCTGTGCGGCCCGGCCAATGAGGTCGCCGCCCGTCAGCTTCTCGCCGCTGTCAGCCCGACGAAGAGCGCGGACGTGAACGTTTGGTCCGGCTTCGCCGAGCTCATTGTCGACGCCAACATTACCGACAACGCTTGGTACATTTTCGCGTCGCCGGCCACTGCCCCGGTTGTGGTCTGGGGACACGTCGCGGGAAGCGAGGGACCGCAGGTCCGTGCCGAACGAGATTTCGATACGCAGAGCGCCAAGATTGCCGCAACTCTTGATTTTGCTGTTGGCGCCATCGACCATCTTGGTGCGTACCGGAACGCAGGCACGTAATGGAAGATCTCATCGCTCAGCGGGCGGCCCTTGTGGCCGCCCGTTCCTCGGGGGAACTTGAAGTCGAGTTCGCCTCAGGGGGCACGCGCCGACGGGTTGTTTATCGCTCAATGGCCGAAATCATTGCGGCCATAGCCGCTATCGACAGGGACGTGGCGGCCATGAATGGCACCCGCGTCACGACATTCCTCCCCTCATTCAAGACAGGTTTTGAATCGTGAAAAACTTCATCGCTGAATCCGATATTGTCGAAGTTACCGCGCCCGCAGACGTTGCCTCCGGCGACATCGTGGCGGTGGGTGGTCTGATCGGCATCGCAGTCTCGTCCGCGCTTTCTGGCAAGACGGTGGCCCTTAAGACCACCGGGACATTTGAGCTCAAGAAGACCAGCAATCAAGCCTGGTCCTCTGCCGGCCTGACGATCTACCGCGACGCATCGACCGGCCTGGCAACCACCACGGCGTCGACGAACCCGCCGATCGGCGTAAACCTCGCCGTGGCCGCCAATCCGAGCGCCACCGGCACGGTTCGGTTGAACGGCGTGTTTGGCCTGCCGTCTGCTGCACAGATGGCCGCCGGCGACGCTTGACGTGGACTGGCAAACGCTCGAGGCGGCCGTCGACACGGCCGTCTTCGCCACCTGGCAGGAAGCGGTTCGCCTGTCGTTCCTCAAGAACGGTGTCGTCGATCCAGTCAGGCCGCCGAGGGATATCAAGGCGATTCTGCATCATCCTGGGCTGGACGGCGCGCTCACGCTGGGCGGCGGAATGTTGACCAGCGTGGCGGCTTCTCGGCACTACTTGGTGATCGAGCGGGCGAAATACCCCGGCCTGATCATTCGTGCCCAAGACCGGGTGCGCGCCACCGAACGGCCCGGCATGCCGTGGTACGAAGTGTCGAAAGTTAACGACAGGCACTCGGGCATCATCATTCTGGAGCTCGGCGAGGCGTAGCCCCGCCATCCACCCCCAGCCGCCGGCGCCCGCCGCGCGGCTTTTTCTTTGCCTATAAGGAGAGCCTGAGTGGCCACCGATAAAAACTCCCCGCCCGCCGAAAGCGACGATGAAATCCAATCCACCGTCATTACGGAAACCAATCCGCCTCAGTCGGGTGACCAGGCGCCCGCCGCCGAGGACGGCACAATCCATGATGCTCGCATCGACGGGGGCACGTACTGATGGGTGCCATTCGCTTTCCTCGCGGGTTGAAATCCGCGCTGACCGCCCTTATCGGCTCGTCCAGTTTGCTTCCGGGTGAGGTGAAGTATACCACCGACGAAGAACGACTGTATCTCGCAACGTCAGTGAATGCTGCGAAGCCAGTTCTCACGGCCGCCAATCTGGGTACCACAGGGCAGGTCTACACCAGCAACGGGCCATCGGCCGAACCGTCGTTTCAGGATGCCGCTGGTGGGTTCAACGTCGGTGATGTTCTCTACACCACCACGATCCTTAGCTCGCCGTGGCTTCTCTGTGATGGCCGCAAGGTCAGCCAATCCACTTACTCAGGCCTGTATGCGATCACGGGGCACCAGAATTCGCCTGTTCGATATCCTTGGCTTCCTGTCAAGATCGCCGATCCGGCGACTTTGCCTAATGCTGCACAAGGAAATGGTGCGGCCTGGTCTCCTGACGGGAAATTTATTGCGATTGCCCATTCAACCAGCCCATTTGTAACAATCTACGATTTCACTTCTGGCGTGCCGATCAAAATAACTGATCCTGCCACCCTGCCTGCCGGTACCGGAACCGATTGCACATGGTCTCCCGACGGCCGATATCTGGTTGTCGCACACGCAACATCGCCTTATGTGACGATCTATGACTTTAGTAGCGGAGCGCCAGTAAAGATAGCAGACCCTGCCACCCTCCCTGCTGGAAATGGATCTGGATGCGCTTGGTCTGCTAGTGGTCGATATCTTGCTGTAGCCCACAGCACGTCTCCATTCATCACGATCTATGATTGGGCGACAGGCGTACCCGTAAAAATCACCAATCCTGGCACCTTACCTACGGGTAATGGCGCGGCCGTTGGCTTCTCCCCGAACAACAGGTATCTCGCTGTTGCGCACAGCACGTCTCCTTTCATCACCATTTATGATTGGGCGACAGGTGCACCGGTCAAAATTACCAATCCTGCAACGCTGCCTGCATCTGTCAGTGCTGGGGTTGGGGCCGCAACCTTTTCTCCCAATAGCCGGTATTTGGCGATTACACAGAATACCAGTCCGTGGATCATAATCTACGACTTTAACACCGGTACTCCGGTAAAAATGACCGATCCAGCGGCAATTCCAGCAGCATCCGCATCTGGTGCCGCTTGGTCTCCTGACGGTAAAGTTCTGGCGATCGGCCATTCTTCCTTCGCCACTCCTTATGTGAGTTTTTATGATTTCACTTCTGGCGTGCCAACAAAGATAGCTGATCCAGCCAATGCGCTTCCAGGTACAGCCAATGGGATGTCGTATTCTCCAGACAGTAGGTACATCGCAATTTCCCACAATTTGACGCCATATGTCACCATCTACGATGGGGCAGAGCGACCAGCATCTGATTTCTACCTGCCCAAAATCGACAGCAACGGCGGCGTAAAAGCCTATATCAAGGCTGCCTAACGCTCACAGCTTCCTACAACATCCCCGCCTGCGAATGGACGCAGGCGGTGGATGCTATAGCAGCGCAGATTGGCGAACCAGGTGAGTGACAAGGCCAATGCCGCTATTGAGGCAGGTGCGGCAATCGGTGGGGGCTTTTAATCAAAACCAGCTGCGCCCTCGCCAAGAAGGCGCAGCACCGAGCAAGACTAGAGAGCCATCGCGCGTTCAACGCTGCATCCGTTTTCTTGTAGTCGCCGCGCAGTGATGCGGGTTTCGTCGAACAATGGTTTTAGCTTCGGATTCTTTTCGTACTCGACTGCCAATACGATTAGATCTGCATTCCTCAACTTCGGATCGGCTCGCACTGCAGTGTTCAGCCGTTTTTGAGCCGACGCATAATCCTGCTCAAGTTGAGTACAAGATGCTTGTGCTGTCGAAGTGTTATTGCCCGCCGTCTCGCAGCCCGCCAATCCTACCATCGCGCCGAGAAGCGCAACCCACGTTATCCTCATGAAATGTCTCCGTCGAAGTGTAATATGCAAGACCGACAATGCAGCTTCTGCGTGTCACGTCAATAGTTCGGTCTTGCTTAAGAGGCACCCCTCCATTGGGTCCTCCCCCGCCTCAAGCCTACTGCGGAGCCGCAGCCGCCCGCTTTGCCTCGATGCAAATTTTTCCTATGGCGTTTCCTTCCGAAAGGAATGAATAATTATGCACATGAAACCCCCTGCGTTAGCGGGCCTTTTGGGCATTTCGACGCGCCGTTTGGGGCAACTGGTATCGGAAGGGATCGCGGTCAAAGTGGATCGCGGCCTTTTCGATGCGGCTGCGACCATTCAAAACATGCTTGCCCATGCCAGCGGCAAAGCCGCCGGCGCGTCGGTTGAGCTCGACCTCGACCGTGAACGTGCACGCTTGGCAAAAGAGCAAGCCGACGGTCAGGCCCTCAAAAATCAGGTTACACGCGGTGAGTTGCTTGATGCCGGCGATGTCGAACGGACATGGGCCGATGCTTGTCGCCGGCTGCGGTCGGAAATGCTTGCCGTTGTCGGCCGGGTTCGCGCCGCCACCACCATTGAAGCAGCCGACGCTGCTGTAATAGATCGAGAAATTCGTGACGCACTCACCGCACTTGCCGGCGGCGAAGACGATCTTGGCCAGGGCGCTAAGGAGTCTGCGCCCGCCACCCAAGCTTATCCTCTCTGAATTCATCGAGCGCAATATCCGGCTGCCTGACGACGTGTCGCACGCGGCCGGCAAGATGCGCTTGTATCCGTTCCAGAAAGGCATTGCTGACGCCATCGGCGATCCTCTGATCGAGCGCGTCAGCATCCAGAAGTCTGCCCGCATCGGTTACACAAGCCTGTTGATCGGCGCGATCGCGAACTTCGTTGCGAACGATCCGGCGCAGATCATGGTCGTTATCCCGGTCGACAAGGACGGCCGAAAACTTGTCGTCGACGTGATGGAACCGATCTTCCGCGCGTCGCCTGCATTGGCCGGCAAACTCACCGGTGACGACCAAGACGTCAATCGCAACACCATGATGTCTCGTCGCTTCTCCGGCGGCAGCCTGAACGTCGTGGCAGCGAAGAGCCCCAACAACTTGCGCGGTTCGAACGTCCGCGTGCTCTTCCTCGATGAGGTCGACTCGATGGCACAGACCGTCGAGGGCGATCCAACCTTGCTTGCCGAAGGCCGGACGTCGTCATTCGCTGACCGAAAGATCGTGCGTGGATCCACGCCGGTCAACGCGGCTACTTCGCTCATCTGTGATGCCTACGAGAAATCCGATAAACGGATATTCGAGGTCAGGTGTCACGAGTGCCATGGGTTCTCACAGATCAACTGGGAGGACATTCGCTGGCCTGCAGGCGAGCCGGAAAAAGCGGAATGGTGCTGCCCACGGTGCGGCGGGTTTGTCGATCATCGCTTTAAATCCAGTATGGTTGCCCACGGCCGCTGGCGGGCCACCGCCCCTGAAGTAAAGGGGCATGCCGGTTTCTATATCAACACGCTTGTCTCGCCACTGGCGAACGCATCGTGGGCAATCCTTGCCAAGGAATTCGAGGAAAAGAAAGACGACCCTGACAAGCTGCGCACGTTCAAGAACCTGGTGCTCGGGCTGCCCTGGGAAGACGGCGGGGACGATATCGATGAAGCGGAAGTCGCCAGTCGTGCCGAACCGTTCGGTATCGGAAACATTCCGGATGAAGTGCTCTATTTAACCATGGGAGTCGACGTCCAAGACGACAGGCTCGAGGCGACCACGGCCGGGTGGGACCGCGACGGCACGATGTTCATCCTCGACCATGCGGTGATTTACGGCTCGCCTGATGATGACCATACATGGTCCGAACTCGATGCCCTGATAACGGCGAGACACGCTCATCCTCTTGGCGGCACGATTGGCATTGACGCTGTCGCAGTTGACTCCGGTGACGGCGATTGGACGCAAAAGGTGTACGACTTCTGCCGGCCTCGGGCACGCCGTCGCGTCATGTCAATCAAAGGGATGGGAGGCAGTCGCCCCGTCATTGTTGCTACCAAGAACAAAGACGCCCGTGGCTTGTTTATTGTGGGTGTCGACGTCGTGAAGACGACGCTCATGAACCGCGTGAGTCGCAATACAATGCTGCGGTTCTCGACCAGCCTTGAGCCTGTTTGGTTCGAACAATTTCTCAGCGAGCGGAAGGTCATCCGGTATGTCGGCCAGCGCCCGCTTGCCAAATGGGAACGCCTACCAGGACGCGCTGCCGAGGCACTCGACGCCACGGTTTACGCTTATGCCGCCCGGCAGGTCATTCCATCCAACTTCGACGCTCGCGCCGCTGAACTGCGGCAGGAACCTCAAATCGCTGCAAAGCCGCGGGTGATCCAATCCGCGTGGCTGAATGCGGCTTAAACACAAGGAATGAAAAGATGAACATCAGTAATATCAACCTTATCGCCGAAAAAGGTTACGTTATGGGCTTCGACGTCAGCTTCCATGATGCCGGAGTCCGTTTCCACCAGATTTCTCTGATGCGGCCCGACAAGGCGCCGGATGAGCTTTGGCTCTATTTCCCGAAAAGCGAAATCTCAGTCGTGTCGATGACGAGGGCCACCAAGCGCAAGGTCGGTGAGGCCGCTGCGGATATTTACAACAAATTGCGCGGGACGAACCTGAAATTCACGTTGCCGCAACGGGTGGACGAGCCAGTCCTCAACGCTGGCCTTAAGCGCATGCTGCGGATCAGCGCGGAGGAGGAAGAGACTTTGCGGAAGGCGGGCGTCTAGGGAAATGCGAACTTGAATGATTGGAAATGGTGATCGGCGCTATGCTTGTCTGTGGAGTCGAGCATACCGCCGTCAATGTATCTCGATAGACTTTGCTTCGATCGAGTTGCGGCGGTGCGCAGGTATTCGGGCGCTTCGCGACTGAGTTCGATCTCTTCCACCAGTCGCAGCTTTTCCCTGTAATTTGCTGCGCTCTTTGCGCGTTCGTTCCATTCCGCGAGTTTTGTTTGCATTGATTCCTCCCTGGTTGGATAGGCGGCCAGTTGGCCGCCTACCTCGTTAAGCGCAGACTGTAGAGATCAGCGTCGCTACAGCCAACAGAAACCGAGCGTTTACTCGGATCTTGAATCCCTTCCCATTCAGGAAGATGAATTCCATGGCTTTCTCCAATGAGAAGGCCGGGCGCGCTCCGGCGGTGAAACCGAAGGCAGTTGCAACTGTGTGAGAATTCATCAATTGCCCGCAAGCAACTCGCCAGTAACGTTGGCGAAGCGAGGCCCCTGATAACGCTAAGGGGGAACGAAGCCTCCCGTGACGTGGAAGGAGACGAAACACCCATTGGCGTAAGGGTGAGACGACGGCGGCGCACCGCCGAAGCCCGCAGGCTTGTTTGAATACAATTTAGCTAAATGTATTTTGGATTGCAACCAAAAATGAAGCCCCACCTCGCATGCGGACGAGGTGGGGCTCAGCGCGCCATCAGGGCGGATAGGCGCGCGGGATCGCCGCTCGGCCGGGGGGCCGGTGGTGCAACGGCGGGGATGGGGGATTAGGCGGCTTCCCCTGGCATTACGTGCCTGGGGAATATGATTGCGCTGGCAATCTTCGGTAAGAATTCCGCCGCGATGGTCATTACTAAGAACCCGTCATCATCGAACAAATCGATGGCTCGGAGATGTTCGTTGTGTCGGGCAAGGAATCTGACGTCGCCAACGATGACGGTCGAACCTTCCGGGGATACATCGCGCCAATTCATGCCGCTTCGGCCTCCTGCGGATCGAGGCCAAGCAGGCGCCGGTACATCGCGACGTCATCGGCGCGCATCGTTTCGATGCGCAGAATGCGGAGGCTGCAGAGGTCTTCGAGCGAGACATCCACATGATGCCCGCGACCATTAAAAAACATACATTCGATTTCGCCCGTCGGGGAGTAACCCAAGATGGTGACGATGCCGCGATAGCCGTCGGCCTTTTCGAAGGTGATGGAATCGCCGATGCCGAAAAGTGGCGGATCGGGTGAGAAGAAATGTTCCAGTATGCCGGCCAGCGGCGGGACCATCGGGAGAGCGTGTTGTCTAGGGGTGTTCATCTGGCGCCACCTCTCGGTAGTAGGCGGCGCGGAAGGACCAATCTATCGGGCAGGTGAATAGGCTCAGGCGCGCACATTTGGTGCTCCTTGGTTGATGTTCTGCGTCAAATTGAGTACGGTGTATCAATACCGGGATAATTTCGGTACGTCAACCTAATTTTGAAGCAGTGTATCGAAAATGACTCCCGTTCAATGTAAGATGGCGCGAGTAGCGCTTGATCTCGGCGTGCGCGACCTCGCTGCCTTAGCAAAGGTTGCGCCTGGGACAGTGTCGAGGTTCGAGGCGGGCGAGGAATTGAAGGAACGTACTGTCGATGCTCTGCAGGCCGCCCTTGAGGCCGCAGGCGTTGAGTTCATCGAGGGCGGAGTGCGGGTGCGGCCTACGGAGTGAATCTGTCGCCGCCAACACCTACCATCGGCACCAACGGAACTAAACGCAAGCAGCGCCAGCTGTTCAATCTGACACGAGATTGCCGACGTGCCCGATCGTAACCTGACTGAACTGCGAGACGAATTGCAGGTCAGCGAACGTGCGCTTGGTCTTGGATCGATAGTCGATCTTGCCCTGACTATTTAGAAGTTGCCACTCGATCCTCGCGGACGGGTTCGGGCCGTAAATCGAAACCTCTATCGTTCCACCTTCGGGACCGGCGAACAATTCTCGGTCTCTCGGTGCCGCTTCCAAGAGGGCTGCAAGCGCATCGCCGAAGGTATGGCCTCGCTCCACGTCGCCGAAATCGAGAGGCTGTGACGACACCAACCCCCGATACTCGCGGACCGTCTTGGCGCTGTCCTTGACGTTCCGGCTGCCGGCGACGGCGATCAGAAGGTTTGCGGCGTCTTCGAACGTGACCTTTGCTACGGCGAGCCCGCGACCGCCCGTTGTTCGCAGTTCGGCGACCGAAAGATTCCGGTCATGCTGGACAACAGTCCCCTCCGGAACCCCGGTGATTTCCGCGACTTTCGCGACAAGCTGTTTCGGCGTGGCCATGTAGTCCTCGATACTGATGCTGATCAGTCACTACCACAATTCTCAAATGCGTAAAACGGAAAAGAGATTGACAGATCGCCTCTTTTCCTTATTGTGCAAAACGCAAATGAGTCTGAAGAAGGAGAAATCATGACTGAATTATCGAAGACTGAAATCGCAACTGCACTCGTCCTCGGCCTCACGGCCATGGACAATCCTCCGAACCGGAAATGGGATGAAAAGCGATCGGAAGAAGAGCGCGACGCAGCTCGCCGGCTTGCAGCACATATCCTTGCGACAGTCCCGGACATGGCCGAACTGGCCACGATCTGCGTCGGCATCTGGATCCAGCAGACGCCGCAGGTGATGAAGGAAAACCGCGACTTCTACCACGGCCCGGATATCTTCCGCGAGAACGAGCACTATCAGTATCCGGATGATAGCGGATGGACCGAAGAGAACGATGTGGACACCCCGACATGGGCGGAGCGTGCCGGCCAGAAGGAGCTTCAGGAGGTCTTCAACGACAAGGCCGTCCTAGAACTGCACCGGCTCCACGAGCGACACAAGCGGCAGAAGGCTGAAGCCGCGCAAGAGAAGCGGCGGGCCAAGGCCGCAGAGAAGCGCGCGGCCGAGCAGCGGGATATCCGCCAGCGGCAGGTGGTCGCACAGATGATGCGTTCGGCCACCGCACCCTCGTCTGGCCTGATGCACTAAGGAGGCGGCCATGAACAGACTCCAAGAGGGTTTGGTTCTTGTAATTAACGAGAACGCCTGATGCGTGTCGCGGCTAATGATAACATCCCCCTGCGTCTTCTCACGAAGACGCAGGCAGCCCGCTATTGCGGGTTAAGTGTTCCGACTTTCGGTTCCGTCTGCCCGGTGCGAGCGATCGCACTGGGCGTCGGCGTTCGTATGGAGCGATATGACGTCATCGAGCTTGACAGTTGGATAGACGGCCTGCGCAATGATGGCAGACCGGTCAGAACCGCTGACGCCCTTCTGGAGGCACTATGACGGGAACGGTTGTTCGCGTGAAAGGTATCAAGCGGTACTTCGAGCCGAAGGCCGGGAAGTGGTATGCCTATCACCGCAAGTCTGGTCGGCGTCTGAAGTCGGAATTCGGAACGGCGGAATTCTTCGCCGAACTGGATGCGATCAATGCCGAGACCAAGAGCCAGGAGGCGAAGCCGGGTACGCTCGGCGCGCTGATCGAGTCGTATCGCAGATCGGCAGGATTTCAATCTCTCAAAACGCGGACGAAATCTGACTATCAGAAGGTGCTTGAATATCTGAAACCCTTGGGGCCATCTCCCCTGTCGGAACTGACGCAGGGGTGGGTCGCACGGCTGCGCGATAAGACCTTCGAGAAGAGGAAACGCAAGTTTACGAATTACACGCTGACCGTCCTGTCCATCCTATTCGAGCATGGCATCGAACAGGAGATGATGGCGGCGAACTCGGTCGGCAAGGTCAAACGGGTGCGCAAGGCCACCGACGCGCCGGAAGCGAACCGACCATGGATGGACTTCGAGCGCGATGCAGTATCCAACGCCCTCCCTGCCCATATGCGCCTGCCAATCATGTTGATGATGTATTGCGGCCTTGATCCGCAGGACGCGCTGCTGCTGCCTCGCACAGCGGTTTCTGACGGTCGCCTTGATACCCGCCGCGGCAAGACAGGTGTGCCGGTATGGGTGCCTCTGCCGTCTCCGGTGATCGATGCTCTGGCATCCGAGCCGAAGCATCCCGCAACGACGTTGACGCTGTGTGCGAACAGCTATGGCAAGCCGTGGACCGTTTCAGGGTTCAGGGCATCATGGCGACCGATTCGTCAAAAGCTGGAAAAGGATGAGAAGGTCCAGCCAGGACTAACGCTCAAGGGTCTTCGCCATACCGTTGCAACGATTCTCCGCGAGATGGGGAAGGATCACGCGACCATCGCCGAGATGCTTGGACAGAAGACCGAGGCCATGGCGAAGCACTATTCGCGCCGTGCCGATATGTCGAAGAAGATGGCGGAGACTGTCAGCGAGTTCGATGCGGAAGTGAACAGACGGAAAACGAAAAGCGTCTAGAACGGCAGAAAATAGCGTCTAGACGCGACATCAGGTGAGTGAAATCAAGGAGCTAAAAAATGAGCAAAACCAAGCCGTTAGTAATGGTGCCCGGAGGCGGATTTGAACCACCGACACGCGGATTTTCAATCCGCTGCTCTACCAACTGAGCTATCCGGGCATCGAGGCAGGAACTGCCTTTCGGACTTTCGTCCGGCGGGGGCTTGGTTTCCCCCGGAAGCGAGCGGGGTTATAGCATCCTATTTTTTCATGTCCAGCACCAAATGACACTTTTTTGGCAGGAAATTTTTGTTTGTCGGAAATGCTCCACAGGAAGATGCAAAACACCGGCGCATAGATGCCGCGGAAGGCATGTTTCCGCGGCATTTCAAGATGTTAGAAAAATGCGGAGCGAGGCCTCAGTCCTCGTCGGCACCATCCGCCTTGGTTTCGTCTTCGGAAACCGGGATGGCATAGGAGCCGTTCAGCCAGCGCGACAGGTCGAGCGAGCGGCAGCGATCGGAGCAGAACGGGTAATGTTCGCGCACGGACGGACGCCTGCACTCCGGGCAGGGCATGGTCTTGCGCAGCGGCTCGACCTTGGCCTTTTGAGGATCGCCGGTCATGGCTAACCCTCGATCCAGCGGCGCTGCACATCGAACCCCTCGCCTTCAAGAAGCAACGTGGTTTCGTAAAGCGGCAGGCCGACGACGTTGGTATAGGAGCCGACCAGCTTCTGCACGAAGCAGCCGGCAAGACCCTGGATGGCATAAGCACCCGCCTTGCCGCGCCATTGGCCGGAGGCGAGATAACTTTCGATGTCGAGGCCGGAGAGGCGCTTGAAGCGCACCTTGGTCTCGACGATCTTCTGGCGAAGCCGGCCGTCCGGCGTGACGATGCACACGCCGGTATAGACCCAGTGGCTGCGGCCGGAGAGCAGATGCAACGCCGAGGATGCCTCGTCGACATATTCCGCCTTCGGCAGAATGCGGCGGCCGACGGCGACGACGGTATCGGCGGCGAGGATGAAGCTGCCCTGCCAGGCGAGGTCGCCCTTCACCTGCCGGAAAGCAGCGTCGGCCTTTTCGCCCGAAAGCCGGCGAGCGAGCGAGCGCGGATGCTCGGATTTCTTCGGCGTCTCGTCCAGGTCCATCGGCATCAGCCGCGCAGGTTCGATCCCAGCCTGGTTGAGCAGGTCAAGGCGGCGCGGCGAGCCGGAGGCCAATATCAATCTGTGTTTCAGCACCATGCGCACCCGACAAGGCAGCCGCCATCAGGCGGCAAGGTCATTTGAAGCGGTAGGTAATGCGGCCCTTGGTCAGGTCATAGGGGGTCATTTCCACCAGAACCTTGTCGCCGGCAAGCACGCGAATGCGGTTCTTGCGCATGCGGCCAGCGGTGTGCGCGATGATTTCGTGTTCGTTTTCCAGCTTGACGCGGAAGGTTGCGTTCGGCAGCAATTCCGTGACGACGCCCGGGAATTCGAGGACTTCTTCTTTAGGCATGTATAAGGTTTCTTCCTGTGGGTTACAGAGGTGGCGCCGGCCTTGCCGGGGCGACTTCCAAAAATTTGGCGGAAACTACACAATCGACAAGGGTTTGTGAACCTTGTTGATCGCGCTTTCTCGATTTGTCTCAGGCTGTTTCGGCCTTGACGCCGTTCTTTCTCAATAAACGCTGTTCGATCAGCACTGCAAGATGATTTCTTACATCGCGGTATGCGGAAAGGATTTGTTCGCGCGTTCCGGCTGCCACGGTCGGATCCAGAGTGGGCCAGTAGACCACCTCGACGGCGTTGGAACGCGTCAGTTCGAGTGCTGCGTGGTGCGCCTCCGGCGCCAGGGTGATGATCAGGTCGAAAAAGTCGTCCTCGAGATCGTCGAGCGTCTGCGGCTGGCGCTTACCCAGCGACAGGTCGATTTCCTCCATCACCACGTCGACGAAAGGATCACGCTCCCCCAAACGGACACCTGCCGAAGCGACATAGGTGCCTGACGGTAACATGCTGCGTGCCAAAACCTCCGCCATGGGAGAGCGGATGGCGTTCATGCCGCAGATGAAGAGGATCGATTTCGGTATCTTGGCAGGTTCCTCTGATGCCACGGACATCGCCTCAGCCACGCCAGTAGAGAACGCAGATCAGCGTGAACAGCCGCCGGGCTGTATCGAAATCCAGCTGGATCTTGTTTTGCAGCCGATCCATCAGGGTCTGCGAGCCTTCGTTGTGAATGCCCCGCCGGCCCATGTCGATGGCCTCGATACGGCTTGGCGTTGCCGAGCGGATCGCCTCATAATAGCTTTCGCAGATCATGAAGTAATCCTTGATCGTGCGCCGGAAGGGCGTCAGCGACAGGATATGCGTCGCCACATCCTCGCCGGCTTCCGATTTGATCGCCAGCACCAGCTTGGAATCGACCAGCGACAGATAGAGCCGGTAAGGCCCGCCGGAATGGCCGACGGGTTGGAAGGAGTTTTCTTCGATGAGATCGAAGATCGCCACGGCGCGTTCATGTTCCACATCCGGGGTCGAGCGGCCGATCGTGTCGTCGAGGACGACATCGCAGAGCCGGAAATTGCCCGATCCCGCCATGGCTCAATCCCCGAGGTTGAGCCGGATCGCGACCGACCGGGCGTGGGCGTCGAGACCTTCGGAATGGGCAAGCGTGATCGCCGCCGGGCCGAGCGCCCGCAACTGATCGGCGCCGAGGCGCAATATCGAGGTGCGCTTGACATAGTCGAGCACCGAGAGGCCGGAGGAAAACCGCGCCGAGCGCGCCGTCGGCAGCACGTGGTTGGAGCCGCCGACATAATCGCCGATGACTTCCGGCGTGTGCCGGCCGACGAAGATTGCGCCTGCATTGCGGATTGCGGCGAGCAGCGGTTCGGGATCGGCGACGGCAAGCTCCAGATGTTCGGCGGCGATGCGGTCTGCCAGCGGAACGGCGGCGGCAAGATCCGGCACAAGGATGACCGCGCCAAAATCGCGCCAGCTGGCGGCTGCCGTTTCGGCGCGACCAAGTTGACGGATCTGGCGCTCGACGGCGGCTTCGACGGCATGGCCGAGGGCGGCATCGTCGGTGATGAGGATGGACTGGGCGCCGCGGTCATGCTCGGCCTGCGCCAGAAGATCGGCGGCCAGCCATTCCGGATCGTTGTCCTTGTCGGCGATGACGAGTACTTCGGAAGGGCCGGCGATCATGTCGATGCCAACCGTACCGAAGACATGGCGCTTGGCGGCGGCGACATAGGCATTGCCGGGGCCGACGATCTTCGCCACCGGGGCAATCGTTTCGGTGCCGTAGGCGAGTGCAGCAACCGCCTGGGCGCCGCCGATGCGGTAGATTTCCTCGACGCCGGCGATACGGGCGGCAGCAAGCACCGTCGGATTGATCTCGCCCTTCAGCGCCGGCACGACCATGACGATGCGCGGCACCCCCGCCACCTTGGCCGGCAGCGCGTTCATCAGCACCGAACTCGGGTAACTGGCCGTACCGCCCGGCACGTAGAGGCCGACGGCTTCGATGGCGGTCCAGCGCGATCCGAGGCCGACGCCGATATCGTCTTCGTAGATATCGTCCTTGGGAAGCTGGCGGGCATGATGTTTTTCGATGCGGGCGGCAGCAAGCTCCAGCGCGGCGATGATCTTGGGATCCACGGCGGCGAAGGCCGCATCGATTTCCGCCTTGCCGACACGCATCGGTGTCACGGCAAAATCCAGTCCGTCAAAGCGGGCGGAATAATCGGCAAGGGCCGCATCGCCGCGTGCCCTGACGTCGTCGATGATGGCGCGAACCACCACGTTGACGTCTTCGGATACTTCGCGCTTGGTGGTGAGGAAGGCGGCAAATTGCGCTTCGAAATCCTTGGACGCCTGCTCCAGCCAGATAGCCACTTCTACTTCATCCCCCGTAAAACAAAATTCCCGCCGGACTCAGCTCTCGTGACTCGGCAGCGAACCGGTTTCCCACGCCGTGCCCGTATCTGCAAGCTGCGCTTCGATGCATTCGACATCAAGCTCGATCGTTGCCTTGCCGGACAGCGTCAGCTCGATCTTGCCGTCCGGCCCCTCGCCGTCAGGCAGGAAGCGGATGGCAAGCAGGGAGAGAACCTCGTCGGCCTTGTGCCGGTCGACGCCCGCGGAACGGACGTTGCGAACCCGCTTGAACACGAGCAGCGCGCGGCGACGTTCGAAGGTCTTTGCCGCCTCCTCCACTGCATCCCAGGCAAAACGGTTGGCTGCCAGGCTGAAAAGCCCGGATTTTGCCGAAAACGACAGATCCCCCACCTTGAAGACGGCATCCTGCATATGCGCCGAGATAACCGCCAGGTCCTCTTCATCGAGTGCCAGGAGCTTGAGATGGGTCATACGCACACTTTCCGGTTTGCCTGTCGCGACGGGAGGGCGGGGCCTTGTCCCTTAAAGGACATAAGGCGCCCGCACCCAAACCGCAACACGCAAGCCCGGCGGAAGGAACGACCGGCGGAAAATTAATCGCTGACGCGTTCGACGATGGCGCCGCAGCGGGTCAGTTTTTCTTCCAGACGTTCGAAGCCGCGGTCGAGATGGTAGACGCGCGACACCATGGTCTCACCTTCCGCGGCAAGCCCGGCAATAACCAGCGAAACGGAGGCGCGCAGGTCGGTCGCCATGACCGGCGCACCACGCAGCCGCTGCACGCCCTCGATCTTGGCCGTCTGGCCGGAGAGCGAGATCTTGGCGCCGAGACGGGCCAGTTCCTGAACATGCATGAAGCGGTTTTCGAAGATGGTTTCGGTGATGTGGGAAACGCCCGCAGACTTCGTCATCAGCGCCATGAACTGCGCCTGCAGGTCGGTCGGGAAGCCGGGGAAGGGATCGGTGACGATATCGACCGGCTTGATGCCGCCGCCATTGCGCACCACACGAATGCCGTCAGCCGTGTCGGTGATCTCGGCGCCGGAGCGGCGGATGGTTTCGAGCGCGGTTTCGAGCAGGTCGGCACGCGTGCCTTCCAGCAGCACATCGCCGCCCGCCATCGCCACGGCCATGGCATAGGTGCCGGTCTCGATGCGATCCGGCAGGACGCGGTGGCGCGCACCCGACAGCGAGGTGACGCCCTCGATGGTGATCGTCTGCGTGCCGGCGCCGGTGATCTTGGCACCCATGGCGTTGAGGCAGTTGGCGAGATCGACGACTTCAGGCTCGCGGGCGGCATTGCCGATCACCGTCGTGCCGCGGGCAAGGCTTGCCGCCATCATCATCACATGCGTGGCGCCGACCGAGACCTTGGGGAAGGTGTAGCGCGTGCCGATCAGACCGCCCTTGGGCGCCGTCGCATTGATGTAGCCGCCGTCGATTTCCATCGTCGCGCCGAGCGCCTGCAGGCCCTCGATGAACAGGTCTACGGGACGGGTGCCGATGGCGCAGCCGCCAGGGAGCGAGACGCGGGCCTTGCCCTCGCGCGCCAACAGGGGTCCGATGACCCAAAAACTCGCCCGCATCTTGGACACGAGGTCGTAAGGCGCGGTGGTATCGGCAATCGTGCGGCAGGTGAAGTGGATGGTGCGCGAATAGCCGTCGGTCTGGCGTTCGCGGCGGCCGTTGACGGCGATGTCGACGCCGTGATTGCCGAGAATACGGACCAGCTGCTCGACATCGGCCAGGTGCGGCACGTTTTCGAGCGTCAGCGTATCGCTGGTCAGAAGCGAGGCGATCATCAGCGGCAGGGCCGCATTCTTGGCCCCGGAAATCGGAATGACGCCGTTCAGCGGGTTGCCGCCGATAATTCTAATACGATCCATATAGTATACCCAACGGGCCCCCGCCCGCCTTTCCCTGGTGACCATGCCTTGTGAAGATGGGCGTCCTTAGACGAAATCCCCGGCGGCGACAATTCAATCGGCGTGAGGAATCACGATGATTCGTCCAATTTTGCGGCAGGAAGGCCAATCGCCTCATCCGCCGCACCGGCCCGGCGTGCCCGGGATTGCTGCTTTCGGCGCTGCAGATTTTCACGAAGCTTGGCCGCAGCCCGCTCGCGACGCAGGTCCGCACCGGTTTTCTGCGCCGTTTTCGCATCCGGCGCGGGGTCCGCGCCATCACCGTCAACGATGGCCGCCATCTCGCTTGCAGCGGGCCTGGCGGATGCCGGAGAGAAATTTTTCTTGTGTTCGATCATGCCGCCTGAATAGCGGAAATCCGGGCATTTCAAAAGGCCGCCGCATTTTTTCCTGCCGTATCGGCAAATTATTTGACGTTTGCGCCTTGCGCTTCATCCGCAGCTATGGCAATAGCCGCCTCGCTTGCAACGAAGCGCTCACAAGCCGCGAAACAAGCCTGCTGCCGTAGCTCAGTGGTAGAGCACACCCTTGGTAAGGGTGAGGTCGGTGGTTCAATCCCACTCGGCAGCACCATTTTCTTTTTATGGAAAATTTGAAAATCCCGTCCAATTGCTCTCTGGCTCGTTAGGCGTACCAGATGCCGTCTGCGATGTTGGGCGCAACCCCCGCGATGTTCTCTGCACTCTCCGAAAAACCTGCCAATACCATGGCTTTGGAAACGCCGCCGTCGAGTTGCCCGACCCAATAGGTGACGCCGTCTGGTTCGCCGTCACGACCCAGGACGTTCTCGTAGAGCCGGTCGACGAAATCGAAGTTCGATGGGTTTGTGCCGTAAACGGAACCGAATTCAGCGGAAGCAACAAAACCAGTCGCGACATCGATAAGGGACATGCCGGCATCCATAGACTTGATCCAGAATGACAAGCCGCCGGTATCCGGGGTCCGATCGAAAGCCGCTTGATAGATCCGGTAGGACTGGCCGGCATTGCCGTTGATGTCAAAGGCTAGAATACGATCTGCAAACCCTGCGCGCTCTATTGTTGTTAGAACGTCGTGCTCTGCATTCGGCTTCTGTACATCGATGGAGCCATCGGCGAGGCGCGAAACCTTATATTCACTGCTGTCTAGCGTGTAGCGAACTGTGTCGAGGCCGCTGCCTCCGTCGAGGCGGTCATTCCCTTTGGAGCCGACGAACGTGTCGTTGCCATCAAAACCAGCGATATCGTCGCTTGTGGCAAGTCCCCCGAGCGTTTCGGATCCGCTGCGGCCGAATGCATTGGTCGAGATGCCTGTGTATGCCGTCAGTTCAAACTGTTCGTTTGTGGGCGTATACACTAGGCCGAAGTAATCCAATCCATATTGGCTGTCGAGATCGACTGGGAAAAGTCGCGGGATGGGAGAGGAATTGTAGTCTTCGAAGCCCGACACCTGATTCGAGTCCACGATGGCTAAGATTGACCGGTCTATCCAAGTGAAATGGCCACTTCCGTCATTGAGGGCGATTGAAGTTCCGGAATCATTCAATCCTTGACCGTTGTTCGTCGAGTCCCAGATGTCCAGATCCCCGTCGTGATCGACATCAACTATACTCAGTTCGCCTTCGCCGGAATTCTGATCTCGAGAAGAATTATCGATACGGCCCGACGTTTCATCCTTAAAACCATGCCCCTGCTGATTGATCAAAATCTGGACCGAACGACCGATATAGTAGGGTTCGGCACGGGTTTCTGCCAGGATTATGTCGTTCCAGCCGTCATGATTGATGTCGGCAATCTGCGTGTGGTTGAACTTGGTGTTCTGCGAGCCGAACAATCCGGTTGGCAATTTCTCGATGTTCCACCCGGCGGCGCCGTTCGCCCAGCGCGAATAGAGCACATAGGCAGGGTTGCCCTCGGAATAGGCCACCACGATGTCATCGACACCGTCTCCGTCGAGGTCTTCGATTGCAGATGACATTGGGTAGGCTATGTCGAGCTTCCCTTCAGCTGGCAGAAGTTCGGAATGCGTTGTGAAGTGACCACTTCCATCATTGAGGAAAAGTACCTTGATGGAATAAAAGTCTACGTCACCATCACCATCAATATCACCAGCCGACATATCATGCCCTGAAGCGTAACCTTCAGGGGGGCCTCCGTTTTCCTGGCCTTGAATCCATGCGCTGGCATCGACTACCTTGCCGCCGGGCTGCGAAAGCACCAGCGTGACAGGGTCATATTGATTTGTGTAGGTACCGTCGGGATTGCGTTGGACAATCCCCGTTCCAGCGATGACGAAATCATCGACACCATCGCCATTAAAATCCGCCACGACCGGCCGGTATGGCATGTGCACCTGCGGAACCGCTCCTATGAACGCCTGGTTTGCCGGCTGTAGCACTCCCGTGCCATCGTTCAGGAACAAGGTGGGCACAAGGTTTAAGTTATTCGGCACGGTATGCGGAGATGCAGCCCAGGATACGAGCAGGTCTTGATGGCCATCGCCGTTGAAATCCCCAGCAGCCGTTCCGGATTGCCCTACATAAAACAATCCAGGTGGATGGTAATCTGTGGGGTTCGGGTAATAATATTCCGGATGCATCGTATTCGTTTGATACGAATAGAAGCCGAACTGGAAAATCCTGAAGCTGTCAGTGTCCGAAGGCATATTCAGAGTGCTGATCGATGCCATTTCCGTATCTCCTCCATTCGTCACTTGGCAAAGTAACTGGAAATATCGTCTGACGCACATCCAAAAATTGTTCAAATACTGCCGAAAACGGAGCGGCTTTTGATCTTCCAGCTCTCCCAGACTGTCTTAAGCTATGTGGATAACCCGCCAGGCGCGGAAATGTAGCGACCAGGCAATTGACGCCTGCGCTTGAAAAGGTCTCCGGCCCGAAGGCCGGAGACCGCTCGCTCAATAATAGGGCGAGAGGCATTCTGCGCGGTAACCCGCCCGCGGGACGTAGGTATTGTCGGAAGAACGATAGCTGCGATAGCGGGCATAGCACCAGTCGTAGTGGCGCGGGTTGATGCCTTCGTAGGAACTGCGCCGCTCGCTGGCAATTGCCCCGCCGATGATGGCGCCGGCGCCGAAGGCAGCCATCGGATACCACCAGCCGTCGCTGTGGCGATGATAACCATGGCGATAAGAACGATATCCCCGATGTCCGCCATACCAGCCGTGACGTCTGCGATGATACTGCACCGCCTCGACATCACCCGATATCACAGGTTTGATCGGCTGGACGACCGGCGCCGCAAAAGCAGCTTCGTAGCCCGTCGTCAGAGCCATCAGCACGGCAAGGGCCGAAATCGCAATCTTTTTCATTGCTACCTCCTTATGTTGAACGAACGCAGAATGGTACCAGGCCTATAAACCCAGCATGAACAAACGATTACAATTTGTCCATGCCGACACGCGGTTCTGGCACATCACAAAGTAGAGACGTTCCTGAGTGGCTTTTCAATCAATGCCTGTCGAAAATCGGCGAGCGGAGGTTTGTTGACAATAAATCGGCCATTGCCGTTTTTTCGCCCTTGCGGCGTTTTAGCCGGGGGCCTTACCATCTCCCGATGTAAAAAGACCGATTGCAAGGTGTTTCGAAAATGCGAGCGAATTTTTGATGCAATGGATATTTGACGGCCATAACGATGTGTTGCTGCGGCTCTGGCAGACATGGCAATCGGGCGGCGATCCCGTCGCCGAATTCGTCGACGGCACCTCGGCAGGCCATATCGACGCGCCCCGTGCCAGAACAGGCGGCCTGGCCGGCGGCATCTGCGCCATCTACATTCCCTCCAGCCATCTCGCCCTCAAGGAGCCGGATGGGCATGGCCGATACGAGACGCCGCTGGCCACGCCGCTCGACCGGCCACCCTCTCTCGACATCGCCCTGCAGAAAGCGGCCATTGCGCTGCGGCTGGATCGCGCCGGAGCCTGGCGCCTGTGCCGCACCACGCACGAGATCCGCGCCGCGATGGAAGCAAATGTATTTGCCGCCGTTCTGCACATCGAGGGCTGCGAGGCGATTGCCGCCGACCTGACCGCACTCGACGTTCTTTATGCCGCCGGCCTGCGCTCGCTGGGGCCGGTGTGGAGCCGCCACAACATTTTTGGCCATGGCGTTCCCTTCGCCTATCCGAAATCCCCGGATACCGGCCCCGGCCTGACAGCTGCCGGCTTCGATCTCGTTCGCGCCTGCGACACGCTCGGCATCGCCATCGATCTCGCCCATATCACCGAACAGGGTTTTTGGGACGTGGCGAAAACCTCCACCAAGCCGCTGATCGCCAGCCATTCGAATGCCCACGCGCTGACGCCCGTCGCCCGCAACCTCACCGACAGGCAGCTCGACGCGATCCGCGAGCGCAACGGCCTGGTGGGCCTCAATTATGCAGTGACGATGTTGCGGCCGGACGGCCAGGAGAATGCGAAGACGCCGATCTCCGACATGGTCCGCCATATCGATTACCTGGTCGAGCGAATGGGGATAGACTGTGTCGCGCTTGGTTCGGATTTCGACGGCGCCACCATTCCCGACGAGATCGGCGATGCCGCCGGCAACCAGAAACTCATCGACGCGCTCGCGGCCGCCGGTTATGGCGCCGATGACCTGCGCAAGCTGGCCCGCGACAACTGGCTGAGGGTTCTTGCCGTCACTTGGGGCGAGGTGGCGGCCTGACGGCCGCCACCTACCCCGTGAGGCGCGCTTCGTCTGCGACGATCCCGCCGCCCATCGTGATGCCTTTCAGCGCCACCGACAGCGGCTGCGGCCGCGCGAAAAAATATCCCTGCCCCAGTTCAACGCCGGAAGCCTGCAGCGCCGCACGGATCTCCTCCGTCTCGATGCCTTCGGCCACCGACTGGATGCCGAGATTGTTGCAGAGATTGGCCACAGAGCGGATGATGTTCATGCTTCGTTCGTCGCGATCGCATTTCAGCACGAAACTCTTGTCGATCTTGATCTTGTCGAACTCCAGCCGATGAACGTGGCTGAGGCTGGAAAACCCGGTTCCGAAATCGTCGAGCGAGATAGAGGCGCCTGCCGAACGCAGCATGCGCACCACCTCCGCCGCCGTGTCGAAATCGCTCAGCAGCGCCGTCTCGGTGATTTCCAGATCGAGGCGCGACACATCGACACCGGATTGCCGGATCTGCACCAGAAGCGCCAGGGCCGTCTCGCGATCGCAGATGTCGCGGGCCGACAGGTTGAAAGCCAGTCGGAGGTGATCCGGCATGACCTTCATGGCATCGAGGGCCTGGGACAGCAGGATCGACGTCATCCGGCTGACGATGCCCGTCCGCTCGGCGGCGGGAATGAAATCATGGGGGCTGACGGGGCCGAGCCGTGAACTGTTCCAGCGGGCGAGCGCCTCGAAACCCACAAGCCTGCTGCCATCCAGCGTCACCACCGGCTGGAATTCCAGCGAGAGTTCGCGGCTGAAATCCCCGGCCTGGAGTGCAAAGTCGATGGCATGGCGCCGCTTGAGCAGTTGCTGGTGGTCGCTGGAGAAAAACTCGACGGACCCGCCGCGCTTGCTCTTCATCTGGTAGAGGGCGAAATCGGCGCGTTCGTAGATCTCTTCCGACGTTCCCGTCCCACCTTCCGGATAGGCAATGCCGCACGATCCGGAGAGCCGGATCGAACCGCCGGGGATTTCGAAGGGGTCGCGCAACGTCGTGCAGAAGGCTTGGCCAAGGGCCGCCGCATCCTCCCTGCTGGTGCTGCCGGGAAGGATGAAACCGAATTCGTCGCCACCCAGCCGGGCAACGCTGCCCTCGCCCTGGCTGAGCGCATGGAAGCGCGTGGCGGCTTCCTTGAGCACGAAATCGCCGGCGGCATGGCCGAAGATGTCGTTGACCGGCTTGAAGCCGTCGAGGTCGACGAGGCCGACGACCGGCGGGTGGCGCGGATCGGCGCCGATCATGCCGTCGAGCTGCTGGAAGAAACTGCGGCGGTTGGCAAGGCCGGTGAGCTGGTCATGCAGCGCGTTGCGGCTGTTGACCGCGTTCAGCTGTTCGGTTTCTTCCTGCTTGCGTTCGAGGGCGGCCGTCAGCTCCACCAGGCCGGAAAAATTGTCGAAATAGCTCAGGATGACGCTGACGAAGGCCACGGACAGGAAGGCGACGCTGAGGGCCGTGGCGATGAAGACGGCGTTGCCGGAAAACAGGAAGGTCACCACCATGAACGAAAAGGTGATCGCCGTGGTGATCAGCGCCGCGGACGGCAGGTGCATGAGGCAGAAGATGCAGGAAATACCGGTGACGACGAGGAAATAGGCAATCTGTCCCTGCTGGTAAGCGTCGCCGTACTGATAAAGCCCGACGGCCCAGGAGGCGAAGCCGAGCGTCAGGATACCGGCCAGCCTCTCCGTCCGCCGCAGGTAACGATAGGCCGCCTCCGGCGTCACCGGCACCCGCCCGCGGGTCTGCCACCACAACAGCCGGACGATACACAGGACGGACATCAGGACCGGCAGGTAAGCGGCCAGCCAGAGCGGCGCCGTCCCTATGTGGGTCATCGAAACAGCAACGGCATTGATGATCAGCAGCGTATACAGAATGGGAACGCGTGTGCTCAGAGCCTCGAACTGCGCCAAGATAAGCTTCGGATCGTCACGTCGCGGCACGAATATTGATCGGATGCGCCCCATCCATCTCTTCTCCCATTCGAATATATCTAAACGCGGAAAAATTTATATTCTCTTATTGCAATTTTTTACTTTGCATCAACCATTTCACGCCCTGAAAAACCGATAATATTAAGATGAACGAATATACGAACAAGCGGTTTGCCCGCCCTTTTGCGCATGCTGAAATCTCCCTCTGCGCAAAGCTTCGCTCAAGCTTGACGGCATACACAAGGCTGCCATGAGCGGGGAAATCCGCTGTGAATGCACCTGTTCCGGCATCGCTCACGGCAGCAACCCAACGCGCGGTGAAGAGAAACGAAAAGCAGTCCCATGACGAAACTTTCCATCTGCATACCCGTTGAGCCCGGCAACCCTCCACCCGTCCGTCTTGCCACGGAGCTGCTCCACAATGCGGCATCGGATATCGAAATCATCGTGGCGCCTTACGGCGACACCTGCGCCGATGCCGAAGAGCTGTATGCCCTTGCGAAAAAGGATGCGCGGCTGCGCATTCTGCCGTCTGCACCGTTGGAAATCTCCACCGCCAATCTCTGGATCGGCACGGTTGCTGCCATGACGGGAGAATGGGTTACGGTGGTACGGCCGAACGACATCCTCGACCCGGATGTCGCGCAGTTCATCGTCCACGCCGAAGAAACCGTTCCCGGCCTCGACGCCTATGGCTGGAATTCGTTCCAGATCGATGCCGCTGCGCCGCGCAACGTCAACACGGCGGTCGCGATACCGATCCAGCACCACACGCGGGAAATCAGCCGGGACGACATGCTGGAAACCTTCTTCCAGTGGAACGAATCCAGCAACGTGCCGAAGATGCCCTTCGGCATCTATCACGCGGCGATCAAGCGCTCCCTGCTCGAAACCGTGCTGGCCAACTCCGGCGAGCGCAGCTGGCTCACAGCCTATCCGCAATATGAATGGTCGGCACGGGTGTTGCTGTATGCGGCAAAGTTCGGCTTTTCTTCCCGACCGCTTTCCGCAAGCGACGTCACGCCGTACCGGCCTGTGGACGCGCCCTCCGCCGTCGCGGGGTTCCCGTTCAACAGCAACATCGGCATCACCGCGGCCATTGCTGAAACCCAGGCGCGCGTTCTCCACGATCTCGACATAGAATGGTCCGGGTTCAACGAGAACTTCATTCGCGCCTGCATGCTCGACTGCATGTTCGTGCACGACGAGACGGCGTTCGAGGAGAAGGCCCAGGCCTATTATGCCGCGATCTGCGAGCTTGAGGGTGGCCGCCTGGCTTCGTCTTTCCGCCCGCCCTATCTGGCCGAGCCGCAGGCCGACCCGCGGCGCGGCCTGCATGACCGCCTATTGCTGGTCAACCGTTTCATCGGCAATGCCGTCACCGCGGAAGAATTCTTCAAGGTGGTCCGTTCGATGCTGACGCCGATCAGCCTCGTGAAGGAGGAACTGGACGCATTGAAGGTGCCGACCGTTGCGGCGAATGTCGCGTTTGGCGGGTCGCACGCGGCATGAAGGTGTTGCTGACCGGCGCAGGCGGATTTATCGGCCGCCACGTTCTCGACGCGCTGGACAAACAAGGCATCGAAACGATCGCCGTCGGTCGCCGGAAGCCCGACACCTGGTCCGGCGGCGTTTTCGAGGTCGCCGATCTGCTTGAAATCGACGACTTCGACGCATTTGCCGGCAAGATCGGCGCCACGCATCTGCTGCATCTCGCCTGGTATGCGGAACACGGCAAATACTGGAACTCGCCGCTCAACCTGCGCTGGAGCGAAGCGACGACGCGACTGGTGGAAGCCTTCTGCAAGGCAGGCGGGCGGCAGGTGGTGATCGCCGGCACGTGCGCCGAATACGACTGGTCTTATGGGTTCTGCCGCGAGGCGGAGACCCCGATAGAACCGGCCACCCTCTACGGCAGCGCCAAGGATGCCACCCGACGCCTGGCAATAGCGATCTGCCGCGAGCATGGCGTGCCGTGCGCCTGGGGACGGATCTTCCTGACTTATGGCATCGGAGAAGCGCCGCAAAGGCTTGTGCCGGCGCTGGCAGACGTCTTCCGGGGAGAACGCGATCCTTTTGCCATCGACAAGGATTGCTTCCGCGATTTCCTCCATGTCGCCGATCTGGCCGCAGCCTTTACCGCGCTGCTGACCGGAGGCGCAAACGGCGTCTACAACATCAGTTCGGGGGAACCCGTCCGGCTGGGCGATGTCGTCGGCTGGATCGCCGGCATCCTTGATGGCGACGCGGAGCGTGTCTTGCGGCTGACAAGCGGAAGGCCCGGACAGCCGCCGCTTCTCGTCGGTGAAAACCGGAAGCTCAAGGAACTCGGCTGGCGGCCCGCCATCACGATGCAACAGGGATTGAGAGAGCTTATTGCAAGGAATACCCATGGACATGCACACATGCCCCGTATGTTCGGGTAATCGGCTGACGTCGTTCTTGCGGCGCAGCCATGTCCCGACATTCCAGAACCTCGTCATGGCCGAACAGGCCGCAGCAAAATCCATCATGCGCGGCGAACTCGATCTGATGGCCTGCGAAGACTGCGGTTTCGTCTTCAACCGCGCCTTTGCACTGGCGCCGATCGACTACGACGAAGCCTATGACAATACCCAATCCTATTCCTCGTTCTTCGACGACTACCTGAACGACCTCGTCAGAATGCTGGTCGAGGAAAAGGGTGTCAAGGACTGCCTGATCGTCGAAGTCGGCTGCGGCAAGGGACAGTTCCTGCACAAGCTCGTCAGCTATCCCGGTGCCAACAATCGCGGCATCGGTTTCGACCCGACCTATGTCGGCCCGGACGAAGATCTCGACGGCCGGCTGCAATTCCAGCGCCGTTACTATGACAGCAGCTGCACCGACATCAAACCCGATTTCGTCGTCTGCCGCCACGTGATCGAGCATATTCCCGAACCGCGGATGATCCTGAAGGCGGTACGCGACGCGCTGGACACCTCGCCGGATGCCCGCGTCTTCTTCGAGACGCCGTGTGTGGAGTGGATCCTGCGCAACCGCGTCGTCTGGGATTTCTTCTACGAGCATTGCTCGATCTTTACCCAAAACTCCCTCGCCTTGGCTTTCGAGCGCAGCGGTTTCGTCGTCGACCAGGTCCATCACATCTTCGGTGGCCAGTACCTGTGGCTGGAGGCGCGTCCCACCACCGAACCTGCGCCGGCTGAACGGGAAACAACAGGCGAGACAGCAAAGCTCGCCACTGCCTACGGCCTGCACGAGGCCGAGCAGCGCCAGGTCTGGCTCGAACGGCTCCGTGAACTCAAGCAGGGCGGCAAGGTCGCCCTGTGGGGTGCCGGCGCCAAGGGCGCGACATTTGCCAACCTCGTCGATCCCGAGCGCGAGTTCATCGACTGCGTCATCGACCTGAACCCGAACAAGCAGGGCCGCTTCATTCCCGGCACCGGCCACCCGATCGTCGCACCCGCGTCGGTCGAGGCCCGCGGGGTGGCGAGCGCCGTGCTCATGAATCCCAATTATCGCGAGGAGAACCTGCGTCGATTGGCCGATTCGAATATCAAACTCGCCCTGATCGACTGGAGTGAATGATGAAGCTTATCCTCGACACCGACGCCAAGAGCTTGACGCTTGAGGACGCTGGAACCGTCAAGACACTAGACCTGTATTCCCGGGAGGCTTTCGAGGCGATTTCCCGGCAATGGGTGCGCGTGGGCTGGAACCAGAAGTACCAATACACCTTCAGCTGGATGGGCCGGCCGGTGATCCAGCTTCCCGAAGACATGGTGCGGATGCAGGAAGTCATCTTCTCGCTGAAGCCGGATGTGATCATCGAGACCGGCGTGGCACATGGCGGCTCGCTGATCTTCTATTCGAGCCTGTGCAAGGCCATGGAGAAGGGCCGCATCGTCGGCATCGATATCGAAATCCGGCCGCACAACCGCGCCGCCATCGAAGCCCATCCGCTGTCCGACCGCATCACCCTGATCGAAGGCTCGTCGACGGCGCCGGAGATCGTCGCGCAGGTCAAGGGACTGGTGAAGCCCGGCGAAACCGTGCTGGTGATCCTCGACTCCGACCATAGCTATGCCCATGTGGCCGACGAGCTTGAAGCCTATGCCGATCTCGTCACGCCCGGCTCCTACATCGTCGCCACCGACGGCATCATGTACGATCTTGCCGACGTGCCGCGCGGCACGGCCGACTGGACGACGAACAATCCGACGTTTGCCGCCCGCGATTTCGCCGAAAAGCATGCCGAATTTGTCATCGAGCAGCCGGCCTGGCCGTTCAACGAAAGCAGCCTCGGCGAAAACATCACGCATTGGCCGGGCGCCTGGCTCAAGCGGGTGTGAGACAAAACCATTCCCGGCCGGGCAGTGTGCATCGGCCGGACGACAGGATTTCAAAAAGGCCGCCCGCAGCGGCCTTTTTTCGTTGCGGCAACAAAAAAAGACGCCGCGGAGGCGACGTCTTGAATTCGAACCAGATGCGAGCCGATCTGTGCCTCGGAGGCGGGTGGTACCCGGCCTATTCGGCAGACAGGTCGGTGACGATCCCCAGATCGTCGGTCGATCGCGACGACCGTTCCGGGATTTCCGGGATCAGCGAGACTACTCGACCTTCAGTGTCGGGATCGCCGTCACGAACGTCCCACCCCAGTCTCTGATATACGAAAGCTGTTCCTTGATTTCTTTCTGCAGGTTCCATGGAAGAATAACGACCCTTTCCGGCTTTTGTTCTTTCAACACGTCTTCGGACACGATGGGAATTCTGCTGCCGGGCAGGAAGGTGCCCTGCTTGGCAGGATTCTTGTCGACGACGAACGACAGGAGATCCGGCTTGACGCCGGCGAAATTCAACAGCGTGTTGCCCTTCGCCGCCGCGCCGTAGGCCGCAACCTTCAGGCCCTGGCGCTGGCAATCGATCAGGAAGGCGAGGAAATCGTTGCGCACGCGCTGCGCTTGCGCCTGGAAGGCGGCGTAATAGGAAAGATCCTTCATGCCGACCGCCTGTTCGCGGTCGAGCAGATCCTGCACGGCCGGCCGGCGCGGATGGGCCTGCGCATCGGCGCGGCAAGCGAACACACGAAGACTGCCGCCATGCCAGGGCGTCGTCTCGACGTCGAAGACGAAGAGGCCGTTCGCGGCAAAGATCCGCTCCACGGCGGTCAGCGAGAGATAAGAATAGTGCTCGTGATAGGCCGTGTCGAACTGCGCTTCGCCGACCATGTTCATCAGATGCGGGAATTCGAAGGTCGAGACGCCGTCGGGCTTCAGCAGCGTGGCGAAACCGCGGACGAAATCGTTGATGTCGGGCACGTGCGCCAGCACGTTGTTGGCGGCCGTCAGGTCGGCGGCCCAGCCTTTCGCCACCAGGCTCTGCGCCAGTTCGACGCCGAAGAACTCCTCGACCACCTCGATGCCCTTGTCGCGCGCAGCCGCTGCCGTGCTGGCGGTCGGCTCGACGCCGAGACAGGCGATGCCGGCCTCCTTGACATATTGCAGCAGGTAGCCGTCATTCGAGGCGACTTCGACGACCTTCGAGCCGGCGCCGAGCCCGAAGCGCTCGGTCATGGCCGCGACATAGGTTTTCGCATGGCTCAGCCAGGACGAGGAAAACGAACTGAAATAGGCGTAGTTTTCCGAGAAGAAGGTTTCGCGAGAGGCGAAGTCCTCCGTCTGCACCAGGAAACATTCCGTGCAGGTTCGGATGACCAGCGGGTACCAGAGTTCCGGTTTGTCGAGCCCGGCCGCGGCGACATAGGAATTGGATGGCGGCGCCGTGCCGAGATCGAGGAACGGCGCCATGGTCTCGTTGGCGCAATGACGGCATTTCATGCAGCGACTCCCCGATACTCAGGCGACAGCAAAGGATGCGCGCGATCACGCATCGACAGGTTGGAGACCGGCAGGGGCCAGTCGATGGCGAGCGCCGGATCCTCGGCGTGCAGGCCGGCTTCGGCCTCAGCCCTGAAGGGCGCCGAATGCAGATAAATCATGCGGACATCGTCGGTCAGTGTCTGGAAGCCATGGGCAAAGCCCTGGGGGATCAGCAGCGAACGGGTATTTTCACCCGACAGTTCCACCGCGAAATGCTTGAGGAATGTCGGTGATCCCTCGCGCAGATCGATGGCAACGTCGAGCACCGCGCCGGCAACGCAGGTGACCAGCTTGGTTTCGGCAAACGGCGGCAGCTGAAAATGCATGCCGCGCACGGTGCCGGCCTTTTGCGTACCGGTTTCGTTGACCTGGGCGACCGGACCGAGCCAGCCGGCCTCTGCCAACTCCTCGGCACAGAACAGCCGTGTCAGGAAACCGCGATCGTCGCCCAGCCTGGCACGTTCGAGCAGCGCCAATCCTTCGATCGGCGTATCACGTCGCAGGAAACGGCTCATACCGCCACCTTGAGCGGCTGCCGGATGGCGTCTTCATAGGCGGCAATATCGGCCAGGCAGAGCGCCTCGGCGGAAGAACCGCCTTCGTATCGGCGATACCAGTCCATCGTCCGGCGAACCGTTTCGCCGAGATCCCAGCGCGGCACGAAACCGAGGGTTTTTGCTGCCAGGCTGCTGTCGAGCATCAGGTAACCGGCCTCGTGAGGGCCTTCCGTGCCGTCGCCGAGCACCATGTTGCCGGTGCCGTAGGCGGCACGGGCCACCTCGAGAACCTTGCCGACGGTTGCCGCCGCGCCATGATCCGGGCCGAAGTTGAAATGCCTGTCGAGCCCCGGGTTCGACCATAGCCGTTCCGCCAGCGTGATGTAGCCGTGCAGCGGCTCCAGCACATGCTGCCAGGGACGCACGGCGCCGGGACGACGTACGTCGAGGGTGCCGCCGCTGCTCCACGCGCGCACGGCATCGGGGATGAGACGATCTTCCGCCCAGTCCCCGCCGCCGATGACGTTGCCGGCGCGAGCAGTCGCGAGACCAACATTGCGGCCGAGGAAAAACGAGGATCGATAGCTGCTGGTGACGATCTCCGCTGCTGCCTTGCTGGCGCTGTAGGGATCGTAGCCGCCGAGTGGATCGGTCTCGACGAAGGCGCGGCCGGTCTCGGCGTTCTCGTAGACCTTGTCGGTCGTCACCACGACGATCGAGCGGATGTCGGGAGAGATGCGCAGGACATCGAGAAGGTTGGCGGTGCCCTGGACGTTGATGTCGTAGGTCGCCGCGGGATCGCGATAGGCGGCCCGGACCAGCGGCTGGGCGGCGAGGTGGAAAACGATCTCCGGCCGCACCGCCATGACACGCGCGGCGACGGCCAAGCGGTCGCGAATATCGAGTATGCCGTCCTCGCCGGTGCCATCGTGACCGAGCAGGCGATGGAGGGACGGCGTCGTGGATGGTGCCAGCGACAATCCGCTGACATGGGCACCACGTTCTGTCAGCCAAAGCGACAACCAGCTCCCCTTGAAGCCGGTATGCCCCGTCACCAGAACGCGTTTATCCTTCCAGAACGACGTCGTCACCATCTCACCATTTCTTCCAGGGGGGATTGCCGCTCTCCCAGAGCGTTTCGAGGTGGGTCTTGTCGCGCAGCGTATCCATCGGCTGCCAGAAGCCTTCGTGGAAATAGGCCCTCAACTCACCGTCGTCGGCCAGGCTGCTCAAGGGCGCGCGCTCCCAGATCGTCGCATCGTCCGGAATGCGGTCGATGACCTTAGGCGACAATACGAAGAAGCCGCCGTTGATGAAGCCGCCTTCGCCTTCCGGTTTCTCGACGAAACCCTGGACCTCGTCGCCGTGCAGCTTCAGCGCGCCAAAACGCGCCGGCGGCCGCACGGCCGTGACGGTCGCCAGCTTGCCGTGGTTCTTGTGGAAGCGGATGGTATCGGCAATGTCGACGCTGCAGACGCCGTCACCATAGGTGAAGCAGAAGGCTTCCTCGTCCCGCAGATAGGAGGCGACACGCTTGAGGCGGCCGCCGGTCATCGAGTGCTCGCCCGTATCGACCAGCGTCACCCGCCAGTTTTCGGCGTTCTTGCGATGGAACTGCAGCCGGTTCTCGGCCAGGTCGAAGGTGATGTCCGACATGTGCAGGCCGTAATTGGCGAAATATTCCTTGATCACATACCCGCGAAAACCGCAGCAGACGATGAAATCCCGGATACCGTAGCTGTGGTAGATCTTCATGATGTGCCAGAGGATCGGCCGCCCGCCCACCTCGACCATCGGCTTCGGCTTGAGCTGGGTCTCTTCGGACAGGCGCGTGCCCAGGCCGCCGGCAAGGATGACGGCCTTCATGACTGCACTCGCATCGATGGCAAAGACAATTCAGCAGGATTGAGAAATCTCATCCCGCGTCCGAAAAGCATCATGATTCGTCAACCCGGTGAATAATTTCATTCCGGGGTCGAACCTAACGGCCGAAGCTGTTGTCAAACTGGAGCGTGGCGCGGCGCATGCCGCCGCAACCTTTCCCCGAAGCGAAGGAAAAACGATCCACTCAGAAACGGGCCGAAGCCAGCATCTGCTGCATGCTTTCGATGTCGTAGCTGTTCTTGCGCCCCAAGTGCTCCTCCCATTCGAGGGCGTTGCGCACGATGCCGTCAAGATCGTCGAACGACGGCACCCAGCCCAGCGTTTCACGCGCCAGCGCGGAATCGGCGACGATGCTCGCGGGATCGCCGGCCCGGCGCGGCGCATAACGGACGTCGAAGCGCCGCCCATGCACCCGCATGACCGCCTGCAGCACCTGCAGGACGGAATAACCCTGGCCGTATCCGCAATTTGCCGTGAGCGAAACACCGCCGCGCCGCAGATAATCGAGGGCGCGCAGATGCGCCTCGACCAGATCGCTGACATGGATGTAGTCGCGCACGCCGGTGCCATCGGGCGTGTCATAGTCGGTGCCGTAAACATCGACGCCGGTGCGGCGGCCAAGCGCTGCCTCGCAGGCGACCTTGATCAGATGGGTGGCACCCATCGTCGATTGTCCCGTCCGGCCCTTCGGGTCGGCGCCGGCGACATTGAAATAACGCAGGGCGACATAACGGAAGGCATGCGCCTGCGCCGTATCGCGCAGCATCATCTCAGACATCAGCTTCGAAACGCCGTAGGGGCTTTCGGGCCGGGGCGTCACGCTTTCCAGCACCGGAACGGCGCTCTCCTGCGTTCCATAGACGGCGGCCGTCGAGGAGAAGACGAAATGCGGGATGCCGGCCTTGACCGCAGCCGACAGCAGCATGCGGGTCTTGCTGGTGTTGTTCTCGTAATATTCGAGCGGATGCATGATCGATTCCGGCACGACGACCGAGCCGGCAAAATGGATGATCGCGTCGATGTCGTTTTCCGCAAACACCTGCTGCAGCAACGTCTCGTCGCCGGCGTCGCCCATGTAGAAGCGCGCTTCGGGCGCGACCGCCCAACGGAAGCCGGTGGAAAGCCGGTCGAGGACCACGACATCCTCACCCGCATCCAGAAGCGCCCATACCATGTGACTGCCGATATAGCCTGCGCCACCCGTCACCAGCACCGCCATGATTTATACTTCCCTGTTCGTTTTTATTGGGAAGCATCAAAGCGCGGGTTTCTTTTCAAATTCGTTCGGAAATGCCTGTTTCCGCCGGCTGCGGCCGGTTTGTTTGGCGATGTGGCAAACGGTTGCTTGGGGAATTCGCTCGAATTTTAGCGAACTCCCCTGATAGGTCCAAAACCTGTCAGCGCGCTTGGATATAAGCGGCAAGGCGCGCGGCAGCCTCCTCGATATGCGCCGGGTCGCGCAGGAAGCAGGCGCGCATGAACAATTCGCCGCCCGGCCCGAAGGCCGTGCCCGGCGCAAGGCCGACACCGGTCTTGTCGACGATGTCGATGGCCGCCGCCCGGCTGTCGGTGACACCGTCGATCTTGAGGAAGGCATAAAGCGCGCCGTCGGGCTTCAGTGTCTCGACGCGGTTGGTGGCGATCAGCGCGTCGCAGAGGATATCGCGGGCTTTCGCGGCCTTTTCGATGTTCATCTTCACCAGGTCGTCGCCCTGGTCGAGCGCGGCAACGGCGCCGCGCTGCATGAACTGGGCAACACCCGACGTCGAATATTGCACCAGGTTTTCGATCACCTGGCCCATTTCCGGCGGTGCGACGATCCAGCCGACGCGCCAGCCGGTCATCGACCAGTTCTTCGAAAACGAATTGACGAAGATGATCTTGTCGCCGCTTTCCATGACATCGAGGAACGACGGCGCGCGGGCACCAATGTAATAATAACGGGCATAGATTTCGTCGGCGAGAATCCAGATGTCGTGCTTGCGGGCAAGCGCCAGGATAGCAGCGAGATCTTCACGGGTCGCGGTCCAGCCGGTCGGGTTCGACGGCGTGTTGATGAACATGGCCCGCGTCTTCGGGGTGATCGCCTTTTCCAGGCGATTAAGATCCAGCGACCAGCTGCCGTTGATAAAATCCAGCGTCACCGGCACCGAGCGGGCACCGGCGATATCGAGGGCGGCGGCGATGTTCGGCCAGGCGGGCGACAGATAGATCATCTCGTCACCCGGAGAGGTCAGCGCCTGGACCGACAGCTGGATCGCCTGCATGCCGGAACCGGTGACGTAAAAATGCTCCATCGGCAGCGACGTGCCGAAATGTCGGCTGTAGTAGTTGGCCAGCGCCTGGCGCAGTTCCGGAATGCCGCGCTGCCAGGTGTAGAAGGTTTCGCCGGCAAACATCGCATCGGATGCCGCCTGGTTGATGAAGCCGGGCGTCGGCAGGTCGCCTTCGCCGACCCAGAGCGGAATCAGTCCGTCACGGCCGCGGGCATAGTTGACGACTTCGACGATGCCACTTTCAGGGGCTTCGAGTGCACGCGGGCTCAGGCTGTTCAGAATCGACATGGGTTCTCTCCGATTTCCGGTCTTCATAACCGAGGATCGTCAACAAATCCCATGATATTCCCTGAGCGACGGATCGATTCTGTTGATGAATCGCAACAGTCCGGCCGGACGACCGGCCGGACTGCCTGGCCATCCTTATTTGGTTTTCAGGAGATCGCGGATCTCGGTCAGCAGTTGGATATCGGCCGGCGGCGGTGCGGCAGCCTCTTCCTTCTTTTCCTGCCGTTCGACCGACGCGCGCAGCTTGTTGACGCCCTTTACCATCAGGAAGATGATCCAGGCCAGGATCATGAAATTGATGACGACGGTGATGAAGTTGCCGTAGGCAAAAACGGCGCCCTGCTCGCGGGCAGCGGCCAGCGACGTGGCCGTGACGGAAGAACTCAATGGAATGAAATAGTTGGAAAAGTCGAAGCCGCCGAAGATGACGCCGACGATCGGCATGACGATGTCATTGACCAACGAGTTGACGATCAGGCCGAAGGCACCGCCGATGATGACACCGACGGCAAGGTCCATGACGTTGCCGCGTGCGATAAATGTCTTGAATTCATTGAGCATTCGATAGGCCCCCTGTTGCAATCGATCCGGACCGGCGCAGAAGAAGCGTCCTTCCGGATATTCTAACATGCCGATCGAAGTACGAACCGGCCCGAATGTAAATAGGTCTCTTGGACTTAAGGCCTAGAGGCGGGCAATTTTCAAGCGCGCCGCTTTGTCCTATCCTCAACTTTCCTGCACGGCGGGAACGGAGGGGGAATGCTGCCAGGCTGGGTCATATTCGCATCGGCGATCGGCTATCTGCTGCTGCTTTTTGCGGTCGCGAGTTACGGCGACCGCGTGAGTCAGGTCAGGGGAGCCGCGAACAGGGGCCGGCCGATCGTCTATGCGCTGAGCCTTGCCATCTATTGCACCTCGTGGACCTATTTTGGCGGGGTCGGCCTGGCGGCGGAACGCGGATTGGAATTTGCGGCGATCTATATCGGCCCGATCCTCGTCTTCACGCTCGGCATGCCGGTGCTCCGGCGCATCACGGAACTTGCCAAGGCGGAAAAACTGACCTCCGTGGCGGATTTCATCGCCGCGCGCTACGGCAAGAATTCGACGGTCGCCGGCATCGTGGCGATGATCTGCCTGGTCGGCGCCGTTCCCTACATCGCCCTGCAGCTGAAGGCGGTTTCCAGTTCCGTCTCCGCCATCGTCAATCCTTCCGATTACGGCATCGGCAGCGGCAATCTCTATTTCGTCGACCTGCCGCTGATCGTCACGCTGGTGCTCGCCTGCTTTGCGGCGATGTTCGGCACACGGCATACCGACGCCACCGAACACCAGGACGGCCTCATCCTGGCGATTGCGATGGAATCGCTGGTGAAGCTGGTCGCCTTCGGCACGGTCGGCATATCGGTGCTCTTCCTTTTCTTTGACGGGCCATGGGACCTCTGGGCGAAAGCCTCCGAGAATGCGCGGGTCATGGCGGCACTCAGCTATGAGACGCCGCTCAGCCGCTGGATCACGCTGACCATCCTTTCCGCCTTCGCCATCATCCTCCTGCCACGGCAATTCCATGTCACCGTCGTGGAAAACCGCACCAAGGGCGAACTGAAGCTCGCCGGCACGCTGCTGCCGGTCTATCTCGTCGCCATCAACATCTTCGTGCTGCCGGTCGCCATCGGCGGCGTCATGGTCTTCGGCGGCAGTGGCGACGCGGATATCTACGTGCTGTCGCTGCCGCTCGCCAATGCGATGCACACGGTGTCGCTGATCACCTTCATCGGCGGGTTTTCTGCGGCAACTGCGATGGTGATCGTCGAATCGGTGGCACTGGCCATCATGATCTCCAATGACCTGGTGATGCCGATCTTCCTGCGCCGGAATTTTTCCGACGACAGCCAGCGCAAGAATTTCGCCCGCTCGTTGCTCAACATCCGGCGCACGGCGATCTTCGCCGTGATGCTGCTTGGTTACGGCTATTACCGCTCGACGGACTCGACCACAGGGCTCGCCTCCATCGGTCTGCTCGCTTTTGCCGCCATCGCCCAGATCGCACCGCCGCTGATCGGCGGCCTGGTCTGGCGACGCGCCAATGCCCGCGGCGCCATCGCCGGCCTCATCAGCGGTTTCGTCATCTGGGCCTATCTGCTGTTCATGCCAAGTCTCGGCGGGCCGGACTATTCCTACGTGGCGCCGGCCGTGCTCGGCTTCATCTTCCCCGGCATGACGCTGTTTACCGATCCGGGCGCCGATCCACTGGTGAACGCGGTGACGCTCAGCCTGCTGGTCAACTGCACCGCCTTCATCATCGGCTCGCTGACGCGCAACCCAAAACCCGTCGAGCGCATCCAGTCCGGCATCTTCGTCAAACGCCATTCGCGCTCGCAATTCGCCACCCGCGGCTGGAAGACCCGCGTCAGCGTCGGCGACCTGAAAGCGGCAATCGCCCGTTATCTCGGCGACGAACGCATGGAGCGCTCCTTCGGCACCTATGCCCGCACCGCCGGCCGGCCGCTTCTCGACGACCAGCCGGCCGACATGGCCCTGATCCATTTTTCCGAACAGTTGCTCGGCAGCGCCATCGGCTCGTCTTCGGCCCGCCTCGTCCTGTCATTGATCCTGCAGAAGGCCGAAGACGCCTCCTCGGACACGGCATGGCTGCTCGACCAGGCCAGCGAAGCGCTCCAATACAATCAGGACATGCTGCAGACAGCGCTTTCCCAGATGGACCAGGGCATTGCCGTGTTCGACAGCTCCAACCGGCTGACCATCTGGAACCGCCGTTTCCGCAATCTGCTCGACCTGCCCGAACATGTCGGCCAGGTGGGTTTTCCGCTGGCCGACATCGTCGCCATCCTCTCCGAGCGCGGCGACATTCCGGTGAGCGACCAGAACCATGTGGTGCGCAACTTCCAGACCCTCGACAAGCCGTTTTCACTGGTGCTGAACGGTGGCCAGACGATCATCGAAGTTCGCTCCAACGCCATGCCGGACAAGGGCATCGTCGCCACCTTCACCGATATCACCCAGCGCGTCGCCGCCGACAAGGCGCTGAAGCAGGCCAACGAAACGCTGGAGCAACGCGTCGCCGAACGCACCGGCGAACTGACCCGCGTCAACCACGAACTGGCCGAAGCCCGCGCCAGCGCCGACGAAGCCAATATCGGCAAGACCCGCTTCTTCGCCGCCGCCGGCCACGACATCCTGCAGCCGCTCAATGCCGCCCGCCTCTACTCGTCATCGCTGGTGGAACGCATGGGCAATTCCGACAACAGCACGCTGGTGCGCAACATCGATTCCGCGCTGGAATCGGTCGAAACCATCCTCGGCGCCGTTCTCGACATTTCCCGCCTCGATACCGGGGCGATGAAACCGCGGCTTGCCACCGTGTCGCTCAACGACCTGCTTGGCCGCATCGAGACGGATTTCGCCCCGATCGCACGCGAGAAAAAGCTGAAGCTCGTGATCATGCCGACCTCGCTGCATGTGCGCTCCGACCCCAACCTGTTGCGGCGACTGATCCAGAACCTCGTATCCAACGCCATAAAATATACGCTGAACGGCAAGGTGCTGGTCGGCGCCCGGAGGCAGGGCAACCAGGTGGTCATCCAGGTGCTGGACAGCGGGATCGGCATCCCCTCGTCGAAATTCCGCACCATCTTCAAGGAATTCGCCCGTCTCGACGAGGGCGCGCGCACCGCCGCCGGCCTGGGGCTTGGCCTGTCGATCGTCGACCGCATCTCAAGGGTGCTCAACCACCCCGTCAACCTGCATTCCATCCCCGGCCGCGGCACGGATTTCCGGGTGCGCATGCCGCTCGACCTCTCCGTTCCGGCCGCTGCCCCCGCCTCCGCATTGCCCGCCGGTGACACCGCGTCGCAAACGCTCAAGGGTTTCCGGGTGCTGTGCATCGACAACGAACCGAAGATCCTCGAAGGCATGCAACTGCTGATCTCAGGCTGGGGCTGCGAGGTAAAAACCGCCGCCTCGCTGGCGGAGGCGAATGAACGCCTGACGGGCGACAGCATGCCGGACCTGATCGTCGCCGACTATCATCTCGACAGCGGCGACGGCATCGCCGCGATCCGGGCGCTACGGATATTCTTCAAGGCGGATATCCCGGCCCTGCTGCTGACGGCCGACCGCAGTGTCGAGGTTCGCGCCGAGGCGGAACGCCACACGATCGCCGTGCAGCACAAGCCGGTCAAACCCGCAGCTTTGCGCGCCTATCTCACCCAGGTTTCCGGGCTGAAGCGCGCTGCCGCCGAGTGAGCAGAAATGGAAAACGGCGGAGCCGGCCTAAACCGTTCCGCCGCGTTTCCTCATAGCTTCCCCGGCATCCTTGCGATGCCGAAGCTGCAGCCGCAACCCGTCTTATTCGACGCGGGTCTTGGCGTTTTTCTTTTTCGGCTTCTTGGCCACTGGCGCAACACCGGCCGTATCGGCCTTCGGCTTGGCCGGCTTCTTGGTCCACGGCTTGTCATCCCGGCGTTCGGAAAAACTCCGCTCGGCGGATGCTTCCCGCGGCTTGCCACCGAACGACTTCTTCGGCCGCTCCGGGCGGTCACCGAACGGCTTGTCGTCGCGGCGCTCGGAGAAACCCCGATCGGCAGATGCCTCACGCGGCTTGCCGCCGAACGGCTTCTTCGGCCGTTCGGGACGATCGTCGAACTCCCGCGGCTTGGACGGTTTTCCGAAGGCCTTGCGATGGTCGCCATCGCCGGCTTCCGGCGGACCCTTCAGCGCCGTGACGCGAATGCCTTTTTCGATGGTGCGGTTCGGGCCGATCGCCGAGAGGAACTTTTCGGCGCTTTCCACCGACAGTTCGACGTGCGTTTCCTGCTGCTGCATACGGATCGCGCCGATGTCGCGCTTGGTCAGGTTGCCGGCGCGGCAGAGCATCGGGATCAGCCAGCGCGGCTCGGCATTCTGCTTGCGGCCGACGGAGAGCGAGAACCAGGTGCTTTCGCCGAATTCCTGGCGGTTGCGGCGCGGTTCGTCGCTGCCCTTGAAACCCTCGTTCGGGTTGTGGCGATCGTCGCGGCTCGTGCGGCGGCCCTGGTCGAGGCTCATCTCGATCAGTTCCTCCGGCGCCGAGCGACCGGTGTGATAGAGGCGCACGAAGGCGGCGGCGACCTGTTCGGCGCCGTGACGCGCCAGAAGATCGGCGACAAAGGTCTTTTCTTCGTCAGCCATCGGTTCGCTGAGCGACGGATCGGCAAGAAGCCGCTCGCCATCACGCTGGCTGACCTCGTCGGCAGACGGCGGACGTGCCCATTCGGCGGCAATGCCGGCGTTCTGCAGCAGGCGCTCGGCGCGGCGGCGGCCGTTCTGCGGCACGATCAGGGCACTGACGCCCTTGCGGCCGGCACGACCGGTGCGGCCCGAGCGGTGCAGCAGCGTGTCCGGATTGGTCGGCAGGTCGGCATGGATGACCAGTTCGAGGTTCGGCAGGTCGATGCCGCGCGCGGCGACATCGGTGGCGATGCAGACGCGGGCGCGGCCATCGCGCATGGCCTGCAGCGCGTGGGTGCGTTCGCTCTGGCTGAGTTCACCCGACAGCGCCACGACGGAAAAGCCGCGATTGCCGAGCCGCGCCGTCAGATGGTTGACGGCAGCACGCGTCGAGCAGAAGACGATGGCGTTCTTCGCTTCATAGAAGCGCAGGGCATTGATGATGGCATTCTCGCGATCGGCCGGCGCCATGACGAGGGCGCGATATTCGATATCGACGTGCTGTTCGCGGGCTGCCGTGGTTTCGACGCGTACGGCGTTGCGCTGGTAGCTTTCGGCCAGCTTGGCGATGGCGCGCGGCACGGTGGCCGAAAACATCAGCGTGCGGCGGTCTTCCGGCGCGGCTTCGAGGATGAACTCCAGGTCTTCGCGGAAACCGAGGTCGAGCATCTCGTCGGCTTCGTCGAGCACCACGGCGCGCAGGTCGCTCATGTCGAGCGCATCGCGGCGGATATGGTCGCAAAGACGGCCGGGCGTGCCGACGACGATATGGGCGCCGCGTTCCAGCGACCGGCGTTCGGTACGCATATCCATGCCGCCGACGCAGGAAACCACGGTGGCACCGGCGAATTCGTAGAGCCATTCAAGCTCGCGCTTCACCTGCAGCGCCAGTTCGCGCGTCGGCGCGATGACCAGCGCCAGCGGCGTCGCCGCCGGGCCGAATTTCTCGTCATCGCCCAAAAGCGTCGGCGCCAGCGCCAAGCCGAAGGCAACGGTTTTGCCGGAGCCGGTCTGCGCCGACACCAGCGCGTCGGCTACGCCGAGCTCGGGGTCGATCACGGCCTTCTGCACCGGCGTCAATTCTTTGTATCCGCGTTTGTCCAACGCCTTGGCAATCGCCGGGACGATGCCTTCGATCTCTGTCATGGTTTTTTGATCTTTCGGAATTCTGTTCTTCAGCGCCTTCAGGCAGGGAGGCCGGAAGGCATCAGCATCACGGCAAGCATATCACGAGCCATTCATTGCCGCGGCTCATAGCGTGGATGTGCGGAATTGTCGAGCGGCGATTGCAAGATCGTCGCCCGTCCATCGGCCGAAGGTTAAGAAACGGCCGTCCGGCGGCCGTTGCTGCAGGAAACGGGGAGAGCCGCTCTTCGCCTCAGGAAGCGTCGCCGCGGTTGAGGTCCTTGACGATATCGGTGAGCATCGGCACGTAGTCGTCGCCGTGGCCGGTGCCGACGGCTTGCGCAAAACTGTTTCGCACCGCTGCGCCGACCGGATTGGCCGCACCCAGCGAATTGGCAAGGCTTGCAAGATAACTCATGTCCTTGAAGCCGTTGCGGATCGCAAATTTATGGGCGTTCGGGTCCCGCTCCAGGAACCAGCGGGAAAACGTCTGGTAGAAACCACAATCCATGCGGCCACCGCGGATGACGCTGTCGAAGACCTGCGGCGTCACGCCGGATTTTTCGCCGATCATCAGCGCCTCGGCATAAAGGGCGGCATATCCCATCGAGAGAAAATTGTTGAGCAGCTTCATCGTGTGGCCGGAACCGGTCGGGCCGGTGTGGATGACGCGGCCAGCAAAAGCATCGAGCACCGGCCGGATGCGAGCGATGACGGCATCGGCACCGCCGACCATGACGTCGAGCGTGCCGGCCGCCGCATCCGCCGGCGTGCGCCCGAGCGGCGCATCCACCAGGGTGATGCCCTTCTCCGCCAACGATGCGGCAAGCCGCGTCGTGACCGAGGGATCGGAGGTCGAGCAATCGACGACGACCAGTTCGCGGCCGGCGGCAGCAAGCCCATCCGGCCCGTCGATCACCGCCTGCACCTGCGGCGAACCGGTGACGCAGAGGACGACGACATCGGAGACAAGCGCCAGTTCCCGGGCGGTTTTCGCCTCGCTGACACCGGCAGCGATCAGGTCTTCCACCGGCGCGCGGTTGCGATGGCCCATGACAGTGAGCGGCCAGCCCTTGGTAACGATGTTTTTCGCCATGCCGTGGCCCATCAGGCCGACGCCGATAAAGCCGATGCGTTCTTTTTCCATGTGCTCTCTCCGCCCTGTTTTGTTCGCCTGACTACAAGCTGGCCCTATCAGTTACACGAGGCTGGCAGCCACGACAGCAGAAAACTGAGCGCGGTCAAGGCGACAGGTTGAAAGCGGAATGGTCGCGGAGCAATATCAGTCAACCACAGCGCCCTCCCGCCAGAGGGCCGCCGCGGCATGCATCCCCGCCACAACCCGCAGGAGACATCTTGAAACCCGCCGACACGCTTTTCACCAATGCCCGGTTTGCCGATGGTGCGCTGACCGATTTTGCCGTCACGGCCGGCCGCATCGTTTCGATCGAGCCGGCAGGCAAAGCCGGTCCGCAACCGGCCGGCGAAACCGTCAATCTCGGCGGACTGCTGATTGTACCCGGTTTCGTCGAAGGCCATATTCATCTCGACACCAGTTTTTATGGCGATGCCTGGAAGCCACACCGACCCTGCACCAACGGTTTTGACGTGCATGAACGTGTCGCCTTCCAGGCTGAAAACATGGCCAAGGCAGCGCCGATGGCGGAACGGGCGCGCAAGCAGCTCGACCTCTGCATCGGCAACGGTTCGACCGTCATGCGCAGTCATGTGATGGTCGACGGTTCGGTCGGGCTCAAATCGCTGGAGACGATCCTCGCCGTGCGCGAGGAATACCGCGACCACATCGATATCCAGCTCGTAGCCTTTCCGCAGAGTGGCATCCTGAAAAGCCCCGGCACGCCGGAGCTGATGGACGCGGCGATCGAGCTTGGCGCCGATCTTGTCGGCGGCCTCGATCCGGCCAGCTTCGACCGCGATGTCGAAAAACATCTCGATGTCGTCTTCGGCATCGCCGAAAAGCGCGGCGTCGATATCGATATCCACCTGCATGATTTCGGCACGCTCGGCATCTTCGAACTGGAGCAGATCGCGGCGCGCACGACGGCACTCGGCATGGCCGGCCACGTGGCCGTCAGCCATGCCTATTCGCTGGGCGACGTTTCCGCCGATCTTGCCCGCAAGACCGGCGACCTGCTGGCGAAGGCCGGCGTGGCCATCATGACCAATGCGCCGGGCGACCACGGCTTCCCACCGGTAGCGATGCTGCGGGAAGCCGGCGTCACCGTCTTCAGCGGCAGCGACAACATCCGCGATTCCTGGTGGCCGTATGGCGACGGCGACATGCTGAGCCGCGCCTCGATCATCGGTTACCGCTCCGGATTCTACACCGACGAGGAATTGGCACTCGCCTTCGACGTCGTCACCGAGGGCAGCGCCAGGGCTTTGCGGCTGGAAGGTTATGGATTGACGGTCGGCAGCAAGGCCGATTTCGTAACGCTGGCAGCCGAGCACGTGCCGGAGGCGGTGATCGGCGTTCCGAAGGGGCGTGCGGTCTACAAGGCAGGGCGGCTGGTCGCTCGGGATGGTGTGGTCGTTCGTTGAGGGGGTTCACGACTTTCGTTAAGAAGGCCCCTCATCCGCCTGCGCCCTGCTGACCCTTCTCCCCGCCTGCGCGGAGAAGGAGGTATGCCGCACCCGTTTTCCCAATCAGTGACGTAGAGTGGGGCAAGTCCCCTCTCCCCGTTGTACGGGGAGAGGGTTAGGGTGAGGGGCAGATCCGCCAGCGTCGGCTGAAACTGCACCCCGTATCCACTCAGGCAGCCGCCGCCTTCGCATAGGGATCAAACCGCCCATAGAAGGTCTCGCCCTTCGCCGCCATCTCGCGCAGCAGCGGCGTCGGCTGGAAATGATCGCCGTAGTCGGCAGCCAGCCGATCGCAAAGCTCCACGAAAGTCTTGACGCCCATGCCGTCGATGTAAGAGAGCGTCCCGCCGGTATAGGGCGCAAAACCGAAGCCGAGGATGGAGCCGACATCGGCTTCGCGCGGATCGATGACGATGCCTTCCTCCATGGTGCGGGCCGCTTCCAGCGCCACGGTGACCAGCAGGCGCTGCTGCAGCAGCTTGACGTCGAATTCCTCCGCCTTGCGTTGCGGATAGAGGTCCTTCACGCCCGGCCACAGTGCTTTCTTGGCCGGTTTCGGCGGGTAATCGTAAAAACCCTTGGCGTTCTTGCGGCCGCGACGGTCGAATTCGTCGACCATCTTGTTCATCAGCGCCATATGGCCCGGCTTGACGGCGCCCTCGCCGAGATCGGCGATGTAAGCCTTCATGATCTTCTGGGCGAGATCGACGGCGATTTCGTCCGTCAGCGACAGCGGGCCGACCGGCATGCCGGCCATCTTGCCGGCATTCTCGATCATTGCTGCCGGCACGCCTTCGGCCAGCATGTCATAAGCTTCGTTCATGTAGCGGAAGACGCAGCGGTTGACATAGAACCCGCGGGTATCGTTGACGACGATCGGCGTCTTCTTGATCGCCGCGACGTAATCCAGCGCCACGGCGAGCGCCTTGTCACCGGTTTGTTCGCCAAGAATGACTTCCGTCAGCATCATCTTCTCCACCGGCGAGAAGAAGTGCACGCCGATGAACTGTTTTGCGCGCTTGGAGTTTTCCGCAAGGCCGGTGATCGGCAGCGTCGAGGTGTTGGAGGCGAAGATGGCATCCTCCGGCAGCACTGCCTCGACCGCCTCGATGACCGCCTTCTTGACGTTGCGATCCTCGAACACGGCCTCGACGACCAGTTTTACGTCGCGCAGGCCCTCGTAGTCGGCGGCAGGCGTGATCAGCGAGAGCAGCTTTTCACCCTCTTCCTTGGTCATCCGTCCCTTGCCGACGCTGTCGGCCACCAGCTTTTCCGAAACGGCCTTGCCCTTGGCGGCTGCTTCCAGGTCGCGGTCGATCAGGGTGACCGAAATACCGGCGGCGGCGCTGACATAAGCGATGGACGCGCCCATGAAGCCGGCGCCGACGACGCCGATCTTCTTCAAGTCCGATTTCTCTATGCCGGCCGGGCGGCGGGCGCCTTTGCCGAGCTCCTGCATCGAGATGAACAACGAGCGGATCATCGAGAAGGCTTCGGTGGTCTGCAGCACCTGGGTGAAATAACGCTGCTCCACCTTGAGCGCCGTATCGAAGGGAAGCTGCAAGCCTTCATAGACACATTTGACGATGGCGAGCGCGCCCGGATAGTTGCCATGCGTCTCGCGGCGCAGGATGGCGGAAGCGGCTGGCCAAAGCTGGGCGGCAGCTGGCGTCCAGATGCCGCCGCCGGGAACCTTGAAACCCTTCTCGTCCCAGGGGGCGACGGGTTTCAGGCCGTCCTTGATCATCTGCTTGGCGGCCGCGATCAGCTGGTCCGGCTCGACCACCTGATGCACCAGGCCCATGGCCTTGGCGCGGCTTGCCGTCAGGCTGGAGCCCGTGGTCATCATCTGCAGCGCATCCTGCGCATTGGTCAGCCGCGGCACGCGCTGGGTGCCGCCGGCGCCCGGGAAGATGCCGACCTTGACCTCGGGAAGCGCAATCTTGACCGACTTGGCACTGGAGGCGACGCGGCCGTGGCAGGCGAGCGACAGTTCGAAGGCGCCGCCCATGCAGGTGCCGTTGATCGCCGAGACCCACGGCTTGCCGCAGGTTTCCAGCTTGCGCCACAGCCAGGTCATGCGGCCGGCGACATCGAACAGTTTCTGGATGGCGTTGTCGGGATCCTTCTCTTTCTCCTCGAGCATCATGGTGAACATGCCCTTGATCATGGAGAGATCGGCGCCGCCGGAGAAGGACGACTTGCCGGAGGTGAAGACCGCGCCCTTGACGGCAGCATCGGCGACCACCTGGTCGATGATCGCGTCGATTTCGTCCATCACCTCGACGGTGAAGACGTTCATCGACTTGTCGGGCATGTTCCAGGTGACGAGGGCGATGCCGTCGGCATCGGTTTCAACGGTGAAATTCGTGTAAGTCATTGCTCGTCCTCCCTCAAACCCGTTCGATGATCGTCGCGGTGCCCATGCCGGCGCCGATGCAGAGCGTCACCAACGCGGTGTTCAGGTCGCGGCGTTCCAGTTCGTCGAGCACGGTGCCGAGGATCATCGCGCCGGTGGCACCAAGCGGATGGCCCATGGCGATGGCGCCGCCATTGACGTTGATGCGGTCGGGCTCGATGTCGAAGGCCTGCATGTAACGCAGCACCACGGCGGCGAAGGCCTCATTGAGTTCGAAGAGATCGATATCGGCAAGCGTGAGGCCCGAGCGCTTCAACAGCTTTTCGGTGACATCCACCGGTCCGGTGAGCATCAGCGCTGGATCGGAACCGATGTTTGCAAAAGCCCTGATCCGCGCCCGGGGTTTCACGCCCATCGTCTCGCCGCCCGCCTTGGAGCCAAGCAGCACGGCAGCAGCGCCGTCGACGATGCCGGAGGAGTTGCCGGCGTGGTGGATGTAGTTGATGCGCTCCACGTCCGGATGCGCCTCGATGGCGACGGCGTCGAAGCCGCCCATTTCGCCCGGCATCTGGAAGGACGGGTTGAGGCTCGCCAGCGCCTGCATGTCCGTGCCGGGACGCATGTGCTCGTCCCTGGCGAGGATGGTCAGGCCGTTCTGGTCCTTGACCGGGATGACCGAATTCTTGAAGTAGCCGCTATCCCACGCATGCGCGGCACGGCGCTGGCTCTCGACGGCATAGGCATCGACGTCGTCGCGGGTAAAACCGTATTTGGTGGCGATGAGATCGGCCGAAACGCCCTGCGGCATGAAATAGGCCGGGAAATTCACCGAAGGATCCATGTACCAGGCACCGCCGGACATGCCCATGCCGATGCGCGACATGCTCTCGACACCGCCGGCGACGACGATATCGTCTGCCCCTTGCGCGATCTTGGCGGCACCGAGATTGACGGCATCGAGGCCGGAAGCGCAGAAGCGGGAAATCTGCATGCCCGGCGCCCGGAAGGAATAACCGGCCTCGAAGGCGGCGGCCTTCGGAATGACGGCGCCGGCCTCATAGACCGGATCGACGCAGCCGAAGATGATATCGTCGACCTTGGCCGTATCGATGCCGCTGCGGTCGCGCACCGCTTCCAGCACACGCGCCGCCAGCCGCGGCGTCGGCACCTCGTGCAGCGCGCCATCCTTCTTGCCGCGACCGCGCGGGGTGCGCACATGGTCGTAAATGAAGACTTCGGTCATTTTCCATCTCCCTTCGGCAAGGCCGCTGGCCTGCCGTTCATACCGTCCGTGTCATGGCACAACACTGCGATGACACTATTTTTTGCGAGAATCGCACCCGGTGCGTGATTCCTCCAGAGCCAATCTGGGCTTTTTGCAAGCCCAAACCAACCGGCTCAAAAAGCCTCCGCCGCAAGCGCCATCATGCTGTCGGCGCCGGCCTCGATGCGGGTCTTGCGCAGCGCGGTTTCCGGCAGGATGCGTTCCATGAAGAAGCGGCCGGTCAAAAGCTTGTTGCGGTAGAAATCCGCCCGCTCCTCGCCGGCGGCAAGGCCTTCTTCCGCGGCCTTGGCCATCTTCGTCCACATGTAGCCGAGCACGACGAGGCCGAAGAGGTGCATGTAGTCGGTGGAGCCGGCGCCGGCATTGTCGGGCTTGGCCATGGCGTTCTGCATGAACCACATGGTCGAGGCCTGCAGGTCGTTCAGCCCCTTCTTCAGCTGCTTGGTGAAGGAGGCGAGCTTTTCGTCATTGCGGTTTTCCTCGCAGAAATCGCCGATTTCCTTGAACAGCGCCATGACGGCGCGGCCGCCGTTGAGGCCGAGCTTGCGGCCGACGAGATCGAGGGCCTGGATGCCGTTGGCGCCTTCATAGATCATGGTGATGCGCGCATCGCGGACATACTGGCTCATGCCGTGTTCCTCGATGTAGCCGTGGCCGCCGAAGAGCTGCTGCGCCGCGACGGCGTGATCGAACCCCTTGTCGGTCAGCACACCCTTGAGGATCGGCGTGACGAGGCCGAGGATATCATCGGCCGCCTGCCTTTCGGCGGCATCGGCGGACCGGTGGGCAATATCGGATTTCAGCGCCGTCCACAAAAGGAAGGCGCGGCCGGCCTCGTTGAAGGCACGAATGGTCATCAGCGAGCGACGGACATCGGGATGGACGATGATCGGATCGGCCTTCTTTTCCGGTGCCTTGGCGCCGGAGAGCGAGCGGCCCTGGATGCGCTCGCGGGCATAGCTGGCGGCATTCTGGTAGGCGATCTCGCCGATCGACAGGCCCTGCAGGCCGACGCCGAGGCGGGCTTCGTTCATCATCACGAACATGGCGTTGAGGCCCTTGTTCTCGGCGCCGATGAGGTAACCGGTCGCCTCGTCGTGATTGATGACGCAGGTGGCGTTGCCGTGGATGCCCATCTTGTGCTCGATGGCGCCGCAGGACACGCTGTTGCGCTGGCCGGGCGTGCCATCGTCATTGACGAGGAATTTCGGCACGATGAACAGCGAAATGCCCTTGGTGCCTTCCGGCGCGCCCTCGATGCGGGCGAGCACCAGATGGACGATGTTGTCCGTCATGTCGTGTTCGCCGGCGGAGATGAAGATCTTCTGGCCGGAAATCCTGTAGCTGCCGTCCGCCTGCGGCACGGCCTTGGTGCGCAACAGGCCGAGGTCGGTGCCGCAATGCGGCTCGGTGAGGTTCATGGTGCCGGACCAGGTGCCGGCGACCATCTTCGGCAGGTAGGTGCGTTTCTGCTCCTCGGTTCCGTGCACGAGGATGGCAGCGATGGCGCCCTGGGTCAGGCCGGGATACATCATCAGCGACATGTTGGCGGCGGAATTATATTCGCCGACCGCCGCATGCAGCGTATAGGGCAGTCCCTGGCCGCCGAACTCTTCCGGCACGGCAAGACCGATCCAGCCGGCCTCACAATAAGCGTCGTAGGCTTCCTTAAAACCTTTCGGCGTGGTGACGGAGCCGTCGTCGTGGCGCTTGCAGCCTTCGAGATCGCCGGTGCGGTTCAAGGGAAAGAGCACTTCTTCGGCCATCTTCGCCGCTTCGCCGAGGATCGCTTCCAGCATGTCGGGGGTCGCGTCGGCAAAGCCGGGAAGGTTGTTGTAGCGTTCGAGCCCCAACACCTCGTTGAGGACAAAAAGCGTATCGTTCACCGGGGCCTTGTAGACGGGCATCGTTCCTCTTCCTCCACCACTCTTGTCCGGATGCCTGATCCGGACCTCCAAACTGATACAAAATATTGACGTGCGCGTAAACGTAAATTCGCTAAGCCGTTGTCTCTCCTCGACCGCAGAAATTCCTCGGATGCCCGCGACTGATCCGAAATGGTACAGGCAGAGTGTTAAAAGCTGCTATCGACGATGAATGCCGGCGCGAAAACGCTTAATTTTACGTGACGGCGGCCGAACGTCGCACCGCCGGGTTTTTCGCCACGCGGGATGGTGGGAAATCCACGCCGGCGGCCAAACAGCGCAAAGGGCATTTATCCATCGCGAAGGCGTGGCCGGCCCTTCTTTTTCCACCCACGCTTGCCTAGGTTATGCGGCGTGAATCAGATCGACACCGAAGCTTCCGTTACACTTCCCCTGCCCTTCACCCGCTGGTTTGCGGAAAAAGGCTGGCGGCCGCGTGCCCACCAGCTTGAGCTTCTTCACCGCGCCGAGGCCGGCGACAGCACGCTCCTGATCGCCCCCACCGGCGCCGGCAAGACGTTGGCCGGTTTCCTGCCGTCGCTCACCGACCTGACGCGGCGCGGCAAGATCCCGCCCGGCTCCGCCTTTACCGGCATCCACACGCTCTACATCTCGCCGCTCAAGGCGCTGGCCGTCGATATCGAGCGCAACCTGATGAAGCCGGTGGAGGAAATGGGCCTGCCGGTGACGGTCGAGAACCGCACCGGCGACACGCCGGTCGCCAAACGCCAGCGCCAGAAACTCAATCCGCCCGATATCCTGCTGACAACGCCGGAACAGGTGGCACTGCTGCTCGCCAACAAGGAGGCGGAACGCTTCTTCAAGGACCTGAAATACGTGGTGCTCGACGAGTTGCATTCGCTCGTCACCTCGAAGCGAGGCCATATGCTGTCGCTCGGCCTCGCCCGCCTGCGAAGGCTGGCGCCCAAACTGCAGACGATCGGTCTTTCGGCCACCGTTGCCGAGCCGATGGAACTACAGAAATGGCTGGTGGCGCAGATGCCTGATGAGGACAGGCACGCCGGGCTGGTGCTGGCGGAAGGCGGTGCCAAGCCTGATATCTCCATCCTCAAGACGGAAGAACGCATCCCCTGGGCCGGGCATTCCGCCAAATACGCCATTCCCGACGTCTACAAACAATTGCTCGACCACCAGACGACGCTGCTCTTCGTCAACACCCGCAGCCAGGCGGAGATGCTGTTCCAGGAACTCTGGACCGTCAACGACGACAACTTGGCCATCGCCCTGCATCACGGTTCGCTCGATGTCGGCCAGCGGCGCAAGGTCGAGGCGGCGATGGCGGCCAACAAGCTGCGCGCCGTGGTCGCCACCTCGACGCTCGATCTCGGCATCGACTGGGGCGACGTCGATCTCGTCATCCATGTCGGCGCGCCGAAGGGGGCGTCACGGCTTGCCCAGCGCATCGGCCGTGCCAACCACCGGATGGACGAACCGTCGAAGGCGATCCTGGTGCCGGCCAACCGTTTCGAGGTAATGGAGTGCCAGGCCGCGCTCGACGCCAATTACATCGGTGCGCAGGACACGCCGCCGGTCGGCGCCGGCGCTCTCGACGTGCTCGCCCAGCATGTGCTCGGCATGGCCTGCGCCGAACCCTTCGACATGCTGGAGCTTTATGACGAGGTGATCAGCGCCTCGCCTTATGCCGACCTCTCCTGGGAGACGTTCGAACGCATCGCCGATTTCGTCGCTACCGGCGGTTACGCGCTCAGGACCTATGAGCGTTATGCCCGCATCCGCAGGACACCGGAAGGGCGCTGGCGGGTCTCCAATCCGCAGGTGGCGCAGCAATACCGGCTGAACCTCGGCACCATCGTCGAAAGCCCGATGCTGAACCTGAAGATGGTCAAGCGCGGACAGGGCGGACGGATCGGTCGCGGTGGGGCGACGCTCGGCAAGGTGGAGGAATATTTCCTCGAACAGCTCGCCCCCGGCGATACCTTCATCTTCGCCGGCAAGGTGCTGCGGTTCGAGGGCATCCGCGAAAACGAGGCGCTGGTGAGCCAGGCCTTTTCGCTCGATCCGCGCATTCCCGCCTATGCCGGTGGAAAATTCCCGCTCTCCACCTACCTCGCCGACCAGGTGCGCGGCATGCTCGCCGATCCCGACCGTTGGCGCCAACTCCCCGATCAGGTGCGCGACTGGCTGGAGATCCAGAGGGACAAGTCGATACTGCCGAAACGCGACGAGCTGCTGATCGAAACATTCCCGCGCGGCAGCCGCGCCTACATGGTCGCTTATCCCTTCGAGGGGCGGCTGGCGCACCAGACGCTCGGCATGCTGCTCACCCGCCGGCTGGAACGCATGGGGGCAAAACCGCTCGGTTTCGTCGCGACGGATTATTCGCTGGGCATCTGGGGGCTGGAGGACATGGGGCTGATGATCGCCAACGGTCGGCTCAGCCTCGCCGAATTGTTCGATGAGGACATGCTGGGCGACGACCTGGAGGCATGGCTGGCGGAATCCTTCCTGCTCAAGCGCACCTTCCGCAATTGCGCGGTCATCGCCGGGCTTATCGAGCGGCGCCATCCCGGCAAGGAGAAGACCGGCCGGCAGGTAACGGTTTCGGCCGACCTAATCTACGACGTGCTGCGCAATCACGAACCCGACCACATCCTCCTGCAGGCGACGCGGCAGGATGCGGCAAGCGGTCTTTTGGATATTTCGCGGCTTGGCGATATGCTGAAACGAATCAAGGGCCATATCACCCACCGCGCGCTCGATCATATTTCGCCGCTCGCCGTGCCGGTGATGCTCGAGATCGGCAAGGAGGCCGTGCCGGGCGAAGCGCAGGACGCATTGCTTGCGGAGGCCGCCGACGACCTGATCGCCGAGGCGATGGCCTGAACAGGACTGGAACCGAACCGCCGTGATGAACCGTCTGGCGCTTGCGCGCGACATGATTCCAACGCCGGCCGAAAGCTGCGCGGAAACCACCGTCAACGGCGTTGCCGCCGTCTGCGATCCGCTTGGTGCGCTCTATCTGCCGGATAGCGGTATCGTCGTCGTTTCCGACCTGCATCTTGAAAAAGGCGCCGCTTTCGCCCGCCGCGGCATGATGCTGCCGCCCTATGACACGCTGGCGACGCTGACGGTGCTTTCCGCCGTCATTTCCCGCTACGACCCGAAAATCGTGATTTCCCTCGGCGACAATTTTCACGATCGCATCGGTTCCGCGCATATGCCGGAGGAATTCCGCGGCCTGATCACCACCATGGCCTGCGGCCGCGAATGGATCTGGATCAACGGCAACCACGATCCTGACGGCACGGTGGACCTTCCCGGCACCTGCGCCGACGAACTGCATTACGGCAGCCTCGTCTTCCGCCACGAGCCGCGCCAGGGACTTCAGAAAGGCGAAATCGCCGGCCACCTGCATCCCGCCGCCACCGTGCGCCGGCGCGAAAAGGCCATCCGCCGCCCCTGCTTCGCCACCGACGGCAGCCGTCTGCTGATGCCGGCTTTCGGACTGATGAGCGGTGGCCTCGATCTGCGTCACAAGGCGATGCGCGGCCTGTTCGACAAGACGGCGCTGGTGGCCCACCTGATGGGCCGCGACCGGATCTATTCCGTCCGCTTCGGCAACCTGCTCGGCTGACATCCCCCCATTTTTAACGGGTTTTTGCCCATTCCAGCCCGTCGCCATAACGCCGGAGCAGTTTTTTCCCGGTCTCCTCGGTGACAGGATCAGGCCGGTTTTGTTGCGATCATGGTGATACCGGGCGCATCCAAGGGTTGTCGTTCGCCCGGCGAAGTTCGAAGAGCCGACACCTTCACAGGGCGACGAGGAGACGGCTTCGACGCCACGGTCACACGGAACCGACCTGTTCCAGGGACGTGACCGCCAGCGTTTCAGGCGACCCGACCACAAGGATGACATCATGTCCGACAGACACAATGCCGATGAAATCTGGTTCCTCTCTTCGCGTGTCACCGTTGCCATGCCGAAGGCCGAAAACTCCGAACGCATTTCGCTGCTGGTGCACCACACGCCGTTCGGCGATGCACCGCCGCTGCATATTCACTACGGCGAAGATGAAATCTTCTACGTTCTCGACGGCGAGATCCAGTTCGAGGTCGATGGCAAGACGATGACGCTGCGTCCCGGCCAGGCGGTCTGCGCCCCACGTGACGTACCGCATCGCTACCGGGTCGTCTCCCCCAACGGCGCCCGCTACCTGACGGTGACGCGGGGCGGCTTCGAGGACATGGTCCGCTCGGTTTCACGCCCGGCGGAAAATGCCGGCCTGCCCCCGCATGAAGCGCCGAGCGAAGAGAAGAAGCTGCAGCTTGCCACCGCCTGCTTCGCGCATGGCATCAACCTGATCGGGCCGCCGCTGGCTGCATAACCGGCATTGCCGGTCTTCCCGCGTAAAACCCAACGAATGAGCACCCGCATCGGCAATCCCGGTGCGGGTGTTTTCGATAACTGCGGCCGTAACCGACATCGAGGATGGCGGCAGGAGAAGGCGCCCGATCAATCCTTGCGGAACAGGATGCTTGCCGACCAGCCGGTGATGATCGCCATCAGCACGGCAAACAGGCCATAAGCGAACGGCGTTTCACGCGCCGCATCGGTGATCGCCTGCTCGATGCCGGTTTTCACCACCCGCAGCGGCAATTGCTGCTCGCCGACAAAAACCCCGCTCTTGAACAGGAAGGCGCGGACGGTGTGGACGCCGTTCGGAATGTTGGCCGGCAGCTTCAGCGTGGCGCGAAACAGCGTCGGGCTGACGAAACGCACGCCGCTCGTATCGCGCTCGTAGAGCCCGTGGGTCTGCTTCAGCCGGCGATAGGCATCGCGGAACTCCCCGAGATTGGCAGCATTGCCGACAAAGCCGATCGGTCGCAACGGAATATGGCTGAGGCCGACGCCGCGCTCGTTGAGTTCCTGCTCCACGGCAATCGTGTCGACCGCGCGCGTACTGGAAATCGAATAGGATTCCGGCACCATCTCGAAGGTCATGGCGCGGCGGTTGACCCATATACCGAACAGGCGTTCCTTCTTGCGGACAGTGGTATTGTCCTTCGGTCCCTCGAGCGCCACGATGATGTCGTACTGGCCGATGGCCATCAGCAATTCATCGGCATAATCGACAGTACCGAAGATGGTGAGGTCGGCGCCGTGGAAATCCGAAGTGATGGCGATCTCGCTGGTCGACATGCCGATCTGCAGCCGTTCCTTGCTGTCGACGGCTTCGCCGAGCACCGGCATCTGCGCCAGCGACGGGAAAGCGAAAAGCAGGGTCGCGATGGCGATGGCTGGAAGGCGGATCATCAGTTTCCGGCGCCTCCGATCGCGATCGAATAGAGGTCGCTCGGCGTGACGACAAGCGCCACGGCCAGACGCAAGCCGACGGCAAGCACCAAGAGGCCAAGCAGCGCGCGCAGCTGTTCGCCGCGCAGTTTCTGGCCGACACGCACGCCGTATTGCGCGCCGATGACGCCGGCCACCATCAGGATGAAGGCGAGAACGATATCGACGGAATAGTTGGTGGTTGCCTGCACCACCGTCGTATAGGCGGTGACGAAGATGATCTGGAACAGCGATGTGCCGACGACGACGTTGGTGGGGATGCGCAGCAGATAGATCATCGCCGGCACCATGATGAAGCCGCCGCCGACACCCATGACCGAGGTGAGGATGCCGATGCCGAAGCCGAGGCCAATGATCGGGATGACGCTCAGATAGATCTTCGACTTCTTGAAGCGCATCTTCAGCGGCAGCCGGTGCACCCAACTATGCTGGCCGGGCTTCTTCAGCGTCACCGTCTCGTTACGGCGGGCGCGGCGCATGGCGTTCAGGCTTTCGAGCAGCATCAGCCCGCCGACCGTGCCGAGGAAAACGACGTAGAGCAGTGAAATGAACAGGTCGAGCTGGCCAAGGCTGCGCAGCAGCGAGAAGATCCAGATGCCGACCGTGGCGCCCACCAGACCGCCGACCAGGAGCACCGAACCGAGCTTTATATCCAGCGTGCCGCGCCGGAAATGGCTGAGCGCGCCGGAGACGGACGAGGCGACGACCTGGTTTGCGCCGGTGGCGACGGCAACGACGGGGGGAATGTTGTAGAAGATCAGAAGCGGCGTGATCAGGAAGCCGCCGCCGACACCGAACATGCCGGACAGAAAACCCACCGCTGCGCCCATGCCCAGGATAACGAAGATGTTGACCGACAATTCTGCGATCGGCAGATAGATCGACACGGCAGGACCTCAAAAACAGGTATCAACCCGCCGGCAGCCGGCGGGTTATCTGGCGGGTATGCAAGGCTGAAACCCGGACCCTTGGAAGTAAGGCGCAAAATGATTGCCAAATCATGGCCATGCCATTGATTGAGCCACAAAATCGTCTTGCGCCCCTGAGGCCGGGGTGTCAATTCTCGGAAACGTCCTAAGCCGTCTTTTTTCCGATTTTATGACAGGGCATCATTTGTTGCGGGCAAGCAGCTCCTTGACCAGCGCGTCGGTGATCTTGCCGTCCGGCTCGTGGCCGATGGACTTCTGGAAGGCCTTGATGGCGTTCACGGTCTTCTTGCCCATTTCGCCGTCCGGCGTGCCGGCGTCGAAACCGTTGTTGTTGAGGATCGCCTGGATGTTGCGCACCGCCTTCTTCATGTCGACAGAGGCCGTCTTCACGCCCTTGCCGACCCATTCGTCCGGGATATTGACGGAGTTGGCATCGGCGTTCAGCGGCTGCGGTTTCCAGAGGTCGACCTGGGCACGGGCATTTTCGAGCTGCTCCGGCCGCATGGCGTTCGCCACCTCGTCCCGCTTCTGCGCCGCATCCTTGTCGCCGTCCTTGGCGGCGATGGCAAACCACTTGTAGGACTGTTCGAGATCCTGCTTCACGCCGTTGCCGCGGGCATAGAGGATCGCCAGGTTGAACTGGCTGTCGGCGACGCCGAGATCGGCAGCCTTGACGAACCAGGACACCGCCGCATCGAAATCCGGCTTGCCTTCGACACCGGTCGCCAGCAGGACGGCAAGGTTGTGCATGGCGCTGGCGTTGCCCTTGTCGGCCGCCTGCTGGTAATAGGATTTCGCCTTGGCGAGATCACGTTCGACGCCGGTGCCTTTCTCATAAAGATTGGCAATGCGGTATTGCGCCGGTGCAAAACCCTTGTCGGCGGCGCGCTGGTACCATTTCGCCGCCTCCGCTAGATCGACGGCAACACCACGGCCTTCCGTGTAGCGCGCGCCGATTTCGAACAGCGCGGCCGGATCGCCGTTCACGGCCGCATCGCTCAGCGATTTCGGCGTGATGGCATCAGGCACGACGATGGCGGTTTCCTGGGCCGGTTCGGCGCCGGCCGTCGCAGCGGTCGACGGTTCCTCGATGCTATCGCCGGCGACCGGCAGTTCGCTCGTTGCGCTGGCGGTGGCATTCAGCGGCGCATTTTCAGCACCCGTATCCGCAGGGATCGCCTTCGTGTCGGTTGGAAGCGTATCCGTCGCCGTGGAATTGCCGGGATTTGCCTCGGTCGCCTGGGTGGCCGACGCGCTCGATTTGTTGTCGGCGGTTGCAGCCGCCGGATCGGCACCGGTGGTAACGGACGGCGTGGACTTGGTCGTCGTTTCGACGGCGACAGGAGCCTTCTCGCCGCGAACCAGCGTGTTGACGAGCGGAACGGCCATCAGCGCCAGCAGGATCGCGCCGACAGCCATCAGGATCGGGCGGCGGTGCTGGGAAAATTTTGCGCTGAAGCCGGCGCCGCCCTTGCCGGCGTTGAGCCGCTGTTGGGCCTGGTCGACTTCCTGGGCCGCAGCCTGGGCGGCACGGCGGGCAGCTGCGATGTAATCGGCGCGGTCGACCTCCGGGGTGGCGGCGACGCGCTGGCCGTTCTGGCTGGCGCGGACGCGCTCCAGGATCTTCTTGACGTCGGGCGCGCCGGAACCGGGCTCCAGAAGTTCGTTGGCATCGTCGGCAGGGATGATGTCCTCCGGCGCCAGGGGCGGCGTCGGTTCGATCGTCGCACGCTCGGCAACGACCGGCGCCGGCTTGCGGCCAAGAAGCCGCTTGCCGAGGCTGACGAGCAGGCTGCCCTTGCTCGGCATCGCCTTTTCGATGGTAACGGTTTCCATCGCCTGGACGATGTCGGCATCGACCTCTTCCTGCGGCATCGTGCGAATGACCGGCGAGGATTGGCCGTCGGTGCTCGGCTGAACATCGCGGTGCGGATAGGCGGAGAGCCCGGTGTCGAGACCGTCGAAATCGTCGAGACCGGACTTACCGCCAAAAGGGCGGGCAGTTTCCTCATAAACGGGTTCTGCAAAAACCGGCTGCGCCGCCTTCGGCATGACCGGCTCCGGCCGACGCTCGAAGGAGCGGTCTTCCAGCGAGCGGAAACGGTCGTCCATGGTTTCCAGGCGGCCGGCGATCTGCACGAGCGTGTCGTGCAACGCTTCGAACGTCTGCTGCGTGCGGCTCTCCGAGTGCCGGGTCAGGTCTTCGAGGTTACGAAGATCGTGGGCCAGCGCCGTCAGGGCCGACATGTCGGCGGGTGCGGCCGCGCTGCTCGTCATGCCGTTGCGGGAATAGGCCTCGACCACTGCCTCGGCTGCCTGGCGGGCCGCCTCGATGATGTATTCGTCGCTCGTCGCCATGTAATCTTCGAGCGCCGCCATGCGGCTTTCGACTGCCGGCGACAGGCTGTCCTGGCGCGGCTCGCTGATCAACAGCGACAGATGCGCGATCTGGTCTTCGAGCGCCTTCAGCGCACGGTTGTCGGAGGCCGGAGCGGCCGTCGTCTCGTCGAGGCGCGTGGCGATGTCGAGCAGCTGGCCTTCGATCCGCCGGAAGGCGTCATCATCCATCAACGGAACCGGAGCCGGCTGCGGATGGAATTCCATGTCGTCGATGCGGCGGGCGAGATAATCCAGCCGCTCGGCCAGCACGTCGTTGACCGACCCCTGGTCGAGCGCGTCGATCTTGCGGGAGATGTCGGAGAGATAGCCGGTCAGTTCGGATGCTGCCGGCGCCTTCTGGGAGCGCTCAAGCAGCATCGAAAGCTGGTCGAGCCGTTCCTCCAGGCGCGATGCGGCTTCGACATTGGCGAACTCTTCCACGCGCGCCGTCAATGCCTCGATGCGGGCGCCGAAGGCTGCGGCGGGATCGGGGCGGTTGATGGCAGCGCGGCCGATATCGTCGATCTGCTCCGCCAGTGCGTTGAGGCGTCCTTCCAGGCGCTGCACCAGCGACGGATCGAAGGCATTGGCCGACCGGTTGCCGGCAACGATGGCGCGGCTGATCTCATCCAGGCGCAGATCGAGCCCGGCGAACTGTTCGGCGATGGCACGATCGTTCGGCTGCATGCGGTCGCCCAACGTCTCCAGCGCCGAAGCGATGGAAATCATCTTGTCCTCGAGCACACGGATTGCCGGATCGTGGCTCATATTGCCGAGATGCGACTTGATATCGTCGAGCCGGTAGGCCAGCGACACCAGTTCTTCCTGCAGCGGCACCGGATCGAGCGCCTGCAGCCGGTCTTCGACGCCGTGCCAGCGCGTTTCCATGCGGCGCACGGAGTCTTCCCGCGCCAGCCCATCCAGCAGGACGCGCAGGTCCTGAAATTCGGTCTGCAGGCCGACGATCTCGCGATGCGGTGCCCCCTGGCCACCCAGCTGGTCGATGCTTTGGGCCAGGCGGGCGAGATCATCACGGACATCGGCGGCAAAATGCTGGTCCTGGGCGCTGGCCTTGATATTGCGCATCTCGGAACGCAGGGCGCCGACCTCGCGCGAAACCCCTTCGGAAATGTCGCGCTTCAGCTCCTGGCGCAGGCTGACGAGCGCCTGGGCGATTTCCTTCATCTGGTGATCGGCAGCGGCGGCCTGCGGCTGCGCGGCCATCGATGGCTGGCGGCGCTGTTCCGGCTGCGCGTAGGTTTCGCGCGTCGTGGTGCGGCGCTGTTCCTGCGGACGGTGTTCGGAGGGGCGGACGTCCTGACGTGTTTCGGCGCGGACCTGCTGTAGCGGACGGTCGCGGCTGGAATCGAGCAGGCGCTGACGCTGGCGGATTTCGGCAAGCGGATCGGGCCGGACATCGCGTTCGGCGGCAGGTTCACGATAACGGGCAGCGGGTTGTTCCGGGCGTTGGCCGTAGTCGGCCTGGGGCGGGCGTGGCCGGCTGTCGGCACGCGCCGGCGCACCCATCAGCCCTTCGATCCGCGCTTCCAAGCCCTCGATCGTGCGGCTCAGCGCATCGAGGGACGATGTGTCGCCATGACGGGGATGGTTGCGCGATCCGTTCATATTCCTGCTCGCTTCGACGGTTACGCCCGGTTTTTCCGGGCCTTATCTGGTCACGCCCCCGATAGCTGCCCTAATGGCGCCTCTTCGGGAGGTCGATCAGTGGCGTCCGTCGACGCGAGACTCACAAATTGCACGGCGCACCACTACGGCGCACAATCCGATAAACGTGGTAAACAAGGCGTTAATTGTCGTAGAAATTTTTTAACGATTGCTGAAAAACAGCCTGATGGCGCTGATGCCTAGAGGGCGATGTAGCGATCCGAACGATGGTTGATGGCGACGAAAAGATTGAGCACGACCGCGCCGAGCACCGAATAGAACACCACGCCGGGCGTCGTGACGAAAAAGGCGGCGGCCAGCACGCAAAGATCGATGGCAAGCTGCGTCAGGCCGGCGCGGATGCCGAACCGCTCCTGCAGGTAAATGCCGAGAATGCCGACGCCGCCGAGGCTGGCGCGGTGGCGATAGAGTGCCAGCAGGCCGAAGCCGAGAAGCAGGCCACCGAGGAGCGCCGCCCAGGCCGGATGGATCGAGGAAATCTGCAGGAACCGCGACTGGACGTCGGCCAGAACCGAGGTCAGGCCGATGGCAATGAACGTCTTGACCGTGAAGGCAAGCCCAAGGCGCTTCCATGACAGATAGAAGAACGGCAGGTTGAGCAGGAAGAAGGCGAGGCCGAAATTCACCCCGAAGGCATAATGCAGCAGGAAGGCCACGCCGGCGGTGCTACCGGTGAGAAGGCCTGCTCCTGCAAGGCAATACAGGCCCAGCGCCGCAATCAGGCTGCCGGCAAAGATGCCCTGGACGTCTTCGAGCGGTGCGTGGCGGGTGGCGCTGCCGTTGCCCAAACCGAGGGCGTTGATAAGCTGCGTCATGACGGCGGTCTCCTGCGTCGGGCATGATGGTGTGGCCGGGCGATCAAACCCAGCCGGAAAAAGAAAACGTGCTGCCGGCATCCGGCGGCGGTGCGCCACGGGGTGCGTCAGGCTTCCGATAGGATCGGGGAACGGTTTGAATTCTTGCAGGTTTTTCCGGTTTCGCAAGCAAAATAAGTAAGCAATGCTGACCTATTTTAAATTTGCAAGAAAAGTTCTCTCAGGCGGTTCTGCGCGTAAGGAACAGAATGCCGGCGACGGGTTTGCCGCCATCTTTGCGAATGGTGCTGCGGCGGATTTCGACAATGTCGAAACCGTGACGGTCGCAAAGGCCGCGAACATGGGCTTCGCTATGGGCATACCGCAGCGAAGGCGCCAGGTGAAATCCCTCCGGCGATCCGGCATCTTCGACGGAGAAGGCAAAGGTGGCGTCCGGCGCGGCCAGCGTGGCGACAAGCGCAAACGTGTTTTCCAGGTTGCCGAGATACATCAGCACATCGGCTGCGGTGATCAGGTCGGCACGATGGGCGGCGTGCCCGGCGAAGAGGCCGGAGGCATCCGCATCGAGCGACAGGTCGGCCACGGCCAGATGGTCGTAGACCTGCTTTTCCGCCGCCTTCGCCAGCATGTTCTGCGACAGGTCGAAACCTTCGAGGCGGTCGACGCGGCTGCGGATTTCCGGGCCGAGCAGGCCGGTGCCGCAACCGAGATCGACGGCGAGGCGATAATGTTGGCCGGTGGCAGAAACCAGGTCCGCCAGCTTGCGCGGTACGCTGTAATCGAGCTTTTCCACCAGCGACGTTTCGAAGTGGTCGGCATAATCGTCGAAAAGCCGCTCGACGTAGCGGCTCGGCGGCTGGTCGGGCGTGGCCGCCTCCCCCAGCAGGGCGAGCTTGAGACCGGCGCCGAAGACATCGGAGGCATCGAACTCCACAACCTTGCGGTAAGCGGCGGCGGCGCCTTCCTTTTCCCCGGCCTTTTCCCGGTAGGAGCCGAGCCTGAACCAGCCGGCCGCCCAGGCGGGTGCGAGTTCCAGCGCCTGCTCCATCAGTTCCGCCGCGGCGGCGGGTTCGCCGCCCTCGTCGAGCATCTTGGCATAATCGGCGCGGCGGTCGGCGGTGATATCGCCGGACGAAAGCTGGCTGGGCTGCATAGGAAGGGTCCCGGAAGCGTCTGGCTCGCGCAAGCCGGTTCCGATAGGGTCGCGGCGCTTGGGCGAGATTCGCCGCATTTGGCGGGCGCCATAAAAAAACTCAAGTCCTATTTCAGAGGGCAGCAGCAACGGCAATTGATGCGGGCATCCGTGCCAGGCGTTTTTGCCGCAGAACAGACAGGAGCGGGCATGTCCGACCAGGTAAACAGGGTGCTGGGTGATACGCCGGCGCGCACGATACTGAAACTGATCGTGGTCTCGCTGATCGTCGGTTTCATCATGGCCGTATTCGGCATCGTGCCGATGGATATCCTCAACGGCATCCGCGACTTCGTCCTCGACCTCTGGCATACCGGCTTTGCCGCGCTCGGCAACGTCGGCAACTATCTACTGCTTGGCGCCACCATCGTCATTCCCGTCTTCATCCTGCTGCGCATCCTGAGTTTTCGCCGTTGAGCCAGACATCCCTGCTTCTCTGCCGCCGTCGTCTCATCCTGCTTTCCGGGCTTGGCCTCGCCTCTGCACTGGCCGGCTGTTCCACCACCTCGGTGCTTTCCAGCAACGATGACGGCGCCAGCGGCGACGAGACCGCCGATGCGCTGCCGATGGTCAATTCCCTGCGCGCCAGAAAGGGCCTGTCGCCGCTTGCCGTCGATCCGGTGGCCTCGCAGGCGGCGGCCGATCAGGCAAAACGCATGGCCAAGGCCGGCAAGATGTCGCATCTCATCGGCTTCAACGACGATTTCGGCAGGCGCATGAAGGATCACGGCGTCGCCCTGCCGGCGGCCGAAAACATCGCCGCCGGCCAGGACGAAACGGGACGCGCCGTGCAGGCCTGGATCGACTCGCCGAAACACCTGCACAACATGCTGGGCGATTTTCGCGGCCTCGGCGTGGCGGTGGCCCGCAACAGCTCTTCCGGAAACCGGCCTTATTGGGCCATGGTGCTGTCGAGCTGAGGCGATTCTGTCCGGCGCAAGCGAGGCAGAACGATGCATTCCCGCACGAACGGACAAACCGTCACCACCAATCCGCTGGCCTTCGAGGTGACACACCGGCTGGTGCTGTCGATCGCCATCCCGATGACGCTCGGCTTCATGACCACGCCGCTGCTCGGCCTGACGAATACCGCCGTAGTCGGCCATATGGGGATAGCGGAAGCGCTGGCCGGGCTCGCCATCGGCGCCATGCTCTTCGATCTGATCTTCGGCAGCTTCAATTTTCTGCGCGCCTCGACCACCGGGCTGACGGCGCAGGCCTACGGGCGGCGGGATACCCGCGAGCAGCAGGCGATCTTCTGGCGGGCACTGATCCTGTCGTTTGGCTGCGGCGCGGCGCTGCTCATCCTTTCGCCGCTGCTTCTGCGCGCCGGGCTGGCATTGATGGGAGCGGAAGCAGCGGTCGCCGATGCCACCGCCACCTATTTCTCCATCCGCATTCTTGCCGGACCGGCAGCGCTCGCCAACTATGCCATCCTGGGCTTCGTGCTCGGCCGCGGCCAGGGCGCCCTCGGCCTGCTGCTGCAATCGATCATCAACGGCATCAATATCGCCCTGTCGATCTATCTCGGCCTCCATCTCGGCTGGGGCGTCGCCGGTGTTGCCTGGGGAACGGCAGCGGGCGAGACGGCGGGCATGCTGGCGGGGTTGTTCCTCGTCATCAGGCGTTTCGACGCTTCGCAACGGCCGACGCGGGCGGAGATTTTTTCGCGGCACCGGCTGGCGGCGCTGTTTGCCCTCAACCGCGATATCCTGATCCGCACCTTCGTGCTGATCGGCTCCTTCACGCTGATGACGCGCATCGGCACCGGTTTCGGCGCGGTGACGCTGGCGGCCAATGCGGTGCTGATGAATTTCTTCCTGCTGGCCGGCTATTATCTCGATGGACTTGCCAATGCCGCCGAACAGATCACCGGCCGGGCGATCGGCGCGCTTTACCGCCCTGCCTTCGAGCGCGGGCTAAAGCTGACGCTGCTCTGGTCCTTCGGGCTGGCGGCAGCCGGCAGCCTGTTCTTCCTGCTGGCCGGCCCCTGGCTGATCTCGGTGCTGACCACGGCGCCGGACGTGCGGCAAGCGGCGGAAACCTACCTGCCCTGGGCGGCCGCCACGGGGCTTACCGGCGCGCTCGCCTTCCTGATGGACGGTGTCTTCATCGGCGCCACATGGTCGGCCGACATGCGCAACCGCATGCTGATGTCTTTCCTCGGTTATCTGGCGGCGCTGGCCGTCTTCGTGCCGCTGTTCGGCAATCACGGCCTGTGGCTGGCGATGAACGCCTTCCTGTTCTTCCGTGGTATCTTCCTGGCGATGCTCTTGAAGAAGAGGACCGATCAGACCTTCCGGTCCGCCCAGTAATCCAGCCGGCTGTCGCGCAACTCCCGGATCGAGGCGACACCTTCGCGGTCGAGCAGCGCCGAAAGCCCGCGGACGATGCGGGCCGGCAGGCCGGGTCCTTCATAGACCATGCAGGAATAAAGCTGCACCAGATCGGCGCCGGCGCGGATCTTTTCGAGTGTCGTTTCCGCCGAAGAGACGCCGCCGACGCCGATGATCGGCAGGTCGGGGCCGAGGCGCTTGCGCATGCCGGCCAGCACGGCGGTCGATTTTTCAAACAGCGGCCGGCCGGAAAGCCCGCCCGCTTCTTTCGCCTGCGTCTGGTCGCTCAGGCCCTCGCGCGACAGCGTGGTGTTGGAGACGATCAACCCGTCAAGCGCATGCGACAGCACCTCGGCGGCGATATCGTCCATGCCTTCCGGTGTCAGGTCGGGCGCGATCTTCAGGAACACGGGAACCGTTCGACCCGCCTTCGCCGCTTCCGCATTGCGGGCGGCCAGAACGGCGGAGAGCAGCTGGTTCAGGCTATCGCGCGCCTGCAGGTCGCGCAGGCCGGGCGTGTTGGGTGACGAAATGTTGGCGGTGAAATAACGCGCCACCGAATAGAAGGTGCGGATGCCGGCGACGTAATCGGCGATGCGATCCTCGCTGTCCTTGTTGGCGCCGATGTTGACGCCGACGATGCCGGAGATTTTTGCCGCCTGCAGACGGGCAAGCGCTGCGGCATGGCCTTCATTGTTGAAGCCGAGGCGGTTGATCACCGCGCCGTCCCGCTCCAGGCGGAAGATGCGCGGCTTCGGATTGCCGGCCTGCGGCTTCGGCGTCACCGTGCCGATTTCGGTAAAGCCGAAACCGAGGCGCAGGAGGGCGGCCGGTACTTCGGCATTCTTGTCGTAACCGGCGGCCATGCCGAGCGGATTGGCGAAGGTGAGGCCGGCGACGGTCTGCGAAAGTCGCGGATCGGCGGGCAGGCTGCAGGCCGGCAGCAGGCCGGATTTCAGCGCCGTGATCGACAGGCCATGGGCGGCTTCCGGATCGAAGAGAAACAGACCGCGCTTGCCGAGCAATTTGAACGCATCGATCATCGGTCAAGCTCCGGGAAAACATGGAGGCCATCGGCGCCGATTGGCAGCGGCTTTTCCCAAAGCACGGCCGAGAGCGGCAGGTCGGCGTAAAGATGCGGGAAGAGGTCGCCGCCGCGCGACGCCTCGAAGCGCAGGGCCTCGCCGAGGGCATCCGCATCGATCGCCACGAGCAGAAGCCCGGTCACGCCAGCGAAATGCAGCCGCGCCGTCTCTTTCGCTTGGGGGCCGGTGGAAAAATGGATATAACCATCCTTGAGATCGATGGCGGCGCCATGAAAAACGCCAGTTTGCCGCGCTTCATGCCACAGGGTTTCCGGCACGATCTTGTAGACAACTGCGGTCATGGCTTACTCCTTTGGCGATGACAGGCATTTGCCGAAACGAGGCGGCTTTGTCCACGCCTGCCGGACGGATTTTACGCTCGAACGCATAATTCTCGGAGGATGACATGATACGATACGGCATGATGCTTCTCCTGGCCGGCTTTTCGCCGCTCGTCGCGCCCCTGGGGGCGCAGGCGCAGGAAGAGGAAGCCGGACGCTTCCAGCTGGAGCGCACGGAAAAGGGCATCGTCCGCCTCGACACGCAATCGGGAACGCTGACGCTCTGCCACGAAAAGGACGGCAACCTCGTCTGCCGCATGGCCGCCGACGAACGCGCCGCCTACGAAGAGGAGCTGGACCGGCTGACCAAACGCGTCGAGGCACTGGAAAAAGGCGTACCATCTGGTCAAACAGGTGAAAAAACCCTCGGCCAGTCGCTTCCCAGCGATGCAGACATTGACCGCAGCTTCGCAATCATGGAAAAAATGATGAAGCGTTTCATGGGGCTGGCGGAAGAACTGAACCGGGAAAAGCAGGGCGACAGGCTGCATCCCCAGAAAACGTGATCCGGCAGGAGGATGGCCGGACGAAAGAGGCCGGCGAGTGAGGGAGACCAGCTCTTGGGAGGAGCCCCCGACATGCAATCCCTGACGATCATCATCGCGGACGATCATCCGCTGTTTCGCGGCGCGCTCCGCCAGGCGGTGGCCAGCATCGACGGTGAGCAGAAGATCGTCGAGGCCGGCGATTTCGATGCCGCCCGCCGCGCCGCCGAAAGCCATGTGGATGCCGACCTGATGCTGCTGGACCTCGCCATGCCGGGTGTCAGCGGCTTTTCCGGGCTGATGGCGCTGCGGGCCGAATTCGCCCACCTGCCGATCGTCATCATTTCAGCCACCGACGATGCGGTGACCATCCGCCGGGCACTGGAACTCGGTGCCTCCGGCTTCATCTCGAAATCCTCCGGCATCGAAGAGATCCGCGACGCCATCCAGGTGGTGCTGCGCGGCGACATCTCGACGCCGAGCTTCTACCAGGGCGGACAGGAACACGATCCTGACGTCGCCGACCTCATCAACCGCCTGAGAACGCTGACGCCGCAGCAGAGCCGCGTGCTGGGCATGCTGGCGGAAGGACTGCTCAACAAGCAGATCGCCTACGAGCTCGGTGTGTCCGAAGCAACGATCAAGGCGCATGTCTCGGCCATCCTGCTCAAGCTCAACGTCGACAGCCGCACCCAGGCGGTGATCCAGCTCGGCAAGATCAACGTGGCCATGGTCGCCTGATGCAGCCGCCCGGAAAACAGGATTTTATTCCTCTTTCTCTTTACTCCCGACCCAGGCTTGGTTAAAGTCGGGCCACGGACAGCGCCGGCGGCTTTTGTCCGCCTGGGAACCCGACCATGTTTTCACATGACACCATTTGGAGCGCCATCGACCGGCTCGCCGAACGGCATCAACTGACCCCTTCGGGGTTGGCACGCCGTGCCGGGCTCGATCCGACCTCCTTCAACAAGTCGAAGCGGCTGAGCGCCGACGGCCGGTTGCGCTGGCCATCGACGGAATCCATCGCCAAGGTTCTGGAGGCGACAGGGGCGACTATCGACCAGTTCATGAGCTACATGCACCCGGCGCAGGTCGGCGGTTCCCTGCCGGAAGGCGCCTTTCCGCCGCAGAGCGGCACCATCCCGCTGCTCGGTTTCGCCCAGGCCGGCACTGGCGGCTTTTTCGACGATGGCGGCTTTCCGGCCGGCCAGGGGTGGGATGTCGTCGAGTTTCCGTCTTCCCCCGACCGCCGCCCCGGTGTTTATGCGCTCGAAGTCCAGGGCGACAGCATGTTGCCGCTCTACCGCGACGGCGACGTCCTGATCGTCGAGCCCGGCGCGCAGGTGCGGCGCGGCGACCGCGTGGTGGTCAAGACGCGCGAGGGCGAAGTGATGGCCAAGGTGCTGATGCGCCAGACGGCACGATCGATCGACCTGGTGTCGCTCAACCCCGACCATGCCAACCGCAGTTTCGACCTGACCGACGTCGAGTGGATCGCGCGGATCATCTGGGCCAGTCAGTAGGATTATTTTCCGTGAAAGCTTTTCTGACGACCACGTTGACGGGGTTTGCCGGCATCCTGATCTGGGGTTTCCTGCTGATCAACGGCGCGCAGCACATCGGCACCAGCCCCGAGGTCCCGTCGGAGATCACCACCGACACTCTGTCGGTCGAGGAACTGCAGCAACTGGGAGACGAGACTGCCGATCCGTCCGCCGAGCCGGCCGAAAACCCGGACGAACAGCTTCCCACGCCCGAGGGTACAAGCGAGGTTTCCCCCGATGGAACGGCCGAAAACACGGCCAAAGACACATCGGTGACGACGGAGCCACTGGCTGAACCCGGCGCTATCAGGCCTGTCGAGCCGGAAACTTTCGCCTCGCCGCTTACCGACGGCGCAACACCGCTCGAACGGGTGGAAGGTCCGGCAGACAAGGTGGTTGAACCGGTCAAGAAGGAAAAACCCGTCCTGATCCCGCGTCCCAACACGGTCAACGCCGGCACATTGACTTCGGGCAAGCGGACGATGATCCTGACCGGCCTGGTGCCGACCGATATAGAAAGACAATGTCCCGATGCTTCGGGCCAGCAATGGCCCTGCGGCGTGGTCGCCCGCACGTCGCTGCGCCTGTTTCTCCGCAACCGCTCCGTCAATTGCGACTTGGCGGGAGAGGAAGGGGCGGGAGAGGAAGGAACTGGCGAAGTCGCCACCACCTGCCGGCTGGGCGAGCGCGATATCGGCGAATGGCTGGTGGAGAATGGCTGGGCCGAGGCGGAAAAGGGATCGGCCTTCGAAAAGCTTGGGCAAGAGGCGAAGGCCGCCCGCCGCGGCCTCTACGGCGACGACCCGCGCCGGGCGGCCACGCCGGTTACGACCGACACCACCGAGCCATAAGGCCGCCCTTGCAATCGCGGCGGCTTGTGCCTATTTCCCCGAACAACGGAAGGGGAACTCGCATGGCCGGCAAACTGGGCACACATGACGCCTTGATCTACGTGATGGTGATGGCATCTGCCGTCGACAGCTCGATGAGCGACGACGAACTGGCGAGGATCGGACAGTTGCTCAAAGCCCTGCCCGTCTTCGAGGGTTTCGACGAGGACCGGCTGATCGATGTCTCGCAGGCCTGCGCCGAACTGGTTTCCGGTCCGGAAGGCCTCGACATCGCCCTGGAGACCATTCGCGACACCCTGCCCGCGCGGCTTTACGACATGGCTTACGCGCTGGCCGTCGAGGTCATGGCTGTCGATGAGGCCGTGCTGCCGGAGGAAATCCGCCTGCTGCAACTGCTGCGCGACCGTCTCTCCTTGGACAAGCTCACCTGCGCTGCTATCGAACGCAGCGCTATCGCCCGTTACCGCCGCGGCTGACATCCCCCTTCAATAGAGCCCATAAGGGAAATAGCGCAGATAGATCTCCTGCAGGCGGCCGTTGCGCGACAGCGTCAACAGCGCGTGGTCGATGGCGGCAGTCAGCACCGCGCCGTCTTTCCGCAACATCACCGTCATTCCTTCGCTGAGAAAGAACTCGGAGAAATAGGGGCCGTCGAGAAAGGCGCAGCAATTTGCGGAAGCCGGGCCTGAGGTCCAGAAGGAAAGTTGCAATCCATCGGAGAAAACGGCATCGATCGCACCCGTCTTCAGGGCCTCCATCATGGCGTTGCGATCCGCGAAGCCTACCGTCTTGAGCCCGGGAAAAAACGCCTTCAGCATCGCCGCATGGCGCGTGCCAGTCACAATCCCGACCGGATGACCCGCAAGATTGGCGGCCTTTTCACCGGGCAGGCTGACCTTGCGGTTGCGCACGAAACGCGCCGGCAATTCCATGAACGGGCGGGAAAAGGAAAAACGACGGCGCAGCTCGGGCGTGACCGCCACGCCGGCAATCGCCGCCTCGGCCTGCCCGCTTTCCACGGCCGCTTCGATTTCCGCAAACGGCAGCGCCTGAATCTGACATTTTTCGGCGATCTTCAACTCGTTGCAGATTTCCCGCGCCAGATCGACCTGGAAGCCGGCAAGGCGGCCGGTCTGATCGATGAAGTTGAACGGAGCGAAATCCACGGTGGTGACGAAGCGAACCCGGCCGATTTCCGACAGATCGGGCTTCGCCAGACGCTCCCTTGCATCGAACAGCACCGGCAGCCGGTTCCCGTCCATCGTCTGGGCAGCGACGGCCCCGGTCAGAAGCAACACAGAGAAAAGCGCGCTTAACGTGTATTTCCCCCATATTTCTAGGGATGCAAGAACAGGGCGTCTCATTATGATCCAGACATAGAAGGCATGAGCGTCATCGCGTTGGAACGGTGTATCAAAGTCATGCGTATTGGGGAATATCCGCAACAATCGGGACGCAAGACGGATCAGGATGAACGGGACGCGGCCGGACCTCAGCCGCCGCCGAATTCCGCCGATCCGTTCGATGACGTCGAAGCACAGATCCTGCTGCAGCTGGGGTTTGGAAAACCGCTGGTGGCCGCCATGGCGGAGCGGGCCGAACGCTACGGCACGACGATCGAACAGGAACTCTTGAGCGACGGCTGGGTCGATCCGCAAGCCTACTACGCCGCATTGGCGCGCATGCTGCGCCTGCCCTATCTCAGCCAGGTGCATGCCGAGGGCATTACCGACATTCGTCATCTCGACACGCAGCTGGTCCAGCCGTCGACCATCCGCCTGCAGCATGCCCGGCAGCCTCCCGTCACCATCATCGTTCCCGAAGCGCGGCGCATTCCGATGATCCTCGGCATGCTGGAGCGGCTGCCGGCTCTCAGGCATTCGCTGGCCGTCGCCGCCGGCGAAACCGTCCGTCGGGCCGTCTGGAAGGCCGGTGCGCCACGACGCCTGCAGGAGACGGTCGGCGGCCTATTCGATAAAACTCCGCGGTTCAGTGCCAGGATCGTGCTTCTGGGGCGACAGGGTTTTTACACCGGCGTTGCCGTGACGGCTGTGGCGATCGGCACGCTGATCGCCCCTAGCCTGGCGCTGCTGATCCTGCATGTCTTGATGTCCAGCCTCTATTTCATTTCGCTCTGGCTGAAGGCTTTTGCGATCCGCCATTGCCGGGAACCGGCGCAACCGATCGCGCCGCTGCCGGAAAAGCGAAACCTGCCGGTCTATACGGTCATGGTCGCGCTCTACCGGGAAGCAGCCGTTGCCGGGCAACTCGTTGCCATCCTGAAGCGGCTCAACTGGCCACCGTCGTTGCTCGATATCAAGCTGGTCTGCGAGGCGGACGACCGCGAAACGATAGAGGCGCTGGAAGCGCTACGGCCGGGGCCGCAATTCGAGATCGTCGAGGTGCCGGCGATGCATCCACGCACGAAACCGAAGGCCCTCACCTATGCCCTGCCCGCCGCCCGGGGGACGTTTCTCGCCATCTACGATGCGGAAGACCGGCCGCATCCCGATCAATTGCTGGAGGCTTACGGACGGTTCGCCAGGGCGCCGCCCGAACTTGCCTGCGTCCAGGCGCCGCTGATCATCACCAATGCCCGCGATTCCTGGCTGAGTGCCTTGTTCTCCCTGGAATATTCCGCCCTGTTCCGTGCCTTGCTGCCGATGCTCGCCCGGGCCGGCATGCCGCTGCCGCTCGGCGGCACCTCCAATCACTTCCGAACGGCCGTGCTGCGTGCCGCCGGCGGATGGGATCCGTTCAACGTCACGGAGGACGCCGACCTCGGCATGCGGCTCTATCGTTTGGGCTACCGTGCCGACGTCATCTTCCGCCATACGCTGGAAGATGCGCCGACGACGCTGAAGAGCTGGTGCGGCCAGCGAACCCGCTGGTACAAGGGCTGGCTGCAAACCTGGCTGGTGATGATGCGCAACCCGCGGCAGTTGCGACGCGAAATGGGATGGAAGGCCTTCGCCATTTTCCAGCTGATGATCGGTGGCATGCTGGTTTCCTCGCTTGCCCATCCTTTCATCCTGCTCTTCTTCTTTTTCACGCTGGCCGCGCTGCTGGAAAGCCCGGCAACCGGCATCCACATGCTGTCGAAAACCCTGTTCACCATCGATATCGTCAACATCCTCGGCAGCTATTCGGCGTTTCTCGCCGTTGGCGCCGCGGCGATGATCCATCATGAAAAGCGGCTGGTCGGCTGGCGCTGGATGCTGATCCCGGTTTACTGGATGCTGGTTTCCTTCTCCGCCTGGCGCGCCGTGGTCGAGTTGAAGACCCGACCATTCTTCTGGCACAAGACGCCGCACCAGCCGCACGCGCAAGGCCGCCCCGCTGCACGTCTCCGACCATATTCGCACCCGCAAAATGTGCGGATACCCCGTTAGCATGACATTAAACCTATTAGGCTTATCTGAATTAGCGACATCGGACGACCATCGCGGCCGGACGATCATGACGGCTGTCGCTTTCGCCTTTCACCGGGCATGTCCCCACAGTTTTTTGAATGCGGCAGCTGCAATCGCCAAGTCAAACCTGCGTCATCCCGATCGCCGTTTTTTCTGGTCGATGCATATTATTGAGGACCGGAGTCCAACCTATGTTGAAGAATGCGAAGATAAAAACCAAAATTCTTGCCGTCATCCTGCTGCTGGGCGTGATTTCCGTCATCGGCCTGCTGCATCTCAGCAACGAATTCGGTCAGGCCGACAGCGCCTATACGAACTTCCTGTCCAACGATAGCGTCGCTGCGATGGAAACGTCGCGCGCCAGCGGTGGAACCATGGTTGCCGCGCTCCAGATCGCACGCGTGCAGGATTTCGCTCCGGATTCGCCGGAATTCAAGGCTGCCGTCGAGACACACGACAAGTTCATCAACACCGCCAAGGACCGCATGACCAAGGTCATGCAGCTTGCCCCGTCCACGAAAGACGTCGATGAAGAAATCATCCGCCGCCTCGATGCGCTGAGCGCCCTCGGCCACAAGGTCTTCGAGGCACAGAAGGCCGGCGATGCCGCCGCCGTCGAAAAAGGCCAGGCCGAGACGGACGCATTCCTCGACGACATGGTGAAACTTTTCGTTTCGAACAACAACGCCATGTCGAAGTCGATCGAAACCGGCACGCAACAACTTTCCGACGAAATCAACAGCACGATCACCATCAGCCTCGTGATGCTGCTTGCCGGGATCGCTCTGTCGATCGGCGTCGGCCTGGTGCTGGCGCAGGTCGGCATCACCACGCCGATGGCCCTGCTGCGCGGCCGCATGACCTCGCTTGCCCAGGGCGAGACCAGCGAAGAAATCCCCGGCCTCGACCGCAAGGATGAAATCGGCGACATGGCAAAAGCCGTCGCCATCTTCCGCGACGGCGCTGTCGAGCGTATTCGCCTCGAGCGGCAGAGCGAAAAGGACCGTGCATCGAGCGAAACGGAACGCGCCGAGCGCGAGACGCAGAAGGCTTCCGAAGCCGCCGACCTGCAGCGCGCCGTCACGGCTCTCGGCGGCGGGTTGCGTCGCCTTGCCGACGGCGACCTGTCCTTCCAGATCGACACCGCCTTCGTCGCCCATCTCGATCAGCTGCGCCTCGACTTCAACGACTCGCTGAACAAGCTCAATCAGGCCCTGAGCGCCGTCGGCGGCAACGCCCGCTCGATCAATGCCGGCGCCGATGAAATCCGCACCTCGGCCGACAACCTGTCGAAGCGCACCGAACAGCAGGCCGCCTCGGTGGAGGAAACGGCTGCGGCTCTCGAACAGATCACCACGACCGTCAAGGACGCGGCGCGCCGTGCCGAAGAGGCCAGCCACCTGGTGGCCCAGACCCGCACCGGCGCTGAAAAATCCGGCCAGATCGTGCGCGATGCCGTCAACGCCATGCAGCAGATCGAACAGTCGTCGAGCGAGATTTCCAACATCATCGGCGTCATCGACGACATCGCCTTCCAGACCAACCTGCTGGCGCTGAATGCCGGCGTCGAGGCGGCCCGCGCCGGCGAAGCCGGCAAGGGATTTGCCGTCGTAGCCCAGGAAGTCCGCGAACTGGCCCAGCGTTCGGCCAACGCCGCCAAGGAAATCAAATCGCTGATCACCGCGTCCGGAACCCACGTGGCGACCGGCGTCAACCTGGTCGGCGAAACCGGCAAGGCGCTCGATGCCATCGTCAGCGAGGTGCAGGAAATCAACCGCCACGTCCACGCCATTGCCGAAGCCGCGCGGGAACAGTCCATCGGGCTGCAGGAAATCAACACCGCCGTCAACACGATGGACCAGGGCACCCAGCAGAACGCTGCCATGGTCGAGGAAACCACGGCGGCCACGCATACGCTGGCAACCGATGCCGCATCGCTGACCGAACTGCTCTCGCAGTTCAAGATGACCGGCACCCATGGCGGCTTTGCTTCCAGCCATACCAGCCGCCCGGCCCCCCGCCCGATCGCTCCGGTTTCCCGTCCCGTCGCGAGCCCGGTCCGCGCCGCAACGGAAACGACCCGCCCCGCTCCTTCGCCGGCCCGCCGTCTCGGCCAGACCCTCGCCAACGCCTTTGGCGGCGGCTCCTCCACGCCGGCGGTCAAGCAGGAAGCCGACTGGACGGAATTCTGAGACCAGAGTCCAGACACGAGATACCAGCCACGGGCGGTCGAAAGACCGCCCGTTTTCGTTTGTGCATCCGGCTGACCCGGCAGGCGCAAGGCGTCTTATAAAGCGCCATGACGACCACTGCCGGAGAAGCAAAATTCATCCTGTCGCAGAAATATCGATTGCCGTGCGGCAAGGCGCTTGAGAATGGCGAGGGACAGGCTATCCTCCACTCGCGCCTGCCCAAAGATATGAAAATTACCGCCTGACCGCGATATTGCACCCATATTTCTCATTCTTAGGATCGACGATGGCCAATCCCCCAATTCCGACGACTGCCGAAAGAAATGCCGCGCTTGGACGACTGGCTCGCAACGAGACGGTCGGGCTGACAAACCGCAGACAGCTTGAAAGCTACGACTTCGTCGAGGATCTGGCGGTCAAGCGGCTCGTCACGCAAAAACTCTGCACCGCGGCAACCGCGGATTTCATCTATGGCGCAATCATCAAGCTTCTCGAGGATGCGCGCCTGACGATTTCGCTCAAGGCACCGAACTGGTTCTACCACGAGAACACATCCAAAACCTACGGCAACTTCTGGGAGCGCGGCGTCAGCGGCGCCTCGAGCGATGCGAAAAAGCGCGATGCCGCCGAAAACTCGATGTTCGGCTACAGCAATCCGGTCACCGATGCGGACCCGAAGGTCAAGGCCGCCCAGAACCGGCTGCTCACCTTCGGCACCTCGCCTTCCGCCACCTTCGAACCGGCCATGCGGCCCCGTTATGCCGCGGTGGATTTCGCTTATTGCATCAATGGCGGGTTGTCGAAATACGGCAAGAGCTTCCTCGTCCTCAAGGACCACATGAAGCACAATTCGACATTCACCCATTGCGATTCCTTCGAGGTCGACATGGATCTCATCGGACGCAAGGACGAATATTTCGGCACGAAACTCAACCTTCAGGATGTCGCCTGCAGCTATTTCCAGCTCGGCTTCATCGTGCTCTTCTGCCATCCGGCGGTTCTGAAGAAACTGCATGCCTATGCGACGAGAGAAGCCCAAAAGGGCAGCGAGACCAATCTTCTCGGCGGCATGATCTATATCGAGGCACAGATGCACGCCGACATCCAGTTCAGCCGCGACGTCGCCGAACTGAACATCAGCGGCCAGGACTGCTCTTCCGGCCCGGTAAACCACCCGAAATCGAAAAATTTCTTCGGCAAGAAGACCGTCTGGGACAAGGACGACATCGCCCGCGTCAAGAAGAACGCCAAGAAGTTCGCCGCAAGCAACGCGCTCATCTATAACGACGTGCCATAGGACAGACGACCTCTGGCTCGTCTCTTCGCGGACTTTTGCCGTCTGGGCCGACCGGAAGGACTGCCGCGTGCCGCCCTGTTCCTCGGCTCTGATACCGCAGGTTTCGTCAACGGCGTGGAGCTTCACGCCGACGGCGGCATGAGTTTGATCTGAGGGCGGCGCCGGAATGCGGAAAACCGTATTCCCTCCTCCGTCCCTCAGCGCGATCGGCCCCCTCGCACACAACGGGCCGCTGATGCCCGTAGCCAAGGTGAGCTGACAGCCCCATAGTTCCAGTTGCCAAGCTTACCGCACCGTTTCTAGTGCCCCGGATGCAAGGCGTCGTTCAGATACATGCATGTCAGCATCGTGAAGACGTAAGCCTGGATGGCCGCCATCAGGAACTCCAATGCGGTGATGGCAACAGTCATCAGCAGCGGCAGAATGGCTCCGGCCACGCCGACCATGCCAAGGCTGCCCAGAGAGACCACAAAACCTGCAAAAACCTTGAGTGTGATGTGGCCGGCCAGCATGACGGCAAAAAGGCGCACCGAATGGCTGATGGGACGAGAGAGATAAGAAATGATCTCGATCGGGATGATCAGCGGAGCAAGGACTGCTGGCACACCATCCGGCTTGAACAGGCGAAGGAAGCCGAAACCGTGCTTGTAGATGCCGTAAAGCGTCACGGTGAGGAACACCATGGCTGCCAGGCCGAACGTCACGATGATCTGCGCCGTCACGGTAAATGCGTAGGGAAACATGCCGAGCATGTTGGCTGTGAGAATGAACATGAAAAGCGAGAAGACGAGGGGAAAGAACCGCATCCCCTGTTCTCCGGCATTGTCCCGCAATGCCTTGGCCACGAACTCGTGGAGAAGTTCGGCACTGGATTGCCATCTGCCGGGAACGAGTAGTTTTCGGCTGGTTGCAAGCAACAGGAATGCCGTAGCGATGGCGATCGTCAGCAGCATGTAGGCGGAAGCATTGGTAAAGCTGAGGTCTATGCCTCCGATGTTGATCTCGACGATCTTCCTGATTTCGAACTGTTCGATGGGGCCGGCCATTGGGTGTCCTCTGACGCGCTGTGGCCACGGCGAAGCCAACGCGCACCAAGACACCGCCACAGCGTTGCCGGGCGTAGGTGGATCGCGGGCCAGTGATTTCTACGGGAAGGGTGACGTTGCGCATTCGGGCGGCCTCTGATCTCGTCAACGAGATTTTGGGGCCGTCCCCGGAATGACTCATGGCGCAGGTCGTCCTGCGCGCTGGCTTGATAGCCGTCTCCTCGCCCAATTGCAACGGCATACTGTGACCGGCTTGAACACTGAAGATTAAGGGACGGCCAGCGTGATCTCGCGGCAGCAACGTGACGTCAATCGGTCGCCCGACCCCGTTCTATAGATAACGGCAGTCGCGTCCTGACGCCCTTGTGACAGTTTGGAGAACGAACGTCCAATGCAAATTTATGCCGGGCGGCAGGCACTCCCCTGTTCATGGCGCCTCGCCCGACTTCATGCCGTGTCGATCAATAGATGCCGATCTTGTCGGGATCGAAATTGACGGCCTTCAGTTCCTTGCGAAGACGGGATACCTGGCCGGCGAATTTGCCGTTGGGCTGATAGTTGCCATCCTTTTCATAGCCGCAGCCGCCATCGAATCCCTGGCTTCTGTCGCCGAGCATGCCGACGACCTGCATCAACGGCTTGTCGAAGAGCGTGCCGCCCACTTTGGTGTCACCGACCTTTTGCTTCAGCGCTCCGAAAAAACCACCGATACCGCCGCCGTGGTTGGCTCTTTTTTCGGCGAAATTCCGGCCAACGGCCCTGATTGCGCTGTTGGTACTATCATTGACGGACTGCGTCATCGCATCTGAAATATTGACCACGCCCAGATAGGCGTTCGCCTCCAATTCAGCAGGGATGCCGCCGTTGATGAACCAATTGTTGAGAAATTCAGCCTGCCGTTTCAACCGGCTCTCCCGGTAAGCCTCCACGAGGAGGAAGAACACAGCCTGGTCCTGGATATATTTTTGCGTGCAATAACAATAGAAGGTGTGACGTCGGCTGGGCGTGTTGGTAAAACTGCGAAATTCGTCAATGCCGGCCAATAGATACGCTCCAAAACAATTATTAACGATTGCAGTTTTCTGGCGTCCAGAAACTAACAAACCGTTAAAAAATGGAGCATTTTCCCAAGCGTTCGGGTGTGTCGGTGAGACCCCGAAACGCAAAGGTGAAGACCGCGTTTCGCCGGGAAGCTGGAGCGGGTGAAGGGAATCGAACCCTCGTATTCAGCTTGGGAAGCTGCTGCTCTACCATTGAGCTACACCCGCGGCAGGGCACTTTTCCAACAGTTCCGGAAAGCTGTCAAGCGCCGGGAAAAACCGGCATGTTTCTCGCGAGACAGCCCGATGGCGGCAATCGTGGTGAGATCGTCTCAGAGACAAGGATCGGAGAAGAGATCGATGCCTACCATGCTGCAACGCCTTGGATCCTGCACCGTCGGTTATCTTTGGGCAGCCTTCATGGCTGCCATCGCCCTGACGATCCTGCGCGCGGCCAGCGATGTTTCGACCGGAACCATGAGCCCTGCGGACGTGGCGCTCGCGGTACCCTATTTCGCGGCAGTGATGACGGCGACGATTGCCGTTGCGGCATTCGTGCCGGCTGTTATTGCCATAATCATCGGTGAAGTGTTTTTCAGCCTGCGCGCGCCGGTTCGGCTTGGCTACACGCTCATTGCCGGCATGGCTGTCGGTTTTTTCCTAGCCATGAAGCCTGAGTTGCCGATCTGGTCGGCGCTCACCATGATCGACGCGGAAGCGCTCTTTCGCATCGCAAGTGGCGGGATCGGCGGGGTGGCCTTTTACCACTTCAGCAAACAACCGGCAAAAAGCGGCATCCAGCCGATTTGAGCGGGGAACGACTGACGCCTGTTGCCGGCGTCGACATTATGGCAGGCGGAAATGTTTGGAGAGTTTCAAGCCCTGCGCCTGATAGTTGGAACCAAGCCCCGTGCCGTAAAGCCCTTGCGGACGCTCCAGCATGTGTTCGTAGACGAGTCGACCGACGATCTGGGCGTGTTCCAGGATAAACGGCACCTCGTGGCTACGCACTTCCAGCACGGCTTTTGCCCCGGCGCCGCCGGCATCGGCATGGCCGAAACCGGGATCGAAGAAGCCGGCGTAGTGGACGCGGAATTCGCCAACCAGCGTATCGTAAGGCGTCATTTCCGCGGCGTAGAGCGGCGGCACATGCACGGCCTCGCGCGACACGAGGATGTAGAACTCATCCGGATCGAGGATCAGTTCGGCGCGCCCGCGGCTATACAGCGGCTCCCAGAAATCGAGGACGTCGTGCGCCGACTTGGCGTCGACGTCGATGACCGCTGTGTGGTGCTTGCCGCGATATCCGATCAGGCCGTCCGGGCCGGTGCCCTTGAGGTCGATCGATACGGCGATGCCGCCGTTGGACACGTTCGGCGCCTCGCTGGCAACAAGGGTTTCATTGTCGTGAAGCGACAGGAGATCGGCGTCGTTCAGCAGCGCGTGGCCGATACGGAAGCGGATCTGCGACAGACGCGAGCCGCGGCGCACGACGATCGGAAAGGTGCGCGGCGAGATTTCGAGGTAGAGCGGGCCGTTGTAGCCGGCCGGGATCTTGTCGAATTCCTGCGCCCGGTCGGTCATCACCCGGGTGAAGATGTCGAGCCGGCCGGTCGAGCTTTTCGGGTTGGCCGAGGCGGACATGTCCGTCGGCAAGTCGAGGCTTTCCATCAGCGGCACGATGTAGACGCAACCGGTTTCGAGCACGGCGCCATCGGCAAGGTCGATCTCGTGCAGCTTCAGTCGCGTGAGCTTGTCGGCGACGAGGTGGCCCGGCCCCGGCATGAAGCTGGCGCGAACGCGGTAGGCTTTCGAACCCAGCCGAAGATCGAGGCTTGCCGGCTGCACCTGGTCGACATCGAGCGCTGCCTCGCTCTTCAGCCGGCCGGCCGCAAAAAGCGCCCGGATGGCGCCATCCGCCAGAATGCCTGTCTTTCTCGTCATTGCCTCTTTCCTTTTGGCGCCGACAAAATCAAACTCGAGGAATTGACGCAAGCCGGGATCGGCAGTATTCAGAGCTTTATCCCGTGGTGATTTGGCCGGTCGGCTTGCAGCCACGTTAAACAAGTGGCTAAAAGGACCGGGTGCAAAACCGGTTCGCTTTCGCGACCGGTTTTTTTGTTTTGGAAAGTGATGACGGCATGAGCAACAAATGGCGCCCGGCAACACAACTCGTCCACGGCGGCACACAGCGCTCCCAGCACGGTGAGACGTCGGAAGCAATCTTCCTGACCCAGGGCTTCGTCTACGACACCGCCGAAGCGGCCGAAGCCCGCTTCAAGGGCGAGACGGACGGCTTCATCTACGCGCGTTACGGCAGCCCGACGAACGACATGTTCGAGAAGCGCATGTGCGCGCTGGAAGGCGCCGAAGATGCGCGCGCGACGGCCTCCGGCATGGCTGCGGTTTCATCCGCCATCCTCTGCCAGGTGAAGGCCGGCGACCATATCGTTGCCGCCCGCGCCCTGTTCGGCTCCTGCCGCTGGGTGGTCGATACGCTGGCGCCAAAATACGGCATCGAATGCACGCTGGTGGACGGCCGCGACCTCGCCAACTGGGAAAAGGCGATCCGCCCGAACACCAAGGTGTTCTTCCTGGAAAGCCCGACCAACCCGACGCTTGAGGTCATCGACATCGCCGGCGTTGCCAAACTTGCCAACCAGGTCGGCGCCAAGCTTGTCGTCGACAACGTCTTTGCCACGCCGCTCTTCCAGAAGCCGCTGGAGCTTGGCGCGCATGTGGTGATCTATTCCGCCACCAAGCACATCGACGGCCAGGGCCGCTGCCTGGGCGGCATCGTTCTGTCCGACAAGCAGTGGATCGACGAGAACCTGCACGACTATTTCCGCCACACCGGCCCGGCCATGTCGCCGTTCAACGCCTGGACGCTGCTGAAGGGGCTTGAAACCCTGCCGCTGCGCGTCAAGCAGCAGACGGAGAGTGCCGCACGGATCGCCGATTTCCTGGCGGACCACAAGGAAATCGCCAAGGTCATCTATCCCGGCCGCAAGGACCACCCGCAGGCGGATATCATCGCCAAGCAGATGAGTGGCGGCTCGACGCTGGTGGCGATCGAACTGAAGGGCGGCAAGGAAGCGGCCTTCCAGCTGCAGAATGCCCTGCAGGTGGTGAAGATCTCCAACAATCTCGGCGACGCCAAGAGCCTGATCACCCATCCGGCGACGACGACGCACAAGAACCTGACGGACGAGGCACGCGCCGAACTCGGCATCTCCGCCGGGACGGTCCGGCTGTCCGCCGGCATCGAGGATACCGACGACCTGCTCGCCGATTTCGAGCAGGCGCTGTCGCGCGTTTCGGCCTGAGCCGGAGCCGCACAGAGCGGCTGGATTCGCCATAAAACCGCATGCGCCGGCATCCCGCCGGCGCATCGGCGATGCGATATATCTACCAATATTAACCTTTACCGGCCATAATGGCGCCGAAGTGGTTCAAAACAATACGAGAATGGCGTAAAACCATTTTCGTAGCCGTCGCACTGACGGCAAGACATCGCAGACGCGTATTGAGTAAAGGTGTGGGCATGTATCGCGCCCTGACAAGGGACATAGAGGTGGTTGTCGAACCATTCTATCTGGAGGAGCAATCCGATCCGGAGGATAGCCGCTATGTCTGGGCGTATCGCATCGTCATTTCCAACCACTCGAAAGACAGCGTCCGGCTGCTGAACCGCTACTGGCACATCACCGACCAGAACGGCCAGGTCGACGAGGTCAGCGGCCCCGGCGTCGTCGGCGAACAGCCGCGCCTGGAACCCGGCGATACCTACGAATATTCCTCCGGCTGCCCGCTCGACACGCCGTCAGGCATGATGTTCGGTCGCTACCAGATGGAAACCGACGACGGCGAACTCTTCGACGTCACCATTCCGGCATTTTCCCTGGATTCCCCCGGCCTGGCACGGACGTTGAACTGACCGCGAGATATCCGCGCGCACCTGCCGCCTGAAAGCGGCCTTCATTCGGCAAAGAGCTGGGCAGGCATCGGCCAATCCAGACGATTGGCCGATCGAAGTGCAATGGCGAAACCGTTACAGGGAAAATTCCGTCGGCTCGTAGTGGTAGGTGGTCGAGCAGAATTCGCAGGAAACGGAAATCCGTCCATCCTCGATGCTGCCTTCGATCTCTTCGGCGGAGAGGCCCTGCAGCACGCCCTTGATGCGATCCCGCGAACAACTGCAGCGGTCATGCACGGCCTGCGGCTCGTGCACGCGGACCCCGCGCTCGTGGAAGAGGCGATAGAGCAGCCGTTCGCTGCCGACCTGCGGGTCGGTCAGTTCATAGGCGCCGATCGTCTCCACCAGCACTAGCGCTTCGGCCCACAGGTCGTCCTCGACCCCGCCGGGATGCGACGTGTCGCCGTCACCACCGTGCAGGTCGAGCTGGCGCATGCGCTCCGGAGCCTGCGGCAGGAACTGCGCGATCAATCCGCCGGCACGCCAGTGATGATGCGACTTACCATCAGCATCCCGCTCGTAGAGTTCCGCAACACCAAGGCGGACACGGGTCGGGATCTGCTCCGACTGGCGGAAGTAGACGCCGGCGATCTCTTCGAGGCTGGAGCCGTCCAGCGGCACGATGCCCTGGTAGGGCTGCGTGAAACCGCCTTGATCGATGGTGAAGGCAAGGATGCCCGTTCCGAGCAGCTGCTGCGGCTCGGTGCGTCCGGCGGCAACCGCCTCCTGCAGCGCCGCTTCGTCGAAACGGGCGTAGGCGCGCACGCTCTCGGGCGTCCTGAAATCGACGACGAGCAAATCCACCGGTCCGTCGCCCTTGGTCTGCACCGTGAACTTGCCCTCGAACTTCAGCGAAGTGCCGATCAGCACCGTCAGCACAATCGTTTCGGCAAGCAGCTTGGCAACCGGCAGTGGATAGTCGTGACGGGCGAGGATCGTATCGAGAATGGGGCCGAGTTGGACCGCGCGGCCGCGCACGTCGAGGCCTTCCACCTGGAAGGGCACAACGCGGTCGTCTCCGGCGAAACCGAATTCGCCCAGTTCGGTAGCAGATACTGCCATGATGAATACTCCTTACACGGCGGTCGTGACCGCCGGATGAAGTCTGCTGGAGCAATTCCAGGAGAAGCGCGGAACGGTTTTCCGTCCGGAATTGCGTGAAACAAAAAGATGGGGCTTTGCCGGAAAACCTTTGTTCGCCGGCAATGCCCTAAGTGGTATCGTTGCGCCGCCCGGTCAAGCGCCGGGTGTCAAAAAATCGGCTCCGTGCCGACGGCCGGAATTACAACGCGCCCAGGCACCATGCGAGAACCGATTTCTGCGCGTGCATGCGGTTTTCGGCTTCGTCGAACACCACGGACTGCGGCCCGTCGATTACCTCGTCGGTCACCTCTTCGCCGCGATGGGCAGGCAGGCAATGCATGAACAGCGCCTGCGGGTTCGCCTTCTTCATCAGCGCGGGATTGACCTGGAACGGTTGGAAGACATTGTGTCCGCGCGCCTTGTGTTCCAGGTTCATGGAAATCCATGTGTCCGTGACGACGCAATCGGCATTCTCGACGGCGCGGTCGGCATCATGGCACAGCATGATGTCGCCGCCGTTTTCACGTGCCCAGTTGAGGATCCGGTCGTTCGGCTCGGAACCCAGCGGCACCGCCATGTTCATGCGATAACCGAAACGGGCCGCCCCCTCGACGAAGGAGTGCAGCACGTTGTTGCCGTCACCGGTCCAGGCGATGGTCTTGCCGGCGACCGGGCCGCGATGCTCCTCGAAGGTCATGATGTCGGCCATGATCTGGCAGGGATGCGTATCGTCCGTGAGACCGTTGATGACAGGTACGGTGGCATGCTCGGCCAGCTCGATCAGCCGGTTGTGGTCCGTCGTGCGGATCATGATGGCGTCGACGTAACGCGACAGGACCTTTGCCGTATCACCGATCGTCTCGGCGCGACCGAGCTGCATTTCGGTGCCCGACAGGAAGATCGTCTCACCGCCGAGCTGGCGCATGCCGACATCGAAGGAAACACGCGTGCGCGTCGACGGCTTTTCGAAGATCATCGCCAGCATCTTGCCCTGAAGCGGCTTGTCCGCGGTTCCGGCCTTGGAGGCGGCTTTTCGAACGCGGGCATCGTCGATAATGCTGCGCAGATCGGTCGCCGTCATGGCCGAGAGATCGAGGAAATGCTTCGGAGCTGCCATTTTATCGTCCTGTATCCAGTATCAAGCGGATTTCTTGAGGTTTTCCTGTTGCAGTTTGCCGGCGGCACGCTCGATGCGCGCAAGCCCCTCGCGGGCCTCTTCCGCCGTGGTGGTCAGCGGCGGCAGCAGGCGGATGACATTGTCGCCCGCCAGCACGCCGAGGATATGCTGGTCACGCATCGCCAGCAGCAATTCGCCCGACGGCACGCGCGCCTTGATGCCAAGCATCAGGCCTTCGCCACGGACATCTTCGATGATGTCCGGGAAACGGTCCTTGAGCGAGGCGAGGCCCTGGCGGAAGACGAGGGCAACATCGCTGACATGCTGGAGGAAACCCTCTTCCAGCACGACGTCGAGAACGGCGTTGCCGATCGCCATGGCCAGCGGGTTGCCGCCATAGGTGGTGCCGTGGGTGCCGGCGATCATGCCGGACGCGGCATCGGCGGTTGCAAGGCAGGCGCCGAGCGGAAAGCCGCCGCCGATGCCCTTGGCCACCGCCATGATGTCGGGAGCGATGCCCGGCCATTCATAAGCGAAGAGTTTGCCGGTACGGCCGACGCCGCACTGGACCTCGTCGAAAATCAACAGCAGGCCGTGTTCGTCGCAGAGACTGCGCAGAGCCCGCAGAAACTCGGGGCTGGCCGAACGGATACCGCCCTCGCCCTGCACCGGCTCGATCAGGATACCGGCGGTCGCTTCGGTGATGGCCGCCTTGACGGCGTCGAGATCGCCGAACGGCACCTGGTCGAAGCCCGGGGCCTTGGTACCGAAACCTTCAAGATATTTCGCCTGGCCGCCGGCGGCGATGGTGGCGAGCGTGCGGCCGTGGAAGGCGCCCTCGAAGGTGATGATATGGAACCGCTCGGGGCGGCCCTTGGCATATTGATAACGCCGCGCCGTCTTGATGGCGCATTCCAGTGCCTCGGCGCCCGAATTGGTGAAGAACACCTTATCGGCGAAGGTGTTGGCCGTCAGCCGGTCGGCAAGTTTCTCCTGGCCGGGGCTCTCGTAGAGATTGGAGAGGTGCCAGAGCTTCTCGCCCTGCGTCTTCAGGGTCTCGACCAGATGCGGGTGGGAATGGCCGAGCGCATTGACCGCGATGCCCGCCGCAAAATCGAGATAACGCTCGCCGTCCTCGGTGATCAGCCATACCCCCTCGCCGCGTTCGAAACGCAGCGGAATGCGGTTGTAGGTCTCAAAAAGCGGCGTGGCCTGTGCCATGAGCGCTGCACTCCTTCAGAAGAGCATGGACGGTCTTGCGATCCGACCGGATCTTAAAATCAAAAATGCCGCCTTTCGGCGGCGCTGCACTATCTCCATTTACCCGCCGGATGTCAACCAAACTGCGGCCTGAAGGCCGGCGGAAGAGCATGCCGGTTGCAACCCTGGAGCGATGCTGCAACCGTTGCAAAATTGACTCGCTTGTCGAGCAAGTTGGGGAAAACCGCGAAATCGATTCCGGATGATTCCGGCGACTCTTGTCACGGAGTCAGCCTCACACTAGGTTAAAGTTCAATTACTAGACTGCATGCGGCGGAACTAGTCACCAAAAGTATTGAAGCGTTCCGCTCCGGAGATGATCCGGGGCACGAGGATGGATTCTGCCATCAATTGGAACGCGACGGCGGAGAGAAGCATGAACTGGACAGACGAGCGTGTCGAGAAACTAAAGAAGCTGTGGTCCGAAGGGCTGAGCGCGAGCCAGATCGCCGCACAGCTTGGCGGCGTCAGCCGTAACGCCGTCATCGGCAAGGTCCACCGGCTCAACCTGCCCGGCCGCGCCAAGGCCGGCAGCGCGCCCGCGAGCGCACGCACCCCGAAGAGAACGCCGACAGCACCGCGTGCGCCGAGCTTTACGCCGCGCGTTGCCACCCGGACCGTTGCCCGCCCCGCCGGCGCAACAATGGTTCACGAGGAAATGGAAGTCGAGGGCGTCGAAGAGACCCGGTACGTTTCCAAGAGCAATGTCGTCGTGCCGATTTCCCGCCGCCTGGGCCTGACGGAACTGACGGAGCGCACCTGCAAGTGGCCGGTCGGCGATCCGCTCAAGGACGATTTCCATTTCTGCGGCGGCGAGTCTCCCGACAGCTCGCCCTATTGCACCTATCACCAGCGTCTCGCCTACCAGCCGGTGGCCGAACGCCGCAAGGCACGCTGAGCCGGCACGAATAAATCGTTTTCGAAATACGTTGCGCGCAGAAGGGATGCTTTCTGCGCGTTTTTCGTTGCGATAGCGTATCCGGGATAGGCGGCGGAGTTCACGGATGGCGCAGGAGGAAAATCAGGTCTGGCCGACACTGATGTGCGGCGGCCTCATGCTTGCCGGTATTTTCATGCCGGTCGGCGGCTGCAACATGCTGCCGCCCGCCCGCGCCGACCTCCTCGCGGTGGAGCAGGTCGGCCCGCCCTCCGTCTCCCTCGAACTGGTGGAAGAAACCCGGCGACGCGGAAGCGTCAGTTACCGCGTTCAGCATATCGGGCTGCGAAGCGGCAGGAACGCGTGGCTGGTCACGCCGCCCCGCGGAAACTGGGTGGAAGGGTTAGATTATGTCGGCCCCAAGGAGACGGTGCATTTCCTCATCGATCCCCATGCGGGTATCGTCTACGAGGCCATCCTGAACGGCAGGGTCCTGCTCTCCTTCGATGCGGCACATGCCGCACGTCGCGGACGCGGGCTGGCGACGATCTATGTCGGGCTGGCGCTGCTTGCCGGCGGCGCCTTTGGCCTCTATCGCACGCATCGCAGCCGGCCGCTGCCTTCGGCATGAGGCTCAGGCCGGCAACTTCAGAAGATCGGGCCGGCTGCTTTCCCATTCCTTCAGCCAGTTTCTCTGGCGGGCGAAATCGAGGAAATCCGGGCCGCTCATCGGCCGGGCAAAGGCGTATCCCTGCAGGTGGTGACAGCCGAGGTCCCGCAGCAAGGCCGCATGCGCCATGCTTTCCACCCCTTCGGCGACGATTTCGATGCCGCAAGCCTGGCCGATATCGATGATCGACTCGACGAGTTGGCGCCCCGTCGTCGATTGCAGGATGGGCCGGATCAGCTGCCGGTCGATCTTCAGCCGCCGCGGCGTCAATTTCAGCAGGCTGATGATCGAGGCGTGACCGGTGCCGAAATCGTCGATCTCGATATCGATGCCGAGTTCCTTCAGCTTCTGGATATTGCCGATCAGCAATTCGTCGTGTTCGTCGAAGGAGATGGACTCCAGAAGCTCGAAACAGACCGACCCGGGCCGGATACCGAGACCGGACAAGCGGTTGAAGAGGTTCTGGTCGTGCAGGCGTTGTGCCGAGATGTTGACCGAAACCTTCGGGATATCGAGGTCGTTGATCGCCCATTGCCGGAAGTGGAGAAGCGCCTGCTCGAGGACGATCTCGTCCAGCCTGGAGACGACATTCAGGCTTTCGGCGATCTTCAGGAAGGAGAAGGGCGGCATGATGCCCTTGCCGGGATGGTCCCAGCGCACCAGGGCCTCGACGCCACTGATCTCCAGCGTGTGGGCATCGAACTGCGGCTGGAAATAGGCGATGAATTCGTTCGCATCCAGGCCGCGGAGGATTTCGTCGGCCGTCTGCTTGGTGTGGATGACCGAGGAACGCAGCGTGTCGGTAAAGAACTCGCTGCGATTGCGGCCCTTGCGTTTCGCCTCGTACAACGCGATGTCGGCATCGACCAGCAGTTGTTCGAGCCGTTCGCTGCCGTCGCCCTCCGAGGCAATGCCGATGCTGGCGCCGGCGCGGCATTCATGGCCTTCGAACAGGATCGGCGTACTGAACGCGTCGATGATCTGCCGCGACAGGGTTTCGTAGTAGCCGCTCTCGTTGGGCACCTCGGAAACCACGACAAATTCGTCGCCGCCGATGCGCGCCACGAAATCGCGTGCCGGCAGGTGCGCCGTCAGCAGTCCGGCGACATGCTTGAGAATTTCGTCGCCGGCCGCGTGGCCGAGCGTGTCGTTGATTTCCTTGAAACGATCGAGGTCGATATGCAGGATGGTCAGCGGCTGCCTCATTGCGGCGTTGGCTGCCTTTTCCGACAGGAGCTGGTCGAGAAACCGGCGGTTCGGAAGATGCGTCAGGGCGTCGTGCAGGGAATTGTATTCCATCTGCCGGCGCGCTTCCTCAAGCTCGCCATTGTGCTGTTCGGCCCGGCGCTTTGCCTCGCGCAGCTCGTCCTGGAGCAGAATATCATTCGTCACGTCCCAATTGACGCCGATGATCTTCTGGTCACCATCGCCGTTGACGTAGCCCACGCCGATCGCACGGACATGGCGTACCTCGCCGCTTTTCAGCAACAGCCGGAATTCGTCCTCATAGTTCTTGCCCTCGAATGTCAACAAGAACTCCTGCTCGCTCCTCTCGGTATCCTCCGGATGGAGCGCATTTTTCCAATCGCTGCTGTCACCGTTCGCCTGATCCTGCGGCAAATCGTAGATCTCGTGCATCCGCTCGTCCCAGAGGAGACGGTTGGTTTTCACATCGAGTTCCCATATGCCGATCTTGGATGCCTTGATGGCGATTTCCAGTCGCTGCGAGATTTCCTTGAGTTCATCCTTGCGCTGCTGCAAGGCGACGATGTTGCGCTGGCGTTCGCTCATAAGCCGCCCGCCCCAGATCATCGGCGCCAGAACAACGACGCCGACGAGCGCGATCAGCAGGCGGAAGGTCCAGATGTCAGGCGGAAGCTGGTTCCAGCCGCCCTTGGGAACAGCTCCCATCCGCCATGTCTCGCGGCCGAGCTGCACGCTCATGTCCACCGGCCTGTCCTGAAATGTCTGAGCATCGCCGAAAAAAGGCACGCCGTACTGGCCGGCCGCATCGTTGCTCGCCAGGGCGATGTCGATCGGTAGGTCTTCGGCAAGAAGCCCGACATCACGGAAAAGCCGGTCTAGATCGATGACGGCGGAGACAAGCCCCCAGAACTTGTGCTCGTGCAGCGGCGTATCGACGAAGACCGGATAACGTGCGATCAGGGCGGTGCCGCCCTGTATTAGCTTCACCGGCCCGGTGATGATGAGTTGACCTGTATCGCGAACCCGCAGCGCAGGTCCACTCTGGGCAAGGTTTTCCCGATAGTCGAAGCCGATGAGCCTTTCATTGCCCTTGATCGGATAAATCATGCGGATGACGAGATCCGGCGCCGCGGCGATATGGCGGATCTGGGTATCGTTGCGCAGGATGCGCTCCGTCAGCTGCGCAAACACGTCCTGATCGATCGACGATTCCATCTCCATCATCGCGACGAGGCCCTGCACGAGCTGGACGTTGCCGTTGATCTTGCCTTCAAGCCGGGCGCGAATGAGGCTGAGTTGTTCGGTAACGGAGGAGCGCAGATATTCCTGCGTGATATGACGTTTCTGGCTGTCGGCGAACCAGGCGCACAGCATGACCATCACGAAAACGATGACAGCAGGCATATAAGGCCAATTGGACGCTTGTTTCAACGCCTTGCCGAAAGAGCCCGTCGCTCGCGTCTCCATTGCCGTCATGCCGAAGATCCAATCGCTGTGCACCGCAATCTATTTCAAGGAAATCTTAAAATTCCGCCCATCATTATACCGTCGTCGCAAATATCGGTAGCTACAGTTGCTTCAATACGCAAAGCCCCGCTGAAAGCGGGGCAAGAATTGCAATCATCGTCGGACGGATTACATCCAATAAGGCGGAATTCCGTAATAATCGTAGATACGGCGGTCCTTTTCACCATACCAGCTATCGTCGTTCTCATCCCGGAAGCGGGGAGCGTTCTCGATCTGCTCGCGGGTCAGGTCAACGCGGTAACCATTCAGGCTCTCGTCATAGGTGAGCTTTTCCCATGGCAGCGGATAATAATCGTCGCCAAATCCCAGGAAGCCGCCGAAGCTCAACACGGCATAAGCGACCTTGCCACCGCGTTTTTCAAGAATGACGCGCTCGATGGCGCCGATATGCTTGCCGTCGGCGCCGTATACCGCCGTTCCTTCCACCTTGTCGCTGGCGATCAGCGAACGGGTTTCGCGGATGGTCGGGTCCTGGCGCAGTGGCGGATTTTCGTGCAGCATGGCACTGCTCCTTTGTTCATGATGTGTTATTCGACAATGGTTTAACGTGGCGGGACGCAGAAGGTTCCTGTCTTGTGTCAAATCCGCGGGACTTGCACCTTGGCGGCAATCGCCTAAGCTGGCCTTGGAAAGGGAGGACTTTCCGGGACATGGACACAGGCATGACAGGGAGCGAGGCAGCATGAGCGAGATTTCCAGCCCAGGAACCGTCATTCCGATGGAAAAACCCTGGCTTGCCTCCTACCCGAGCATGATTCCAGCCGACATCGTGCCGCCGAAAGAGACCTCGGTTGCCGACCTCCTGGAAAAGAACTGCAAGCTTTATGCCCCGCGGATTGCCTTCACCAGCATGGGCAAGGACCTGACCTTCCGCGAGCTGGAGGTCCATACCCACAAGATCGCCGCCTGGCTGCAATCCACCGGCCTGCAAAAGGGCGACCGCGTCGCCGTGATGATGCCCAACATCCTGCAGAACCCCATCGCAGTCTACGGCATCCTGCGGGCAGGACTGGTGGTCGTCAACATCAACCCGCTCTATACGCCGCGGGAACTGGAATACCAGCTGAACGACGCCGGCGCCAAGGCGATCTTCGTGCTTGAAAACTTCGCCCATACGGTCGAACAGGTCCTGCCGCGCACTGCCGTCAAGCATGTGGTCGTCGCCAGCATGGGCGACATGCTCGGCCTCAAGGGCGCCCTCGTCAATTTCATCGTCCGCAAGGTGAAGAAACTCGTTCCGGCTTGGTCGATCGCCGGCCACCACCGCTTTCCCGACATCCTGCAGGCAGGCGAAAAACTGCCATTGAAACCTGTTGCGCTCACCGGAAACGATATCGCTTTCCTGCAATATACCGGCGGCACGACGGGGGTTTCCAAGGGCGCGGTGCTGACGCATGCCAACCTGCTCGCCAACAAGGACCAGATCATTCTCTGGCTGCGGGCGGCCTTCCGCAAGACACCGCAGCCGGAAACCCTGCGCTTCGTCTGCGCCCTGCCGCTCTACCACATCTTCGCCTTGACGGTGAATTCGCTGATGGGCCTTTCGGTCGGCGGGCACAATGTGCTGATCGCCAATCCGCGCGACATCCCGGCCTTCGTTTCCGAGATGCGCAAATACAAGTTCCACATCTTTCCGGGCCTCAACACGCTGTTCAACGCGATGATGAACTGCCCGAATTTTCCGAAGATCGATTTTTCCTCGATGATCCTCGTGCTCGGCGGCGGCATGGCGGTGCAGCGTCCGGTCGCGGAACGCTGGTTCGAGCGAACCGGCACGACGATCACCGAAGGTTACGGCCTGTCCGAGACCTCGCCCGTCGCCACCGCCAACCGTTTCGATTCCAGCGAGTTCACCGGCTCGATCGGCTTGCCCTTGCCCTCGACGGACATCGCCATTCGCGACGATGCCGGCAACGACCTGCCGCTCGGCATGATGGGCGAGATCTGCATTCGCGGCCCGCAGGTAATGGCCGGCTACTGGCAGAAACCGGACGAAACCGCCAAGGTGATGACGCCCGACGGCTACTTCCGCTCCGGAGACATGGGGTTCATGACGCCCGACGGCTATACCAAGATCGTTGACCGCAAGAAGGACATGATCCTCGTTTCCGGCTTCAACGTCTATCCGAACGAAATCGAGGAAGTGGTGGCGATGATGCCGGGCGTGATGGAAGTGGCTGCCATCGGCGTTCCCGACGAACATTCCGGCGAGGCGGTGAAACTCTACATCGTCAAGAAGGACCAGGCGCTGACGGAAGCCGACGTGAAGACCCATTGCACGGCCAACCTGACCAACTACAAGCGGCCGCGCTTCGTCGAGTTCCGCACCGAACTGCCCAAATCGCCCGTTGGAAAGATCCTGCGCAAGAACCTGCGGTGACCGCCCGTCATCCTCATGTCAGCGGCCTGAGCTAACACGCCGTGTCACGGCGCAGATTTTTGCGTTTCGACAGGGGCCGAACTTGATTTGCCGTGGCGAATACGACTAGTTTCCGCAACCATTCCATGGACCTCGCCAAGGAGCCATCACCATGCAAGCGATCGTCGAACAATTGAAAAAAACTGCCGCGGAAACCAGCGCCACGGACATTCGTGCCGCCTTCGCGGCCGATGCCGAGCGGTTTGCCCGCTTCAGCGTCTCGCTGGACGATCTGTTGATGGATTATTCGAAGACGGCGGTGAACGACAAGATTCTTGCCCTTCTGCTTGAGCTTGCCGAAAAGGGCGGCGTCGCTGAAAAGCGCGAGGAGATGTTTACCGGCAAGGCGATCAACTTCACCGAAAACCGCGCCGTTCTGCACACCGCGCTGCGCAACCGCGGCAACACGCCGGTGCTGGTTGACGGCAAGGACGTCATGCCCGATGTCAACGAGGTGCTTGCCGCCATGGGCGCCTTTGCCGACGGCATCCGCTCTGGCGAGTTGAAGGGTGCTACCGGCAAGGCGATCACCGATGTCGTCAATATCGGCATCGGCGGCTCGGATCTCGGCCCGGTGATGGCGACGCTGGCGCTCGCCCCCTTCCATGACGGCCCGCGGCTGCATTTCGTCTCCAACATCGACGGCGCCCATATTGCCGACACGCTCAAACTGCTCTCTGCCGAAACGACGCTGTTCATCATCGCCTCGAAGACGTTTACCACCATCGAGACGATGACCAATGCGCAGACGGCGCGCAACTTCATCGCGGCAGCGCTCGGCGAAGACGCCGTCAAGCACCATTTCGCCGCCGTCTCCACCGCGCTCGACAAGGTCGATGCCTTCGGCATCGCCAGCGACCGCATCTTCGGCTTCTGGGACTGGGTCGGCGGCCGCTACTCGATCTGGTCGGCCATCGGCCTGCCCCTGATGATCGCCGTCGGCCCGGAAGATTTTGGCCGTTTCCTCGACGGCGCGCATGCGATCGACACGCATTTCCGCACGGCGCCGGCGGAGAAGAACCTGCCGCTGCTGCTCGGCCTCATCGGCTTCTACCATCGCAACGTGCTGGGTTACCCGACGCGGGCGATCCTGCCCTACGACCAGCGCCTGTCGCGCTTCCCGGCCTATCTGCAGCAGCTCGACATGGAATCGAACGGCAAGGGCGTCACCATCGACGGCACGCCGGTCGATGGCAATTCCGGCCCGGTCGTCTGGGGCGAGCCCGGCACCAATGGCCAGCACGCCTTCTACCAGCTGATCCACCAGGGCACGAGCGTCATCCCGGCGGAATTCATGATCGCCGCCAATGGCTTCGAGCCGGAACTGCGCCACCAGCACCAGCTCTTGATGGCCAACTGCCTGGCGCAATCGGAAGCCTTGATGAAGGGCCGGACGCTGGCGGAAGCGAAGGCGCAGCTCACCTCCAAGGGCATGGATGACAAAAAGGCGGATTTCATCGCGCCGCATCGCGTCTTCACCGGCAACCGCCCGTCGATCACCTTCGTCTACGACGAACTGACACCGTTCGCGCTCGGCCGGCTGATCGCGTTGTACGAGCACCGCGTCTTCGTCGAAGGCGTGCTCTTCCGCATCAACTCCTTCGACCAGTGGGGCGTCGAACTCGGCAAGGAACTGGCGACGGGACTGCTGCCGGTCGTGGAGGGCAAGGAAAGTGCTGCAGGACACGACTCCTCGACGCAGGGGCTGGTCGCGGCTTTGGCAAAGGCCGCGAAGTAGGTTTGGCTGGCATATTGGGATGATGGAGCGGGGCTGGGAGGCCCCGCTTTTTTGATGGGTTTAGCCGCGGTGTCGACGGCATGCGATGGTACCTGCCCCTCACCCTAACCCTCTCCCCGCACGCGGGGAGAGGGGACGTGCCCCACCCAAGGTCAAAGCCAGGCAAAACGGTGCGGCATATCCCCTTCTCCCCGTCAAAACGGGGAGAAGGTGCCGGCAGGCGGATGAGGGGCCGGCGCCAACCTCAAGAAGGTCTTACCGCATCGCCGCGGCAATGTTGCCGCCATCGACGGTCGTCACGTCCGCTGTGGTCCGTTCGGCCAGCGCATGGTGAACGAACGCCTGCGCCACGTCGTCGGCCGTCACTTCGAGGCCGAGCAGGTTGCCGCCCATATAGTCCTTGACCGAGAGGCCGCGGGCGGCGGCGCGGTTGGCGATCATCTCGTCGTTCAGCAGGCCAGAGCGGATACGGTCGGCATTGACGGCGTTGACGCGGATGTGGTCGGCGCCGTGCTCAAGCGCGTACTGGCGCGACAGGAACAGCGTTGCCGCCTTCGGCAGGCCATAGGCGCCGAACTTGGCGCCCGGATTGACCGCCTGTTTGGAAGCGTTGAACAGGAGGACGCCGCCGGTACCCTGCTCCTTCATGATGCGCACGGCATTCTGCGCCACCGTCTGGTGCGAGAAGAAGTTGAGTTCGAAACTCTTGCGCAACAGGGCATCGTCCATCGTGGCGATCGGGCTTTCCCAGGCAGCGCCGGCATTGGAGATGACGATGTCGACGCCGCCATAGGTTTCGACCGCTTTGTCGAAGGCGGCACGCACCGAGGCCGGATCGGTGACGTCGCAACCGACGCCGATCGACTGGTTGCCGGCGGCCTTGGCCGATTCCGCCGCCTTGGCGCCGTCGAGATCGAGCACCACCACATGCGCGCCTTCACGGGCGAACGCCTTGGCAATGGCCGCGCCAATGGCGCCGGCACCGCCGGTGACGACGGCCACTTGGCCGGTAAACGGCTTCGGCTTGGCGCCGGCCAGCTTGGCCTGCTCCAGCGACCAGTATTCCAGCTCGAACAGATCCGGCTTGCTCACCGGCTCGAAGGTGCCGACGGATTCGGCATCGCGGGCCGTCTCGATCCAGGTCTCGGCGACGTCGGCGGCGATCTTGGCGTCCTTCAGCGTACGGCCGTGGCCGAACAGGCCGAGGCCGGGCACCAGTGTCAGGCGCGGCATCGGGTCGAGCATGATCTTCTTGACGCCGCCGCGGCCGTCATTGGCCTTGAAGTAGTTGGTATAGTCCTCGACGAAACCGGCGGTGCGCTCGGCAATCACCTTTTTGTAGTCGGCAAGATTGCCGGCGTCCGGTGCCGGCAGAACCATCGGCCCGGTCTTGATGCGGATCGAAAGATCCGGCGTCGACACGCCGCGGCGGGCCATATCCTCTACCTCAGCCGCATTGACGAAGGCGAGGATATCCGGCGAGGTGCGGAACTCGCTGACCATGCGGTCGTAACGGCCCTCGCCCTTCGATACGGCAACGGCGCCGCGCAGCATCGGAGAGATATCGTTCGGCTTGGCCAGATTGGCCGGCAGGGTGACCGGCGTGAACGGGTTCTTGCCGTTGGCGCGGACATAATCTTCGGCGACCGTGACGTAGTGGATCATCAGGTCGTAGGCTTCCTTGGCGGTGGCGCCGAAGGTGAAGATGCCGTGCTTGTCGAGGATCAGGCCTTCGACGGTCGGGTCCTGATCGAAGACTTCGGCAGCGAGCTTGGCGAGGTCGAAGCCCGGCATGACGTAGGGCACATAGCCCATCTTCGGACCAAACACTTCGCGGCTGCGCTTGTCGCTGTCGGCGAGGTCGGCAATCGCCAGAACGCCGGTCGAATGGGTGTGATCGACGAATTTGTGCGGGATGAAGGCGTGCAGCAGCGCTTCCACAGAGGGGTTCGGCGAGGCGGGGTCGATCAGGTTGGCGCGCTGCAGTGTCACCATGTCCTCGTCGGAAAGTTTTTCGAGCTTGCGGGCCTTGAGGAGCGGATCGATCTTGACAGCCGGCAGGCCGGCGGGCTCGATGATACCCATGTCCCAGCCGCTGCCCTTGACGCAGAGCACATCCCATTCGTCGCCGACGAGATCCTTGACCGTGGTCTTGACGGAGGTATTGCCGCCACCATGCAGCACGAGGCGCGGCTCGCCGCCGAGCAGGCGGGTCGTATAGGTGCGTAAGGCGAGATCGCGGTTGATGCCCTTTGCGGCATAGGCCGCCACCATGGCTTCCGCGTCACTGTCTTTCCAGAGATTCTCCACGTCGAATTCCTCCCTCATGAAGTTTGAAAGGCCCGGACCGGCCGGGCGGATGATGATTGTTTGCCCGGCGGCTACTCCGCCACGCGTCGGTTGCCGCTGACGGTCCAGCGGTCCAGCAGGCGTCTTGCCATGCTGGCGGTGACGACGAGATGGGAGACGAAGCCTCCGTTCAATGCCGAGACCAGCGGTTCGAATTTCGCATCCTCCTCGACCACCATCATCCGCTTGGGGATGGAACGGATCGAAGACAGATCGGCGGAAATGCAGCGGCGATTATGGGCGCAATCCATGCGCTGGCCGTTGCGGTCGATAACCTGCCCGGCGATGACGCCGCCGGCGCCGGCTTCTGCAAGCGCCTGCATCTCGTCCGCCGTCAAGGCGCCGCAGCGCACCAGGTGGCTGTCGCTCTCGCAGCCGCCAACGGAATAAAGCACGAGGTTGCAATCGGAAATCGATGCCAGCTGCTCACGGATGACGGGCTCGTTGCGCAGTGCCGTGGCAAGTTCTTCGGAGCTCAGCACCAGCGGCGCATAGATGTTGATGCCCTCGGCGTTCAGCCGGCGGGCGATTTCCGTCGTGCACTGGTCCGGCCGGTAGTTGTAGGGCGCACCGAGATTGCCGCAGAGCTGCACGACGGTCACGTCCTGCAGGTCGGCATTGGGCATGACGTCGGCGATATGATAGACCGTGCGGCCCCAGGCGACGCCGATCCTGTCTCCCTTGTTGATCAGTTCGAGGAAGACAGCTGCGGCGACCACCGGCATTTCCGAGGCCGGGTCCATGGCCTGCCGGTCTTCCGGAACGATCCACACACCCTTCAATCCGATGGCATCCTCAAGCTCGCGTGCCAAAACGTCTTCGGCAAAAAGCTGCGTCGAGGTGGAGATGGTGACGACACCGTTTTCACGGGCGCGGCGCAGGTACATGGCAACGGAAGCGCGGGAAATGTCCAGATGCTTGGCCACTTCATCCTGCCTCAGACCATGCGTATAATAAAGCCAGGCGGCTTTGTGCATGATCTGGTCGGCGGGCCGGATGGGCATGAAACGTCCTCAAGAAAAAGTCTTTCGACATTATTCACGGGCGCTGACAAAAGTCAAACCGCTCTGGCGAAAGAAAAGCACCCATAGAAAAACCAGCCATGGCTTACGCACATGGCTGGCTGGCGGTGGAGGCGGTATCGCTGTGGCGATTGCGGTCAGTGACGCGGAATACGCGGCAGGAAGACGGTCAGCAGCCCTAAAAGCGGCAGGTAGGAGCACAGGCGGTAGACGAACTCGATGCCGTGCGTATCGGCAAAACCACCGAGCGCGGCAGCCCCCAGGCCACCGAAACCGAACGCAAATCCGAAGAAGATGCCGGCGATCATGCCGACGCGGCCCGGTACCAATTCCTGGGCGAAGACGACGATTGCGGAGAATGCCGACGCGAAGATCAGGCCGATGAGCACGACGAGGATCATCGTCCACTGCAGATTGGCGTAAGGCAAAAGCAACGCAAACGGGATGACGCCGAGGATCGAGAACCAGATGACGAAGCGGGCGCCGAAACGATCGCCGATCGGTCCGCCGAGGAAAGTGCCAACGGCGGCCGAACCGAGGAACAGGAACAACATCAACTGCGCATCGCGAACCGAAAGGGCAAACTTGTCGATGACATAGAAGGTGAAGTAGCTCGACAGGCTGGCCATGTAGACGTTCTTGGTCGCCGTCAGCAGCACCAGCAGCAGGAAGGCGAGGACGACCTTGTTCTGCGGCAGCGGCAGGGCACGGCTCGGCGCGCCCTTGCTCGCCGAAGCGCGGCGATGAGCGGCATACCAGTTGCCGACCCAGGTCAGGATCACCATGCCGAGCATGGCGATGGCCGAGAACCAGGCAACCGTATGCTGGCCGAGCGGCAGCACGATGAAGGCGGCGAGCAGCGGACCGATAGCCGAGCCGGCATTGCCGCCGACCTGGAAGAGCGACTGCGCAAAGCCGTGGCGACCGCCGGAAGCAAGGCGTGCGACACGCGAGGATTCCGGATGGAAGATCGCCGAGCCGAAGCCGATCAGGCTGGAGGCGATGAGCAGCAGGGCGAAACTATCGGCATAACCGAGCAGCAGCAGGCCGACCAGCGTGCTGCCCATGCCGACCGGCAGCGAAAACGGCATCGGCCAGCGGTCCGTCACCATGCCGACGACCGGCTGCAGCAGCGACGCCGTGACCTGGAAGGTCATCGTCAGCAGGCCGATCTGGATGAAGTCGAGATTATAGTTTTCCTTGAAGATCGGATAAAGCGACGCCAGCAACGACTGCATGATGTCGTTGAGCATGTGGCAGACGCTTACCGCCACCAGAATGGAAAACGTCGTCTTCTCGAACCGGGCCTCGGTGCCGGCAACAACCGCCATAGTCTATTTCCTCCGTGATTCCGCTTGTTGTCGCGGACATTCAACCACGGCTTTCTACCTGCCTTGCCACTGGCCTGCTTTTGTGTTTTGGTCCAATTCTTTCGCGATTGGGCCAAAAATGGAAAAGCTCGCTGCCAAAACGCTCTCCGCGCTGAACGACGACCACTATCGCAATCTGGCGTGGATGGAGCAGTCGGAGGCGGAAGTGCTGGTGCACAGCACCGAGATCCCCACCGGTTATACCGTGCCGGTGCATCATCACCGCCGCACGCAGATCCTCTGCGTCTTTCGCGGCGTCGTGCTGGTGGCGACCGAAAACGGCCGGTGGATGATCCCGCCAGGCCATGCGCTATTGATCCCGCGCGGCCTTGCGCATGCCGTGGAAATGTTGAGCGACGTCTCGATGCGCTCGATCTACATTTCGCCGCGGGAGGGCCAATCCGTGCCGGAGGCGCCGAAGGTCCTTGAAGTGACCGATCTGGCCCGCAGCCTGTTGCTGGAGGCCTTGAAGCTGCGCGAGGCGCCGGCAGGCCACGGCAAGGCGAAGCTGGTCTATGCCCTGTTGCTGGAGGAAATGGAGAGCCTGCCGGAACGGCCGCTCGGCCTGCCCTTCCCCCTGCATGAACGGCTGGCGGACCTTTGCCGCCGCTACCTGCGCAATCCGGCGCCGGATGCGCGCATCGACGACTGGGCGGAAAACCTGGCGATGAGCCGACGGACCTTCACCCGGCTGTTCCGCGAGGAAACGGGCCTGAGCTTCGTCACCTGGCGACAGCAGGCCTGCGTCTTCGCAAGCCTGCCGAAGCTGGCGGAGGGCTGGCCGGTCACCCACGTGGCGCTGGAAGCGGGATACGAGAGCGTGCCGGCCTTCACGACGATGTTCAAGCGCATGCTCGGAACATCACCGCGCTCCTATTCGATGCAGCACTGACGGGCTGTTGCGTCATTCCTTCGGTGGTTCCGCCGTCTTCTTGCGTTGATCGTCCATCAGCTCGTACCACATGGCGTTGAGCACGGCGAAGGCGGCGGCCAGGGGCAGGCCGAGGATCCAGGCAAAATACCACATAATCTTCTCCTTTCTCAGTAAGCGTGACCGCCCTTTTCGGTGACAGAAGCCTCGTCGACCTTGCCCCAGAGCACCTTGTAGACCCAGCTGGTATAGACAACGATGATCGGCAGGAAGAACGTCGTGACCGCCAGCATGATGAACAGCGTCAGGTGGCTGGACGAGGCATCCCAGACGGTGAGGCTGGAGCGCGGATCGAGCGACGACGGCAGGATGAACGGGAACATCGAGACGCCGACCGTCGAGATGATGCCGAAGATCGACAGCTTGCTGAACAGAAGCGTCGAGACTTCGCGCCGGGCACGCAGGCCGAAGAAGGCGGCGAGCGCGCCGAGGAAACCGAAGGCCGGCGCCAGCCACAACCAGGGACGGGCGGAATAATTGGCGAACCAGGCGCCGCTTTCGGTCGCGACCGTCTTGAACAGCGGATTAGAGGGGCCGGCCGTGCTAATCTCGCTGGTGATGCGATAGCCATCGACGCCGGCCCAGAGGCAAAGGCCGCCGAGGGCGAAGAGCACGATGGTGACCAATGCCGCGACGCTGCCGAAACGGCCGGCGCGTTCCGCCACCGGACCGCTTGCCTTCAACGCCAGCCAAGCGGAACCGTGCATGATCAGCATGGAAACCGACAGCAGGCCACAGAGCAGCGCGAAGGGATTGAGCAGGCCGAAGAACGAGCCTTCGTAGAAGATCCGCATGTCGTCGGCAAAACGGAAGGGCACGCCCTGCAGCACATTGCCGACAGCGACACCGAAGATCAGCGACGGCACGAAACCGCCGACGAACAGCGCCCAGTCCCAATTGTTGCGCCAGCGGGCGCTGTCGCGCTTCGAGCGGTACTTGAAGCCGACCGGCCGCAGGATGAGCGCAAAGAGGATCGCGAACATCGCCAGGTAGAAACCGGAGAAGGAGACGGCGTAGAGCGGCGGCCAGGCGGCGAAAATGGCGCCGCCGCCGAGGATGAGCCAGACCTGGTTGCCTTCCCAGACCGGGCCGATGGTATTGATGGCGATGCGCCGCTCCGTATCCGTCTTGGCGACGAAGGGCAGAAGCGTGCCGACGCCGAGATCGAAACCGTCGGTGACGGCAAAACCGATCAGCAGCACGCCGAGCAGCAGCCACCAGATGAAGCGCAGGGTTTCATAATCGATGAGTTCGTGCAGGATCATGGCTGGTCACTCCGCGGCCGGGACGATGGTTTCCGAGATGAGCTTGGCTTCCGGTTCGTGGTCCGGTTCCGGACCCTGCTTGATCGCCTTGATCATCAGCGTCATCTCGACGACGATCAGCACGGTATAGAGCGCGGCAAAACCGACGATGGTGAACAGCACCGTGCCGGCGCCAAGGCTGGAGACGGCCATGGCCGTCGGCAGCACGCCTTCGATCACCCACGGCTGGCGGCCGATCTCGGCGACGATCCAGCCGGCCTCGATGGCGATCCAGGGCAGCGGGATGGCAAAGACGGCCACCTTCAGCAACAGCGGATAACGATCGAGCTGCCGCCGTGCCGAAAGCCAGAAGAAGGTGGCGGTGAGCAGGATGAAGAACATGCCGAGCCCGACCATGATGCGGAACGCAAAGAACAGGGTCGGCACATGCGGGATGGTGTCCATCGCCGCCTGGCGGATCTGCTCGTCCGTCGCCTGGCGCGGATCGTCGATGTAGCGCTTCAGCAGCAGCGCATAACCGAGATTGTGGCCAAGGTCTTCGAAGGAGGTGCGGACATCGGCGGCAACTTCGGTGTTGATGGGCGTCGCACGGATCTTCGTCAGCGCGTCATAGGCCTTTATGCCGTCGCGGATGCGTTCTTCCGCCTTCAGTTCGAGCTGGTCGATGCCCGGGATGACCGTCGTCAGCGAGCGGGTGCCGATCAGGCCCATGGCCCAGGGGATATGCACCGCGAAGTGGGTTTCGCGCGCTTCCTGGTCCGGGAAGCCGAAGGCGGTGAAGGCAGCCGGTGCCGGTTCCGTTTCCCACATCGCCTCGATGGCGGCGAGCTTCATCTTCTGGTTTTCGGTGGCGAGGTAGCCGCTCTCATCGCCGAGCACCACCACCGACAGCGAAGCGGCAAGGCCGAAGGAGGCGGCGACCGTCATCGAACGCTTGGCAAGCTCGATATGCCGGCCCTTGAGTACGTACCAGGCCGAAACGCCGAGCACGAAAATGGAAGCACAGACATAACCGGCCGAGACCGTATGGACGAATTTCGCCTGCGCCACCGGGTTGAACACCACGTCGTAGAAACTGGTGATTTCCATACGCATGGTCTGCGGATTGAGCGCCGAGCCGACCGGGTTCTGCATCCAGCCGTTGGCGATCAAGATCCACAGCGCCGAAAAATTCGAGCCGAGCGCCACCGCCCAGGTGGCGACGAGATGGCCGACCTTGGAGAGCTTGTCCCAGCCGAAGAAGAACAGTCCGACGAAGGTCGCCTCGAGGAAGAAGGCCATCAGGCCCTCGATCGCCAAGGGCGCGCCAAAAATGTCGCCGACATAATAGCTGTAGTAACTCCAGTTCATGCCGAACTGGAATTCCATGACGAGGCCGGTGGCGACGCCCAGCACGAAATTGATCCCGAACAGGGTGCCCCAGAACTTCGTCATCTGCCGCCAGATCTGGCGGCCGGTCATGACATAGACGGTTTCCATGATCGCCAGCAGGACCGAGAGCCCGAGCGTCAGGGGGACGAACAGAAAGTGATAAAGCGCAGTCAGTGCGAATTGAAATCGCGATAAGTCGACGATGTCGAGTTCCATAGTCTTTCTCCCATGGCCCCACGGGGTGCAAGAGTTCCGCAACGCCGGACAGCGACGCGGGCAAGCGTGCGCGCTCAGTCCGGCCGCAGGCCTTCGAGCGCCATTTCGAACGCCGCCTCTCCACGGCGCGAAATTTCGATGATCCGTCCACGGTCGATATGGACGATGCGATCGGCGATGGCCGCCTCCCGGCGCAGATGCGTGGCGATGACCGCGGTCTTGCCTGCGGCGCGTGCCTTGAGGCGGGCGAGCACGTCGCAGGCCGTCGGCCCGTCCAGCCCGTCGGTCGGTTCATCCAGCAGCCAGAGCGGCGTATCGCGCAGGAAAAGCCGCGCCAGGGCCAGGCGTCGCGATTGTCCGCCAGACAGGCCCAAACCGCCCTCGCCAAGAGAAATGTCGAGGCCGCCAAGCGCGACGATATCGTTCTTCAGGCCGGCATCGGCCAGTGCTTGCCACAGCCTGCCATCGTTGGCGTCGGGATCGGCGAGCTTCAGGTTGTCGCGCAGCGTATCCTCGAACAGTTCGGTGCGTTGGGTCATCAACGTCGCCGGCAGGCTTGCGATGGCGCCCTGCAAGGCGGGGATCTCGCCCGCGGCAAGACCGAGCAGAGTCGTCTTGCCGCTGCCGCTCGCGCCGATGATGGCAAGACATTCGCCGCGCTCGACGGCAAGCGAAAGATCGCGGAAAACCGGACGCGGCGCACCGGGATGGGCAGCCGTCACGGCATCGAAGCGCAAGGCTTCGCCGGCGGCCGGCTGTTGCGGCGACGGTACATCGGCTGCAGCCTGGAGCCGCGGCGCGATCCGCCGGGCGGCCAGAAGACTGCGGCCGAGCTCCAAGGCCCCGCGACGCAGGCCGGCAAAGGGTTCGATGGCAGCGAGCGTCAAAAGCACGCCGAAAGCGGCAACGGGAGCGGTGATCGCGCCCGCTTCGGCGAGTGCGGCAACCGCCAGCAGGACACCGCCGGTCAGACAGGCGCCGAGCATGCCGAGTGTCGCCATCGTGCCGGTTTCGATCCGGTTCAGGCGGTCCTCCGCCTTGGCCAGACGTTCGTCGGCATGGACGGCTGCCGCGCGTGCGGCGGCAAGCCGACCGGCCATGACGAGATCGGTGCGCCCCGAGACCATGTCGATGGTGCGCGAACGCAGCGCCTCCAGCGCAATCAAGCGCCGGCCGGCCGGCCGCAATGCTCTTCCGGCCGCAACGAAGAGGATTGCGCTTCCGGCGACCAGCAGCAGCAGACCGACGGCAAGACCGAGCGGCAGGCTGAGGAAACCGAGGGCGATGCCGGCCGTCAGCGCCGCACAGAAAGCCACCAAGCCGGGGACGAGCACACGCAGATAGAGGCTGTCGAGCGCATCGATATCCGCCGTCAGGCGGAAAAGCAGCCGGGCCGGCCGCTTGACGAGGTCGCGGGCGGCACCCGGCGCCGACCAGCCACGGAACAGCTTCTCCCGCAAAGTGGCGAGGATTTTCAGCGTCGCATCATGGGTGACGAGCCGTTCGCCGTAACGCCCGGCGGTGCGGGCGATGGCGAAGAAGCGGATGCCGGCGGACGGCGCGAAGACGTCGAAGGCCAGCGCTGAACCGGCAGAAAGACCCGCCAGCGCCGTTGCCGTGACGAACCAGCCGGAGAGCCCGAGCAGGGCGAGGCCGGCAAGCATCGTGCCTGCCGCCAGCACGGCACCGAGCAGGAGGCCGCGGCGCTGCACACGCAGGAACAGCGAAAGCACGGGGTAAAGATCGCCAAGACGAAGCATCAGACGGCCTCTTTCTGCCATGAGGAAAGATCGACGATCCTGTCCATGCGCGCTGCAAGCAGCGGATCATGGGTGGCGACGATCAGGGTGCGGCCTACCGACAACGCCAGAAGGCCCTCGACGATCTCAGCAGCCGTCTGCCGGTCGAGATGGGCGGTGGGTTCGTCGGCCAGCACGAGGCCGGCATCCTGGCCGGCGGCGGCGCGGGCGAGCGCCAGACGCAACACTTCGCCACCCGAGAGGCCGACGCCGTTTTCGCCGAGTGGCGACGGGCCGTGATGACGGGCGATCTCCTCGAAGGACACCGTCCGCATCGCTTTTTCGAGACAGGCTCCATCGACCCCCGGCCGGCCGAGCCTGATATTGGCATCGACGCTGCCGGCGAAGATATGCGGCTTCTGGCCGACGAAGGCGATGCCGTGGCGCAAACGATCCGCCGTCTTTGCCGTGAGTTCGGTGCCGCCAATGGTGATGCGGCCGCTATCGGCCGCCGCTAGGCCGGCGATCAGGGCGATCAGGGTCGACTTGCCGCAGCCGCTCGGCCCGAGCAGCGCCACCCGTTCGCCGGCCGCAATCGCAAGCGAGACGGCCTGCAACACTGGTTCGGTGCGGCCAACATGGGTGAAGCTCAAGGCCTCGATGCGAACCGCAGGGGCCGGACGACAGATGGCGGGAAGCGTCGCCGCGGCATCGCTTCCCAGGAGCGCACTGCCCTTGACGGCGAGTTCATCGAGGGCTTTCAGCGCCGCTTCGCCGGCGGCGCGATCATGCCAGACGGCAGCAAGTTCGCGCAGCGGCTCGAAGAAGGCGGGGGCGAGCAGCAGGATGAACAGGCCTTCGGCCAGCGACAGTTGCCCGCCCCAGGCGCCGATATCAAGGTGCCCGAGCAGATGGAAACCGACATAGACCGCCATCAGCGCCACGCCGAGGGCGGCAAACAGTTCCAGCACCGCCGACGACAGGAAGGCGATACGCAGCACCGCCATGGTGCGCCGGCGCAACGAATCCGCCTCCTCGGCCAGCCGGATCGCGGTGCGATCGACGGCGCCGAGCGCGCGGATGGTGGCAAGACCGCGCAGGCGGTCGAGGAGGAAGGCGTTCAGGCTGCCGGTCTTGACCAGTTGTTTTTCACTGGCCGCCTGGGCGCGCCAGCCGATCAGCGCCATGAAAATCGGGATCAGCGGGCCGGAAATGAACAAGACGAGTGCCGCCATCCACGAGAACGGCAGCACGGCCGCAACGATCGCCAGCGGCACGACGGTGGATTTCAGCCGCGCCGGCTGGAACCGCGCCAGATAGGGCACGATCATGTCCGCCTGCTCGGCAACGACGCTGGCCGCAAGGCCGGAAGCCGGCGCCGCCCTGTCGAGCGGCGAACGGGCGGCAAGGCTTTGCAGCGCATCGGCACGCTTCTTCGACAGGATGGACCGCGCATCCAGAAAGGCCAGCCGTGCGCCAAACGCCTCTAGCAGCGCCTTGAGACAGCCGACACCGACGACAATCGCCACCGGTGCGAAAACATCCTGCAGACTGCCGTTTTCGGCAATGCCGCCAATCGCATAACTGATGGCTGCCGCCTGCGGCAACCAGAGCAATGCCGCGGCGACCTGCAGCCAGGCCGGCCGGCGGGACTGCGGCCCTGCCGCCTTCCTCGCCTTTCGCGATGACTTGCCGCTGGGAGGGGCAATTGCGTCACGCACCCGCGGCTGGGCGTTGTCGGCAATATCGTCGAGATCTGCGGGCAATCTGGCGCTCTGGTCCATGGCGGTCATTCCTTTTCCGGCGCGCGGCGCACACGCCCCAGCGAGACGATCTTATCCTTGGTATCCAGAAGTTTCGTGACCTTGGCGCCGAGCGACAGCAACATGGCCAGCCGCTTGGTCTCGAGCTGCTTGACGTCGTCGTACCAGGTGGTCAGCTGGTCGATAAGCACATGCATCTCCCCCATCCGCTGCTGCGCATGGCGCTCCGCCTCGCTGGCCGGTTTCTGCATCAGGATTTCGCGGAGTACGGAAAGCGTCGGATCGACTTCGCGTTTCTTCCGCTCTTCGGCCAGCGTCCGCAGGATCTGCCAGACATCGTCCGGCGTGGTGTAGAAATCGCGGCGATCGCCCGGTCGATGACGCAGCAGCACCAGGTTCCACGCCTGCAATTCCTTGAGGCTCATCGAAACATTGGAGCGGGAGATGTCGAGCGCATCGGTGATCTCTTCGGCGCAGAGCGGCTCGGGAGAGACGTAAAGCAGCGCATAGATCTGGCCGACGGTGCGGTTGATACCCCATCGGCTGCCCATTTCGCCGAAATGCAACACGAAGGCCTGGACGAGAGGAGGGAGATTCATGATTTTCATTTCGTCTGAATTTTCAGAAATTTCTGAAATTCTTGTAATCCATGAACCAGAACTTTGCAATTTGCATTTTCCGCTGCGTCAAAGTGTGCCGCCCCTGCCGCTACAGCATTCCTTAAACCGCAAGGGGATCGAGGATTAAATTATGCAGCAGGCATAAAGCGCTACATCGATGGTCCATGGCGCACGGCACCAGGGTATCGTCCGGTTTCCTTACGCATCTGTGCCTTGGCCCGGCGGCGCGGACCTTGATGCATGTCAAGTTCCGCAGCTTTGTTGATGTTGCGCGCCGCCTCTAGAAAATTCGACCGTCCGCCTATATGACTTGCCGGGCGGGCGTCCCGTTCACAGGGGTAATGCGTTTGATGCAAAACATCGTCGCCGGGCGTTTCGGCGCTTTTCAAGGAGATTTGGCCCGGCTTTGCGGCGCCGTCTTCGTCGTCGGTGCCCTGCTGGTGCTGTCGGGCTGCGGCGGACGGCCGATCGGCGTCATGCAGCCGACCGGCCAGCAACTGCCCGGCACCACCGCCGTCGATCTTCTCATCGCCACGACGCGCGCGCCCTCAGAGGACTCGGCGATCCTGTTCACCGGCGAACGCGGCACCGGCCTGCGCATCGACGCGGTAAAAGTTTCCATTCCGCCCGAGGTCAACCGCAAGATCGGCCAGGTGCAGTGGCCGGAAAAACTGCCGGGCGATCCGCTGCGCGACTTCACCACCGTTTCGGTCGAGCCGATCGAAAGTGCTGCCGAAAGCTCCGCCTGGGTGCATCGCAACCTGAAGCCCAATCGTCGTGTCATGGTGTTCGTCCACGGCTTCAACAACCGATACGAAGACGCCGTCTATCGCTTCACCCAGATCGTCCACGATTCAAATGCGGACGTGACGCCGGTCGTCTTCACCTGGCCGTCGCGCGCCAGCATCTTCGACTATAACTATGACAAGGAAAGCACCAACTATTCCCGCGACGCGCTGGAAGAGCTGCTGCAGCGACTGGCCGACGACAAATCCGTCGGCGAGGTCACGGTCATGGCCCATTCGATGGGCACCTGGCTTGCCGTCGAGGCCTTGCGCCAGATGGCGATCCGCGACGGGCGCGTGCCGGCCAAGATCAACAACGTCATCCTTGCCTCGCCCGACCTCGACGTCGACGTCTTCGGCCAACAGATGGCGAGCCTGGGCAAGCAGGGACCACATTTCACCCTGTTCGTCTCGCAGGACGACCGGGCGCTGATCGTATCGCGGCGCATTTCCGGCAATGTCGACCGGCTCGGCCAGATCGATCCGTCGCAGGAGCCCTACCGTTCGGCGCTGGAGCAAGCGGGCATCACCGTCATTGACCTGACCAAGCTCAAGACCGGTGACAGCCTCAACCATGGCAAATTTGCCGAAAGCCCCGAGGTCGTACAGTTGATCGGCCAGCGCCTCGTCGCCGGCCAGACGATCACCGACAGCGAAGTCGGTCTCGGCGAGGCTGTCGGTTCGGTGGCGCTGGGGGCGGCGCAGACGGTCGGCAATGCGGCCAGCGTCGCCGTCAGCACGCCGATTGCCGTCTTCGACCCGCGGACGCGCCGCAACTACGGCCGGCAGGTGGAACGGCTCGGCAGTTCCGTCGGCAATACGCTGACCTCGGTCGATACGGTCGGACAGGCGGTCGATGTCGGGCAATCGTCCGAGGTGCGCAGCGTGGCGATCGGCGGCGACTGCTCGGCGATCAGAGATAGGCGAAGAGCGGGCTGCAATAGCCGGTAACAGCGCCTTCGGCGACCAGCGGCTGGCCGATGCGGCCATCCTGCGGTGCAACCACGGGCCGCAGCAGCGCGCCGACCTGCAGGTAAGCGACAATATCGCCCTTGCGCACCGGGCGCGGCGCGGCAGCGGCCGGCGCATCGTCGAGCGGGTGGCGCAAGCGGAACAGGCCGGCATGCGGCGCCTGTATCTTCGCGCGGGAAATCCGTGCCGCGGGCTCCGGAGACGGCAATGCGGCGGACCGGCCCACCGGGAGCGACACCCTGCCCTTCGCATCCTCGTACAAGACCTCGGCGATGCCGTGGCGGCGCATCAGCGCTTGTAGCGTTTCGACCTCGCTACCACTCATGACTGCCCTCCCCAGCCGCCCTGCAGCAACCGTTCCAGATGGTGGATATCGAAGCCGCCGGCGAAAAAGCCCGGCTCGTCGAGCAGGCGAAGATGCAGCGGGATCGTCGTGCGGATGCCATCGATGGTGGCCTCCTGCAGCGCCCGGCGCATGCGGGCGATGGCCTCGGCACGCGTCGCGCCATGGGCGATGATCTTTGCCACCAGCGAGTCGTAATGCGGCGGCACGCGGTAGCCGGAATAGAGATGGCTGTCGACGCGGATGCCGGGACCGCCCGGTGCCACGAACTGCGAGACAAGCCCCGGCGACGGCGTGAAGCGGAAGGCGTCCTCGGCATTGATCCGGCATTCGATGGCGTGGCCGGAAAAAGCCACATCCTCCTGCACCAGCGACAGGCGCTTGCCCATGGCGATGCGCAGTTGCTCGCGGACGATATCGACGCCGGTGACCATTTCCGTCACCGGATGCTCCACCTGCACGCGGGTGTTCATCTCGATGAAATAGAAGGCGCCGTTCTCATAGAGGAACTCGAAAGTGCCGGCACCGCGATAGCCGATGGCGATGCACGCCTCGGCGCAGCGGCGGCCGATGGCATCGATAACGTTGCGATCGATGCCGGGGGCCGGACTTTCCTCGACGAGTTTCTGATGGCGACGCTGGGCGGAGCAATCCCGCTCGCCGAGATGGATGGCGTTGCCGTGCCCGTCGGCCAGCACCTGGATTTCGACATGGCGCGGGAATTCCAGGAATTTTTCGATGTAGATGTCGCGGTTGCCGAAGGCGCGGCCTGCCTCTTCGCGGGTCATGGCGGCGGCTTCCACCAGGGCAGTTTCGGAACGGACGATGCGCATGCCGCGCCCGCCACCGCCGCCGGCCGCCTTGATGATCAGCGGATAACCGATGCCGGCCGCAACGGCACGGATAGCCTGCGCATCCTCCGGCAGGGCGCTGTCGGGACCGGGAACGCAAGGCACGCCGGCGGCAATCATCGCCCGCTTGGCGGCCACCTTGTCGCCCATGGTACGGATCGCAGCGGAAGGCGGGCCGATGAAGACGAGGCCGGCCGCCTCGACCATTTCCGCAAAACCGGCATTTTCGGAGAGGAAGCCATAACCCGGATGGACGGCGTCGGCACCGGTGAGCCGGGCGGCCAGTAGGATCTCACGGCCGTCGAGATAACTTTTTGCCGCCGGCGGCGGGCCGATGCAGAGGGACTGGTCGGCTAAAGCCACATGCCGCAGGTCGGCATCCGCCTCTGAAAACACGGCGACGGTTTCCAGGCCCATGTCGCGGCAGGCGCGCTGGATGCGCAGGGCGATTTCGCCGCGATTGGCGATCAGCACGCGGCGGATCACGGCTCAGGCCTCTTTTTCGATGAGGAACAGCGGCGTGCCGGCCTCCACCGACGCGCCGTCTGCCACCAGGATCGCCGTGATGCGACCGGCGCAATCCGCTTCGACCGGATTGAAGGTCTTCATCGCTTCGAGCAGGCCGAGCGTCTGGCCGTCCTCGATGCGGTCACCCTCCTCGACAAAGGCGGCGGCATCGGGGGCCGATGCCCGGTAGAAGGTGCCGATCAGTCCGGCGACCACCTTGTGTTCACGACCGGCATTTTCATGCGGCAGCGCCAGCACTTCGGCAATCTGCGCCTCCGCCGACATTTCCGGCGTTTCGGCTCGCTCGCCGACAGGCCCGGCGCCGCGAACCGATTTCGCCAGGCGAATGCGCACACCGTCCTGCGTGACGTCGAGTTCTTCGAGCGCGGAGTTTTCCAGCAGGCGCATCAGTTTTTCGATAAGAATGAGATCCATGCTTGGCACCCGGCTCAGATGAAATTGCGGACGGTGATGCCGGCGGCTTCCAGCCCGTCGCGCACCGTGCGGGCGATGGCGACGGCAGACGGCGTATCGCTGTGGACGCAGATGCTTTCGATCGGTGTCTCGAGGCGCTTGCCGGTGATCGTCTCGATGGCGCCGTCCCTGACCATGCGGGCGGTGCGAGCAGCCGCTTCCGCCGCATCATGGATGACGGCGCCGGCAATGCTGCGGTGAACGAGATGGCCTTCGTCGGTATAGGCGCGGTCGGCAAAGATCTCCGAGCGCACGGAAAGCCCCATGTCGCGCGCCTGGCGCTCCTGGTGGCCGAGCGCGATGGTCAGGCAGATCAGCGTCGGGTCGACCGCCTTGATGGCATTGTTGACGGCGCGGGCGACGGTTTCGTCCTGCTGCGTCAGGTTGCCGAGCGCGCCGTGCGCCTTGACATGGGTGATCGGATGGCCGGCATAGGCCGATAGCGCCTGGGCCGCGCCGATCTGATAGGCGACCAGCCGCTCGATCTCGCCGGCGGAAAACGGAATGTTGCGGCGACCAAACCCCCAGAGGTCGGGAAAGCCCGGATGGGCGCCGACGGCGACGCCCCGCTCCTTGGCAAGCGCGAACGTCGTCGCCATGATTTCCGGATCGCCGCCATGCAGGCCGCAGGCGATATTCGCCGAGGAGACGATGGACAGCATCGCCGCGTCATCGCCCATCTTGTAGGCGCCGAAGCCCTCGGCCATGTCGGAATTCAGATCGACGCTGAGCGCCATGGTGTTTCCATCCCTGTTCTTTTGCTGCCATGATCCTAGAACCATCCGCAGGGCGCTGACAACGTCGGGCCGGCCGATAAAAATCGATAGGCAAGCTTCGTGAACTGATATATCAGAGAGACGACGAGGGACATGTGAGGCAGGAAGCGCCGGTGCAGGCAGGTCGCAACACACCGAGATTGAGCATGGAGGGCGCTGGCGCCATCCTTCTCGATTGCGCCGGCCAGGCCTTCGACGACGATGCGCAGGCCCTGATCTGGGCCGTGGCGGCCGAGTTTCGTACCCACGCCGGCGTACACGAAACCGTGCCCGGCATGAACAACCTGATGATCGTCTTCGATCCGCTCCGCCTGGCACCCGAGGCTCTGGAGCAGGCCATCCTGCATTGCTGGCAGACGATCGTTGCCGATGCCGTCAGCGGCAGGACCATCGACGTGCCGGTGACCTATGGCGGGGCGAAAGGCGAGGATCTCACCGCCTTCGCCGCCGCGAAGGGCATGAGCGTCGAGGCGCTGGTCGCCGCGCATGTCGCGCCGCTCTATTCCGTCGCCGCCGTCGGCGCCATGCCCGGTTTCGTCTACCTCTCCGGTCTCGATCCGCGGCTGGCGATGCCGCGCCGGGCCAATCCGCGCATGAAGGTGGAGGAAGGCTCGGTTATCATCGGCGGCGCGCAGGCGGGCATCATGCCGCTCACCGCGCCCTCGGGCTGGCACATTCTCGGCCATACGGATTTTTCGCTCTTCGACCCGATGAAGGATCCGCCCGCCGCCTTCCGGCCGGGCGACCGCATCCGCTTCACCGTCCGGGAGATCGTCGCATGATAGAGATCCTGTCGACGGGCGCGGCGAATTCGGTGCAGGATCTCGGCCGTTTCGGTTATCTCGATGCCGGCGTCGGCCGCTCGGGCGCCATGGACGGGCTGGCGCTGGAGATCGGCAACCGCATGCTCGGCAACGCGCCGGATGCCGCCGGCATCGAGGTGACGCTTTTCCCCTTCCGCCTGAGGTTCGAAACCGCAACCACGTTTGCCGTGACGGGTGCGGATTGCCCGACGCGGCTCAACGACCGCCCGCTGCCGCCGTGGTGGGCGATGCGCGCGGCGGCCGGCGACGTGCTGCAACTCGGCCTGCCAAAATCCGGAGCACGTGCCATGGTCTGCCTCGCAGGTGGCATCGACGTCCCGCCGGTTCTCGGATCGCGGGCCACCGACCTGAAAAGCGGCTGGGGCGGTTTCGAGGGGCGTGGATTGAAACGCAGCGACCGGCTGGCGCTCATGCCATCGGCAGGCGGCGGCCTTGCCGACCTGCCCGCCGGTTTCGGCATCGATCCGACGGAGATCCGCGGACCAGTGGCGGACACGGGAGAGGCGCAAGAAACAACGGTCCGCGTTCTGCCGAGCGCGGAATTTGCCGAGTTTACCGACGAGGCGCGCAACGCCCTCTTCGCCAGCGCCTGGCAGCTGACCAACGACGCCAATCGCCAGGGTTTTCGCCTGCAGGGACCACATCTGGCGCTGTCGAAAAAGCTTGAACTGTTTTCCCACGGCATCATGCCGGGCACCGTGCAGGTGCCGCCCTCCGGCCAGCCGATCATCCAGCTTGCCGAGGCCAACACCTGCGGCGGATATCCGAAGATCGCCAATGTCATCGAGGCCGATCTCTGGCGGCTGGCACAGGTGCCGGTCGGCCGGGCGATCCGCTTTGTCGAGATCGACCGCCCGGCAGCAATCGAAGCCCTACGGCGCCGGCGGGCGATGATCGACGATATCGCAGCCCTTGCAGCACTTGCCCGCAAGGACATCAAACACCCGAAAAAGAGCGGAACCGCCGAATGAGTCCCGAACAGAACACTTCCGTCATCGTCGTCGGCGCCGGTATCGTCGGCGCCTCGATCGCTTTGGAGCTGCAGAGCCGCGGGCGGCAGGTGACGCTGATCGACAAGGGCGAACCGGGGCGCGGCACCTCCTTCGGCAACATGGCAAGCATCGCGCTCGATTTCGCCGCCGGTTCCGGACCGACGACCTGGAAACGCATCCCGCGCTGGCTGCTCGATCCGGAAGGCCCGGTCTGGCTGCGCGCCTCCTACGCGCCAAAAATGATCCCCTGGTTCCTGCGCTTCCTCGCCGCCGGACGGCCGGCGCGGCTGCGCGAGATCGAGGATGCCGGCATGAGCCTTTCGGCGCATGCACTGGCCGACATGCAGGCCATGCTGCAGGCGATCGGCGCGCCGGAGCTGATCACCGATGAGGGCTGCCTGGCGATCTATGAGACGGAAGCGGAATTTGCAGCCGACCGCGGCCATCTGGAGCTGCTGCGCCGCTACAAGCTGGATCATGAGGTGCTGAGCGGCAGCGCCATCCGCGACCACGAGCCGACGCTTTCGCCCGGCATCGCCAAGGCGCTGCTTCTGCCGGACAACAAATCGATCCGCAATCCTTACCAGCTGGTGGTGAAAACCGCCGAGGCCGCCCAGGCGCTCGGGGCACAATTCCGGTCCGGCGCGGTGCGCACCGTCGAGAAGAAGCCGGGCGGCGGCGTTGTCGTCATGCTCGAAAACGGCGAACGGCTGGAGGCCGGTGCTGCCGTGCTGGCTGCCGGCGTGCACACCCGCTTCCTGGCGGATGCGCTGGGCGAGCCGATCCCGCTCGAAACCGAGCGTGGCTACCATACACAGATCATGAAACCCGGCATCGCCATGCGTTACGCGATCATCTGGCCGCATCGCGCCTTCATGGTGACGCCGACGGCGGGCGGTATCCGCGTCGGCGGCAATGTCGAGCTGGCCGGCCTCGACGCCGCGCCGGATTATCGCCGCCCCCGGGTGCTGGTGCGCCACGCCCAGCGGGCATTGCCGGGGCTCAAGGCAGAAGAGACGACGGAATGGATGGGGCACCGCCCGGCGCTGCCCGATACGATCCCGATCATTTCCGCCTCGTCGAAACTACCCGGCGTCTGGTACGCCACCGGCCACGGCCATCTCGGCCTCACCTATTCGGCGACGACGGCGCGGCTGGTCGCAGACATGGTGACCGGCAAGAAAACCGACGTCGACATGGTGCCCTTCCGTATCGATCGATACTGAGCCGGCCAATACACAACAACATGAACGGCGGCCCCGGCGCCGCGGCTGAACGGGAGTTTAAGCAATGAGATGGAAGCGGACGATCCAGCTGCTGGACGTGCATGCCGAGGGTGAAATCGGCCGTGTCGCAATCGGCGGCGTGCCGAAAATTCCGGGAGATACCGTCGCCGAACAGCTGCACTGGCTGAACAACGATCCGAAGGGCGACGAACTCCGGCGCTTCCTCGTTCTCGAGCCGCGTGGCGCGCCGATCGGCTCCGTCAACCTGCTCCTGCCGCCGAAACATCCCGATGCCGACGCGGCCTTCATCATCCTACAGCCGGACCAGGCGCATGCGAGTTCCGGCTCGAACTCCATCTGCGTCGCCACGGCGCTGCTGGAAGCGGGCATCGTCGAGATGCAGGAGCCGGAAACGGTCGTGACGCTGGAGACGGCGGCCGGCTTGGTGAAGGCGACCGCCACCTGCCGCGACGGTCGCTGCGAAAAAGTCAGGTTGACCATGGTGCCCTCCTTCGTCCACGAGCTCGACGTGGCGCTCGACACGCCGGAATGGGGCCGGATCAGCATCGACCTGTGTTACGGCGGCATTTTTTACGCGCTGGTGGATGTCGGCCAGGTGGGGCTGACCATAGAGAAGGCCAATGCGGCAGCACTCGTTCAGGCCGGCATGGCGCTCAAGGAGCGGATCAACCGCACCATCTCCGTGGTGCATCCGGAAATCCCGGCAATATCCGGCGTCGCCTACGTGATGTTCCGCGATGTCGATCCGGATGGCGCGGTGCGCACCTGCACCACCATGTGGCCCGGCCGCGTCGACCGCTCGCCCTGCGGCACCGGCAGTTCCGCCAATCTGGCGACCTTGCACGCGCGCGGTAAGGTCAAGGTCGGCGACATCCTGAAATCGCGTTCGACCATCGGTTCGGAGTTCGAGGTCAGCCTCGCTGCCGAAACGACGGTGGCCGGCAGGCCGGCGATCATCCCCACCATCACCGGCCGCGGTTTCACCTTCGGCCTGTCGCAGGTAGCGCTCGATCCGTTCGATCCGATGGCGGCAGGTTTTGCCCTGACCGACGTCTGGGGACCGTCTGCAGGCGAAATCGGCGACGCAGCGAAATAAACCGGGCACCTCGTCCGTCATAAGTTCTAAGAGTTTCAGCCGGACCGCCTCGCCCGAAAGGGCAGAGACGGCCGGCACCAGCGAACGAGAGAACTGTTGTGTCGAACGATATCCTGCTTTTCCCCCTGCGGAAGCAAACCATCAGCCTTCGTGTCTCCTCGATCTTTGCCAGTCTTTCAGAGGAGGAAGACCGGGCCTGGTCGCAACGTTGCCATACACGCTGTCTCCGCGCCGGTGAAAACCTTGTGGACTATGCCGACGAGTCGACCGATCTTTTCCTGCTGCAAAGCGGCGAAGTCCGCGCCGTCCTGCGCTTTGGCGTCGGCAAGGAAGCGATCGTCGGCGTCTTCCGCCGGCATGAACTGATGGGCGAGCTTTCCGCCATCGACGAGATGCCGCGCGCTGCCAGCCTGACGGCGGTCAACGATTCCGTCATCACCGTCATTCCATCGGCCGTGTTCCACGAGATTCTCGGCACCAAGCCGCAGGTCAACAAGGCTGTGTTGCAGCTTCTTTCGCTGCGCATGCGACAGCTGAACGACCGGGTATCGGAACTGTCCTTCCTCGATACCAAGCACCGGCTCTACAACACGTTGCTGCGGCTTTCCCGCATCCGCATGGACGGTGGCGGCGAACGGGTGATTTCACCGCCGATCGTGCATTCGGAACTGGCCGAACACATCGGCTCCAGCCGTGAGACGGTGTCGCGCGAAATGGCCCGCCTGATGCGTGAAGCCCTCGTCGAGCGCACCAGCCGGGCGATCATCCTCAAGGACCCGGGCGAGTTGTCGAGCCGGATCTCGCGGGCATTGCAGAACTGACGCGTCAGAATATGCCGAGCGCGGCCGTATCGAACTTCAAGGCCTCCAGCTTTGTCCTGAAAGCCGGCAGATGTTGCTGGAATATCGGATTTGGCTGGTAGGAGCCGTTGGGCTTGAATTTTCCGGCAGAGCCGTAAACCTGCTGGTTGGCACCCATGTTGCCACTCAGATCCACCGCCGCAATATCAAGAAGGTCGTCAAAAATATCGGGGTGGATGCCGGTCGCGTCGCGACCGAGCTTGCCACCGATGAAATTGACCAGGCCGCTCTTCTTGATCTTCGCAATGCTGCTGCGCCCGACGCTATCCACCTGATCGACCACGGACTGACCGAAAGCTTTCCGGTCGAAAGCGGTCGCCTCGATATTGAGTCCGCCCGCAACGAACGTGTTGACGGCGATGCCAAAATCCTTCTCTTCAAGATAGGCTTCTTTCAGAAAGATCGCCTGCCGCTTCTTGCCGGTCTTGCGAAACTCGTTGACCAACAGGAAAAACGTCGCTTCCCCCGTGCAGTAGACCAGAGTGGAGAAATTGAAAAAGGCGCGACGCCGCGCTCTCGTGGTCGTGTACCCAAGTATTTCGTTGATCGCCAATGTTTCTTTCATGTTTCCTGCAGGCCTCTCGAAACGTCAACCAAGCTCAAGCACGGCTTGAGCGGCACCCCATCACCGTCAGCGTAAAATCGGACTTCCGGCGCCGCATCATCGGTGCCGAGCCGATATGCGGACGCACGTTTCAACGCCGCGGTTGCGCCGCAGCCTGAAGAATTTTCCGAAATCCGATGTGTCCGACCATTGCGTAGATGGTGCGGCATTGTTCCCGCAATGATTTGATCTTGCAATCAATTCTGCGTAGTAAGCGCGCCTTAGGAACGTCTAATTTTGGGTGATAACCGATCACCGCAAGCGCTGAGGCGGGATGAGGCCGAGCCTTTACAGGCGTGAGCAATCGTCACGCAAAAAATCGCGGAAGAGGGACACCTCTCCCGCGATTGCTCTGTCTCAAGATAGGGACGGATCAGATACCCGTGTCGTCCTTCGAGATCGAACCCACGGCTTCCGGGTCGATCACCGGCATGTTGGCGCCGCTGTTTGCCTGCATCTGTTGCTGCTGTTCCTTCAGCGCCGCAATCATCGCACCGATCGTTTCGAATTTCTGCGCGGCGAACTGGTCGCCCTTCTCGGCAGCGGAACGATAGAGGTCGGCAGCGGCCATCAGGTTGGATTGCGTGCCTTCGCCGCCTTCGTACATAAGGGCAAGGTTGACCATGGCATCCACCTGGCCCTTGGCGACTGCGACCTTGTACCACTCGATGGCGCGGGCATTGTCTTCCGGCACCAGATTGCCTTCGTCGTAGATCACCCCCAGATTGTAGGCCGCCGGGCCATAATCCTTGGAAGCTTCTTCGAACCAGCGGATGGCCTGCGCCGCATCGACCTGCGTGCCGACGCCATCCCGGTAGAGAACAGCGAGATTGTAGGCCCCCAGCACACTGCCGTCGGTTGCAGCCTGGGTGAACAGCGCGAATTCCTGAGCCACGTCCCCCATGCGACCGTAGAGGAAACCGAGATGCACCTTGGCGATGGTGTAGTTGTCGTCCGCTGCCGCGGCATAGGCCGTCATCGCATCGGCGACATCGCCGCGATTGTCGAGCGCGCGGCCAAGCTGGAACGAAAAGCGCGGATTGCCCGTTTCAGAGAAAGCGATGCGGCAGGCGGTGACGGCATCTTCACCGCTCTTGAGCGCCGCTTCCTCGACGGGTTTGAACGCGATGTTGCGGCTCATGTCATAACGGCTGCCGGCAAGGCGGTCGCAGTCGTCCTGACTGGTTGCGGGAGCCGCCTGCGCCATGCCGATCGAAGCGACAAACGCCGCCGCGAACACCGCGCCGACACCAGCGGCGCGCGAGATGCAAGCCTTCGAATGCGATGCGGTATGAGCGGAACCGGCGGACATTGCTTTTTTCTCCGTTGTGTTGACTGTGCCCGAATTTAACAACGTATTAACGTGCGATGTTGTTCCCTGCGGGACAGGCCGGAGCGCGAAAATATTTTAGAACACGCTAAGGTGCCGACAGTTCGAGCTTGCGCTCCGACACGGCCGAAGTATCGTGGCGCACAACAAGCGGCGGGGATGATCATGACCATGGAAAACGGACAACACAAAGCGGCAACCATCACCCGGCGCACCTTGATGGCCGGCGCCGGCGCCATGGCGATCCTGCCGGCATGGACGCCGGCTTTTGCCGCCGCCATCGGCGAGACCGTCAAGGTGAGCGGCGAGGTGACAAGGCGCCAGGAGAAGGCGGAAGACCGCCTAGCGGCCGGCGCGCCGCTGATGGACAACGATCTCGTGGTCACCGCCACAGAGAGTTTTGCCGACCTGAAACTCGGCAGCGACACGAGGGTGCTGCTCGGCGGCGACACGGAACTCCTGATCGACAGTTTTATCGCCGGACAGGGCGGTACGCTGGAACTCGGGGCCGGCGCCATGATGTTCGATCGTCCGGAAGGTCTCGCCAAGATCGATGTCAGCGTGCGCACCACCTTCGGCATGATCGGCGTGCGCGGCACGAAGTTTTTTGCCGGACCGAGCCGCGGCCGTTTTGCCATCTTCGTCGAGCACGGCAAGGTCGCCGTCACCAATGGCGGCGCGACCCGCGAGGTGAGCAAGGGCCAGGGCGTGGAAATCGCCTCTGCCGATGCGCAGCCGAGCGAGCCGGTCGATTGGGGCGCCGAACGCATTCGCGAGGCCTATGCGCTGGTCGGCGCCCGCTGATCAGGCTTCTGCGGCCGGCAGCCGCTTCGGCGGCTCGGGGCTGAACAGTTCCATCTCGCCGAACCCGCGGATCTGGTGGATGCCGAGGCTGACCAGTTCGCTCGAGGATTGCCCGGCCGCCTGCGGCCCGATGCAGATCTGCGTGCCGAGAAACTTGTTGGCATCCTGTAGCCGGGCGGCAAGGTTGATCGATTCACCATGGGCGGTGTAATCCAGCTTGCCGCCGTGCCCGACCTCCCCCAGAACGGCGATGCCGGTCTCGATGCCGAACCGGGTGCGGCCGAAATCATGGTCGCGAAAGCGCGGCCGCGTGCGCATTTCTTCCGTCAGCCGGCGCATTTCTTCGGCGCAGCGGATCGCCCTGTTGACGTGATCGTCGAGATCCTCCGGCGCATTGAACAGCGCATGCACGGCATCGCCGACGATCTTGTCGACCATGCCGCCATGATCGGCGACCAGCGCATTGACCTCGGAATAATAGGTATCGAGCATGGAAACGAGATCGTGCGGCCCGACGCGCTTCGTCAGCGACGTAAACCCCTCGATATCCGTAAACAGCGCCGTCACCTGGCGCTCCTCGCCGGCCACGCGCGCAAGATCGGGATTGTCGAGATACCGATCCACCACCGAGCGCGGCAGGTATTGGCCGAAACGCTGGCGCGCCAGAGCCTCGACGCGGCGGATATGGGCGAACTGCGCGACGCTGGTGACGATCAGCACGAAGGCGAGCGCCAGTGTCAGCCTGAAACCGTCGGCGAGGATGGCTGTCGCAATGTAGAGGGCGAAGGTCCCTCCAAGCACGGCGACGATGGCGGCGATCCCGACGGCGGCTGCCGTCACCGGCCGCAGGCGGATCGCCACCAGCGTGATGACAAGACCGCAGATCAATGTCGCGAGCGCCTCGAACGGCACGTAGCTGTCGTCACGCTTGGGAATGAAGCCGGTCATCAAAGCGTTGACGATATCGGCATGGATCTGCAGCGACGGTTCGAGTGGCATGGAGGCGCTGGCCCGGAGGCCGCCGAGGTTGGGCAGGCTGGAGCCGATCAGCACCACCTTGCCGGCAAACCGCTCCACAGGCACCTTTCCGGCAATGATCTCGCCGGCGGAAATCGTCCGGCCCGCAATCGTCGTCTCCTGCGCCGCGACGAAACGCAGGCTGCCGTCGTCGCTGAAATCGATGATCGTGTCATCGAGTTTCAGCCGCGGCGGATCGCCGCCGAGGATCGGCGTGCGCACATGCCGCGCCAGACGGAAGATTTCGAGCGCCAGCGCCGGATAGGCGTCGTTGCCGATGATCGAGAAGGCCTGCACCTGGCGGACCTTGGAATCCTCGTCACCGACGAGAAAATTGGCAGCGGTGGAGCGTGCCGCCTCGGCAAGCACCGGGCAGGAACTTTCCGCCCCGTCGATGAACCAGAGGTCGGGAACCGCCAGCGGCCGACTGATCGCCAGCGGCGGGCGCGGACGGGGCGTATCCTTGGCGATATCGGCGATCAGGAAACCGAGCACCACCGGCGCCTGCCGCATCGCCGCCGCCAGCACCTGGTTCGTGGCATTGACCGGATCGCAGTCACCGCTGAAGACGAGATCGAAACCGATGGCCGCCGGCTTGGCCTCGGCAAGCGTGCGCACCAGCGCCGCCGTTTCGCTGCGGTTCCAGTCGGCGTTCGGCGCGGCCTGATAGGCGGCGCGGTCGATATCAACGGCAACGATGTCGGGCGAGACATGCTGCGGCGCCAGCTGGGTCAGCGAATCGAAAAACAGTTCGCGCTGCGCCTCCATTGTCTCCTGGGGGATGGCGAACACCGCAAGCGCCGCCAGCAGGCTCGCGGCGATGCCGAAATGCAGGGGTCTGAGGCGAAAGGGACTTACCGCCATGGTGTGGCTGCGAAATTATGCCTCATCAGGTTCGGCAACCCGAATGAGCCGGTCGACATGGCAGGAGATGATGCCGTCCTTGCGGGAAATTGCACCTGCCTCTTCCAGGGAAACGATTGCCCGGTTCATCTTCGGCCGGCTGCAGCCGACGATGGCGGCGATTTCCGTCTGGCTGAGTTCCATCTGCAGGTTGGCGCGGTCGGGCAGTTCCATGCCGTGGATCTGCTTCAGCGTCGCCAGGAAGAAGCGGGCGACGCGGGAGTCGAGATCGTAGAGCGCCATGGTTTCCAGCCGCTCGGTGGTTTCGCGGATGCGGGCGCAAAGGAAGCGGATGACGGTTTCGGCGGTTTCCGGCCGTTCGGTGATGATTGGCAGCAGGTCGCGCTTGGCGAGCACATAGCCTTCCGTCGCGGTCACTGCCGTGGCATCGGCCGACCGCGGCTCGCCGTCGAGGATCGCCATTTCACCGAGAATGGTGCCGGGCTCCATGTGGCGGATCGCCAGTTCCTTGCCCTGCGGCGTGATCAGCGACAGCTTCACCCGCCCGCTGAAGATGGCGATCATGTAGTTGCCTTCGTCGCCGCGCTGGAAGATCACCGTGCCGGGCGACCATTTGCGATAGGTGGCGATGGCGGCGATCTCGGCGATCGTTTCCTTGTCGAACTCCTCGAAAATCGGGAAGGAACGCCAGAAGGCGGGACTCTTGTTCACTTCACTCATGGGACTCTTTCCGCCTGTTGCCGCATTCGCAAGGACTGGATGTGCAGAAAGAAGTTTTTGCCCAGTCCATCGCTTGTTGCAACAGAAAAACATACGCAGTCTGCGTACAGCCCCTTGGCCACGCGCGTGGCCTCCAGCTCAGCTGCAGATGCGCACGCGGCTTTTCATCGGTCCTGTTGCCGTCTCCGGCCTGTCGAGGGTGCGCGTTTGACAGGCGGTCGGAGCGCGAAAACTCGCATCGGCATCGACGCGAATATCGTCATGCGCGTCACCGAACAATGCGTGAAAGAGGCGGCCGGGCATATCCGGCGCAGTCAGCGCCAGGGCGGCGGCGGTAATCATGGCAGCAGTCAGCAGCAGGCGCATGAAGCCGTTTCCTTCGATCGGTGGCCAAAGGGCAAGATTTTGCCCTGGCTCCTCTCTGTCAGATTCGAGCGGCAACCGGCTGTTCCCGCGGGAACCGACCCCTGACCATCGCCGCCTGACCGGTCACCCCGGCTCGCCGCCGCTCTCGATTTCCTTGAAAAGCACGTTCTGATCGAGGAGATAGCGGGCAAAGATCGGTAGACAAGCACCCCCGATCGCCCGCGCCTGCGCGCCGACCGCGCCTTCCAGCAATTCCGGCATGATGACGCCCTGCAGATCGAGGCGCCCGACCGCCCGGACGGTCGCCGCCACCAGCCGCGCGCGCACCCAGGCGGGAAAGCCGCCATCGATGACGGCGGCGGAAAAATCGATGATCGAGGCGGCGGAAACGATCGCTTGCGCCAGGGCCGTCGCGGCATCCTCGATCCAGGTTTCCAGCGGCTCGCCGAAATCGATCCAGTCGTCGGCCGAATACCACAGCGGCTGCGGATCGAGACCGCGCTGGCGCAGCATGTTCTCCAGCACGAAGATCGAGGCAACTTCCAGCAACTGGCTCGTCGCGCCGTCGCCGCCGCGCACCGGTAGCGAGCCTACCGAGCCGGCCGTGCCGCTGCGCCCGACAAACAGCGCCGAATTCAGCACCACGCCGCCACCGATGAACGAGCCGATGAAGAAATAGATGAAATCCGGATAGGACGGTCCGACGCCGAACACCAGTTCCGCACCGCAGGCGCTGGTGGCGTCGTTCTGCAGGAAGACCGGATAGGGGATGGCGGCGGAAACCGAAGCCTGCAGATTGAAGGACCGCCAGCTGTCCATGGCGCCGGCCGGCGCCCCCACCTCCTCCGCCCAGTTCCACAATTCGAACGGCGCGGCAATGCCGATGCCGGCCAGCCGCCGGCGCTGCTCGCCGGTCATCTGGCTTTCCAGATCGCGGATGCCGGCGGTGATGAAACCCATGATGTCCTGCGGCAGCGGATAGGCGTACGTCTGGTGCAGCTGCAGCCGGATGCGGCCGACGAAATCCATCAGCACCAGATCGGCGCTGCGCCGGCCGATCTTGACGCCGAAGGAATAGACCGCGTCCGGATTGAGGTGCAGCGGGATCGACGGCTGCCCCACCCGGCCACGCACCGGCGCGCCGCGGATCAGAAGCCCGTCCTTTTCCAGCGACCGCATGATCACCGACACCGTCTGCGCCGAAAGCCCGGTGCGCCTAGCGATCTCCGCCTTCGACTGGCTGCCGTGCCGGCGGACGAGCGACAGCACAAGCCGCTCGTTATAGGCGCGCACCCGCACCTGGTTGGCGCCGCCGGTCGGATCGAGCACCGGCAGCGGCGAGGACATGGCGAGACCATCCTCCAGCGACGACATGGATTTTTTCCTCCCGCATTGGCTTGCCGCCAGTGCATTATTTTCCGGAAGAATGCCACAATGGATTAATAATTCAATTGGATTTATTTATTGACAGGCCGGATTTCGAATGCTCTAAATTGCAACGTGGAGCAGAGCGCGGGCCGGAGGAGGTCTGGGCAAGCCATCGGTGAAAGTTTGCCGGCGGGCTGTGCGACACGACATTTGCCGGGATGCCGGCCTCAAAAACTCTTGGGAGGAGTTCATGAAAAAAACGCTGTTTTCGGCTGCCTTCGGTGCCCTGTCTCTGGGCGTCGCCTTCGTCGCGCCGGCGCAAGCCGCCGACGTTTCCGCCTGCCTGATCACCAAGACCGATACCAACCCCTTCTTCGTGAAGATGAAGGAAGGCGCGACCGCCAAGGCGCAGGAACTGGGCGTCACGCTGAAGGCCTATGCCGGCAAGGTCGACGGTGATTCCGAAAGCCAGGTGGCGGCGATCGAAACCTGCATCGCTGATGGCGCCAAGGGCATCCTGATCGCGGCTTCGGACACCAAGGGCATCGTGCCGCAGGTGCAGAAGGCCCGCGATGCCGGCCTGTTGGTCATCGCACTCGACACGCCGCTGGAGCCGGCCAATTCTGCAGACGCGACGTTTGCCACCGACAACCTGCTCGCCGGCAAGCTGATCGGCCAATGGGCCGCGGCAACACTCGGCGACAAGGCCAAGGAGGCCAAGGTTGCTTTCCTCGACCTCACCCCGTCGCAGCCCACCGTCGACGTGCTGCGCGACCAGGGTTTTATGATCGGCTTCGGCATCGACCCGAAGGACGCCAGCAAGATCGGTGATGAAGACGATCCGCGCATCGTCGGCCATGACATCACCAACGGCAACGAAGAAGGCGGCCGTACCGCCATGGAAAACCTGCTGCAGAAGGACCCGACCATCAACGTCGTGCACACCATCAACGAACCGGCTGCTGCCGGCGCCTATGAAGCGCTGAAGGCCGTCGGCCGCGAGAAGGACGTGCTGATCGTGTCGGTCGACGGCGGTTGCCCCGGCGTCAAGAACGTTGCCGACGGCATCATCGGCGCAACGTCGCAGCAGTATCCGCTGCTGATGGCGGCGCTCGGCGTCGAGGCGATCAAGAAGTTCGCCGACAGCGGCGAAAAGCCGAAGCCGACCGAAGGCAAGGACTTCTTCGACACCGGCGTTTCGCTGGTGACCGACAAACCGGTCAGCGGTGTCGAATCGATCGACACCAAGGTCGGCACGGACAAGTGCTGGGGCTAAACCCGGCTTGCGGCCTTTTCACTGGGGGCGGCCTGCCCGCCCCCTCTTTCGCCGCCACCTTTCATTTTGACAAAACGCCTGAACCGTGAGCAGACTTCCCCTCCTGCCATGGCGCACCGTGACCGGTGTGTCCTGTCATAAGGCAGGGATGGGAAGAGGAGCCCATCATAAAAACAACGGTTTATGAGGCGGGAGGAGCTTTCATGAGCGAGCCGACAGCAGTTTCGCAGCCAGCCCAGGAGTTCGAGAAGGTCCTGAGCGACAGTTCGCGGCAACTCGCATCGTTCGACACTGACGACAAGACAGCCATCCAGAAATTGCAGCATTTCCTGCATTCGCATCCGGCCGGCGTGCCGCTGATCGTGCTCCTGCTGTCGATCATCATCTTCGGCTCGATCCTCGGTACGAAGTTTTTCTCGGCCTTCTCTTTGACCCTGATCCTGCAGCAGGTAGCGATCACCGGCATCGTCGGGGCGGCGCAGACGTTGGTGATCCTGACCGCCGGCATCGACCTGTCCGTCGGCGCCATCATGGTGCTGTCGTCGGTGGTCATGGGCCAGTTCGTCTTCCGTCTCGGCCTGCCCGTCGAGATCGCCATCCTCTGCGGCTTTGCCGTCGGCGCATTGTGCGGCTTCATCAACGGCTGGCTGGTGGCGCGCATGAAGCTGCCACCCTTCATCGTCACGCTCGGCATGTGGCAGATCGTGCTCGCCTCCAACTTCCTCTATTCCGCCAACGAGACGATTCGCGCCCAGGACATCAGCGCCACCGCGCCGCTCCTGCAGATCTTCGGCGCCAACATCCGCATCGGCAACGCCGTCTTCACCTATGGCGTCATAGCCATGGTGCTCCTGTCCATCGGTCTCTGGTACGTGCTGAACAAGACCGCCTGGGGCCGCCACGTCTATGCCGTCGGCGACGACCCGGATGCGGCCGAGCTCGCCGGCGTCAACGTCAAGAAGATGCTGATGTCGGTCTACACGCTCTCCGGCCTCATCTGTGCGCTGGCCGGCTGGGCGCTCATCGGCCGCATCGGCTCGGTCTCGCCGACCGCCGGCCAGTTCGCCAATATCGAATCCATCACCGCGGTGGTGATCGGCGGCATCTCGCTGTTCGGCGGGCGCGGCTCGATCCTGGGCATGCTGTTCGGGGCGCTGATCGTCGGTGTCTTCCAGCTCGGCCTGCGCCTGATCGGCACCGACCCGCAATGGACCTATCTCTTGATCGGTGTGCTGATCATCGCCGCCGTTGCAATCGACCAGTGGATCAGAAAGGTAGCAGGCTGATGGCGTCCGAACCCATTCTCACCGCCCGCGGCATCGTCAAGCGCTACGGCCGGGTGACCGCCCTCGACAATGCCGATTTCGACCTGCACAAGGGCGAAATCCTCGCCGTCATCGGCGACAACGGTGCCGGAAAATCCTCGCTGATCAAGGCGATCTCCGGCGCCATCCGGCCCGACGAAGGCGAGATCCGCCTCGACGGCGAAGTGGTGAACTTCCGCTCGCCGATCGAGGCCCGCAAGGCCGGCATCGAGACGGTGTACCAGAACCTCGCCTTGTCGCCGGCACTCTCCATCGCCGACAACATGTTTCTCGGCCGCGAGATCCGCAAATCCGGACCGCTCGGCAAGGTTTTTCGCATGCTCGACCATGCGGCGATGGAAAAGATCGCCCGTGACAAGCTCTCCGAACTCGGCCTGATGACCATCCAGAACATCAACCAGGCGGTGGAAACGCTCTCCGGCGGCCAGCGCCAGGGCGTGGCGGTGGCGCGTGCCGCCGCCTTTGGCTCGAAGCTGATCATCCTCGACGAGCCGACCGCCGCACTCGGCGTCAAGGAAAGCCGGCGGGTGCTGGAACTGATCCTCGACGTGCGTTCGCGCGGCCTGCCAATCGTGCTGATCTCGCACAATATGCCGCATGTCTTCGAAGTCGCCGACCGCATCCACATCCATCGCCTCGGCAAGCGGCTTTGCGTCATCAATCCGAAGGATTATTCGATGTCGGATGCGGTCGCCTTCATGACCGGCGCAAAAGCCCCGCCACCGGAAGCCATGGCCGCATAAATGACGTCCGTACCAGAGATCGCGGCGGAAATCGTCCGCCGCAGGGGCGATGCCCCACGCTTCATCGTCGCCATCGCCGGCCCGCCCGGCGCCGGCAAGTCGACGCTCGCCGATGCCTTGCGCGAAGCGCTCGTCGCAACGGGCGAGACCGCCGAAGTGTTGCCGATGGACGGATTCCACATGGACAACGGCATATTGGAGGCGCGCGGCTTGCTGCCGCGCAAGGGCGCGCCGGATACGTTCGACGTCCGCGCCTTCCTCGACATCCTGGAAGCGGTGCGCCGCGCCGACGAGGAAGTGCTGGTGCCGGTGTTCGATCGCTCGCGCGAGATCGCCATCGCTTCCGCCCGTGCCATCTCACCGGACACGCGTTTCGTGCTTGTCGAAGGCAATTACCTGCTGCTGGACGAGGCGCCGTGGTCGAAGCTCGACGGCCGTTTCGATTTTTCGATCTTCGTCGGTCCTGCTTATGAAGTGCTGGAAAGCCGCCTGCGCGAACGCTGGGTCTTCTACGGGCTGGACGAACAGGCCATCCAGTGGAAGCTCTACGGTAACGACCTGCCGAACGGCAAACGCATCACCGAGAATTCCCGGGCTGCCGATATCCGCATCGAGATATTCTGACGATCCGCGCGGCGATCCATTGTTGTGAAGCGGGCCGTCTTGATGGTATCGGAACCGGACGACATCAGGAAGCCGACACCATGACCACGCCGATCACCGAACTCACCATCCGCCGCCCCGACGACTGGCACCTGCATCTGCGCGACGGCGCCATGCTGGAAGGCGTGATCGGCGATACCAGCCGGCATTTCGCCCGCGCCATCATCATGCCGAACCTGGTGCCGCCGGTGGTGACGACGGCGGATGCCCGCGCCTATCGCGAACGGATCATGGCTGCCCTGCCAAAGGGCGACCGTTTCGAGCCGCTGATGACGCTTTATCTCACCGAACACACCAGCCCCGACGATGTCGAAGAGGGCAAGAAGAGTGGCCTGATCACCGCCGTCAAACTGTATCCCGCCGGCGCGACGACCAATTCGCATGGCGGCGTGCGCGACATCGAAAAAGCGATGCCGGTGCTGGAGCGCATGGCGAAGATCGGCCTGCCGCTCTGCGTCCATGGCGAGGTGACGACGCCGGAGGTGGATATCTTCGACCGCGAGGCGGTATTCATCGAAACCGTGCTCGATCCGCTGCGCCGGCGCCTCCCCGACCTCAAGGTCACCATGGAGCATGTGACCACGGCCGATGGTATCGACTACATCAAGTCGGCCAAAAGCAACCTCGCCGGCTCGATCACCACGCATCACCTGATCATCAACCGCAACGCCATCCTGGTCGGCGGCATCAAGCCGCATTATTACTGCCTGCCGGTCGCCAAGCGCGAGAACCACCGCCTGGCGCTGCGGGCCGCCGCCACCTCCGGCGACGCCCGTTTCTTCCTTGGCACCGATTCCGCCCCGCATGTCGATCCGCTGAAAGAATGCGCCTGCGGTTGCGCCGGCATCTACACCTCGATCAACACCATGAGCTGCCTCGCGCATGTCTTCGAGGAGGACGGCGCACTCGACCAGCTGGAAGCTTTCGCTTCGCTCAACGGCCCGGCCTGGTACGGCCTGCCGGCCAACGAGGAAAAGATCACCCTGCGGCGGCAGGCGGATGCCGTTTCGTTTCCGGCCAAAATCGAGACCGGCGCCGGTCCAGTCACGGTTTTCGATCCGATGTATCCGCTTTTCTGGCAGGTCGTGGGCTGAATTTCGCTGGCGGCGCAGATAATTTCGTAAGCACGCAAGAATATTTTTGGGCCGCGATACGTTTCCCTCTGGCAATCCACGGCGATGCGCATAGTATCGCCGTGGGGTAATGCTTGTTTTCGCTTAGGGGGAAAATATGACCTTTACTGAAGCCGTAAGCTCAGCTCTTTCCAAGTATGTCGTTTTCTCGGGCCGCGCCAGCCGCTCGGAATATTGGTGGTTCGTCCTTTTCAACATCATCGTCAGCATCGTCGCCGCCGGTATTGATGCTGCCCTGGGTATCCAGGCGATCGGTGCACTCGTTTCGCTCGCCCTTTTGCTTCCCGGCATCGGTGTTGGCGTACGTCGTCTTCACGATATCGACAAGAGCGGCTGGTGGTTGCTGATCGCCTTCATCCCGCTGATCGGCTTCATCGCGCTGATCTATTTCTTCGTGCAGCCGAGCCAGCCCGGCGACAACCGTTTCGGCCCGCCGCCGGCCTGAGGCTGACAGCGTTCCATCGCAACCCGTTTTCAGCAGATGCGGTCCCCACCGCATCTGTTTGACGTTTGGGCCTCCGCTTCTGCGTGCTTGAGAGACGATAAATTCCCGCTCTTGCGGCTGGAAACCTCCTGCGCCACCTGCTATGCGCAACGGAACCAGACGAAGGAGAGCGCCGATGTTCCAGACGATTTTCCCCGAACGCGCCGTGATGGCCGAACTGATGGCGAAGATGCTCTGGGAGATCAAGGCGGTGCATTTTGCCGCCGAGAAACCCTACAAGCTCTCCTCCGGCATGATGAGCCCGGTCTACATCGACTGCCGCAAGCTGCTCTCCTATCCGCGCATCCGCTCGACGATCATGGATTTTGCCGCCAGCACGCTGCTGCGCGACGCCGGCTTCGAACAGTTCGATGTCATCGCCGGCGGCGAAACGGCGGGCATCCCCTTTGCCGCCCTGCTGGCCGAACGGCTCGGCCTGCCGATGATCTACGTGCGCAAGCAGCCGAAAGGCCACGGCCGCAATGCCCAGATCGAGGGCCACATGCCTGAGGGCGCCCGCGTGCTGGTCATCGAGGACCTGACAACGGCAGGCGGCAGCATGTTCAATTTCATCGACGCCATCCGCGCCGCCGGCGGCGTGGTCGAGCACGGCATCGCCCTGTTCTATTACGGCATCTTCCCCGAAGCCGTCGCCCGCTTCGAGACCGGCGGCGTGACCTTGCACCATATCGCCACCTGGCGCGACGTCCTCGCCGCCGCGCGCAGCAAGGCGCTGTTCGACGACAAGACGCTGGAGGAAGTCGAGGCCTTCCTCAACGGCCCCCTCGCCTGGTCGGGCCGCAATGGTGGCGTCAGCACCCTGTAGAGGTTGCCGAAATCCCGCTGGCTTTCGGCTCGCGAATGAATTAAATCGATTGAATGATCGCATGAACGGGAGGCGGGAATGATCATCTGCTGTGGCGAGGCGCTGATAGACATGCTGCCGCGCGAAACGACGCTCGGTGAAAAAGGCTTCGCCCCCTATGCCGGCGGCGCCATCTTCAATACGGCGATCGCGCTCGGCCGCCTCGGCATCAAGACCGGTTTCTTCACCGGCCTTTCCGACGACATGATGGGCGACATCCTGCGCGAGACGCTGGCCGCCAGCAACGTCGATTCCAGTTTCTGCGCCATCTCGTCCCGTCCAACGACCATCGCCTTCGTCAAGCTGGTCAACGGCCAGGCGACCTATGCCTTCTACGACGAAGGCACCGCCGGCCGGATGATCACCGAAGCCGACCTGCCCGATCTCGGCGACGACTGCGAGGCGATGCATTTTGGCGCCATCAGCCTGATCCCGGAACCTTGCGGCAGCACCTACGAAGCGCTGATGAGCCGCGAACACCAGAAACGCGTCATTTCTTTCGACCCCAACATCCGTCCGGGTTTCATCAAGGACAAGCCGAAACATCTCGACCGCATGCGCCGCATGGCGGCGATGTCCGACATCATCAAGTTTTCGGATGAGGACCTCGACTGGTTCGGCCTCGAAGGCGATCACGATACGCTGGCCGCGCATTGGCTGGCCCAGGGCGCCAAACTCGTCGTGCTGACGCGTGGCGCCGAAGGGGCAACGGGCTACACGACATCCTTCAAGGTGTCCGTTCCGAGCGAACGCGTCACCGTTGTCGATACAGTTGGGGCTGGCGATACATTCGACGCGGGCATCCTTGCTTCATTGAAGATGCAGGACCTGCTGACCAAGGCCAAAGTCGCCGCGCTTTCCGAAGACGCCGTCCGTCAGACACTGGCCCTCGGCGCCAAAGCCGCCGCCGTCACCGTTTCCCGTGCGGGCGCCAATCCGCCATTCGCCAGCGAGATCGGGCTTTAATTACATCGGGCACAGTCAGCGCGTGGTCGCGTGAAGTGACAGGTTGAGCGCTTTCATCACGCCGAGCAACGTCGAGAGTTTTGGGTCGCCCTCGGCGCTCAGCGACTTGTAGAGTGCCTCCCGGGTAATGCCGGCTTCACGCGCCACATGCGTCATACCCCTCGCCTTGGCGATGACACCGAGGGCTGCCGCGATGTAGGCAGCATTGCCGGTCTCGAATGCATCGCTCAGCAGCTCCGCCTGGGCTTCCGCACCCTCCAGATATTGGGAGGGATCGAAGGGTATGGTTTGAATTGCCATTTTACATCTCCAGATCAGCGGCCATGCTTTTTGCACGGACGATATCCTTGGCCTGCGTGCTCTTATCGCCGCCGCACAGCAAAACGACGAGGACATTCCCGCGCCGCACGAAATAGAGCCGGTAACCGGGACCGTGGTCGATCCGCAGTTCGCCGACGCTCTCAAAAAACGTGGCATCGCCGAAAAGCCCTGCCTTAAGCCGAACGATACGCTGGGCAATACGTTCCTGCGCTCGACGATCCGTTAGATCATCCAGCCAGTCCCGAAAGAATGTCGTCTGGCGAACCTCGATCACATGTAATCTATAGTTCACACTGCAAAATACTGCAAGGGCGCTCCGCGAACAGGACGGCGCAAACAAAAAAAGGCGGCCCGAAGGCCGCCCCAAGTCTCCTGGGAAAACTCTTACTTGGCGTTCGGGTTCGGCATCCATGCCGGCATGGCGACGTCAGCGTGGGCGAACTGCGGCAGCTTGGCGCCGAGTTCTTCCATGCTCTTGATGTCGTTGTCGATCAGGTCCTTCTGGGTGATCAGCGTCGGCGGAACGATGACGCTCTTGCCCGGATCTTCGCCAGCAAGCAGCATGGCGAGCGCACGGACTGAAACCTGGCCGACAACAGCCGGGTTGGTGGCAGCCGTTGCAGCCCAGGCAGAACCCGGCTCGCGCATGGCGGCGATATCAGAGGTCGAGATGTCGGCCGAATAGATCTTCACGCTGGAAGACAGGCCGGCTTCGTCGACGGCGATCTTCACGCCCTTGGCGAATTCGTCATAAGGCGCAAACATCACGGTGATATCAGGGTTGGCCGAAACGACCGAACGGGCCTGGTTGGCAACCGAGTTAGCGATCGGGTTGTCCATCGTGCCGAACATCGCGGCTTCGTTGATGCCCGGATACTTCTTCTTGAATTCCTTCCAGGTCTCGTCGCGGCGGTCGAGCGGTGCGATACCGGCGACGTAGACGTAACCGGCCTTCCAGCTTTCGCCGTTATCCTTGATCGCCTGCTCGAGAGCGAGGCGGGCGAGGTCGCGGTCGGACTGCTCGATCTGCGGGATCTTGTCGTTTTCGACGTTGACGTCGAAGGCGACGACCTTGATGCCGGCGTCAACGGCGCGCTGTGCCGCTTCCTTCATCGATTCCGTCAGGCCGTGCTGGATGATGATGCCCTGTACGCCAAGCGCGATCGCCTGGTCGACCATGTCGGCCTGCAGTGCGGCATCCTGGCGGCTGTCGAGCACGCGCAGGTCGACGCCGAGCGCCTTTGCCTGGGCTTCGACACCGGCGAGGTAGGACTGGAAGAAGTCACCGGTCGACAGGTAACGCACCAGGGCGATCTTCACGTCGCCGGGCTTGTCGAAGGGGGCCGGCTTGTCGGCAGCGAAAGCAACGCCACCCAGCGCCGAAGCGCCGATGAGGCCGAGTGTCAGTTTTCCAAGCAGTCTGCGCGTAATCGTCATAGGGCTCCTCCACATTAGACGTTTTGTTTGTTGGTAGTCTCTTGAGGCCTTCTCCCGCCTCAGCGCTTGCGCTGCGACAGCGCGAAGGTAAAGACGAGGGCAACCACCAGGACGCCGCCCTTGACGAAGTCCTGGGTATAATAAGGCGCATTCATCATCGTCAGGCCCTGCAGCAGCACGCCGACGAACAAGGCGCCGATGGCGGTGCCGAAGGCGTTCGGCTTGGCGGCGCCGAGCACGGCAAAGCCGATGAGTGCTGCGGCAACGGAATCGAGCAGCAGGTTATTGCCCGAGGCGATATCCCCGCGGCCGAGACGGGCAGCGAGCAGGATGCCGCCGATGGAGGCGAAGACGCCCGAGATCACATAGGCGCTGATCTTGTAGGAATTGACCGGCGCGCCGGCCAGCGCCGCAGCCCGCTCGTTCGAGCCGACGGCATACATCATGCGGCCGAAGCGGGTATATTCGAGGAAGAACCAGATCAGGATGGCGAGCACGATCAACACCACCACCGAAACCGGCAGAAGGTTCGGCAGGATGAGATCGAAGCGGTGGCGGCCGAGCGCCAGGAAGGCGGGCGAGAAGGTGCCGTTGGCGACCGTTCCGTCCGGCAGCGACATGCCAGTGGCAATCGAGCGTCCTTCGGTCGGAATGCGCTGCAGGCCAACCAGCAGGAACATCATGCCGAGCGTCGCGAGCAGATCCGGCACGCGCATGTAGACGATCAGGAAACCGTTGATCAGGCCGACGATGATGCCGATCAGGATGCAGACCAGCGTCGCCGTCAAGGCATCGCCACCCATCACCACCATGACGTAGGAGGAGGCCATCATCGCCGTCGTGGCGACCGAGCCGATCGACAGGTCGAAACCGCCGACGACAAGCGTCGCGGTAACGCCGAGGGCCAGGATGCCGGTGATAGACACCGACTGCAGGATGAACACGGCGCTCTGCGGCGAGGCAAAGCCGTTGGTCGAAACGCAGAAGAACAGGATGAGGCCGAGCAGCAGGACGAGGAAGCCATATTTGATGGCAATTTCACGTGCCGACATGCCGGGCGCCGTCTGCGCCGTATTCGTCACGGTGACCGAAGTCTTCGACTGTTCCATACTCATTCAACCAACCATCTGATGCTGACCGGCAATTTCGGCCAGAAGCTTATCCACGTTGATGCCGGCATTGCGGTGCTCGCCGACGATCGTTTGTTCCGACATCACCAGAATGCGGTCGGCAATCTCGAAGGCCTCGTCGAGCTCGGTCAGGAAGACCAGCGTCGCGCGGCCGTTTGCCGATGCCCTGAGCTTGGCGGCGATGTCGCGCCGGGCGGCGATGTCGACGCCCTGGAAGGGTTCGTCGAGGATCAGCACCCGCGAGGCCTGCGTCAGCCAGCGGCCGACCATGACCTTCTGCTGGTTGCCGCCCGACAGCGTGTTCATCTCGTCGCGCTCGCTGCGGCAGACGACGCCGAGCGAAGCGATCTGCGTGCGGGCAAGGTTGCGCTCGCCGCGGCGATTGGTGACGCCGAAATTCGAAATCCGCTTCAGGAAGGGCAGGCTGATGTTTTCGTAAATATTGAAACCCGGCACGATGCCGTTTTCACCGCGATCCTTGGCGACCAGGAACACGCCCTGCTCGATGGCCTGACGCGTGCTCTTCGGTGCATATGTCTTGCCGTCCAGTGTCATGCCGCCGCCGGCGGGCTGGCGGGCGCCGAACAGGGTTTCGGCAAGCGCAGTCTTGCCGACGCCGACGAGGCCGGTAATGGCCACCACCTCGCCATCGCCGAGCGTCAGGGAGAAGGGGCGGGAATTGGCTGCCAGCCGCAGGTTTTCCGCCTTCAGCACCGGAGCCGTCGCCGTCTGCACGACGATCTCGCCGGCGCTGACCTTCTTGCCGAGCATGGCGTTGACCGCACCTTCGTAATCCAGCTCCGGACCTTCGAAGACGCCGGTGATACGGCCGTCGCGCAGGCTGACGATGGTATCGGCCAGCCGGCGGATGTCGGACATGCGATGCGATATATAAAGAATAGCGACGCCGCGGGCGCGCAGGCGCTCGACCACCTGGAACAGCCGCTCGGCTTCGGCCGATGACAGCGAGGAGGTCGGCTCGTCGAGGATCAGCACCTTCGGCTCATGCGCCATGGCGCGGGCAATCGCCACCATCTGCCGGTCGGCGAGCGAAAGATCGGCGATGTTGGCGGAAAGATTGATCGTCAGCCCCATGCGGTCGGCAACGGCCTTGGCCTCGCGGCGCACGCGGCGGGGATTGAAGATGAAGGCGGCACCCTTGCCGTTCAGGCGGTCAAGCGTCAGGTTCGTCGCAACATCGAGATCGGCGACGACGCCGTCATTGATATTCTGGTGCACGGTGACGACACCGGCACGGATGGCTTCCGCTGGTGTCGAGGGCGCAAAATCCTTGCCGGCCAGCGTGATGCGGCCTGCATCCTTGTCATAGACACCGCTGACGATACGCACGAGCGTGGATTTGCCGGCGCCATTGGCGCCCATCAGCACGGTAACCGCACCGGCGCGCAGCTCCAGATCGACGCCGCCCAAAACCTGGACCGGCCCGAACGACTTGCGCAGATCGTCTACGCGGAAAACCGCCTCTTGTACCATATGCTCCTCCCGTATCGTCATCTAGGACGGCATCTAATCAAATGTCAAGCCCATTGACATTTGACAGAATGCTGTCCTACGAAAAGAAATATCAAGGCATGCCGCGTCCCCGATTGCCGCATGCCACGACGGGAGGAAACAGACAAATGAGCGTATTCGAGGCATTGAATGCCGAGACGCTGCCGGTGCGCCTCGGCAGCAACCAGGCCCTCACGGATCGTATCGGCGAAGACACCAGCAAGTGGAGCGTACGCGAAGTCGGCGACGGCAATTTGAACCTCGTCTTCATCGTCGACGGTTCCAAGGGCAGTGTCATCGTCAAGCAGGCGCTGCCTTACGTGCGGCTGGTCGGCGAAAGCTGGCCGCTGCCGCTGAAGCGCTCCTATTTCGAGTATCACGCCCTGATCCGCCAGGGGGAACGCGATCCCGGCATGGTGCCGGAGGTGCTGTTCTTCGATCGCGAACAGGCGATCATCGTCATGGAATTTTTGACGCCGCACATCATCCTGCGCCGCGCCTTGATCCAGGGCCAGCAACTGCCGCGCATCGCATCCGATCTCGGCCTTTTCCTGGCGCGTACGCTGTTCCGCGGCTCAGACCTCGCCATGGAGACGCGCAAGCGCAAGGAAGACGTGGCGCTGTTCTCAGACAATGTCGAACTCTGCGACATCACCGAGAACCTCGTCTTCTCCGATCCTTATTATGAAGCCAAGCTGAACCACCACACGACGCCGCAGCTTGATGGTATCGTGGCGGAACTGCGCGCCGACCGCGACCTGAAGGTCGAGGCGCAGCGGCTGAAGCACTTGTTCGCCGCCAATGCCGAGACGCTGCTGCACGGCGACCTGCACACCGGCTCCGTCATGGTGACGCCGCAGGAAACCCGGGTCATCGATCCGGAATTCGCCTTCTACGGCCCGATGGCCTTCGATGTCGGCATGCTGCTCGCCAACTTCTGGATGAGCTATTTTTCGCAGTCCGGCCACGAGAAGGACGGCGACCGCGAGAGCATGCGCGAATACCTGCTCGATGTCGTCATCGATATCTGGGATGTCTTCCGCGACGAATTTTCCCGCCTGTGGCGCAGCGAGCGCAAGGGCATTCTCTACCAGGCTGCCCTCTTCGAGGACCGCGGCGACAGCCTGGGCGCCGAACAGGCCCTCGACGAGGTGCTGCAGTCGATCTGGGTCGATATGCTCGGGTTTGCCGGTGTCGAGATGCACCGCCGCATCCTTGGCCTCGCCCACAATGCCGATTTTGAAACCATCGCGGACGCCGACCAGCGCGCCCGTTGCGAAACCAAGGCGCTCAAGCTCGGGCGCCACCTCGCCGTCAACCGCCGCAAGATCCACAGCGTGGCTGAGATCAATGCGCTGGCAGAACGGCTCGAACAGGAGATAGTCGCTTGAAAGTCGGAGACCGCCACTACCGCACCATCTGGCTGAACGAAGACGGACGCTCCGTCGACGTCATCGACCAGCGCTGGCTGCCCCACGAATTCCGCGTCGTGACATTGAAGACCGTCGACGACGTCGCCGTCGCCATCCGTGACATGTGGATCCGCGGCGCGCCGCTGATCGGCGTCACCGCTGCCTATGGCGTCGCCATCGCCATGCTTTCGGATGCCAGCGACGAAGCACTGGACAATGTCTGGGAGGTTCTCAACGAAACCCGCCCGACCGCCATCAACCTGCGCTGGGCGCTGGACGAGATGCGCAATTTCCTGCGCAAGGTGCCGGTGTCCGAACGCGCTGCAGCCGCTTACAAAAAGGCGGGCGAGATCGCCGAGGAAGACATCGAGCTCAACCGCTCGATCGGCGCCAACGGCCTGAAGGTCATCCGCGAGATCGCCGCCCGCAAGAAGCCGGGCGAGCCGGTGAATATCCTCACCCACTGCAACGCCGGCTGGCTGGCGACCGTCGACTACGGCACGGCGACGGCGCCGATCTACATGGCGGTCGAGGATGGCATCAAGGTCCACGTCTATGTCGACGAGACCCGCCCGCGCAACCAGGGCGCCCAGCTGACCGCTTGGGAAATGAATGGCCACGGCGTGCCGCACACGCTGATCGTCGACAATGCCGGCGGTCACCTGATGCAGCACGGCGACGTCGACATGGTGATCGTCGGCACCGACCGCACCACGGCAAACGGCGACGTCTGCAACAAGATCGGCACCTACCTCAAGGCGCTCGCCGCCAAGGACAACAATGTGCCCTTCTATGTCGCCCTGCCCTCGCCGACCATCGACTGGACGGTGCATGACGGTGTGAAGGAAATCCCCATCGAGGAGCGCAACAGCGACGAAGTGACCTTCGTCCAGGGACGCAACGGCGACGGCTGGATTTCAACGGTGCGCGTCTCGCCGGAAGGCAGCCCCGCAGCCAATCCGGCCTTCGACGTCACCCCGGCGCGGCTGATCACCGGCCTCATCACCGAGCGCGGCATAGCAAACGCCTCGCCCGAAGGCCTGAAAGACATGTTCCCGGAACGGAGCTGAACCCATGACCCTCTCGAACCAGCAGAAGACGGAAGACGTCGCCGCCGGCATTCGCAAGCGCGTCTTCCTGCACACGATGCGCAACAATGGCGGTTATCTGAGCCAGGCGTGTTCGGCGGCGGAAAGCCTGGCTTTCCTCTACAACGAAGCCCTGAAGCTCGGTGAGCCGACGCTGCCGAAGGTGCCGCTGCCCTTCGCCGGCGTGCCTTCGGCGCATAATCCGGACGCCTTCACCGGTGCCGGCTATCACGGCGCCTTCGCGCCGGAATATGACCGCTTCATCATCTCGCCGGCGCATTACGCATTGGTGATCTATTCCGCCCTCATCCAAATGGGCCGCATGGACGAGCATGCGCTCGACCACTTCAACCGTGATGGCGGCTCGGTCGAGATGATCGGCGCCGAGCACAGCCCCGGCATGGAAGTGACGACGGGTTCGCTGGCGCAGGGTCTTTCGATGGCCGCCGGCGTTGCCTGGGCGCGCAAGAAGAAGGGCGAACCCGGCAAGGTCTGGGTCTACATGTCGGACGGCGAATTCCAAGAAGGCCAGACCTGGGAATGCCTGGCGGCGATGAGCTACCACGGCATCGACAATGTCCGCGTCGTCGTCGACGTCAACCGCCAGCAATGCGATGGCGCCATGTCGTCGGTGCTCGATCTCGGTGACCTGGCTGCCCGCGTCGCCTCGTTTGGTGTCACCTGCCGTTCGATCGACGGGCATGATCTCGATACCTTCCGCAAGGCGGCCGACAGTGCCGAGCCGGGCAAGCCGCTGATCATCCTCGCCAATACCTCGCCCTATCAGGGCATGGACTTCCTCAAGAAGCGGTTCCCGCGGCTGCACTATGTGCGCTTCAAGTCCGCCGAGGAACGCCAGGAAATGCAGACCGCCATCGCCGCCGAACTGGGCGTCGACGAAGCCGAAATCGCGAGGGCCTGATCATGGTCGAAATCGTCAATCGTCCCTATGCCAAGGCGTTCGAAACCTTCGCCACGGCTCGTCCCGAAGTGCTCTGCCTGTCCGCCGACCTGACATCGTCCTGCGAGGTCGACGGTTTTCGCGACCGGCACCCGGAGCAGTTCCTGACACTCGGCATGGCCGAGCAGAACATGCTGTCCTTTGCCGGCGGCCTGGCGATGCAGGGCTATCGCCCCTTCATCCACACCTTCTCGGTGTTCCTCTACCGGCGGCCCTATGACCAGCTGATCAACTCCATCGCCTATTCCAACCGCAAGGTCCGGATGATGGGTTTCCTGCCGGGCATCGCCACGCCGGGCGGCATCACCCACCAGGCCATCGAGGACATTTCGGTGATGCGTGCCATCCCGAACATGACGATCCTCGAATGCGGCGATGCCACCGAGGTGGAAACCGTGCTTGAGGTCGCCGACAGCGTCAACGGCCCGGTCTATGTCCGTGTGCTGCGTGGCGAGGTTCCCCGCTTGTTCTCGACGCCGTTCGAGCTCAACAAGCTCCGGACGCTGAGCGAAGGCGACGACGTGCTGGTCGTCACCTCGGGCATCTGCACCGAAGAGGCTCTGCGTGCCGCCGAACCGCTGAAGAGCCGCGGCGTCGGCATCCATCACCTGCATGTTTCGACCCTGAAACCCTTCGACCGCGAAGGCCTAATCAAGGCCGCCAAGGGAAAGAAGGGTGTCGTGACGCTGGAGAACCACACGATCAACGGCGGCCTCGGCTCGCTGGTGGCGGAAATCCTCGCGGAAGAAGGGCTTGGCGTCAAACTGCGTCGCCTCGGCCTGCAGGACACCTTTGCCCACGGCGCTTCCAAGCCCTACCTGATGAAGAAGTATAAGCTCGATGCCAGCGCCCTGGTGGCGGCTATCGGTGACGTGCTGGGCAAGTCGCTCGATATCGACGATGCCGAGCTGGAAGCCGTGCGCCTCGACACGGTGCATTCGGCGCAGAAGGCGGAGGCGCTCTGATGGCACGCTTTTCCGTTACCTACTGGGTCGGCGCCAACGACGAGGCGGAAGCCCGCCAGCGGGCGCTCGACATCGCGCTGGAACAGACCGTCGAGATCCCGCGCGATGCCGTTCCGGCCGGTTACGTCGAGGATGAAATCCTCGGCAAGCTGGAAAGGCTGGAACCGGCGAGCGACGGGCGTGGCGGTTTCTTTGCCGACATCTCCTATAGCGACGACGATGTCGGCGGCGATTTCCTGCAGCTGCTCAACATCGTCTTCGGCAACTCCTCAATCAAGACCAACATCCGCGTCGAGGACATCACGCTGTCGCCGGGCATCCTTTCGCTCTGCGCCGGTCCACGCTTCGGCATGCCGGGCCTGCGCGAGATCTGCGGCGTCGACAAGGGGCCGCTGCTGATGTCGGCGATCAAACCGGTCGGCCTGTCGAGCAAGGAACTCGGCAAGCTGGCGCATGATTTCGCGCTTGGCGGCATGGACTTCGTCAAGGACGACCATGGACTTGCCGACCAGCACACCTCGCCCTTCGTCGAGCGGCTGAAGGCCTGCGTCGACGGCGTCAACGAGGCGAACGCCAAGACCGGCGGCAAGACCACCTACGTGCCGAACATCACCGCTCCGGCGATGAAGCTGTTCGAACGCGCCTGGATGGCCAAGGAACAGGGCGCCGGCGGCGTGATGATCGCACCGGCGCTCGCCGGCTACGACATCATCCACAGCCTCGCCGCCGATCCGGATTTCGGCCTGCCGATCGTTTCGCACCCGACTTTTGCCGGGCCGAACATGATCACGCCGACCACCGGTTTCTCACACCGCTTCTACTTCGGCCTGCTGCAGCGGCTGATGGGCGTCGATGCCGTGGTCTACCCGAATTTCGGCGGCCGTTTCGGCTTCACGCTGGCGGAATGCCAGTCGATTGTCCGTGGTTCGCAGGCGGAGTTCGGCGGTTACAAGCCGATCGCACCGGCGCCGGGCGGCGGCATGAGCCTCGCCCGCGTACCGGAAATGCGTGATGCCTATGGCGACCGGGTCATGTACCTGATCGGCGGCGCGCTGATCCGCGAACGCAACAATCTCGCCGACGCCAGCCGCCGGCTGGTCGATGCAGTGCGCGCTGACGGCTGATACGCGTTCTTTCACGGACCGGAGGATTGCTGCTTGCGGCGGCCATCCTCCGGTCTATGTATGTCGGCACCGCCCATCGTCTGCTGCGGCGAAACCGAAGGAACCGATCATGGATATCAAGAGCGCCAAGGACCGCCCGGCACGCGCCGCCTCGAAGGATTATTTTACCGGCGACGTGTCGATCACGCCGGTGATCGAGGCGGAAGCGCCGGCCCGGCTTCGCGCCGCCAGCGTCCATTTTCCGGCCGGCGCACGCACGGCCTGGCACACGCATCCGTTGGGGCAGACCCTTCTGGTGACCGCAGGCCGGGGCCTGGCGCAAAGTTGGGGCGGGCCAGTGCGTTCGCTTGAGGTCGGAGACGTGGTGTGGTTCGCGCCGGGCGAAAAACACTGGCATGGGGCAGCACCCGACAGCGACATGACACATGTCGCCATGCAGGAAGCGCAGGACGGCAAGGTGGCCGACTGGATGGAACTGGTGACGGATGCGGAGTATGGCGCCGGCTAGTCGTCAGCAAACTATCGGCTGGCGGCGGTGCCGCTTGTGAACGCAGGCGAACACCAGCCCTATTTGTCTTCGACCTCGACCTGCGGGCGGTCGCCGCCCTCGACACTCTCGCGATGCCACCTGCCGTCGCTCGACTGATAGTCGATTTCGGCATTCTGGCCGCCGACCTGTTGTTTCGCTGCGGCCTGCTTGGCCGCCGCCAGGGCGGAATCATGTGTCGGGAAAGGTTCGGACCAGACGTCGCCCAGCCTGTAAGCCCAGCCGCCATCGTGCTGGGCGATATGATATGTAATCTGCATGCTTTTCTCCCATTCGGCCGATAAACGAAAACCGGACGGGAAAGTTCCGCGGACGCGCCCGTTATCGTGGCCAGTAGGCGTCGGAGCGGAAGTCCGCGGGAATGGGGTTCAGGCCGGCCAGCGCTTCGGCGGTATAATTGATCTGCAGCACGAGATACCGCACCGCAGCCGGCACGGGAACGCCGGTCGCGAGATAGCGGGTATGCAGGTTGTCGAAGCCGGCAGCCTTGACGCGCCGCCTGGCTTCGGACGCCACGTCCTCGGGACGCGGTTCGCCCACCGCTGCGGCGTCCTGTTCGGCCAGACCGCCCCTGATCACCATGAAATTCACCGCATTCGCCTCCGCATTCGCCTCCAGGGAGTTGATGCGGCAGATGATCGGCTGCCTTGCTTGTCCCGGCCTGATGCCGGAACAAAACCGGCCGTGCGGCCGTTGGAAACCATCATCCAAGATGGAAGGTTGTATCATGTCCTATCCCGTGGAGCCGGTCCCCGGCAATCCGATCCCACCCATACCGCCGCCGGCAGAACCGGTGCCGCCGATCGGCGAGCCGGAGCCCGAACGCCTGCCCGACGAAGTGCCCAATCCCAACCCGGATGAGAACGACAGGCCGGAGAAACGGCTGACGGCGTGAGGAACATTGTTTCGTCTTCCGTCGTTCGATGATGTCCCGCAGACAGAAAGAAAGGAAACACCGATGTCGACACCCAAGGAACTGGAAACGAAATTCTGGAAGGCGCTGAAATCCGACCGCACCGTGATGCTCGGCCTCGAAGGCCACAGCGACGAACATCCGCGGCCGATGACGGCGCAGATCGACGGCGACAAGGGGCCGATCTGGTTCTTCACGGCGAAGGATACCGAACTGGCGGAAGAGCTGAGCGGTATCGAGCAGGCGCTCTTCACCTTCGCCTCCAAGGACCACGACGTCTTCGCTACCGTGCATGGCCGGCTGTCGCTCAGCAACGACCGCGACATGATAGAGCGCTTGTGGAACCGCTATGTCGCCGCCTGGTTCGAAGGCGGCAAGGACGATCCCAACCTCGCGCTGCTGCGTTTCGATGCCGAACATGCGGAAATCTGGCTGGATGAATCGAGCCTGTTCGCCGGCATCAAGATGCTGCTCGGCGCCGACCCCAAGAAGGAATATCAGGACAAGACCGCAGAGGTGACGCTCAAGGAAGCGCATTGACGCCTTGCCCGCCGATAAAAAGGAGAGGCCTTCGGTTCGCTGAACCGAAGGCTTTTTGCTTGCCTTTGAAAGAACCGTTTACTCAGCGGCAATGGCCGGCGGGACGGAGACGGCAGCCTTGTTCTCGTTACCGGGAACATTGGCCTCCTCCTTCTTCTTCGGCTCCTTGCCGAAGAACAGCGCGTAAGCCGCCGGCAGCACCAGGATGGTCAGCACGGTGGCGACGAGGATGCCGCCCATCATGGCGTAGGCGAGCGGTCCCCAGAACACGCCGCGCGAGATCGGGATCAGCGCCAGCACGGCGGTGAGCGCCGTCAGCATGATCGGCCGGAAGCGGCGGACGGCGGCACCGATGATCGCTTCCGATCGTTCCATGCCGGCGGCGATATCCTGGTCGATCTGGTCGACGAGGATGATCGAGTTGCGCATGATGATGCCGAGCAGTGCGATGACGCCGAGGATGGCGACGAAGCCGAAGGGCGCACCGCTGATCAGCAGCGCCGCAGCGGCGCCGATGATGCCGAGCGGGCCGGTGGCCAGCACCAGCATCGCCTTGCCGAAATGCTGCAGCTGGATCATCAGCAGGACGATAATGACGGCGAGCATGACCGGCGCCTTGGCGGCGATCGACTGCTGGCTCTCGGCAGAATCTTCCGCCCCGCCCTGGATCTCGACCTTGTAGCCGGGCGCCAGGCCGTCACGGATGCCCTGCAGATCGCTGTAGAGCTTCATCGTCACATCGTTGGGCTGGACGTCATCCGGCAGCGTGCCGCGCACGGTGATGGTCGGCAGGCGGTCGCGACGCCACTCGATCCCCTGTTCCATGACCGGCACGACGCGGGCGACCTGCGACAGCGGCACGAAACCGCCGAAATCGGTCGGGATATAGAGCGAGTCCACCGACGACAGCAGGTGGCGGCTCGCATCGGGTTCACGCGCGACGATGGAGACGGTTTCTTCGCCGTCGCGGAAATCATCGAGCGGGGCACCGGACATGGAGGCCTGCAGCATCTGACGAATACGTTGCGAGGTAACGCCGAGCGCGCGGGCACGGTCCTGATCGATCTCCAGGCGCATGCCCGGCACCGGCTCCAGCCAGTCGTCGTGGATGGCGCCGATCTCAGGGTTTTCGTGGAACTTCGCCTTGACCTGGTCGGCGATGCGACGCACCTCATCGCGATCCGGTCCCATGACGCGCATCTGCACCGGCCAGCCGGTCGGCGGGCCGAGGAACAGGCGGTCGACCTTGCCGCGGATCGACGGGAAGTCTTCTGCAAGGATGGTGCGCAGCTTGGCGATCAGCCGTTCGCGGGCCGGTTCGTCATTGGCCATGACGAGCAGCTGGGCAAAGTTCGGATTGCGCAATTGCTGGTCGAGCGGCAGGAAGAAGCGCGGCGCGCCTTCGCCGATATAGGTGGCGATGAACTTCTTGTCCGGATCGTCGATGATACGGGCTTCCAGCGCCTTGGCCTGGTTTTCGACTTCCTTGATCGAGGTGCCCTCGGGCAGCCAGAGATCAACGAGAATTTCCGGCCGCGAGGACTGCGGGAAGAAGTTCTGCGGAATGAACTGGAAGGCCCAGAGGCTGGTGACGAAAGTGACGATGGTCATGGCCAGCACGATGATGCGATGGCGGACCGCCCAGGTGACAGTGGCGCGCAGGCGGCGATAGAAGCCGGTATCGAAGACATCGTGATGATCGCCGGCATGATGCCGCTGCTTGAGGATCATGTAGCCGAGCCATGGGGTGAAATAGACCGCCACGAACCACGAGACGACCAGCGCGATGCCGACGACGTAGAACAGCGTGCGGACATATTCGCCGGCGGTCGACTCGGCAAAGCCGACCGGAATGAAGCCGGCGGTGGTGATCAGCGTGCCCGTCAGCATCGGGAAAGCCGTGGAGGAATAGGCAAAGCTCGCCGCTTCCAGCTTGACCAGCCCCTCCTCCAGCTTGCGCTCCATCATCTCGACGACGATCATTGCGTCATCCACCAGAAGGCCGAGCGCGATGATCAGCGCGCCGAGCGAGATGCGCTGCAGGTCGATGCCGAGTTCGTACATGATGGCGAAGGTGGCCGCGAGCACCAGCGGGATGGTGATGGCGATCACCAGACCGGAACGCCAGCCGATGGAGAGCAGCGACACGACGAGCACGATGACCAGAGCCTCGCCGAGTGCCTTCATAAACTCGCCGACGGCCTCACGCACCACATCGGGTTGGTTGGAAACCTGATCGACATGAACGCCGTAGGGCAGCGCCTCCTCGAAGCGGGCATAGGTGGCCTCGACCGCCGTTCCGACATCCGTCACCTTGAAGCCGGGGGCCATGACGACGCCGATCTGAACGCTGTCGGCGCCATTGAAGCGGAACTTGCGCTGGTATGGGTCTTCGAGACCGGACGAAACCGTGGCGATATCACCGAGGCGGGTGACCTGACCGCCGGCGCGCAGGCGCAACTCGCGGATATCCTCCGCCCTGGTCACGTCGCCTTCGACGGAAATGCGGACGGAGCGGGTGCCGGTATCGACGGAGCCGGCAGGATCGACGGCATTCTGGCCCTTGATGGCGTTCTGGATGTCGATAAGCGTCAGGCCGCGCTCGGCCAGCGCCTTCGACGAGACGTCGATATAGATCTTCTCCGGCTGGTCGCCGATGATCACGGCCTTTTCGACGCCCGGCGTCGTCAGCAGCATGTCGCGCGCCTGAATGGCGAATTTTTTCAGCTCGGGATACGAGAAGCCTTCGCCACTCAGCGAATGCAGGGTGATGAAGGTGTCGCCGAACTCGTCGTTAAAATAGGGGCCGAGCAGGCCTTGCGGCAGCTCGTTCGAGATGTCGCCGACCTTCTTGCGCACCTGGTAGAAGGCGTCCTTGACCTCAGCCGTATTGGTATCGCCCTTGACCTGCAGGGTGATGATGGCGCTGCCGGCACGGGTGTAGGAGCGGACCCAGTCGAGGTGCGGGGTTTCCTGCAGCTTGCGCTCGATCTTGTTGACGACCTGGTCTTCCATCTCCTGGATCGAGGCGCCGGGCCAAATGGCCTGGACGACCATGACGCGGAAGGTGAAATCCGGGTCTTCCTTCTGGCCCATGCGCATCAGGCCCATGACCCCGGTGACGATGATCAGGCCGAACAGGAAGCGGGCAATGCTCGGATGCTGGATTGCCCACCGCGACAGGTTGAACGGGCGCTTTTCTTCAGAGGTCTTGGCCATCGGCTTGGTTCCGCGTGGGGGATTGGTTAGCGCAACAGTTCGGTCGCACCGGTCTTGTCGGCGAAGGCGGCTTCGTCATGCGTGCCGGCCAGCTTCACCTTGAGGTTTTCGCTCATGAACTGTGTACCGGCTGCCACGACGGCATCTCCAACCTTCAGGCCTTCGGCGATGCGCACACCGTCGCCGGCAAAGCCGGCAACCTTGACTTCGCGGCTGCGTACCGTGCCGGTGCTGCGGTCGACGATCCAGACCAGCGATTTTTCGCCATCCTTGGCCAGAGCGCTCAGCGGCACCGTCATGACGGCTTCCGCAACTGGCGCCGACGCATTGACCGTCGCCGTCATGCCGAGGCGCACGCGCGGGTCGTCCGAAAGGCTGACACGAACAGCAAAGGTACGCGATGCCTGATCGGCGCTGCCGGCGACTTCCCGCACCTTGCCGTCGAGCACCAGACCGGCATCCGACCAGAAGGTGGCCTTCACTGCCTTGCCAGCCTCGAAATGGGCGATCTCTGTTTCCGGCACGGCGATCTGCACTTCCTTCTCGCCATCGACGGCAACGGTGACGACAGGCGTGCCGGCGGAAACCACCTGGCCGCTATCGGCGTTGACGGCAACGACAATGCCGTCGCGATCGGCAGAAAGCGTGGTGTAGTCGATCTGGTTCTTTGCTTGCTCCAGCGCCGATTTGGCGGAATCGCGGGTTGCGACAGCCTGATTGTAGGCAAGCTGCGCCTGCTCCAGCTGGGATTTCGGCGAAACGTTCTGGCGGAAGAGTTTTTCGGCACGATCGAGCGACAGTTTTGTCGTCTCCACCTGCCGCTCGGCCGCATCGAGGCTCGATTGCGCGCTCGATGCCAAGAGGCCGTAATCGACGGCGTCGACACGCGCAAGCGCATCGCCCGGCTTGACGCGATCACCGACATCGACCAGGCGCTCGGTGATCTTGCCGGCAACGCGGAAGCCGAGGTTCATCTCGGTGCGTGCCTTCACGGAGCCGGAGTAATCGAGGTCACGCGTCGTCTGCGTTGCGGAGATTTCCACCACCTTGACCGGGCGGATGATTTCCTTCGTCTCGACCTTCTCCTCGGAGCAGGCGGCCAGGGCAAGCATGGAAACGACGGCAAAAGCAGCAGCAGGTCTGATCGTCATGAGACTTCCGGCGGCGCTTGGGCCACCCTCCTTATACGGAAAACAACGGATTTCGGCGCAGGACGCGCCCTTATTTCTTCAAGGCACGAATGGCGTATTCGATGAGTTCTTCGGGTGTGGCGCGATTTTCCTTCGCGAGACACTGCGCCACCATCTGCGGATGGCAGAGCGTGACCGTCGCCGCACCGAAACAGCGCGACGCCATCTCGGCGTCCTGCTCGACAAATTCGCCGGCGGCGATGCCTTCGCGAATGACCTCGGCAATCAGCCTGTGTATGCGATCGACATGTTTTTCGATGACATGCCAGTCGCGCTCGATGGCGATGACGACCATTTCATGGACCTTTTCTTCGTCCATCATGGTTTCGAGCGTCATCTTGTATTGGGCATGGACATAACGGCGCAAACGCTCACTGGCGCTCAGCGGCAGCTTGGAGATGTCGTAGGCCATCTGATAGCTCGCGGCGAGCATGCGGCCGCAGATACCCTGATGGATTTCCATCTTCGAGGCGAAGAAACGGTAGATGTTGGCCGGGGACATGCCGAGGTCGCGCGCAATATCCGCCACGTTCGTCTTGGTATAACCGTAGTGCCGGAAAAGCCGCTCGGCGGCATCCAGAATCCGGGTGACGTTTTCCTGGCGCGAAATGTCCTGTTCGATGATTTCTGTCATGATTGGCGTCTTTCGATTTACGACTGACGAATTTCAATTTTCGTCAGTCGTAAATCGAAAGATGCACTTTGTCAAATAAACGAAGGTCGCAGGTCCGTGTCTCAGGCAAAAAAACAGGCCCGGATTTTTGATCCGGGCCTGTGCTTTTCGGGGAAGAGGAAAGACTTATTCAGCAGCGGCTTCCACCGCCATACGGCGCCGGCCCATCGTCACCTGTGTGACGACGAAGGCCGCAATCGCGCACAGCGCGATGCCAGCCACCATCGGCAGGGCCGTGCCGTCGAAGAACAGGCTTGCGATGACCATGGCGACAGCGGCCGTGACGAAATGCAGCGTGCCCATCAGCGCCGAGGCCGTGCCGGCAATGGCGCCGTGTTCTTCCAGCGCCAGCACCGAGGTCGTCGGGATGACGAGGCCGAGGAAACCGTAGCCGACGAACAGGAAGGTCGCCAGCACCGGCAACTGGTTCATGCCAAGGCCCATGACGACAAGCATGGCCAGCATCGTCAACGCATATCCGCAGACGGCGATGCGCATGACGCGGACGAGGCCGAAACGCTCGCCGAGATAACCGGTCATCTGCGACACGGTGAAGAACGACACGGCGTTGACCGAGAAGGCGATGCTGTATTGCGTCGGCGTCAGGCCGTAATGCTCGATGAGCACGAAGGGCGAGTTGGCGAGGTAGACGAGGAAGCTCGAAATGCCGAGGCCGCCGATGAAAGTGAGCGTCAGGAAGTTGCGATCCTTCATCAGCAGGCGGTAGGCGGCAAGTGCCGTACCGAGGCCGCTTTCGGCCCGGTGTTCTTTCAGCCGGGTTTCCTGAAGCTGCGTCGAGAGCAGGATCAGGCCGATGAAGGCAGCGATCATCACCGCCCAGAACACGCCGCGCCAGCCGTAGAATTCGATCACGGCACTGCCGGTCAGCGGCGCCAGGATCGGCGAAACGCTGAACACCAACATCAGCAGCGACATCAGACGGGCAGCCTGTACGCCGGTATGCATGTCGCGGACGATGGCGCGCGGAATGACCATGCCGGCCGCCCCGCCGATGCCCTGGAGGAAGCGGAAAGCGATCAGCGTTTCGATATCGGTTGCCAGCGCGCAGCCGATGCTGGCCAGCGCAAACAGGCCGATGCCGAAGTAAAGCGGCGGCTTGCGGCCCCACATGTCCGACAGCGGACCATACAGAAGCTGCGAAATGGCGAAAGGAATGAAGAAAAACAGCAGGCTGAGTTGAACGACACCGTGGTCGGCATTCAGGTCCGCACCGATGGTCGGCAGGGCCGGCAGATACATGTCGATGGCGAAAGGCCCGATGGCCGACAAGAGGCCAAGGATCAGCGCCACGCGAAAGAATGAAGTCGTCATGATGATGTCTTTCCGAAAAATGCAAACCGGAAACGAAGGTTTCGCCGGCGCAAACGTCTTCAGAGGTTCAATGAATGTGAATTCGCGGCGACCACGCAGCCGGGGAAGCTGCACCCAATCACGGCAAAACAGATCGTCCATAAACTTGGACAGTGATGTCAAATTAGACAGTATTGTCTAAAACGTCAAGGCGCATTATCTTGGCATAATGAAAAGACACGATGACAAGCCGTCGAAGGCCGGTCGCCCGGTTCAGCGCGGCCAATGCGCCAAGCGCCTCTCCATTCTGGAGGCTGCGGCGGAAGTGTTTTGTCGGGAGGGATTTTCCGGCGCGAGCATCGACGAGATTGCCGCCGAGGCCTGCGTGTCACGGCAGACAATCTACAATCATTACCGCGAAAAGGGAACCCTGTTTACCGCCGTCGTCGAAGACGTCATGGACCGCAGCAATGCGGCCTTGTTTTCCGTGCTCGCCACCTTTCCCGACACCGCCGACAACCTGGAAAACGAGCTGACGACCTTTGCCGTCCGGCTCAACCAGAGCTGCCTGTGCAATCACGACGGCAAGTTTCTGCGCAAGCTGGTCTATTCCGAGGGCGAGCGCTACCCGCATTTGTTCGAGAGTTGGCGGCAGCATGGGCCGGGCAAGGTGGGCTCGGCGCTTGCCGCTTTGTTTTCACGGCTGGCGCACAAGGGCGTGCTTGTGATCGATGACCTCGATCTTGCGGCCCGGCAGTTCCTGGCGCTCGTCAATGCCGACCTGCAGATGACCGTGCTTTTCGGAGAAACGCCCTCCGACGAACTTCTGGAGCGGACGGCACGACATGCCGTGCGGACGTTCCTGCGGGCTTACAGTGTGCAGCGCCCCGCTCCCCTCGCAGCTTCCCTCGAAGCCTGAACACGCGACCGGCACCGTAAAACACTCCCCCGATAAAAATTTTGCCCTTGATGTCGGCGGACAGGCGCCATCTCCGTCCTATGTTCAAACAGAAGGAAGAGGAGACGAACATGCCTTATGTCGATGGTTTCATTCTCGCGGTTCCGAAGGCGAAACTGGACAGCTACAAGGAGATGGCCCGCGTCGCCGGCAATGTCTGGCGCGAACATGGCGCCCTGTCCTATGTCGAGTGCCTGGCCGACGATGTGCCCTATGGCGAACTGACGTCTTTTCCGCGGGCGGTGCTCTGCAAGGAAGACGAAATCGTCGTCTTCTCCTGGATCACCTACGCCTCGCGGGAAGCGCGCGACGACATCAACAAGAAGGTCATGGCCGACCCGCGCCTGGACAGCGAAAAATGGGAAATGCCCTTCGACGGCAAACGCATGATCTATGGCGGCTTCCAGTCTTTCCTGGATCTTTAGAGCATTTCCGCCTTTCTCTGAAACGCGAAAACACTCTATCTCTTTGTTTCTACGCAATTCCGGACGCAAAACCGCTCCGCACTTTTGCTGGAATTGCTCTAGACCGATAGATTGAGACCCTTCTCACGCTCGATGTAATCGCGCTGCCGGTCGGTGATGTAATCCCGCACGATCGGCGCCGCATCCCGCGAGCGAGAAAGCTGCATGTGAAAGACGAGCTGGCTGCCGGTGCGGAACATCATTTCCGCGCTGATCAGATAAAACTCCCACATGCGCGCAAACCGCTCGTCATACATGGCCACGACCTTGTCGCGATTGTTCTCGAAGCGCTCGCCCCAATGGGCAAGCGTCGTGGCGTAGTGCACGCGCAGGAATTCGAGATCGGTGACCCAGAGGCTGTTCTGCTCCACCACCGAAAACACTTCGGACAAAGCCGGTGAATAGGCGCCCGGAAATATGTACTTGCGCAGCCATGCGCTCGCCATGCCGGGCGGGCTCATATGGCCGATGGAGTGCAGCACCGCCACGCTGTCATCCGGCATCAAGGCGTTCAGCTTCTTGAAGAACTCGTCGTAGTGATGCACGCCGACATGCTCGAACATGCCGACGGAGACGATACGGTCGAAGGGGCCGGTGACATCGCGGTAATCGCGAAGCTCGAATTTGACCCGGTCGGACAGGCCTGCCGCCCTGGCCCGCTCGGTTGCCAGCGCCTGCTGCTCCTTGGAGAGCGTGACACCCAGCACCTCGACATTTTCGAGGGCTGCAAGATACATCGCCAGATCACCCCAGCCGCAGCCGATATCCAGCACTTTCATGCCGGGCCTGAGACCGAGCTTTGCTGCCAGAAGCCGCAGCTTGTTGCGCTGTGCCTGCTCCAGCGTCTCGCCCGGCTCGCGGAAATAGGCGCAGGAGTAGAGCATGTTCTCATCGAGGAACAGCTTGTAGAAAGCATTGCCGAGATCGTAGTGGTGGGCGACGTTCTGCTGCGCCTGCCCCTTGCGGTTCGACTGCTGCCGCTTGCGGAACCGCATCTTGATCGCCCGCAACACCTTCTGGATCGGATAGGAGCCGAGCGACAGGCGGTTGATCGAAAAGAGCTGCAGGAAATCGCGAAGCGTCGAGCCCTCCTCGAAGCGCAGCGTACCGTTCATATAGGCCTCGCCCGCAGCAAGCTCGGAATTGAAGACCAGGCTTCGATAGAGTTTCCTGTCGGTCAGCCGCATGGTGACCTCCGGTCCGGGGCCTCCCGAAAACACATGCCTCCTGCCATCGGCGTCGACCACATTCAACCGACCTTTACGAATGAATGACTTCATCATGTGGGAAAGCGGAAACATGCGCGACCCTTCCGGAAACGAAACCGAACGAAGACCAGCATCGTAACACCGCGAAAACAAATCGCACGGTTTAAATTCGCATGGGAAAGAAGGGAAAACCGGCAAAAAAAGCCAGAAACGTAAAAGCCCGGCGCGGGAGGAGGATGCGCCGGGCTCTTAAACCTGGCTGACAACTGGGAGGAGGAGGTGTCGTCAGCCCTATCGAGCGGCACTGGGAGGAGGAGTGCGCCGCTTCGATGATGTGACTATACACGATAATGGATTAAAAAATAGTCACTACATTGCAGCGCAGCATTGCAAAATATGCATGGCTTTTTCTTGGAGCTTGAAACCGGAAATTTCCACCTTTATTGATTCGACCATGAGCCTCGAATCCGTCCGCTCCTTTTTCCAGGAGCACGATCCCAGCATCTCCGTCATTGTCACCGAAGCCAGCTCGGCAACGGTCGCGCTGGCTGCCGAAGCCCATGGCGTCGAGCCGGCGCAGATCGCCAAGACCATCTGCCTGCGTATCGGCGACCGCACCGTTCTCGTCGTGCTCGGCGGAATGGCGCGGCTCGACAACAAGAAATCCCGCGACGCGCTGGGCGGCAAGCCGCGCATGCTCGATGCCGAAGACGTGGTCAAGGCCACCAGCCATCCGGTCGGCGGCGTTTGCCCTTTCGGCCTGCCGCAACCCCTGCCCGTCTATTGCGACGTCTCCCTGAAGGCCTATGACATCGTCGTGCCGGCGGCGGGCGCGACCAACGCCGCCGTGCGGATCACGCCCGAACGCATGGCGGAACTGACCGGCGCCGAGTGGGTCGACGTCAGCCAGTAAACCGACTTACCCCTTGTGGTGCAGAACATACAGCTTGCGTGTGTGCTCGTGGATGGTCCATTCACCCTTCCAGCCGAGCGGCAAAACCAGAAGCTCGCCCGGACCGACTTCCTGCGTCCGCCCGTCGGCCCCGTGCAGGGATACACGGCCGGAGACGATGTGGCAGATTTCCGAATTGTTGTCGCGCGAGGCGGTGAAGCGGCCCGGCGTGCATTCCCACACGCCAATCTCGACACGTCCATCCTCCGAAGCCCAGAGATCCTTGGCGGCTTCGCGCTGGTTGCCCTCGAAGGAGGTCGGCTTGGGCGCAAGCTCGCCCAGATCGATGTCGGCGAGATGGGCAAAAGTCAGAAAATCAATCATCCTGTTATCCTTGAAAAGAGATCAATGGCCAGTCAGCCGGTCGGCAAAAGCGGCGAGCCGCGAGCTATGCGGCAGGCCCGCAGCCTCGCGTTCATCGGCGATACGATAAAGCTGATACATGGAGTGGACGCCGAGCCAGCGCAACGGCTCCGGCTCCCACTTGCGCACGGAACGATTGACCCATGGCAGAGCCGTCAGTTCCGTGTCGCGGCCAAGCACCAGGTCGCAGAGGGTGCGGCCGGAGAGATTGGACGACCCGACGCCGAGACCGACATAACCGCCGGCCCAGCCGATGCCGGTTTCCCGATCCAGCCCCGCCGTCGTGCACCAGTCGCGCGGAACGCCGAGCGTGCCGCACCAGGCATGGTCGATACGCAGCCCCTTGGTCTGCGGAAACAGCTTGTAGAGAATGGCACGCAGTTGCTCGATGGTCGCAGCCTGCGTCTGCCCGCGAACATCCGTGCGGGAACCGAAACGATAAGGAACGCCGCGGCCACCCATGGCAATACGGCCCTCGCGGGTGCGTTGCGCATAACAATAGGCATGCGCCATGTCGCCGAGCAGTTCCCGCCCCTGCCAGCCGATCTCCTGCCAGAGCGCTTCCGGCAACGGTTCGGTGACGATGAGCGCGCTGTTGAGCGGCAGCCAGAGCCGCCTGTGGCCGGCGATGCCGGCGGTAAACCCTTCCGTGGCGCGGATGATGATCGGCGCCCGGACGGTGCCCCGCGCCGTGTCCACGCGCCCCTTGGAAATCGCGGTGACCGCCGTCTGCTCATAGATGGGCACGCCCAGCCGTTCCACGGTCGCCGCCAGCCCTCGCACCAGCTTGGCGGGCTGGACACGGGCGACGCCATGTTTCATCACCCCACCCATGGCATTGTGGACGTTGACGGTGCGCCGCGTTTCGCCGGCGTCGAGCCAATCGACGCTCTTGCCGTTCTCCCACGCTGCAAAATTCCGATAGTATGCCTCGAGGCGTTCGAGCTGTGCCTTGTTCGTCGCGACCTGCAGGTTGCCGGTGCGCACGATGTCGGCGTCGATGCCCTCCGCCTCGGTGACGGCGACAACCTCGTTGACGGTGCCGGCCATCGCCTTTTCCATGGCAATGACGGCGCCACGCGACGACGTCGCCATGTAACGCTCGCGCGACCAGCCGAAATCGCCCGAAAGCCAGCCGCCATTGCGGCCGGAGGCGCCGTACCCGGCAAACTCCTTCTCGACGATGACGATGCGAAGTGCCGGGTCCGCCTTGCGGAGATAGTAGGCAGTCCAGAGGCCGGTATAACCCGCGCCAACGATGCAGACATCCGCATCGCGGTCACCCGGCAAGGGCGCACGGTAACCCGGCACCCCACCGATATCGGCATACCAGAAGGACACCGCACCATTCACGCCTGCACCCATCGTCACATCCATCTTCCCCGATCCGGCCCGGGACCGCTGCATCCGCGAAGACGCCTTCCGGCATCATGAATACAGCCTCCGGCCTCGACATGCTTGGTACGCCACCTCTGGTATTTTTGAAAGACATGCGAGACGGGTAAGTCGGCGATCAGACGGCGATCGACTGCCTCTGCCAGCAAAATGACGAATGCACAATGTTATCACACACGGATTGAGCGCCCCGAAAAATAGGCTTAATCTCTGGCAGATTTTTCTGCAGGGGGAACAATGGATTATTCGCTTGTTACGCAGGGCATCAAATGGGGTGGCAGCTCTTACGGCACATCGGGCGGAGTGATCCAGTGGTCCCCCTGGAGCGCAAACTTCGGCGGTGAAGCATTTTCTTTCAACCAGGCCCTCAACTCGGCGATGATCGCCGAGATCAACCAGGCCATGCGCGCCTGGGAGGCCGTCGCGAATGTCCGATTCCAGCAGACATCGGACAGCGCATCCCTGAACACGTCAGGCCTCCGCATCGGCCTAGGGCCCGGAGACGGCGCCGGGGGGACGGAAGGCCTGGCAAGACGCTATGCGCCGGGCAGCGACAACATCACCAAGGCGGCACAGATCTGGCTGGACAACGGCGAGGGCTGGCACACCGTCAATGGCCGCGTGGTCGATTCGGGCGGTAACAGTTTTTACCAGGTCGTCCTGCACGAAATCGGTCATGCCCTCGGGCTTGCCCATTATGACGGCGGCCTCAGCGTGATGAACACCGCCATCAACAACCTCACCCAGCTACAGGCCGGCGACATTGCCGGCATCCAGTACATCTACGGCTCGAACAACGCATCGCCGGACCTCGTCTCGAACATTCGCAACGTCGAAGCCGATGCCAGGACCGGCGCGACCAAACTCATGCCCGGCGAACTGATGCTGGTCCACTACTCGCTGACCAACCAGTCGACGACCACGGCCACGGAGGCGAAGACCGTCGGCTTCTACCTGTCGACGGATGCCACGATCGATTCCAGCGATATCAGCCTCGGCAGCCTGACCCTGTCGGACAGCATCGGCACACTGACACAGCTTGACGTCGCCACTTATGTCAGAATCCCGACCAATCTCGCGCCGGGAACCTATTATCTCGGGATCGAAGCCGACCAGACAAAACAAATCGCCGAATCCAACGAAGGCAATAATTTCTCGCAAGGATTCACGATCAGGATCGGCAACGACATCCAGCCGCTCACCCATGACGAGGTCGTTTCTTTTGCGAGGCTCTACAATGCCGGTTTCGGCCGCGATTTCGATACGTCGGGCCTGAACTACTGGATCGACATGGCCGAAGGCGGCCAGGCCCTGAGCCAGATCGCCCTCAACTTCCTCTACAGCCAGGAATTCACGCAACGCTACGGCAGCGTCGCAACGATGGGTAACAGCACCTTCATCGACGTCATGTACCAGAACGTCCTGCACCGCGCCGGGGAGGCTGCCGGCGTCAGCTACTGGATAGGCAGGCTGGACCAGGGGCTTTCCAAGGAGGCGATCCTGCAGGCATTCGCCGCGAGCGCCGAAAATATCGATGCAACACAGAATCTCGAAGGCATCCGGGAAGTATCCTCCGGCTATTGGGATCTGGTCTGATCCTGAAGCAATGACGCGATGAAACTGCAAACCGCCATGTTATTGTAGCCCACCCACATCGGGGTGGGCATCACGCCGCGGCGAAGCGCAACGGAGTTTCAAAATGGCAGCCATCGAGGAAGACCCGCCAACGGCCTCCCCCTCGCATCCCGAGGAAATCAAATCCACATTCGATCTGCGTGTGGGGAACCATATTACCTTGCAGGGCAGCGCCCGAATCACGCCGGCCGGCGTGATCTGCACCGGGATAGCCGTGACAGCAATGACGTTTGCATTGGGTTACCTTATATCGTCCGCGAGGCATCGCGCAGGTTAAGCCGAGGCACTTGAAAAGTGCCTGCTACGATATCGGGAAACATAAAGGAAAGAATGGCGCACCCGAAGAGATTCGAACTCCTGACCCCCAGATTCGTAGTCTGGTGCTCTATCCAGCTGAGCTACGGGTGCGCGGTGCAGATGGTCAATTCCGTCTGCGTGGCGATCCTCTAAAGGCTCCCGTTGGGGAATGCAAGAGCAATTTCGCAAAAAACGTCATTTTATCTCGAAGAGTTCGACAAGCGTATGAAATCAAGCGTTTCCGGCAGATGCAAAGAGCCTGGCGTGGAGGCGGCCGCGCTCAGGCCCGGGCGCGGTATGCTTCCAGTGAAACAGGGCGGTCCGGAATTTCGATGCGGAACAGGGTGCCGGGAGACGGTTTTTCCGCAAGGGCGATGGTGCCGCCGTGCGCCAGCACGAGTTCGCGGGCAATCGCCAGCCCGAGTCCGGTGCCGCCGGAACGGGCCGAGCCGCGAAAGGCCGCAAACAGGTTTTCGCGCGCCTTCGGTGGCATGCCGGGGCCGGTGTCGTCGATATCAATGCTGACGACGCTGCCCAGCCGCTGCGCCGAAACGGTGATGCGGCGAACGACGCCGGTTTCGCCGACGCGGTGATTGACCAATGCCTGGTGCGCATTGCGGCAGAGATTGTGGATGATGCGGAAAAGCTGCTCGTTGTCGGCATCGACCGTCAGCTCCGGCGCGATCGTCTCGACGAATTCGATGCCGGCCTCGGCATCGATCGCCAGGATATCCTTCACCTCCTGCAGGAGCATCACGAAGGCGATCGGACGCCGGCGGGGGGCTGCCTCGGACGCCTGGCCGTATGCCAGAACCTCGCTGGTGTATCCGACGGCGCGGTCGATGGTACGCAGCAGTTTTGGTGCAAAACTTTTGACCAGCGGATCCTCGGCATGCACCAGGCGGTCGGACATCAGTTGCGCTGACGCCAGGATGTTGCGCATGTCGTGGTTGATCTTCGAGACCGCGAGGCCGAGATCGGCAAGGTTCTTCTGCTGCTTCAGGGTTTTCTGCAGTTGCGTCTGCATGGTGGCGAGGTGGCGACCGGCAAGCGCCAGCTCGTCATGCCCCTGCTCGGGCATCATGATTCGTCCGGGATCCTGCGGGTTTTCGGAAAAGGTCTGCATGCTGTTGGTCAGGCGCCGGATCGGGCGGATCATGATCCGGTTGATGGTGAAGAAAATCAGCGTCGCGGTGATCAGCGAGATCAGGATCGACAGCACCAGCATGTTGCTGGAATAGCGCAGCATGGCCTTGCGCAGGCTGGCATCGGTCATGACGATCTCGATCATCATGTCGCTTTCGCCGACCGGCCCGAAGATGCGGATGGTGCGGTTGCCGCCGAACAGCAGCGTTTCCACCGCATCCTTCACCGCCGTCAGCTGGTCCATGTCGGCGATGTTGTACTGGCCGTCGACTTCCGTGGGGATATCCGATGCCGCCAGCAGCTGCGAGGTGCCGTCCTTGCGCAGCACGATCGCCTTGGTGCCGGTGGCCATCAGCGTGTCGTCCTGGACGCTGCGCGGCAATTCGGCGGGCTGCAGGCCATCGATGACCACCGCGGCGGCGGCGGCCGTGTTGAGCCTGTCCTCCAGCCAGCGCAGCCGCATGGTGGCAACCGACGGCGCAAAGATCAGCACCTCCGCCAGCATGACGAAAATGACCGTCAGCCACAGGAGCTTGCCGGAAAGGCCGGCGAACATGCCGCGCAACCCGCCCTTGACGCAGGCGCGAGGCACCGGGTTTTCCGGCATATGTTCAGACATCGGCATCTCCGCCATCCCCTGACGCCTCAGCCCAGACGAGCGAGGAACCGGATCAGAAATCGGGTCCAGGGCTTTTGCATCAGGGGCCTATCATACGAAACCGCCGCGCTTTTTCCAATCTCGGAAAAAGTCGGACAAGGCGGCACATGGGATCGGATGTCGTTCAAGGCAAGTCCCCTGGCGATCACCAGCGACCAGAAATCGATCAGTTCTGCTGCATTTTCGCCAACGATCGTCACCCCCAGCACCTTTTCCCTGGTGCTGACGAGAATACGGACAAGGCCGGCGGTGCGGCGCTCGGCCCGCGCGCGGTCGTTTTCGGCATAGGGCCAGCGCAGCAGGCGGATAGCGCCGTAGCGTTTGCGCGCCTCCTCGACGCCAAGGCCGATTTCGGCAATCTCCGGATCGGTCCATACGATACGGGGAACACGATGGGGTTCGGCGCGGCGCGCCAAGCGGAACAGCAACTGTGGCAAGATTGCCGCCATATGCTGCCGGGCGGCGGCAAGCGAGGTCTCGCGCCCCGTCGCTTCGCCGATAGCATAGACGCGCCGGTTGCGGCTGCGCAGGCCGGGGCCGACGACAATGCCACGTTCGTCCGCCTTGATGCCGGCAGCGGCGAGGTCGAGACCGGCGACGTCGGCACGCCGGCCCGATGCCACGAGCAGGTGGCTGCAATCGAAAACGGCGGGGCCATCCGCGCCGTCGCCATGCACCCGGATTGCCGACGGAGCCCGCTCGACATGTGTCACCGTCATATCCTCGATCAGCACGATGCCTTCGGAGCGCAGATGGTGCAGCACGAGGGCGGAAGGTTCGGGGTCACATTCCGACAGTGCCCTCCCCTCGTCGATGACGGTCACCTGCACCCCCAGCCGCCGGAAACCCTGGGCAATCTGCAGGCCTTCCGCGCCGGCGCCAAGCACCAGCAGCCTGTCCGGTACCGCCTTGACATCCAGGATCGTATCCATGGTCAGGCACTCGAGCGTGGAAAGGCCGGGAATATCCGGAATGATCGGCACGGATCCGCCGGTGATGACGAAACGGCGCGGGCGGACGAGATAATTGCCAGCCTCGATGGTGCGGCGATCGGTAAAGCGCGCCTGGGAGCGGAGGACCCAGATGCCGCGCGCCGCCAGCCGCTCGGCGGAGGCGTTCGGGGCGGCCGCGGCCATGGCGTCGGCGATGTGCGCGCGCAGCGCGGCGAAGTCGACCGAAACGGGACCGGTGGCGATGCCGAGGGCCGATGCCCCTCCGATGGTGGCGACGTGGCGCGCGGCGGCGGAAAAGGCCTGTAGCGCGATATCCCGCCCCACGCCCTTTTCGCCCCAGCGTTCGGCTTCGACCAGAACGACGGACGCGCCGAAGGCCACGACCGACAGCGCCAGTTCAATTCCGACGGGGCCGCCGCCGATGATGCAGATGTCGGGCGAGAGGAGTTCCGCCATGGTCGCTGAGAATCCAACAGGGAGGGGAAAGACTAGCGCCGATCTTATCTGCCGGAGGAATAGCTTCGCAAGCCTCGGCGCAACCCTAAAATGAAACCGCCGGAACCGATGGCATGGACCGGTTCCGGCGACGATGGGTTTGGGCTGTTTAAAACAGCCGCGGCGCAAGGGTCAGAATTCTTCCCAGCTCTGGGCAGCCGCGGCCGACTGGCCGCCGCCGAATGCACGAGCGACTGTTCCGGCCATCCGCCGCGCCGGCGAGGTGACGGCGCGGTGCTGTTCCCGGTTCGCCAGAGCCGGCTGGCGCGAGGACCCGCCATCGACCTTGAAGCGTACGACCAGGCCGACGAGGCCTTCGGCTTCTGCCGAGAGCTTGTGCGTCGATGCCGAGGTCTCCTCGACCATCGCGGCGTTCTGCTGGGTGACCTGGTCCATCTGGTTGATGGCGGTATTGACCTCCTGCAGGCCGGTCGACTGTTCGCGGGCCGAAACGGCGATGGCATGGATGCGGTCGTTGATGCCGTTCACCTGGGCTTCGATCTGCGACAGCGCCTCGCCGGTCGCCTGTACCAGCTTGACGCCGGACTGCACTTCGGTGCCGGATTTGGTGATCAGGGTCTTGATGTCCTTCGCAGCGGTGGCGGAGCGTTGCGCCAGTTCGCGGACTTCCTGGGCGACGACGGCAAAACCCTTGCCGGCTTCCCCGGCGCGCGCAGCCTCGACGCCGGCATTCAGCGCCAGCAGGTTGGTCTGGAAGGCGATCTCGTCGATGACGTTGATGATCTGGCTGATTTCGAGCGAGGCTTGCTCGATGCGGCCCATGGCGTCGATGGCGTTGCGCACCACGGAGGCGGACTGCGCCGCGCTCTGCTTGGCATCGCCGACCATGGAGGTGGCCTCCTGGGCACGCTCGGTGGAATTTTTGACCACGGCGGTGATCTGGTCGAGCGCGGCAGAGGTTTCTTCCAGCGCCGCTGCCTGCTGCTCGGTGCGCTTGGAAAGATCGTCGCTGGCGTGGCGCAGTTCGCTGGTGTTGTCGTTGATCGTCGATGACGTTTCGCGGACGGAACGCATCGTCTGGCACAACGAGGCGAATGTCGTGTTGACGTTCGCCTGCAACTCGGCAAAGGCGCCCTGGAAGTCACCTCGCATGCTCTGCGTCAGATCGCCCTCGGCGAGGCTGGCGATGACGCGCCGCGTCTCGCCGACGCCGGTGTCGACCGAAGCCAGCAGCGTGTTGATGTTGCGGGCGAACCGGTTGAGGTTCTCGTCACCGTAATCCTTGTCGATACGCGGGCTGAAATCGCCGGCGGCGGCAGCCGAAACCACCTGCGACATGCTCGCCTGCAGATCGTCGCTGCGGGCACGCAGGGCGGCCTCCTGGGCGTTCATGCGCTGCACGGCGAGGCCGTTTTCCTTGAACACCTGCAGCGCCTTCATTATGTCGGCGATTTCGTCCTTGCGGCCGGTCGCCGGGATATCGACACCGAAATTGCCGTTGGCGACCTGGTTGATCGCATCGGTCGCGTGGCGCAGCGGAACACTCAGGTGATAGGTGCCGATGTAGAAACCCATGCCGATGCCGATGCCGATGCCGACGACGGTGATGCCGAGCACGACGAGGAAGATGAAATGCCGGAATGCGGTGATCGCCTGTTCCTGGGCCATCAGAGCTGCGATGTCGGTCTCGACGACCTTGTCGATCTCCGCCTGGTAGGCCTTGCGGTTGGCGCGGTTGGCGTCGTTGTTGCCCTGCTCGTTGGCCGCCGCCGGTCCGACCTCGACACCGAGACGCGCCGTTTCCATCCGGAAGACCCGGAATTGCTGGGCGCCCGCGACGAGGCTGTCGAACGAGGCCTTCTGTTCGGCGCCGATGATCGGCCGCCATTCGGCAATCACCTTGTCCATCTTGTCGAGGCTGGAAAGAATGCCGTCGGCAAACTTCTTGGCGTCTTCCGGCGACTTGGCACCGTAAACACCACGGGAATCCATGACGACGGCCGTCACCAGCCTGTTGAGCTGCTCACCGCGAAAGGCGCGCTCGGAGGCAAGGCTGAACTCCTGCACGCGGTTGCCGTATTCATTCATTGCGACGAAGGCGGTTCCGCCGATGATCAGCGCCGCCAATCCCATGACGAAAACAAGAAGATTAATTTTGCCGCGGATAGACAAGGGGGAACTCCCGAGAAGAGACGCAACGCAGCGACATGCTGGTTGGGCTCATCATGCGGAAAATTTGTTAATCTTAAGTTTCCTCTAAAAATGCACGTTTTACGGTAATAGCAGGCAAATAAATCCGGTATCTCCGCTTGTAGTGGTCCTTTTTGCATCGATTCGGCGCAGTTTTCCGGAAATCGGTTTCAGAAATTGATATTTGGCAAAAATGGCGGCGCGGTCGCTGGTTAACAAAAGCTGCGAAATGTCGCACTGTCCCGTCCTGCCCGATGCATCGCCATGACTGTTGATTGACTTGCACGCCCTTCATCCCTATAAGGCGCGCACGTTCGGCCATGCTATCCATGCCTCGGGCAAGGCAAGGCCGTGCGTTTTCCAAACGCTCTTGCACAGTGCAACATTAAGAAGGGCCGCACTCCGCGGTAGTCAAATAAATGAAGCGTACTTACCAGCCGTCCAAGCTTGTCCGCAAGCGTCGCCACGGTTTCCGTGCTCGTATGGCCACCAATGGCGGCCAGAAGGTTCTCGCAGCCCGTCGCGCTCGCGGCCGCAAGCGTCTCTCGGCTTAATCGCCGGGCTTGCCCGAAAAGAGACGCGGGCGAATGACGCATGATGCACCAAAATCAACTGCCGGGCGGCTGAAAAGCCGGCCGCAGTTTCTTGCTGTCCGGGAGGGGGAGAAGCTTCGGGGGAAATATGTCCTCATCGAAGTGCTCGACCACAAAACCCCCGAACAGGCGCCGCGTGTCGGTTTTACCGTTACGAAGAAGCAAGGCAATGCGGTGGAACGCAACCGCATGCGACGACGCCTCCGGGAAGCCGTGCGGCTTTCCGCCCAGTTTGCAATGAAGCCCGGACATGACTATGTGATCGTCGCCCGGCGGGATGTTCTCGAAACGCCTTTCGAGAAACTTGCCGGCGAGCTGACCGACCGCATCGCGAACGGGCCGAAACCGAGGCCGTCCGGAGCGGCACGCCCCAGGAAGGTATGATGGAAAAGAACCGCAATTACTTTATAGCGATTGCCCTGTCCGTGCTGATCGTGCTCGCCTGGCAGTTCCTCTACATGAACCCGCGCATCGAGGCGCAGCGCAAGGCCGAAGAGGCCATGCAGGCGCAGCAGGCGGCCCAGCAAAGCCAGCAGACGCAGACGACCGGCCAGACCGCCGATACGCCGGCCGGCACCGCCTCCGGCACTCTGCCGGGTTCGAGCCAGGCCACCGCGACGGCCAGCCGCGAGGAAGCACTGGCGAAGTCTGCCCGCGTCGTCATCGACACCAAGTCGCTCTCCGGCTCCATCAACCTGACCGGCGCCCGCTTCGACGACCTGAAGCTCAAGGGTTACCGCGAGACGGTCGATCCGCAGAGCCCGATCATCACGCTGTTCAATCCGGCCGATACGCATGACGGTTATTTCGCCGAACTCGGTTACGTTCCGGATGCAACGTCCGGCACCCTGCCCGGCCCGACCACGACCTGGACGGTTGCCAGCGGCGACAAGCTGACCGAAACGACGCCCGTCACGCTGAGCTACACCAATGAAAAGGGTGTCGCCTTCACCCGCACGATCGCCATCGACGACCGCTACATGTTCACGGTTACCGACAAGATCACCAATGCCGGCAGCGATCCGGTAACGCTGGCCTCCTACGGCCGCGTCACCCGCTACAACAAGCCGACGACGCCCTCCATCTACGTGCTGCACGAAGGTTTCATCGGCGTGCTCGGCGAGCAGGGCCTCAACGAGACCAAGTACAGCGCGGTCGAAGAAGCGCCGGTCACCCCGCCGAAGGCGACGGGCGGCTGGCTCGGCATCACCGACAAGTATTGGGCTGCCGCGATCATCCCGCCGCAGACCACGGCTTACGAAACCCGCTTCTCGCACTTTACCGACGGCCAGCCGCGCTACCAGGCAGACTTCAAGGACGACGCGACGACGCTGTCGGCCGGCCAGTCTGCCGAGGTCAAGAACCTCGTCTTCGCCGGCGCCAAGGAAGTTCCGGTCATCGACCGCTACGAGGCGGAATACTCCATTCCCCGCTTCGACCGCATGATCGACTGGGGCTGGTTCTACTTCATCACCAAGCCGATGTTTAAGATGATGGATTTCTTCTATCGCTACTTCGGCAACTTCGGCATCGCCATCCTGATCACCACCATCGTCGTCAAGGGCCTGTTCTTCCCGCTTGCCAGCAAGCAGTACGCTTCGATGGCGAACATGAAGAAGGTCCAGCCGAAGATGGAAGAGCTGAAGGCCAAGTTCGGCGACGACCGGATGGGCCTGCAGAAGGCGATGATGGAGCTCTACAAGGAAGAGAAGATCAACCCGGTGGCCGGCTGCTGGCCGATCCTGTTGCAGATCCCCGTCTTCTTCGCGCTCTACAAGGTCATCTACATCACCATCGAAATGCGTCATGCGCCGTTCTTCGGCTGGATCCAGGACCTTTCCGCCCCCGATCCGACGACGCTCTTCAACCTGTTCGGCCTGCTGCCCTACGACGTGCCGCCCTTCCTGCATCTCGGCGTCTGGCCGCTGATCATGGGTGTCACCATGTGGCTGCAGATGCGCATGAACCCGACGCCGCCGGACCCGACCCAGGCGATGCTGTTCAACTGGATGCCGGTTATCTTCACCTTCATGCTCGGCAGCTTCCCGGCCGGTCTGGTGATCTACTGGGCCTGGAACAACACCCTGTCGATCCTGCAGCAGTCGCTGATCATGAAGCGTCATGGCGTCAAGATCGAACTCATCGACAATATCCGCGGGCTGTTCCGACGAAAGCCGGCAACCACGAAATAGCGACAAAAGCCCCTGATCGTCAGGGGCTTTTTCGTTTCCGGCCATTGTTGCCATCCACTGGCCCGATGGAAAAAGCGCGACACCGGCTTGTCGCGAAACCACCGGCCCGCTATGGCGTTTGCGCGTATCGTCAATGGCATTCGCGGGAGGATGAACGGATGACGGAGGGGACGACCTCGGCCGGAGTGCAGCACGGTTCGGTCTACAGCGAACGCCTCGGTGTCGCCCTGGTCTTCGGCTCCGCCTTTTTCTGGAGCTTTGGCGGCGCCATCGCCCGCTTCCTGCATATCGACGACAACTGGACCATCGTCTTCTGGCGCTGCCTGTTTGCCGGACTTTTCCTCATCGCCTTCATGCTGGTGCGTGACGGGCCGGCGGGCACGGTGAAACTGTTTCGCGACATGGGATGGCCGGGGATCACGGTCGGGCTGTGTTTCACGATTGCCGCCACCTGTTTCATCATCGCCATCTCGCACACCACCATCGCCAACGTGCTGCTGCTCGGCGCCGGCGTGCCGCTGTTTGCGGCCCTGATCACCTGGATCTGTTTTCGCCAGAGGGTATCGCTGTTTACCTGGTGCGCCATCGCGCTTGTCATCGTCGGTGTTGCGGTGATGGTCTCCGGCTCGTTTACCGGCGCCGTCTCGCCGATTGGCGATGCGCTGGCACTGCTCACCGCCTTCGTCTTCGCGCTCGCCACCGTGATCACCCGCCGCTATCCGCATGTGCGCATGACCCCGGCCACCTGCTTCGGCTGCCTTGCCGCCAGCGCCTTTGCCGCCACCCAGGCGTCGAGCCTCACTGTTACCAACGGCGAGTTGGGACTGCTGTTCATTTTCGGCGCCTTCAACCTCGGGCTGGGCATGATGCTTTTCGCCATGGGCGCACGCCTCATTCCTTCGGCGCTGGCTGCCTTGCTCGGCACGGCCGAAACCATGCTCGGCCCCGTCTGGGTCGCGATCATCCACGGCGAGATCCCGGCACTGCGCACGGTGGTCGGCGGCCTACTCATCCTTGCCGCTTTGCTCGGCTATCTCACCGCCGAATTCCATCGCCAAGCGAAGCTGAAGGGCTGAAACGGCCGAGATGGGTTGACTTTGCCGGCCAAAACGGTGAAGCCGAAGCTAATAGGCAAAATTGACAAAATTGACAGGACGCATGGCCGGACATACCCCAGCAGCAGACAAGCCGATTTTCGGTCGCCCATGGATCTTCATCCGCGGCGTGCCGTCGATGCAATTCTTGCCGCCGGAAGGGCCGCTGGAAGTGGCTTTCGCCGGCCGCTCGAATGTCGGAAAGTCGTCGCTGATCAATGCGCTCGTCGGCCACAAGGGTCTGGCGCGCACATCGAACACGCCCGGCCGCACCCAGGAGCTCAACTATTTCGTGCCTGACGGTTATTCCGGCGAAGGTGACGACCTGCCGCCGATGGCACTCGTCGACATGCCGGGCTACGGTTACGCCCAGGCGCCGAAGGCGCAGGTGGACGCCTGGACCAAGCTCGTCTTCGATTACCTGCGCGGCCGTGCCACGCTGAAGCGCGTCTATGTGCTGATCGACTCGCGCCACGGCATCAAAAAGAACGACGAGGACGTGTTGACCCTGCTCGACAAGGCGGCGGTCTCGTACCAGATCGTTCTGACCAAGACCGACAAGATCAAGGAAGCCGGCGTGCCGCGGCTGGTCGCCGAAACGCTCGAAAAGATCAAGAAGCGCCCGGCCGCCTATCCCGCCGTCATCGCCACCTCGTCGGAAAAGGCCAAGGGCCTCGACGAATTGCGTCAGGCAATTGCCGAAACCGTCGGCCTGCCCTTCTGAGGATCAGGCGGGCTTATCTGGCGCAAACATCAGCGCAAGACCGTTGATGCAATGGCGCTTGTGGGTTGGTGCCGGGCCATCGTCGAAGACATGCCCGAAATGGCCACCGCAGCGGCGGCAATGCACCTCGGTGCGGCGCATTCCAAAGGTCGTGTCTTCGCGAAACCGCACAGCATCCGTCAGGGACTGCCAGAAGCTCGGCCAGCCCGTGCCGCTGTCGAATTTCGTCTCCGATGAATAGGCGGCGAGATCGCAACCGGCGCAATGGAAGATACCCTTGCGTTTTTCGTTGTTCAGCGGGCTGCTGAACGGTCGCTCGGTGTCTTCTTCCCGCAGCACGGCGTAGCGGGGTTCGGCGAGGATCTTGCGCCATTCGGCCGGCGTCTTGTCGATTTCAAAATGCTCTGCCGCCAGGACCGGTCGAGCGAACCGCATCTCGGACAAGGCGGAGAACACAACACCTGCCAACAGCAGGAAACGGCGCGTCATCATCTTGGCCTCCTGGCGACAACGGTAGTCCTGCCGCCCCCCAACTCCAAGGGGCGGCAGGTTAGGTCGAAATCACATCTTCGGCAACAGAACCTTGTCGATGACATGGATGACGCCGTTCGACTGCTTGACATCGGCGATGGTGACGTGGGCGACGTTGCCCATCTCGTCGGTGAGCGTGATCTTGCCCATGTCTTCCTTGGCCTTCAGCACGCAGCCACCAACCGTCTTGACGTCATGGGTGCCGCCATCGTCCTTGATCATCTTCTCGATCGCCGAGGACATGGCATCGGCAGCCACCACGTGGCATGTCAGGATCTTGGTGAGCTGATCCTTGTTCTCGGGCTTCACCAGCGTTTCCACCGTGCCTTTCGGCAAGGCGTCGAAGGCCGCGTTTGTCGGTGCAAACACTGTGAACGGGCCTTTGCCCTGCAGCGTTTCGACCAGGCCGGCGGCCTTGACGGCGGCGACCAGCGTCGTGTGGTCCTTTGAGTTCATGGCGTTTTCGACGATGTTCTTGTCTTCGAACATCGCAGCCCCGCCAACCTCGGGGTTTTTCGCCTGAACGGCAACGGCTGTGGCGGTCATCATCGTCGCGAGCACGACGGTACGCATCGCAGCATTGAACATGCTTCGTTCCTCTTCTCTTTTGCTTGTCATGAAGCGCCGGGCACACTCCTGTTCGTGCCAGCGATCTGCGTTCCCTCTCAGCGGGAACACAAACATTGACGAGTGGGAGAAGAAAAGAGTTTCACGCGGCTGCGATATTTTTTGCGATCACGCTTGGTGGACCGCACCATCCCAACGGATAAACAATTGTCGGGCAATGGAATGCCGCGGATTATTCCGCCTGTGCCGGACCCAAAGCAATCACCGGACCTGTCGCCTTGCCTGTCGGAGAGCCGCCGAAAGGTTCGACGCTGACGGCAAGAACGACGCCGGCGCCAAAGCGCTGGCGCATGTTGTCGGGCACGACGATTTCGCCCTCGCCCGTCTGCGGCAGGATACCCAGCGATTGGGCCGGGTCCTCGCCCTTGATCAGCCACAACTCGAGCGACTTCTCTTCGGGCTTGCCGGCAGCCACCGGCATGACCTGCAGGCGGCCGCTTGCCGTATCGTAACGGGCAACGAGGCTGACGGCATTGCCCTCGCCGCTCATCTGCGCCACCAGTTGACGCCCGCGCGGCGGAGCAAAGAGGTCGGAATTCAGAAGCGCAAATCCGCTGGAGACAAGCATGGAGGCCAGCGTCAGGCCGCGCCAGAAGACCAGCGAATTCCACAGGCCGCCGGGACGGGCACCGGCAACACTTCCGGCACCGCGGATGCGCTTTTCGATGCGCGGATAGATCCGCGCCGGCGGCTGCTCGCTGTCGTAGTCGTCATTGAAGGTCGACAGGTTCTCCTGCCAGCGATAGACGATCGCCGCAAAATTGCGATCCCGCAGCATGCGCGCCTCGACCTTGCGGCGGTCGTCGCTCGAGAGCACGCCGAGCACATATTCGCCGGCGAGTACTTCGTCGCGGGAGCGGTCTCCCATGCTGCGATCGGACGATGTCATCTGTCCATGCACTCTCTCAGTTTCAGGAGGCTGCGCCGCAGCCAGGTTCGTATCGTGTTCAGAGGAACCGCATACTGATCCGCCAGTTCCTGGTAGCTCAATCCGTCGACATAAGCACGCTTCACCGCGGTAGCGCGATCAGCTTCCAACTCTTCCATACACCTGTCAATCCGTCGCCCCTCGCCCTTGATAAGCGCATGGCTTTCCGGGTCCGGTTGCGGATCGGCCAGATCATAAGCCTCTTCGATATTGTCCGCCACCGGCCGGCGGGCCCGAATCACGTCGATGGCGTGATTTCGAGCGATTGCCGCAAGCCAGGCAAGGGCCGTATCGCTTTCGACGGCAAAACGATCCGCCCGCTGCCAAATCTTGACGTAGATTTCCTGAAGCGCCTCTTCGGCATCGGCGCGGTCCGACAGAATACGCAGGCAGATGCCGAAAAGTTTCGGGCTGGTCATCGCGTAGAGGGCGGAAAAGGCCTCGCGATCACCGAGAGCAACACGGCTGATCAGTCGGCTGGCATCATCGCTGGACATGAAAACGGGAAACCCTTTTGCGCGGCCTCATTCATATTAGCGTAGCGCGTCGATGTGACAAGGTTTGCGCTGCCGACCTATACCTTTTTGCCGGCCTCAAAGTTTCACCGTGATTATTCCCTCTGTCACAAAGTTGAGATAAAAGGCCGCGATCAATCGACGAGGACCTCCATGACCGCTTCCGACAGCGAAAAGCAGGCGCAACTTCTGGCCCAGGCGCTGCCCTTCATGCAGCGCTACGAAAACAAGACCATCGTGGTGAAGTACGGCGGCCACGCCATGGGCGATTCCGAACTCGGCAAGGCATTTGCCGCCGATATCGCATTGCTGAAGCAGTCTGGCGTCAACCCGATCGTCGTTCACGGCGGCGGCCCGCAGATCGGCGCTATGCTCTCCAAGATGGGTATCGAGTCGAAGTTCGAAGGCGGCCTGCGCGTCACCGATCAGAAGACTGTCGAGATCGTCGAGATGGTGCTGGCCGGCTCGATCAACAAGGAAATCGTCGCGCTGATCAACCAGACCGGCGAATGGGCGATCGGCCTGTGCGGCAAGGACGGCAATATGGTGTTTGCCGAAAAGGCCAAGAAGACCGTTGTCGATCCCGATTCCAACATCGAGCGGGTGCTCGATCTCGGTTTCGTCGGTGAAGTGGTGGAAGTCGACCGGACGCTGCTCGACCTGCTCGCCAAGTCGGAAATGATCCCGGTCATCGCCCCGGTCGCCCCCGGGCGCGACGGCGCCACCTACAACATCAACGCCGACACGTTTGCGGGCGCCATCGCCGGTGCCCTGAATGCCACGCGCCTCTTGTTCCTCACCGACGTTCCCGGCGTTCTCGACAAGAACAAGGAACTGATCAAGGAACTGACGGTTTCGCAGGCCCGCGCGCTGATCAAGGACGGCACGATCTCCGGCGGCATGATCCCCAAGGTCGAGACCTGCATCGACGCGATCAAGGCCGGCGTGCAGGGCGTCGTCATCCTCAACGGCAAGACCGCCCATTCCGTGCTTCTGGAAATCTTCACCGAGCACGGTGCGGGAACGCTGATCGTTCCCTGACCGTTTTGATGTTGCCTGTCAGGCCGGGGCATAGACCGCCGCGGCCTGGCCCTTCAGCCATTCGATCATCGCCCGGTAGGGGAATGGACCGTAGCTGACGCGAGCGACGCCCGCCTTCGACAGCGTGGCGATATCCGGAGCGCCGGGTTTCATCATGATGTTCACCGGCAGGCCGGACGCGGCGCAGACCTTTTCGATGAGCTGCACATCCGCGAGCCACGGAACGAAAAAGCCGCTGGCTCCCGCCTCTGCATAGGCCTTGCCGCGGGCGATTGCCTCATTGACGAGCCCGGCATGCTTGGCCCCATCGCTTTCCTTCAGGAAGAGGTCGGTGCGGGCATTGATGAAGAACGACAGGCCGCGGCTATCCGCCAGGTCCCGGATCGCCCGGATGCGCGCCGACTGGGCCTCGACAGCGTAGAGCCCCGTCCCACCGACGATCTGATCCTCGAAATTGATGCCGATCGCGCCGGCATCGATCAGCTTGCCGACATTGGCGGCCGCCCCTTCCGGGTCTTCCGAATAGGCGCCTTCGAAATCCACCGACAAAGGCAGGTCGCTGGCTGCAACGATCGTTTTCGCCGTGGCGACAAGCGCCTCAAGCGGGATCTTCTGGCCGTCGCCAAAGCCTTGCGCCGCCGCCACCGACCAGCTTCCGGTCGCCAGCGCCGGCGCTCCGGCCTCCGCCACCGCCTTGGCGCTGCCGGCGTCCCAGACGTTGTAGAGAACCAGCGGATTGCCCTTGCGATGCAAGTCACCGAACAGTTTCGCCTTGTCTGCCTGTGTCATTCAAAAACCCTCCGCAAACAGCCCGACGGGCCGCATTTGTCCTTCATGGCGCAACAGCCATTTCTTCCGCCACAAACCGCCGCCATATCCGGTCAGCGAGCCGTCCGAACCGATGCAACGATGGCATGGGATGATGATGGGAATACGATTGACGTGGTTCGCCTCGCCGACGGCGCGCGCGGCAGAAGGTTGATTGAGCGCGCGGGCGATATCGCCGTAAGAACAGGTTTCGGCCAGGGGCACGAGCAGAAGCTGCTCCCAGACCTGCCGCTCGAAGGCCGAGCCTTCGTAGAACAGCTTGACGTGAAACTGCGCCGACTTGCCGAGAAAATAATAACGCAACTCGTCCAGAGCCTGTGCCAGCGCCGGACTGTCGCCGTCCATGCGGATGACCGCGCCGAGCTTGCGACCGACGCGCAGGACCGGATCCGGCTGTGCTTCTTCGTCATGGAACTCGATCGCATATAGATGCGTATCGCTCGCCACCACCAGGAGCGGGCCGATCGGCGTTTCGAGCCATTTGGCTGACAGGTCCGCCTTTGCCATATCCCGCGCCTCCCTCGCCGACGATGCCGCCTTTCATAGCCTGCCTTATCTGGCGCTTCAATCGGAAGGAATCAATGGAACAGCAGGCCGACGATGCCACCGACGATCAACAGGCAGCCGATGATTTCCATGCGGTTCACCCGCTCGTGGAACAGGAAGAACGAGGCCATGAAGGTGAAGACCAGTTCGATCTGGCCGAGTGCGCGCACATAGGCCACCTGCTGCAGCGTCATCGCCGTGAACCAGCAGACCGAGCCGAGCACGCCGGCAAGCCCCACCAGCGAGGAGGAACGCCAGGACCGCGCCACCTGGACGATCTCGCTCTTGTCCTTGAGCAGCATCCAGACGAGCATGAAGACGGTCTGGAAGGTGGTGACGCAGGCGAGTGTCACTGCGGCAGCCATCACCGGGTTCGGCGCTTCAAGCGAGAGCGACGCCGAACGATAGGATACCGCTGAAATGCCGAAGACGGCGCCGGAGGCGATGCCGATCAGCGCCGTGCGGCCGGTCAGCGCCGTTACAAGGTTGCGCAAGGAGAGCGGCAGGCGCGCCATGGAAATCAGCATGACGCCGAAGACGCCGACGATGATCGAGGCGACGGCGCCAATCGTCAGCCGTTCGCCGAGCAGCACAAAACCGAAGATCGCCGCCTGCACCGGCTCCGTCTTCGAATAGGCCGTGCCGACGGCGAAATTGCGCAGCGAAAACAGATGGACGAGCAGGATGGTCGCGAAGATCTGCGACAGGCCACCGATGACCGACCAGATCGCGAAGGTCCAGTTCAAGGCCGGAAAGGCATAGTGGCCGATCAGGTGCAGGCCGAGCACATAGACGATGGCGACAGGAAAACCGTAGCCGAAACGCACGAAGGAGGCGCCACGCGTTCCGAGCGACCCCTGCAGGTGTTTCTGCAGGGCCGAGCGCAGATTCTGCAGGAAGGCAGCGGTGATGGTAATCGCGATCCAGGGTTCCATGAACCGGCGGTATCATGCGGCAAAAAGGCCGCCAAGGCCGGTTCGGGCGAAAAAAGGAGTAAACATTTTGTTTGTTTGCCGAGCCGTGCCATAAGGGCGCCATGAGCAAGATCACCACCGCCCCGACCGCTGCCGATTTCGACCATGTCCGTGAATGGGTGTTCGATCTCGACAACACGCTTTATCCGCATCACATCAATCTGTTCTCGCAGATCGACCGCAACATGACCGCTTACGTTTCGGCGCTGTTGCAGATGGAGCCGGAGGAAGCGCGGGTTCTGCAGAAGCAGTATTACCTCGAGCACGGCACGACGCTGCAGGGGCTGATGATCCACCACAAGGTCGATCCCAACGATTTCCTCGAGAAGGCACACGCCATCGACTATTCGTCGCTGATGCCGCAGCCGGAACTGGCGGCGGCGATCAAGGCCCTGCCCGGCCGGAAATTCATCTTCACCAACGGCAGCGTCAAGCATGCGCAGGATACGGCCCGCGCGCTCGGCATCCTCGACAATTTCGACGACATCTTCGACATTGTCGCCGCCGACTTCGTGCCGAAACCGGCCGGCAGCACCTATGACAAGTTCATGGGCCTGCACCGCGTCGATACCGCCCATGCGGCGATGTTCGAGGACTTGCCGCGCAACCTGCAGGTTCCCAAGGCGCTTGGCATGCGCACCGTCCTTTTGGTACCGCAAAATCTCGAACATGCCTTCGAACGTTGGGAAATCGCCGGTGAGGATGACGATCACATCGACTATGTGACCCAGGACCTGACAGCCTTCCTGACGAAGCTCATCTAACCCAACATTACCGAAATTTCATATAGATTACCAATGTTTAAGTGGGCATCACCCGATGCCCGACCTATCTTTTCCTTATCGACAAACGAGGAAGGAAAAGAGATGAACGGTAAGAAACTGGTACTGACGGGCCTTTCTGCGGCACTCGTGCTCGGCGTTGCCGCCGAAGCTTTTGCCGCCCCCCGTCATGGCGGTCGCATGTCGCCCGAAGTGGCCTATGTCCGCATGCTGAAGCAGGACGACGCCAACAAGGACGGCCGCATCACGCCGGAAGAAGCCAAGGCCGGCGCCGAAAAACTCTTTGCCGCTATCGATGCCAACAGCGACGGTTCGATCACGCCCGGCGAATTCCGCGCCTATCGCAAGGAGCAGCGCGAACAGCGTCGTGCCGAATGGAAGAAGATGAAGGCGGAACGCGAGACCGCCCAGAACGACGACGCCAAAATGCCCGATGGCGACCGCGACGGCATGAAGCCGCGCCACCATGGCAACCGTCATGACGAAGGCCGCCACGGCAACAAGTGGGGCAAGGGCGCGATGCTGTTCCGCGTCGCCGACACCGACGAAAACGGCCAGTTGAGCAAGCAGGAGGCGGCCGATGCCGCCACCAAGATGTTTGCCCGCCTCGACCGCAACAAGGACGGTGTCATCTCCATCGACGATATGCCGAACCGGTAATCCAACCCCCGTTCCCGGTTCGACAAAGCCCGCTCCGATCAGCGTCGGGGCGGGTTTTTCGTGTGTGAAAATCAGGCAAGCTCGTAGAAGCTGCCGATCACCTTCCAGGCTTCGTCCGCCGTATCGACGAAATGCAGAAGCTTGACGTCTTCGGGCGCGATGGTGCCGAAATCGGCGAGCGCCTCGAAGTTGATCATCTTGTGCCAGAAATCCTTGCCGAACAGGATCAGCGGGATCGGTGCCATGCGGCCGGTCTGGATCAGCGTCAGCGCCTCGAACATCTCGTCCAGCGTGCCGAAGCCGCCGGGAAACACCGTGATCGCCTTGGCGCGCATCATGAAATGCATCTTGCGGATGGCGAAGTAGTGGAAATTGAAGCTGAGTTCCGGCGTCACATAGGCATTCGGCGCCTGTTCGTGCGGCAGCACGATGTTGAGGCCGATCGAGGGAGCCCCGACATCATCAGCGCCGCGATTGCCCGCCTCCATCACCCCCGGCCCACCGCCGGTGACGACGACATATTCCTGGTAGGACGATTTCGCCGCATGTTCGGAGCAGAGCCGGGCGAACTTGCGGGCTTCGTCGTAGTAGACCGAAGCCGCTTCGAGGTTGTGGCGCTGCGTCTCGTTGCGCGCAGCCCAGGCCTGCATGCCGGGCGCCGGGATGCGCGCACCGCCGAACATCACCACGGTCGACTTGATGCCGCGCTCGGCCAGCGACATTTCCACCTTCAGCAGTTCGAGCTGCAGCCGCACCGGACGCAGTTCCTCGCGGCAGAGGAAATCCTCGTCGGCATAAGCAAGACGGTAAGCGGGCGATTCCGATTGCGGTGTCTTCGGCACGCCGGCGGCGCGCTGCTTGTCGGTGGAGCTGTCCTTGAGCGGATCCCAGACCCCGTCCTTGCGCCGCAACTTGCCGTTCTTCAACTTCGCCATTTCCAATGCCTTTCACGCGCTGCCGGCGTCTCGAACCGGGCAGCATCTGCCGGAAAAATGATTTCATTTTGCCGGATCATACTGTAGAGCAAGTGGCCAAAATTCGGATTTCGACCCCGGTTTCCCCACCCTCCAAGATAGACCGCGAAGTTTAAGGAATTCTCATGACCATCGCCGACCTCGCCTCGCTCGAAAAGACCGTCGAAGCCGCTTTCGACAACCGCGACAGCGTCAACACCTCGACCCGCGGCGAAATCCGGGATGCCGTCGAAACCGCGCTCAACCTGCTCGACAGCGGCAAGGTGCGCGTCGCCACCCGCGGCGAGGACGGCGCCTGGGCGGTTCACCAGTGGCTGAAGAAAGCCGTGCTGCTCTCCTTCCGCCTCAACCCGATGGAAATCGTCAAGGGCGGTCCGGGGGAAAGTGTGTGGTGGGACAAGGTGCCGTCGAAGTTCGACGGCTGGAGCACCAACGAATTCGAGAAGGCCGGTTTCCGCGCCGTGCCGAACTGCGTCGTGCGCCGCTCCGCCTACATCGCCCCCAACGCCATCCTGATGCCGTCCTTCGTCAATCTCGGCGCCTATGTCGGCGAAGGCACGATGGTCGATACCTGGGCGACGGTCGGCTCCTGCGCCCAGATCGGCAAGCATGTGCACCTCTCCGGCGGCGTCGGCATTGGCGGCGTGCTGGAGCCGATGCAGGCCGGCCCGACGATCATCGAGGACAATTGCTTCATCGGCGCCCGCTCGGAAGTCGTCGAAGGCTGCATCGTCCGTGAAGGCTCGGTGCTCGGCATGGGCGTCTTCATCGGCAAGTCGACCAAGATCGTCGACCGCGCCACCGGCGAGATCAGCTACGGCGAAGTGCCGCCCTATTCCGTCGTCGTCGCCGGCTCGCTGCCGTCCGACAAGACCATGGCCAACGGCCAGCCGGCGCCAAACCTCTATTGCGCCGTCATCGTCAAGCGCGTCGATGCCCAGACCCGCTCGAAGACCGGCATCAACGAACTGCTGCGCGATTGATCGTTTCTCGAGGGGCTGAACCAGCCCCTCGCACTGCCCTGAGCCGGGTTTGTTACATCTGGACGGCATCGCTTTCACGCGTTGCCGTATGATTTGAACCCGGATCAAGTGTACCAGATGCCGTCGCTGATGGCGGGCGCCACGCCGGCGACGTTTTCGGGACTTTCGGAAAAACCGGCAAGCACATCAGCACGGGTCAGATCGGCCGCCATGCGCCCGGTCCAGTAATCGACACCCGCAGCTTCCCCGGCGCGGTTGAGCACGTTCATGTAGAGTTGCTCGATGAACGCCTGGTTGGACATGTTGGCGCCATAGGTGACCATAAATTCCGTCGACGAGATGAAGTCGTGGGCGACGTCCTTCAAGCTCATCCCGGTATCCATCATCTTGATCCAGTAGGAGATGCCGCCGGCATCCGGCGTGCGATCGAAAGCCGCCTGGTAGATGCGGTAGGCCTGGCCGGCCGTGCCATTGATATCGAGCGCCAGATAACCGTCGTTGAAATGGATGCGCTCGATGCCGGTCAGCGTTTCCACACTGCCATCCGGCTTATAGACTGCGACGATGTCCGATGCCAGCCGCTGGATGGTGTACGTATCGCGCGTGACTTCATAGCGGTGGAAATCGAGCGGCCCGCCGCCCGTGGAGCCGCCTCCGCCAAAAACCGTATCATCCGGCAAATCCACCAGATTGAGCTTGTCTTCGTTGGCAACCGTGTAGCCAAGATCCTTCAGGATCGCCAGGTCGAGCTTGCCAATCTGCCAGCGGTTTCCCTCGTAGTTTCCCCACTCGAACATCAGGCCCGACTGGGCATCGCCGGTTGCCGCATAATGGTCGCGGCTGCCCATGGTCGCGAGCGCCAGATCCTGCCCGAGAAGCGCCTTGGTGTTGGCGCCGGTGAAAAAATACTGGCCGCCGCGTTCGACGGTCAGCTTGTCGAAGGCCGACTTCGACGCTCCGTGTTGCGCCGTGGACCAGAATCCCAGCCCGTGAAAAACCTCATGCACGTAGATCGAGAAGAAGTCGTGCGTGCCCGTTGGAACATGCGGATGGACGGAGGGATTGGGGTCCGGATCGAAATAGAGTGAATAGCCGTAGTTGGTCAGGGCACCGGAGGTGTTTGGCTCGATATGGGCGCCGGCATCGGGCTCACCGCTTGATGCATCCTTGCCGGTCAACGCCTCGTACATGGCGTGCGTCACACCGTCACCGGTGAGATTGCCGACCGCAGGCAGAAGCCCGCTTCCCTTCGGAGCAGAAAACTCGACGACGAAATCGAGAGTACCCTTCCACGAAACGTAGTCCGATATGTAATTGATCGCAGCAATTGCATTCTTGGTAATTAAATCGAAATACGCCCCGTAGTTTCCGGATTGTCCGGTAATCTTGAACGTATAGCTATTCGCGAAATGACCAGATGTTGTTGCCATTGCCGGACCTCCCTCCGCATACAGCATTAAAACACACACGCAAGAATATTCTAGTGATTTACATCACAAGTATTTCATCAAGACGCCTTTGTTAATATTACGTATTTTTAAAATTCGAAAGTCAATATGTATTTCCGGAATTATCAATTAGACTGGAGAACCAATATGCCTTTCCCAGGGATCTTTCGATGGGATCGGCATTTTCCGTCACTGCGCATTTGTGTGTATGGCTGGGAAAAATGGGGTGGCAGGCAACTTGGCAGCTTCCTGGTCGCGCGACCGACAACCCGATCCGACGCTTTTGCGGCCGGATACGCGTGACAGTCCGGCGAGGATCGGGTACACCACCCCGACACTGATATAGGTATGACAAGGCGGCCCCAAAAGGCCCGGCAATGGCTTTAATCCTCATGCTTCCCACCGATCCTATCGCCAATCTCCAGACCCTCATCCGCTGCCCCTCCGTGACCCCTGCCGAAGGCGGGGCGCTGAGCGCGCTCGAAACCATGCTGACGCCACTCGGCTTTGCCGTCGAGCGGGTGATGGCGACGGATGAGGATACGCCCGACATCGAGAACCTTTATGCCCGGCTCGGCGGCGACGGCCCACACCTGATGTTTGCCGGCCATACCGACGTCGTGCCGGTCGGCGATGCCGGCGCCTGGACCCACCCTCCCTTCGCGGCGGAGATCGCCGGCGGCGAGATGTTCGGCCGCGGCGCCGTCGACATGAAGGGTGGCATCGCCTGCTTCATCGCCGCCATCGCCCGCCACGTCGAGAAGAACGGCGCGCCAAAAGGCTCCGTCTCCTTCCTGATCACCGGCGACGAGGAAGGTCCGGCGATCAACGGCACGATCAAGCTTTTGCAGTGGGCCGCCGCCAAGGGCGAACACTGGGATGCCTGCGTCGTCGGCGAACCGACCAATCCGGACAGGCTGAGCGACATGATCAAGATCGGCCGGCGCGGCTCGCTGTCCGGCAAGATCACCGTCAACGGCGTGCAAGGTCATGCCGCCTATCCGCATCTCGCCGACAATCCGGTGCGCGGAATTCTGCAACTGACGCAGGCGCTGCTCGACCCGCCTTTCGACCAGGGCACGGCCGATTTCCAGCCGTCGAACCTGGAAGTCACCAGCGTCGATGTCGGCAACCCGGCGACCAACGTCATTCCCGCCAAGGCGACAGCGAGCTTCAACATCCGCTTCAACGACACCTGGACAGCCGAAACGCTGCAGGCCGAGATCGCCGGCCGGCTGCAGCGCGCCGCGGCCGATACAAGGCTGCGGCCCGGCCGCGAGCCGGTGTCCTATCAGCTCGCCTGGGCCGAACGGCCGAGCCATGTGTTTCTCACCCGCAACAACGCCTTGATCGATTCGCTGTCAGGCGCCATCGAAAAGGTGACGGGCCAGATGCCGAAACTGTCAACGACGGGTGGCACCTCGGATGCACGTTACATCAAGGATTATTGCCCGGTGGTGGAGTTCGGACTAGTGGGCCAGACCATGCACATGGTCGACGAACGGGTGGCCGTCGCCGACCTCGAAACCCTGACCCGCATCTACGAGACCTTCATCGAGCGCTGGTTCGACAATGCCGTCCTTTAAGGAAATCCAGATCTACCTGAAGGGACTGCTGCTGCTGATCCGTCTCGATCCGCGCGGTTTCGGTTATCTCGACCTGACCGACCGCGGCGCCATGCGCTCCTTCTGGGCGATCCTCTGGTGCCTGCCGGCGACGGCGATCAGCTGGCTGTGGTGGCACTCCGCCTTCCTGCGCGCCTATCCGCCGGGAACGCGCACCGGCCTGCCCTTCTTCATGCGGCTTGCCATGGTCGAGATGGCCAACTGGATCGTGCCGCTGGTGCTGGCCGGCTTTCTCTGCCTGCTCTTCGGCCTCGGCAAGCGTTTCCACGCCATCGTCGTGGTATCCAACTGGCTCGCCGTGCCGCTCGCCTACGTCTACGCGCTGATCATCCTGATGGTGCTGGTGCTGCCGGGAACGGAAGGTTTTGCCTCGCTGCTCTGGCTCGGACTGCTGATCACGCTGGTCTTTTCGCTGGTGCGGCTGTTGCGGATGATCTGCGGCCAACAGCCGCTGATGATCACCACGCTCATTCTCGTCCTGCTGGTACCGACCATGCTGCTTTCCGATCTGCTGCAGCAATATCTCGGCGTCTACCCCGCCTGATCCCTGCCGGCGAAAGCCACGACTTCGCCGTCTTCCTTGGTGAACGGGCCGATATCGGGATTGGCGAGGATCTCCAGCACCACCTCCGAGGGACGACACAGGCGCACGCCTTTTTCCGTCACCACGATCGGCCGGTTGATGAGGATCGGATGTGCCATCATCGCATCGAGAAGCGCTGCGTCCGTCAGACCCGGATCGCCGAGGCCGAGCTGCGCATAAGGCGTGCCCTTTTCCCGCAGCAGGTCGCGCGGCGACATGTCGAGCGCGATCAGCAGCGCCACCAGCTCCTCCCGCGAGGGCGGGGTAACGAGATATTCGACGACCTCCGGCTCCTCGCCCGACTGGCGGATCATCGCCAGCGTGTTGCGCGAGGTGCCACAGGCCGGGTTATGGTAGATCCGCACCGTCATCCATCTGTCCTTCGTTGCCGCGCCGTTCGGGAATGACGGCGGGATAATCGACCTGCAAAAAATACAGCCCTTCCGGCGGCGCCACCGGGCCGCAGGCCGTGCGGTCGCGGGCCTCCAGCGCAAGGCGCACATCCTGCGGCGTCATCTTGCCTTCGCCGGCGAGTTTAAGCGTGCCGGCAAAGGAGCGGATCTGGTTATGCAGGAAACTCTGCGCCGAAGCGCGGATCTCGATAAGCTCGCCGTCACGCGTCACGTCCAGCCGGTCGAGGGTGCGCACCGGGCTGCGGGCCTGGCAATGGGCGGAGCGGAAGGTGGTGAAATCATGGTGGCCGACCAGCATCTGCGCCGCCGCGTGCATCGCCGTGTGATCGAGAGGTTTCGGCACCCACCAGGCACGTCCGGCCTCCAGCGCCAGCGGTGCCGGGCGGGAGATGATACGATAGAGGTAATGCCGCTTCATTGCCGAAAAGCGTGCGTCAAAATAATCCGGCACGGCGTCGGCATCGATGATCGAGACACGCTCGCCCGCCATGCCGAGATGGGCGTTCAGGGCGTTGCGCAGCTTGTAGGGCAGCCAGCTGCGTGCCAGGTCGAGATGAATCACCTGGCCTTTCGCATGCACGCCGGAATCGGTGCGGCCAGCGCCGCGGATCGATACGGTCTCGCCGGTCAGCGACAGCACTGCCGCCTCCAGCGCGCCCTGCACGGAGGGGCCGTTGTCCTGCCGCTGCCAGCCGACATAAGGCGTGCCGTCATATTCGACGATCAGGCGAAACCGCGGCATCAGCCGAGCCTCGTGCCCGCAGGCAAGGATGTGCCGCGCAAGAAATCCGCTGCCGCCAACGGCTTGCCACCGGCCTTCTGCAGCTTGGTCAGCGTGACCGCGCCTTCGCCGCAGGCGACCGTCAGGTCGTTGCCTATGACCGTGCCGGCAGCACCCGCGCCATTGCCCATTTCGCTCGCCAGAACCTTGATCCGTTCCGGCTTGCCACCGATCTCGGCCTCGAACCAGGCACCTGGGAAAGGCGCAAGCCCGCGAACATGGTTATGCACGTCGCGGGCGGGCCGTGAAAAGTCGATGCGCGTCTCGGCCTTATCGATCTTGGCGGCGTAGAGCACGCCGTCCGCCGGCTGCGATGTCAGCGGCAGGTCACCCATCTCCAGTTTGACCATGGCCTCGGCGATCGCCTTGGCGCCGATATGCATGAGCCGATCATGCAATTCGCCCGCCGTCATGTTTTCCTCGATTGCGACCTCGCGGGTCAGGGCGACGGGGCCGGTATCCAGCCCCTTGTCCATCTTCATCACCATCATGCCGGTCTTTTCATCGCCGGCCATGATCGCCCGCTGGATGGGGGCGGCACCGCGCCAGCGCGGCAGCAGCGAGGCATGACCATTGTAGCAGCCGTCGCGCGTGCCGGTGAGGATTTCTTCCGGCAGCAGCAGGCCATAAGCAACGACAATGGCGACGTCCGCATCGAGATCGCGAAATTTCTTCCGCTCTTCCGGATCCCTAAAATTGACCGGCGTGAACACCGGAATACCGAGCAGTTCGGCCGCCTGATGCACCGGCGACTTCTGCAGGTCGAGCCCGCGGCGCCCACCCGGCCGCGGCGGCTGGCTATAGACGGCCACGACCCGATGGCCGGCATCGACCAGCAGGCGGAGGGTGGGGACGGAAAATTCCGGCGTGCCCATGAAGATGATGCGAAGAGACATGCTATCCCGCCTGTTGACTATCAGCCGCTTTCAAACGGGTTTACGAGCCGAAGATCAAGCCCCTGGAAGTCTTTTGTGTTGCGCGTCGCCAGCGTGGCGCCATTGACGAGGCAGATTGCGGCGATCATGGCGTCCTGCACGGAGATGGGGCGGCCATGAGCTTCTCGACGTGCCCTTATCTCGCCGGAGAGGGTCGCCGAAGCGATATCGTACCCCGCCACACGGTCAAGAAAGAGCTCGCTCATCAGTCCTTCGATGACGCGAAAGTAACGACAGGAGCCGGTCCGGAGGCGAATTTTTTCGGCGCCGTAAATCTGCTCCATGACGACGACGCTGCATGAATAAAGTTCCAGCTTTTTGCTGCCGATGAAACCAGGCAACCACGCTCCCATCAGGTGATTCCCGGCCCATTTCGGAGACGATGTTGGTGTCGAGAATAATCATTCGAAGTCTTCGAACGGCCGGCCGAAGTCCTTCTTGCGTTCGGCTTCGACCTCATCCATCAGATCGGCATATTCGTCACCGATGGCGCCTTCTCTTTCGAATATCGCCCGAATGGTCTCGGCGACGGACTGGCTATCGGCAGGCTCCGGCCGCTTGCCCGCCATCGCTTCGCCGATCAGGGCCTTGGCTTCGTCGGACAGGCTGCGGCCATTGGTCTGCGCCAACTCAATGATGCCGCGCTTCAATGCGTCGTCGATGTTGCGGATCAGCAGGTCGCCCATCGCCACCTCCTCGTGATATCGACGATATCATAAGCAGTCGGCGACCTGTTTTCAACAATCGGACGTCAGACGGCCTTGGCCTTGGCGGCCTTGGTGAACTTCTTCACCACCATTTCCCGCTTCAGCCGCGAGATGTAATCGATGAACAGTACACCGTTGAGATGGTCGATCTCGTGCTGCAGGCAGGTGGCGAGCAGGCCGTCGGCTTTTACGGTCTTCTCCGTGCCGTCGCGGTCGAGATACTTGACCTCGATCTCCGCCGGACGCTCCACCTCGGCGTAATAATCCGGAATGGAAAGGCAGCCTTCTTCATAAACGGAGCGCGCATCCGATGAAGACAGGATCTGCGGATTGATGAAGACCTGCGGCTGCTTGTCCTCGCCTTCCTTGGCAAGGTCGATCACCAGCAAACGCCGCGGCACGCCGATCTGGATGGCGGCAAGGCCGATACCCGGCGCGTCGTACATGGTTTCCAGCATGTCGTCGGCGAGCCGCGTCAGTTCGGCATCTACGCGCTCCACCGGTGCGGAAACCTGTCGGAGAAGGGGATCGGGCAGGATGATAAGGGGCTTGATCGTCATGCGCCCTCCATAACCCATCTTTTTTCGCGAGGGAATTCTCCGCATGCGGCATCGTGGCGTTTTTTTGACGGCGACAGGACTATCCCCGATCTTCATTTGGAGATTCAGGAAATGTTCACGATTTGATCTTTTCAATGGCTTTTGTTCTGGTAGAATCTTCGAATGGACAAAACCCTATTTTCGCAACCCGTTTTCGAAATCGTCACATCGAGCGGCACGATCCCCGTCAGTGTGTTGGCGCTGTTTCTGGTGCTGTTCGGGGCCGCGGCCGTCCTGGTCCTCTTCCTCCGGCGTCGCAATGGAGGGGACGCAGACGCGCATGCTTTCGAAACGGAAACACGGCTGGCCGAACTTTTGCGTATCCAGTCGGAAATGCAGGGGCGCATGGCGGCGATGGCCGAGGTCTTCGGCTCACGGCAATCCGAACTCAACCAGGCGATCAGCCAGCGGCTGGACGGCATGAGCCACCGGATCGGCGCGACGCTGACGGAACAATCGAAACACACGCATGAAAACCTGCGGCGCCTGCAGGAGCGCCTGGCGGTGATCGACGCGGCGCAGAACAACATCCAGTCGCTGGCCAAGGATGTCGTCGGGCTGCAGGCGATCCTGTCCGACAAGCAGACGCGCGGCGCCTTCGGCCAGTCGCGCATGGAAACCATCATCGCCGACGGGCTGGCGCAGGGCGCCTATGCCTTCCAGCCGACGCTCTCCAACGGCGCGCGGCCGGATTGCACCATCCGCATGCCGAACGGCGTGCCGCCCCTGGTCGTCGATGCGAAGTTCCCGCTGGAGGCATGGAACGCCGCCCGCAAGGCGCAAACGCCCGAAGCCGCCAAGGCGGCGGCGCAGCAATTCCGCCGGGACCTCGACGTGCATGTGCGTGACATCGCCGAAAAATATCTGATTGCCGGCGAGACGCAGGACATCGCCTTCCTGTTCGTGCCCTCGGAATCGATCTTTGCCGGCATTCACGAGCATCATGAGGCAATCGTGCAGAAGGCCCACCGGCTACGGGTGGTGATCGTCTCGCCGTCGCTGCTGATGCTCTCCATCCAGGTGATCCAGTCGGTGCTGAAAGACCAGCGCATGCGCGAACAGGCACATGTCATCCAGGGCGAGGTGGCGCATCTGCTCGACGATCTGCTGCGCCTCGACGAACGGGTTGTGAAACTGCAGTCACATTTTTCGGCAGCGCAGAAGGACGTCGAGATGATCGCGACGTCGAGCGGCAAGATCGCCAAGCGGGGCGCCAAGATCGGCGCACTCGACTTCACCGAACCCGCCGAGGAGCGCAGCCGGATCGCCGAAACGGACGTGCCGGTGCGTGCCGTCGAAAGCCGAACCGGTTTTCTGAAGCTCAGGGTGGTTGACGAGGATTGATGCGGTCGGGCAGTGTCGCGCACAATCATCGGGAAACGGGAAGCGACTTTACATGATCACGGTCTTCGGCTCCATCAACATGGACCTCATCGCCACGACGGAACGCCTGCCGAAGCCGGGTGAAACCGTGGCGGGCAACGGCTTTTCCACCGCTGCCGGCGGCAAGGGCGCCAACCAGGCGCTCGCCGCACGTCGTGCCGGCTCGGTCGTACGCATGGTCGGCGCGGTCGGGCGAGACGAATTCGCCGAACCGGCACTGGCGCTGCTGAAGGAAGCCGGCACCGATCTGTCGGGTGCAAAACCGGTGGACGGTCCGACGGGTATTGCCGTGATCCTCGTCGGCGGCGATGGCGAAAACGTCATTGCCGTCGTTCCCGGCGCCAACGGCACGCTGACATCAGCCGATGCCGATGCCGCGCTGGCGCCGATGAAGGCCGGCGATATCCTGATGCTACAGTTCGAAATCCCGGTCCCGGCCGTCGAATATGCACTGGTAAAAGCGAGGGAAAAAGGCGTCGTCACCGTCATCAACACCGCCCCGCTGATTGCCGAAGCATCGCGTCTCGCGCGCCTTGCCGACATCGTCATCGCCAACGAGACGGAATTCGAGCGTCTTGCCGGCGAGGACGGTATGGACGACGCAAGGCGCGAGGCGACGATGAGAACCCTGCATGCGCAAACGGGCCAGACGCTGATCATCACCCTTGGCGCTGACGGCGTAATCGCCATCCGCGACGGCATCGTTTCCCGCAGCGCCGGCCTAGCCATCGATCCGGTCGACACTGTCGGCGCCGGCGATACGTTCTGCGGCTATTTCGCGGCCGGGCTGGATGCCGGGCTGGATTTTGCGGCGGCCCTGCGCAGAGCCGCGGTCGCAGGCTCCCTCGCCTGCCTGAAACCAGGTGCCCAGCCTTCCATTCCGCTTATCGCGGAGGTCGAGCGTCATCCGTGACGCCGCATGCCGGCAGGAGAAATGCAGAATTGTCATAACCTAAGGAAAACGAATCGCTTTTTAAGCAAATTTAACGGGTTATTTCGTAGGGTCGGCCTTAGACGCCGCCTCGATCCCTCTCAAGCAGCGGAACAAAGGCGGCACGCCCCATGATAGGGCAGTTTACCCGTTCATTCCCTGCGCCGGATCGGCTCCGGCCTCCCCTGCTTTGAGGCGACAATGTCTATTTTCAGAGTGAAGTCACTTGCGGCCAAGCTGATGGCGGTCAGCGGCTTGGCAATTGCAATGGTCCTCCTGGTGTCCAACCTGCTCTTGATCTCGCAATCGCGTGAGCGCGTGCAGACCCTGACCATGGCCCAGGCCGATGCGGAAGCCAAGGCGATCGCCAATCAGATCACCGCCAAGGTGGGCGAGCTGACGGGCGCTGCGCGTTCGATGGCCGGCGTTATCAGCCGCAGCCACGAAGGCAAGTCTCTGGACCGGCCGGGCGTCATCAACATTCTGAAAGCCAATGTCGAGCACAACGCTTTTGCTTTCGGCAGCTGGTTCGCCGAAGAGCCGAAAGCCTTCGATGGCCGCAAGGAAGAGGTTGCCAACAACAAGGAACTCGGCGGCAACAAGAACGGCGTATTCACGCCATACTGGACGAAAACCGCAGCTGGCGGCTATGAATTCTCGACCTTCAACGAAGATTATGCTGCTGCCTGGTACGCCACTTCGGCAAAATCGATGAAGGGCGGCATCAGCCCGCCATACAAGGCGGAAGAAATCACTGTTCCCACCGCCATGACCTCCGTCACTTTCCCGGTCATGTCCGGCGGCAAGCTGATCGGGGTTTCCGGTATCGATATTTCGCTGGCGGCACTTTACGACGACTTGAGCAAGCTTCACCCGTTCGGCACGGGCCGCGTGCTGTTGCTCTCTCAGACCGCTCAATGGGTCGTCGCTCCCACAGCAGAGATGATGATGACCGACTATGCCGATGCCGGCAGCGACGTCGTCAAGAATGCCCTGGCCACCAGCAAGGGCGGCGTCATCGAAGGCCTGACGATGACGGATGGCGAAGGTTTCAGCCGCGTCGTCTATCCGTTCGCACTGCCTGACCTCAACACCAGCTGGGTCGTCATCGTCGACGTGCCGCATTCCGCCATTGCCGCTCCGGTGCAGGCGCAGACCTACATGATGGTCATCGGCGCTATCCTCGTCCTGGCAGCCGTGATGCTGGCGCTGTATTTCGCCGCCCGCTCGTTCATCCAGCTGCCGCTCAAGGCGCTGCTGCGCGATGTCACCCATCTCAGCGAAAACAAGTATGACGAGCCGGTCACCGGCCAGGACCGCGCCGATGAAATCGGCCTCGTCGCCAAGTCGCTGGAAGGCTTCCGTCACACGCTTGCCGATACCCAGCGGCTGCAAGCGGATGCGGAAATGCAGCGCAACGCCGCCGAAAATGAGCGCCAGCGCTCCGAAACGGAACGCAACGGTGCAGCCTCGCTGCAGCGCCACATCGTCTCGACCGTGGGTGAAGGCCTGGCGCAGCTTTCGAACGGCAACCTCGCCTACCGCATCGAGGCAGACTTCCCTGGCGACTATGCAACGCTCAAGCGCGATTTCAACGCCGCCCTCTCGAGCATCGAAGAAACGATCAACACGCTGAACAACACGGTACACAACATCGGCGGCGGCACCGGCGAAATCAGCCGCAGCGCCTCCGATCTTGCCCGCCGTACCGAGCAGCAGGCCGCAAGCCTGGAAGAGACTGCCGCAGCGCTCAACGAGCTGACGGTGCAGGTCAACTCCAGCGCCGACAACGCCCGCGCTGCCGCCGTCAGCGTCAACACCGCCTGCGAGGATGCCGAACGTTCCGGCGAGGTGGTGCAGAAGGCGATTGCCTCGATGCAGGGCATTGAGCAGTCGTCGCAAGAAGTCTCGCGCATCATCGGCGTCATCGACGAGATCGCCTTCCAGACCAACCTGCTTGCCCTGAATGCCGGTGTCGAAGCCGCCCGTGCAGGCGAAGCCGGCAAGGGTTTTGCCGTCGTTGCCCAGGAAGTCCGCGAACTCGCCCAGCGCTCCGCCAACGCCGCCAAGGAGATCAAGACGCTGATCAACGCCTCGGCCGGCCAGGTGCAGGACGGTGTGGCCCTCGTCGGCCGTGCCGGCAACGCGCTGGACAAGATCGCCGGCCAGGTCATGGAGATCAACGGCCTGATCCGCCAGATTTCCGCTTCCGCCAGCGAACAGGCTGTCGGGCTGAAGGAAATCAACTCGGCGATGAACCAGATGGACCAGGTGACGCAGCAGAACGCGGCGATGGTGGAAGAACAGACCGCCGCCAGCATGACGCTGAAGGAAGAGGCCGACGTGCTGAAGTCGCTCGTTGCCCGCTTCCGTACCGGTGGCGTCGATCATTCCGCCGCCCTGCGCCAGACCGCACAGCACATGCGTGCCCCGGCACGCCCGCCTGCGACACCTGCGCGGGCTCCTGCACGCCGCAGCGTCCCGCAAAGCCAGGGCTCGGCTGCACTGGCCGCCAAGGACGACTGGGAAGAATTCTGAGAAGAATTCAATCACTGAACGACAAAGCCGCCGGATGCACTCCGGCGGCTTTTTTCATGGGAGCCTGGAAATCGTTGCGGCCGTCAGAGACGGGCAAAACGCTCGGTCAACAGGGCGAAGAAACCATCGGCGTCGACCTGGCGCATGACCTTGGCATTGTGTTTGCGATCGGTCACCTGCCACCAGTCGACCACGGTCATGCCGACCGTCAGCGGCGATTGCAGCTCGATCTCGACATTGCAATCGCGCCCGCCGAACAGCTCCGGCTTGAGAAGGTAAGCGATGACGGTCGGATCATGCAGCGGGCCGCCGTCGGAACCGTATTTTTCGATGTCGAAGCGCTCGAAGAATTCCAGCATTTCCACCATTGCGATAGCCGGCCGGCTGCCGATGGCGCGCATGCGCTCGACACGGCTTTTCAGCGTCAGCAGCTGGTGCGTGACATCGAGCGGCATCATGACGATCGGGATGCCGGAGGCGAAGACGGCCGCCGCGGCTTCCGGGTCGACGTAGATGTTGAATTCGGCGGCCGGCGTAATGTTGCCGCCTTCGAAGAAACCGCCGCCCATCATCACCAGTTCGCGCACACGCGGCGCAATATCGGGCGCCTTCTGCAGAGCGAGCGCGATGTTGGTCAGCGGGCCGAGCGTGCACAGCGTCACGCTGCCTTCCGGCTCGCGCCGCAGGGTCTCGACGATGAAATCGACGGCGTGCTGGCTTTCGAGAGCCATCGTCGGCTCGGCCAGTTCCGGGCCGTCCAGCCCGGTCTTGCCGTGCACGTGCTCGGCCGTTACCAACGGCCGGCTGACCGGCTTGTCGGCGCCGGCGAAAATCCTGATGTCGCGGCGGTCGCAGAGTTCGCAAATGATGCGGGCATTGCGCGCCGTCAGCGCCAGCGGCACGTTGCCGGCCACGGTGGTGATGCCCAGCACCTCCAGTTCATCGGCACTGCCCAGCGCCAGAAAGATGGCGGCGGCATCGTCCTGCCCCGGATCGGTGTCGATGATGATCTTGCGTGGCGCCATGTCGTACTCCCCTGAAATGTGACAGGGTTTGATGGGCGTCCATCACCTGATTTGTCAAGCTATGCATGGCATGGATCAGCAGGCTTTTCTGGCCGTAGCGCAGCGGAGGTTCTTGCGCTTAAAAGCCCCCGCTCCCATATTGGAACGCACCGGATGCTTCAAAAGAAGGTCCGGCGAAGTCGCTTGACCCTGCAAGGACTGTGAGAATGAGCCGCATTACACCTTTTGCCAGCCCGCTGCTGCTGGGCTTCGACACGATGGAAAAGACGCTGGAACGCATCGCCAAGGCGAGCGACGGCTATCCCCCCTACAATATCGAACGCATCCGCGCCAATGCCGCCGTCGAGGCGCCGGAGAGGCTGCGAATCACGCTGGCCGTTGCCGGTTTCTCCGAAGAGGAGCTGGATGTCACGGTGGAGGAAAACCAGCTGGTCATCCGCGGCCGCCAGGCCGATCCCGGCGAAAGGGACTATCTCTACCGTGGAATCGCCGCCCGGCAGTTCCAGCGCATGTTCGTTTTGGCTGACGGAATGCATGTTCTCGGTGCGAATTTGCGCAATGGCCTGCTGTCCGTCGATCTTGTTCGCCCCGAACCCGAACGCATGGTGAAGAAAATTAACATTTCGGTCTCACAGTAGGACAACGGCAATGCTGCCGTGACTCCCTCAGTTGCGGAGAACTGCGAATGTTGATGAAAGAAGCCACCGCGCGTCTGACCCTTGCCGAACTTGCCCACCTGGGCTCCGGTGAAGTCGGTTATATCCGCAAGATGCGTTACGACGAGGTCAATCGTTGTTTCCCCGAAGCCCCTGAAATCGACCCCAGCCTGGATCTGTGGGCTCTTTTCGGCGCCGACGGCACCCCGCTGTTGCTGACGGACAATCGCTCCAGCACCTTCTTCAAGGCTGCTGAAGACGAACTCAGAACAGTAAGCCTTCACTGAAAGTGAGCGGGATCAGACCCTTTTGAACGTCAGATAGGCGGACGACCGCCCCTCGCGCTTGGCCTTGGCTTCGTATCGTGTGCCGGGCCAGCCCGCGAAAGGGGTCAGCCAATCGGCGGCATTTTTCGCAGTCCATTCAAAGCCGCCATGGTCGCGGCATTTGAGCAGCGTCCAGTTGACATAGGTGTCGATGTCGGACGCAAAGCAGAATACACCGCCGGGCTTCAGGACCCGATGGAAGCGATCGAGGTTGACCCTCGACACGAAGCGGCGCTTCCAATGCTTTTTCTTCGGCCACGGATCCGGATACAAGAGGTCGATCTGGTCGATCGATGCGGCCGGCAGCCAATCCAGAACCTGCGTGGCATCCTCATCATAGACCCGAACATTGTTCAGCCCGAGTTCGCCGACGCGCGACAGAAGTTTCGCCATGGAGTTGACGAAGGGTTCGACGCCGATGAAGCCGGTCGAGGATGTCTCGCCGGCGCGGTGCAGCAGGTGCTCACCGCCGCCGAAACCGATCTCCAGCCGGATGCGACCGACCGGCGATGAAAAGAGCTGCGCCAGATCTCCCGGCGCAGGTTCGTCGAGATCGATCTTCAGAGAGGAAAGCCCCGTCTTCAACGCTTCCGCCTGCTGGCCGCGCAGGGCTTTGCCCTTGCGGCGTCCAAAAAAGGCTTCCGTGGCGCGGGCGCGGCGTTCCGTCTCCGTCATGGGATCGATCAGTCCTTCACTGCTTCTTTCAATGCCTTGGCCAGGTCGACCTTCTCCCAGGAGAAGGAACCGTCACGGCCGGCCTTGCGGCCGAAATGGCCATAGGCGGAGGTCTTGGCATAGATCGGCTTGTTGAGGTCGAGGTGGCGGCGGATGCCCGACGGCGACAGGTCCATGACCTTGCGGATGGCATCTTCCACCTGGTCTTCCTTCACCTTGCCGGTGCCATGCAGGTCGACATAGACCGACAACGGCTGGGCAACGCCGATGGCGTAGGAGAGCTGGATGGTGCAGCGGTCGGCGAGACCTGCGGCAACGACGTTCTTGGCGAGGTAACGGGCGGCATAGGCTGCCGAACGGTCGACCTTGGTCGTGTCCTTGCCCGAGAAAGCGCCGCCGCCGTGCGGAGCGGCACCGCCGTAGGTATCGACGATGATCTTGCGGCCGGTCAGGCCGGCGTCACCATCCGGGCCGCCGATGACGAACTTGCCCGTCGGGTTGATGTACCAGTTGCAATCGTCGGCGATCTTCAGGTCGGCCAGCGCCTCGCGGATGTAGGGCTCCACGACGGCGCGGACCTTGGCCGAATCCCAGCTTTCGTCGAGGTGCTGGGTGGAAAGGACGATCGAGGTCGCTTCGGCCGGCTTGCCGTCGACGTAACGCACGGTCACTTGGCTCTTCGCGTCCGGACCCAGCTTGCCGACGTCGCCTTCGCCCTTCTTGCGGGCGGCGGCGAGCAGCTGCAGGATGCGGTGCGAATAATAGATCGGCGCCGGCATCAGTTCCGGGGTTTCGCGGCAGGCGTAACCGAACATGATGCCCTGGTCGCCGGCACCCTCGTCGCCCTGCTTGTCGGCGGCGCTGTCGACGCCCTGGGCGATGTCGGCGGACTGCGAATGCAGGAGAACGTCGATCTTGGCGGTCTTCCAGTGGAAACCGGCCTGCTCATAGCCGATGTCGCGGATGGCCTTGCGCGCCGCGGATTTGAACTTGGAAGGGTTGATGACGCTGTTGCCATCCTTGTCGGCCTTCAGAAGGCTCGGCGGCAGGCGGACTTCGCCGGCGATCACCACCCGGTTGGTGGTTGCCAGCGTCTCGCAGGCGATACGGACGCTCCACGGATCGACACCGGTCTTGGCAGCTTCGCGATAGACCAGATCGACGATCTCGTCGGAAATACGGTCACAAACCTTGTCCGGGTGACCTTCGGCAACAGACTCACTGGTGAACAGATAATTAGCGCGCATGCGGGATTCCCCTCAAAGAATAGGCCTTGCAGTTGTTAGTCAGTTCGACGTCGAAAGACAAGCACAGAAGGACATAAATATATCTTTATATGGGCCGAAATTTAGCAAAAAACCGCATAAAAACGCAAACAGCGGCCAAAATTGACCGCTGCGCGTCGTGATGGAAATTTGGCTTATTCGGAATCGGCTTCCGCGGCCAGTGTCTTGACCAGATCGACCAGCTTGCGGCGGACCTTCGGGTCGGCAATCTTGACGAAGGCGCGATTGAGCTGCAGTCCTTCGGAAGAAGAGAGGAAATCGACCACATAGTTCGGGCTCGATGCTTCCGCCAATCCGCCCTGAGGCGCCTGCTGCTCGCCGGGAGCATCCTCGAAGAAGAAGGCGACCGGCACGTTGAGGATGCTGGAGATGTTCTGCAGGCGGCTTGCGCCGACCCTGTTCGTACCCTTTTCGTATTTCTGGATCTGCTGGAAAGTGATGCCCAGGCTTTCACCCAGTTTCTCCTGGCTCATGCCCAGCATCGTGCGACGGAGACGAATCCTGCTCCCGACATGGATATCAATCGGATTCGGCTTCTTTTTATTCTCGATCATTCGATTTTCCTAAAAAAGTTCCTACGGCCAACAACTCCGGTCGCCCCCCAGGAGGCCCTAACGCCCGTCGCATATAGAATACAATCGCTTGCAGCATGCGATATCGATACCGGTCCGCGGCACTATGCAATTCTAGGGGTTTTTGGTCAATTCACCGCCCTTGATAAAACCTTGACGCGAGATAGCAGCGATCAAGGTAGCACCAAAGATTATCAACCAAAAGTTATTCTTTCGGGAACCTGCATCGAAGGAACTCGCCACCTTGCCACCCATGGTAGCTTCAATTGTGGCTTTTTGATTAAAATCCAGCCCGGCGACGACCTGCCCGCGGGCATCGATGACGGCAGAAATTCCGCTGTTTGCGCTGCGAATCAACGGCACGCCTTCTTCCACCGCCCTGATCCGGGCCTGCTGGAAATGCTGATAGGGACCCGGCGTATCGCCGAACCATGCGTCGTTGGTGACGTTGAGGATGGCATCCGCCCTGCCGATATCCGGGGTGATTTCTTCTGGAAAAATAGCCTCGTAGCAGATGAGTGGATAGAAGCTTGAGCCGCCCGGCAGCGTCAGCAGCGTGCGACGCGCGGCAGCCGAAAAACCTCCGGGCATGTCGGCGATCGCCTTGTCGACCCCGAGGCTGCGCCAGAGATCTTCGAACGGCAGATATTCGCCGAACGGCACAAGATGCACCTTGTCCGACGCGCTGACGATCTGGCCCTTGTCATCGATGGCGTAAACGGAATTGTAATATCGCGGCTCCAGCCCCGGTCCCATGTCCTCGGCGCGGACGGCGCCGGCAATCAGCACCTGCCCCTCTTCCAGCGTATCGGCAATGCGGGTCAGCGCGTCCTCGTTTTCGGTGAGGATGAACGGCACCGAGGTTTCGGGCCAGATGATGATATCGGGTCGCTTCTCGCCCTCCTTGAGCGGCGAGACCGACAAGGCGAGGTGCTCCTCGAAAATCGAATTACGCTCGGAATCGTCGATCTTCTTCGCCTGGTCGATCATCGGCTGGACAAGGCGGACGGTGACCGCCGGCTCGGGGCTTTGCGGTTCCGGCTGGTTCAGCACATAGGCGCCGTAACCGAGATGGGCAAGGAACAGCAGGGCCGCAAGGCCGATGCCCGGCACCAGGCCGCGGCGCGTTCCGAAAAGCGCAGGTGCCGCAAAAATGAAGACCGCCAGCGTCGAGACGCCGAACAGGCCGACGACATGCACCGACTGCATCATCAGCGGCACGGGCATGATGCCGTAACCCACCGCATTCCAGGGAAAACCGGTGGCCAGGAAACTACGCAGCCATTCGGCCAGCCCGAAACCGAGTGCAAGCGCTGCAATCCGCCCCATGCCATCCGACCAGAGGATCCGGGCAATGACGGCGGCCAGGCCGTAATACAACGCCAGGAAGGCCGGCAGGCCGAACACGGCAAGCGGCAGAGCCCAGGCGAACTCCTCCGCATCGATCATCAGCGCATGCCCGAGCCACCAGAGGCCGGCGACGAAATAACCGAAGCCGAACAGCCAGCCGGTCCAGAAGGCCGAGCGCAGGCGGCTGAAGATACCTCCCGCCGGATTGCCCGTCGCCCCGTCGATCAACCAGACCAGCAGGGTGAAGGAAACGAAGAGAGCCGCGAAAACATTGAACGGCGGCAGAGCCAGCACGCCGAATGCTCCCGCCGCCAATGCCAGAAGGGCGCGCTTGACGCCCCAGAGAAGCATGATCCTGCCTGCCAGCCGCTGCACACCCTACCCCGAAATTGATTGTCCCGAATCAGTTCGCAGGCAGTCTTTCAAAATCCGGAGCTTTTGTCGTGAGGGCTGACGGCGATCCCGGATCTCTCAGAGTTCCGGGGGACGCGGTGTCGCCGCATGCGGATCGGCAATCGCCGGCGGTGTGTCGAGGATGTCGTCGCGAAGAGAGCCGCTGCCCTCCTCTTCGCCGACCTTCTCCCGGCGGCGCGCGGCAGCACGCTTGCGGGTGATGCGGACGCGCTTGATGCGGCGCGGATCGGCATCCATGATATGAAACTCGAAGCCTGGCACCGCCTGCACCACCTCGCCACGCACCGGGATGCGGCCGAGTTCGGAGAAGATCAGCCCGCCCAGCGTATCGACATCCTCGATCTGCTCGTGGACGTCGAAATCCGATCCGATCGCCTCGGCGATCTCTTCCAGTTCGATACGGGCATCGGCCAGGAAGACGTCATCGGAAAGGCGTGTGAAGCGCGCCTGCTCGTCGTCGTGCTCGTCGTCGATGTCGCCGACCACCATTTCGACGATGTCCTCGTGCGAGACGAGGCCGTCGGTGCCGCCGTATTCGTCGATGACGAGTGCCATCTGGGTGCGGTTGGCCTGCATGCGCTGCAACAGTTCCGACGCCAGCATCGACGGCGGCACGAAGAGGATCTTGCGGATAATGCCGGCATCGGCAACCGCCTTCTCCAGATCGACACGGCTGAGATCAAAGGCGGCTTTTGGCGCACGCGCCGGCTTTTCGGCCTTCTCGGTGCCAGGAGGGGCGGCGCTGGCCACCGGACGGCCCGAACGGCGCTTGTTGCGCGCCTGCTTGGCGACGTAGGACATCAGATCGCGGATGTGCACCATGCCGCGTGGATCGTCGAGCGTATCGGCATAGACCGGCATGCGCGAGCGACCGGATTCCTCGAACAGGATCATCAGTTCGCCGATGGTGATCGTCTGGTCCACCGCCTCGATATCGGCACGCGGCACCATGACATCCTCAACGCGCACTTCGCGGAAACGCAGGATATTGTGCAGCATCGCCCGCTCCTCGGGCGAAAAAACGTCGTTGCTGACCGCATCGGTCATCAGCGCATCGGCGATGTCCTCGCGCAATCGCGAAGCCTGCGCCGGCCGCAGCAGGCGCGCCGCGCGCGCCCAGAAGGAAGTGGTTGTTTTCTGGCCATGTTCCGCTCGCTGCGGACTGTGGCCTTCGTCAGACGAGGAGGCGTCCCCGTCATCTTTGGCCTCTCGGGCCGGTCTTATCGAAAAATCGCTCATCGTTCCAAACTGTCAAACCGGGTCCTGACCCGTATATGGGTCAGATAGGCCAAGAGACGCCAGAATGCGAGTCTCAAGGGCTTCCATTGTTTCTGCTTCTTCCGTCTCCAGGTGGTCGTACCCGAAGAGATGCAGGAAACCGTGCACAAGCAGATGCGTCAGATGTTCGTCGAAACTCTTCTCCAGGTCAACCGCTTCCCGCTCGACGGTTTCGCGGGCGACGACGATATCGCCCAGCATCGGCCCCGGCTTGCCGCCGGGAACCAGCGGAAAAGCCGGAAAAGACAAGACGTTGGTCGGCTTGTCCTTGTCGCGCCATTCCGCATTGATTTCACGGATGGCCGCATCGTTGGTGAAGACGAGCGAGACTTCCGGCGGCATTTTCGGGAAGGGTTGCTTCTCTTCCCGCGCCAGGAACTGTGCCGCAGCCCCCAGAACACGGGCACAAAGCGCCTCTAGCACGGCCTCTTCCGGCCATGCTTCGTCTTCGATGCTGATCTGTATGTCGAGTTCGGGCATGGTATCTTGGACCGGCATCACCGATCCATCTGCTCGCTCTCATCGACGACGGCGTATTCCGCGTCGTAAGCCCTGACGATGCGTGCCACCAGCGGATGGCGCACAACGTCGGTATCCTTGAAGCGGATCACCGAGACGCCATCGACACCCTTGAGGATCTGCAGCGCCTCGACCAGGCCCGACTTGACGCCGCGCGGCAGGTCGATCTGGCTGGGATCGCCGGTGATGATCATCCGGCTGTTTTCGCCGAGACGCGTCAGGAACATCTTCATCTGCATCGACGTGGTGTTCTGCGCCTCGTCGAGGATAACAGCCGCATTGGCCAGCGTACGCCCGCGCATAAAAGCGAGCGGCGCGATTTCGATGACGCCGGCGGTGATCGCCCGTTCCACCTTGTCGCCGGGCATCATGTCGTAGAGCGCGTCGTAGAGCGGCCGAAGGTAAGGATCGACCTTTTCCTTCATGTCGCCCGGCAGGAAGCCCAGGCGCTCGCCCGCCTCGACGGCAGGGCGCGACAGGATGATCTTTTCGACGGCACCGCGTTCGAGCAGCTGGGCGGCATGGGCGACGGCGAGATAGGTCTTGCCGGTGCCGGCCGGGCCGACGCCGAACACCAGCTCCAGCCGCTCCAGTGCCCGCATATAAGCGTCCTGTGTCGGCGTGCGGGCAGAAATGGTCTTCTTGCGCGTCGAGATCTGCGCCATGGTGAGCTTGGCCTTGCGCTCCATCGTCGGCAGCGTCAGCTGGTCGTCGGCGGCCTGCGCCATGCGGATGGCGCCCTCGACGTCGGACAACTCGACGGAACCGCCGTTCTGCAGCCGGTCATACAGGAAATCGAGCGCCCGGCGCGCATGGTTGGTGGCAAGCACGTCGCCGGAAATGGCAACGGAATTGCCGCGGGCGGTGGCGGTGATCTGGAGCTTTGCCTCCAGGAGCTTCAAATTCTGGTCGAACTGACCGAATAGCTCGCTGGCAAGCCGGTTGTTCTCGAACGTTAAGACGAAGTGATTGGCGTCTGTCACGGGCGGGCGGGACTGGCGCGATGAGGAAGTAACCAATTCGTGTCCGTTCAAGCGGTACGGCTCCTTTGATCTCGGTTCTGTTAAAGGTAGTCCTCGCCCGGCCCTTTGTGAAGGTGTTGCAGCGCAATCCCCTCATATTTCGCCGTTGCGAACCCCTTTCACCCCGCGACCAGTTCGGAAAACAGACTGTTCGGACCGGTCCCGGTGATTCGTACCTTGATAATGTCACCGATTTGCGATGCTTTTGCATCAACATTCACAGATTGCAGCCAGGGCGAGCGGCCGATGAGTTGGCCCGGCATGCGGCCCGGCTTTTCCAGCAGGATGTCGATTTCCTTACCGACGCAGCCTTCGTTGAAGGCGCGCTGTTGCTCGAACAGCAGCGCCTGCAGCCGCTCCAGCCGCTCGGTCTTGACCTCGTCGGCAACCTGATCGCCGAGTTCGGCGCCAGGCGTGCCGGGACGGGTCGAATATTTGAACGAGAAGGCCTGAGCGTAATGCACGGTTTTGATCAAGGCCATGGTCGCCTCGAAATCGGCGTCCGTCTCGCCCGGGAAACCGACGATGAAATCGCCCGACATGGCGATATCGGGGCGCACGGCGCGGATGCGCTCGATCAGCGTCAGGTATTCCGCCGCCGTGTGCCGGCGGTTCATCGCCTTCAGGATGCGGTCGGAACCGGCCTGAACCGGCAGGTGCAGATACGGCATCAGCACGCGCAGGTCGCGATGCGCCTCGATCAGCCGGTCGTCCATGTCGCGGGGATGGCTGGTGGTGTAGCGCAGCCGGGCGATGCCGGGAACGTTCGCCAGTTCGTAGAGCAGGTCGCCGAGCGTCAGGCTTTCGCCGTTGCGGCCCTGACCGTGCCAGGCATTGACGTTCTGGCCGAGCAGGGTGATTTCGCGAACGCCGCCATCCGCCAGCTTCTTCGCTTCATCGAGGATCTGGGCAAGCGGCCGCGACACTTCCGAACCGCGGGTATAGGGCACGACGCAGAAGGTGCAGAACTTGTCGCAGCCTTCCTGAACGGTGAGGAAGGCCGTGACACCGCGGGCGCGGATTTTTGCCTTGTCGGTGGCCGGCAGGTGTTCGAACTTGTCCTCGACGGCATAATCCGTCTCCACCACGCGGTCGCCGGAGCGGGCGCGCTTCAGCGCCTCCGGCAGGCGGTGATAGGTCTGCGGCCCGATGACGACATCCACCGCCGGCGCCCGGCGCAGGATTTCCTCGCCTTCGGCCTGGGCGACACAGCCGGCGACGCCGATCATGAATTCCCGGCCTTCGGCGGCACGCGCCTTCTTCATGTCGCGCAGGCGCCCAAGGGCGGAATAAACCTTTTCCGCCGCCTTCTCGCGGATATGACAGGTGTTGAGCAACACCAGGTCGGCATCCTGCATGTCTTCGGTCTGCACATAGCCGTCGCGGGCCAGCGCATCGGCCATGCGGCCGGAATCGTAGACGTTCATCTGACAGCCGTAGGTCTTGACGAAAACCTTGCGGCTGTTGCTGCCGTTGCGGACGGAAACGTCCGGAGCGTCGAGGGAGGCGATATCCTGGGTCATGGCCGCTATTTAGTGGCTTTTCAGCGAAGTGAAAACGAAAAAATGCCCGGAAACCCGCGGATCTGCGGTGTCATGCGCTCGGACGGCCGCGCAAGGCGGCGGACAACATGCGGCGGATGCGCTTTTCGACAGCCGCCGAGACATGTTTGCGATTGCTCTTGTCAGTGTAGTCGATGCTCTCGCCGAAGGTGACATCGACCTCGATCGCTGCCGCTTTCATCAGGTCGAGCAGATGCGGCACCAGTTCGACATCGCCCGGCCAGGCCGAAATCGGCCGGGAGTAACGCCCCATCGGCATGCCGTGGATGCCGGTATAGGCGATGGCAACGGGCTGCACATGCACCATGCCCGTCGGAGAACTCGGCACGGCGGAGGCGGCGGCACCGAAAAGCGAGGATTTGACCTCGAGCAGCCGGTTGCCATCAGAGGTCGTGCCTTCCGGAAACAGCACGACGATTTCGCCGCCCGCCATACGGTCGCCGATTTCCCTGGCCTGATCGCCGGTTCGCCGCTTGTCCTCGCGCACCACGAAGACACTCTGCTGCCAGCGGGCCAGTGTGCCGAAGACCGGCCAGGTTTTCACCTCGGACTTGGCGATAAAAACGACGTCGGCGATCGACGACAGCACGAGGATGTCCTGCCACGAGGCATGGTTGGCGGCCAGCATCAGCGGCCGGCGGCGGTCAATGCGGCCATGCACCCGCACGCGGATGCCGAGAACCCAGCAGGCGACCTTGTGCCAGATCCGCGGAATACGACGGCTGACCTTCCAGCCGAAGCGGATCGCGAGCAGATGGACCGGCAACAGGACCAGCGTGACGAGGCCAAGCACGAAAAACGAAAAACCGATACGCAGCCAGTTGATCAATCCCGATCCCCGCATCCCGGCACCGCAACCGTCACCGGTCGTCCTTCTTCAGCGGAACGCCGTAGAGTTCCAGCCGGTGATCGACGAGCTTGAAGCCATGTTCGCGGGCGATACGCTCCTGCAGCGCCTCGATCTCCGGCGAGCGGAATTCGATGACGACGCCGGTCTTGAGATCAATCAGATGATCGTGATGTTCTTCCGGCACCGTCTCGTAGCGCGAGCGGCCGTCGCGGAAATCGTGCCGGGCGATGATGCCGGCGTCCTCGAACAGTTTTACGGTGCGATAGACGGTCGAGATCGATATCTTGGCATCCACCTGCACCGAGCGGCGATACAGTTCCTCGACATCGGGATGGTCTTCGGATTCCTCGAGAATCCGGGCGATCACCCGGCGCTGGTCGGTCATGCGCATGCCACGTTCGGCGCAAAGCTCTTCGAGCGATTTTGAAACGTCTGTCATGGCCTGGAGCCTTGCCTTATCCATCGATCCGAACACGGACAGAGCATTTCCGGTGAAGGCTGGCCACCTCAGATGCTCTATCTCTTTGTTTTTACGCAATTCCGGACGCAAAATCGCTCCGCGTTCTTGCTGGGATTGCTCTAGCGAAGATCACGCTTCATGACAAGCGCCGTTGTCCGCACGCCGTTCTTATCGGTGTAGTAGGCCGGTCGTTCTCCCACCTTCTGGAAGCCCATTTTCCGGTAGAGCCCGAGGGCAGGATGATTGCCGTCGTCGACCTCGAGAAACAGGCTTTCGCCGCCGCGGGCGCGAACCTCGCGGATCGCCGCCTGCATCAGCCGCCAGCCGAGGCCGAAGCGGGCCGCCTTGAGATGAACGGCGATCGTCAGGATTTCCGCCTCGCCGGCCACTTCGCGGGTGAGCACGAAACCGGCCAACGGCGGCTTGAAGAAACCGTTGAGCTGGCGCGCGACGAAACCGAAGACATTCGGCTGCATCAGCAGGCTATGGAATTCCCCGTCGTTCCATGGCCGCGGGAAGCGCTCGCCATGCAACGCCGAGACGAGGCGACAATCCTCGCTTTCCATCTGGACGATTTCGAATTCGGGTTTGCGGGTGAGATAGGCTTCCAGCACGTCTTCTTACACTCGGGAAAGGGCAAATCCCGACTGCGGCTTGGCATCGGGAGCACGGAGATAGAGCGGCCTCGGTTTCTCCGCTCCTGCTGGTATCTCTGCCGCGAGTCGCGCCACGAGGGCAACAGGAAAATTGTCAGGTTCTCCGCCCGCCGCTTCACCCGACAACAATGGTGCGCCGGAACCGGTGACATCTGCATCGTATTTTCCAGGCAGGCCGGCGGCATCGGCAATCGCCAGTTCGGCGGCATCGGTCAACGGACGGCCATCCGCTGCAAAGACCTGGGCATACACTTCGCCACGCTTGGCATCCATGGCAGCCACCACGTTTCGGCCGGGCGCTGCCTGCCGATGCCGGGCGGCCAGAGCCGCCAGTGTCGTCACGCCGACAGCCTCGATGCCGAGCGAGAGTGCGAAGCCGCGCGCCGCAGCCACACCGACCCGAATGCCGGTGAAGGAGCCCGGACCGATGGTGACGGCCACACGCTGCAACTGCTGCAGATCGAGGCCCGCTGTCGCCAGCGCTTCGTCGACGATCGCCATCAGGCGCTCGGCATGGCCCTTGCCGATGGTCTCGACCACCTCGGCCAGAACCGTGCCGGCGGTGCTGTCATAAATGGCGGCGGAGCAGTTTACCCCCGCCGTATCGAGAGCGAGCACGATCATCCGCGACGAACCGGCAGACGCAGCATCAAACAGCTTCCACTTCCCGGACTTCCGGCACGAAGTGGCGCAGCAGGTTCTGGACGCCATGCTTCAGCGTCGCCGTCGACGACGGGCAGCCGGCACAGGAACCCTTCATGTTGAGGAAGACAGTGCCATCGCGGAAGCCGCGGAAGGTGATGTCGCCGCCATCCTGGGCAACGGCCGGGCGGACCCGCGTTTCCAGAAGCTCCTTGATGGTCTCGACGATGGTCTCGTCGCCGTCATCGAAGAATTCTTCGCCGTCGGAGAGATCGGCGCCTGCCTGGGCGCCTGCACCCATGACAGGCGCGCCGGACATGAAATGCTCCATGATCGTGCCGAGGATCGCCGGCTTCAGGTGCTGCCACTCGGCGCCGTCCTTGGTGACGGTGATGAAATCATAACCGAAAAACACCCCGGTGACGCCCGGCACGGCAAACAGCCGCGTCGCCAGCGGCGAGGCCATGGCATCGTTCGGATTGCGGAAATCCGCGGTGCCTTCGTCCATCACCACCTTGCCGGGCAGGAACTTGAGCGTCGAAGGATTGGGGGTCGCTTCGGTCTGAATGAACATTTTTCTCTCCATGCGGACCGGTTCAAGGCGCGGCCGCTGTGCTTCATTTGAAGCACGATCTTTTCGACCTGGTTTCGCTCCGGTCGGATCGTGCTCTAGAATTCTTCAAAAATAAGCCGATCGGAGACCGGCTTCAAGCCCGTAGCGGGGATTTGTCGTCCGCCCGCATCAGCAGAGCGCGTCGATTTCTTCGTTTGTCAGCGTATCCGGCAGGATCGTCACCGGGATGGGGAAAGCCGAGCCGCGCCCGGCGACGGAGGAGACCAGCGGTCCCGGCCCTTCCTTGGCCGAACCGGCGGCGAGAACCAGGATGGCGATATCCCGGTCCTCCTCGATCAGCCCGACGATCTGCACGGCAGCGCTGCCTTCCCGGATGACCATTTCCGGCTCGATGCCGATGGTTTCGCGCACGGTCTGGGCCGCCTTGGCGAGGGTGGCTTCGGCTTCCTCGCGCGCCTCGGCGCGCATGATCTCTTCGACGCCCAGCCATTGCTGGAAATCGCCCTCGGGGATCACGTAGAGGAGGATGAGACCGCCGTTGGAATTCTTGGCGCGGCGCCCGGCATAATGCACCGCGCGCTGACATTCTGGGGTACCGTCGATGACGGCCATGAACTTGCGCCTGTGACCTTCCAGGCGCGAAAGACGTTTAGATACCATGCTGCAAACTTTGCCACCGGACGGGGGCGGATTGCAATATCCGATTTGGGCAGACGCCGGCGGCCTGCCCAAACGGTTCGGACATTACTGCAGGAATCCGATGATGTCGCGCACTTCCTTCATGGTTTTTTCGGCGCGGGCGCGGGCGCGCTCGCCACCATCGCGCAGGATGGCGTCGATGTGCGACGTGTCGTCCATCAGGCGACGCATCTCGCCGGTGATCGGCGACAGCACGTTGACTGCAAGGTCGATCAGCGCCGGCTTGAAGACGGAGAACTGCTGGCCGCCGAATTCGGCCAGAACGTCCACCTTCGACTTGTCGGCGAGCGCGGCATAGATGCCGACGAGGTTGTCCGCCTCGGGGCGGCCCTTGAGGCCTTCGGATTCGCTCGGCAGGCCATCCGGATCGGTCTTCGCCTTGCGGATCTTCTTGGAGATCGCGTCCTCGTCGTCCATCAGGTTGATGCGCGACAGGTCAGACGGATCGGATTTCGACATCTTCTTGGTGCCGTCGCGCAGGCTCATCACGCGCGGTGCCGGGCCGTCGATCAGCGGCTCGACCATCGGGAAATAGGCATGCACCGGCTCGTCGCCGACGGTGATATCCGTGCCGTAGCCGGCCTTGCGGATATGCGCCTGATAATCGAGGTTGAACTTCATGGCGATGTCGCGGGCAAGCTCCAGGTGCTGCTTCTGGTCGTCGCCAACCGGCACATGCGTGCCGCGATAGACGAGGATGTCGGCGGCCATCAGGCTCGGATAGGCGAGCAGGCCGAGCGAGGCGTTCTCGCGGTCCTTGCCGGCCTTGTCCTTGAACTGCGTCATGCGGTTCATCCAGCCGATGCGGGCGACGCAATTGAAGATCCAGGCGAGTTCCGCATGCTGCGGCACGGCCGACTGGTTGAAGACGATATGCTTGACCGGATCGATGCCCGAAGCGATGAAGGCGGCGGCAATCGAGCGGATCTGGCCGGGCAGGTCCTCATGGACGAGCTGGGCGGTGATCGAATGCAGGTCGACGACGCAATAGATGCAGTCGTTGCCGTCCTGCAGGGCGACGAACTTGCGGATCGCGCCGAGATAATTGCCGAGATGGAGATTGCCGGTCGGTTGTACGCCGGAGAAGACGAGCTTCTGGAATTCACCCATGATCTAGATGTCCTCGATTAGGCTGGTGGAGGGCCCCAGGGCAGACGCCCATGTTGCTAACGTCGCGGCTTATGCACGGCGGCACGGCCGCAATCAAGGGGCGGCGTGGAACCGCTGAAAATAAAAGGTTTTGGCTATTCGGCAGGGGCAGCAGGTTCGATGAGATCCCAGAGATTGCCGTAAGGATCGGCGAAAACGGCAACCGTGCCATAAACCTCTTTTCTTGGCATCTCGCGAAATTCCACACCGTGGGCGACCATCTTCGCATGGTCGCGGGCAAAATCCGGCGTTTCGAGGAAGAAGCCGACCCGACCGCCGGTCTGGTTGCCGATCGCCGCCTGCTGCTTGGCGCCTTCCGCCTTAGCCAACAACAGGCCGGCGCCGGCTGCGCCGGGCGGGCGCACCACCACCCAGCGCTTGCCCTCCGGCTGAACGGCATCGGAGACGCAATCGAAACCCAGCGCGCCGCAATAAAAGGCAAGCGCCCGGTCGTAATCGTCGACGACGAGGGTGACGAGGAAAACGCCGGCAGGAGCCGAAGAGGTCTTATTCATCGCTGGCGGCCTCCGGTGCCGGTTTTGCGCCCTTGCGCTTGAGGTTGCGGCGGACCATGCCGAGGTTTGCGCCGCCGCTGGCGAAGGCGATGCCGAAATAGACGACCATGGCGGCCGCGATCAGCGCCGCAAGCGTGCCGGCGCGAACCGAAAGCGGTGCTGCGGCGGAAAGCGGATAGGCCAGCCAGTCGATGGCGAAATAGATGGCGGCAGCCATGACGGCGGCAGCCAGCACCAGACGGGGAATGCGGGTCAAAAGCGGAATATCCCGCCCCCAGTGGCCGCGCCAGACCAGCGTGCCAAACAGCAGCACCGCATTCACCCATCCGGCAACGACTTCGGCGATGGCGATGCCGGCGCCGCCCAGCCGCGGGAACAGGGTGAGCGCCAGGGTGACGTTGGCGGCAACGGAAATACCGGCAAAGATCATTGGCGTGCGGGTGTCTTCACGGGCGAAGAAGCCGGGGATGAAGGCTTTGATCAGCACGAAAGCCGGCAGGCCGAGGCCGTATATGCCGAGGATATGCGAAACGATCAGCGTCGATTCCGAGGTAAACCGGCCGCGCTCGAAAACGAGGCGGACAATCGGCTCGGCCATCACCAGAAGGGCAGCGGCAGCCGGCAAAGTGAGGAACAGGGTGAATTCAACCGAGCGGTTCTGCAGGTTGTCAGCTTCCTGTCGGTGGCCACCGCGCAAGGCGCGAGCCAGTTCCGGCAGGAGCACGGTGGCAACAGCGATGCCGACGACGCCGAGCGGCAGCTGGTAGATGCGGTCGGCATAGACCAACGAGGACACCGCGCCCTCCTTGCCCGAGGCGATATTGGTGTTGATCAGCAGGTTGATCTGGGTGATGCCGCCGGTGATCGCCGCCGGCAAGGCAAGCACCAGCAGGCGTCGTACGTTGGCGGTGAAGCGCGGCCGGCGGAAACCGATCTTGATACCGGCATTGCGCACCGCGATCCAGACGATGGCCAATTGCACGAAGCCCGAGGCCATCACGCCCCAGGCCAGCGCATGGCCGACCATCACCGCATCCATGCCGCGATACCAGGCGTAAGCCAGCACGGCGATCAGGATGATGTTGAGGAAGACCGGCGCAATCGCCGCGGCGAAATAGCGATGCAGCGAATTCAGCATGCCGCCCATCATCGACGCCAACGACATGCAGGCGAGATAGGGGAACATGATGGTGGCGAGCGAAACCGTGTTTTCGAATTTCAGCGGATCGCTCAAGAAGCCCGGCGCCACGACGGTGCGCACCAGGAACGGCATGGACAGCTCCATGGCGATGGTCAGCACCATCAGCACCGTGAACAGGACGCCGAACACCTCTTCGGAAAAGCGGCGGGCACCATCCATGCCCTGCTGCTCGATCTCCTTGGCAAACAGCGGCACGAAGGCGGAGTTGAAGGCGCCTTCGGCAAACAGGCGACGAAACGTGTTGGGAAAACGGAAGGCGGCATTGAAGGCATCGGCCATCGGGCCGGTACCCAGCGCCGCGGCCATCAGGCTTTCACGGACGAAACCAAAGATGCGGCTGCCCAGCGTCGCCCCGCCGACGGTTGCGAATTTCTTGACCAGGCTCATGCGTCGGACTTCGTCTTTTTCGCCACGGGCGCAGACCGGACAACCATCGGCGCGATGATGCCGGACGGCATCCGTGCCCTCACTTCGTCCTCCTGCTCGCTCATGACGGCCTTCAGGCGGGCGATGACATTGGCGCGCTTGTTCTCGTTGACGAGCTTCTGGCCGACGAGATCCGTGACATAGAAGGTGTCGATGACCTTTTCACCAAAGGTGGTGATGCGCGCCGAATGGATGTCGAGCGACAGATCGGAGAGCACGGCGGTGATTTCCGACAGCAGGCCGGGCCTGTCCAGGCACTCCACCTCGACGACGGAAAACTTGTTCGACAGCGTATTCGAGATCACCGCCGAGGGCGGGATGACGAAGGCACGGTTCTTCTTGCGGTTCTTGGTGCGCGTGGCGATGACTTCCGGCAGGCGCTTGGCGCCGGAAAGCACGTCCTCGATCATCTTGCCGATGGTGGCGGCGCGGCGCATTTCGTCCTCGTCGTTGGGGAATTCGCGGTTGACGAGGATGGTATCAAGCGCCCGGCCATCGGACGTCGTAAAGATCTGCGCGTCGGCGATGTTGGCGCCGGCGGCCGCACAAGCACCGGCGATGACGGCAAGCAGGCGCGGATGGTCGGGCGAGAGCACGGTGATCTCGGTGATCGCGTGGAAGGAATGGGTGCGCACCATCGTCGCCAGCGCCTTGCCAGCCTTGTCGGCCTCGCGGATGAACGCCGCATGGCGCACCTGGTCTTCCAGTGGCACGGAGAGCAGATAGGGCTGGTAATGCAGCTTCGAATAGGTCTTGCGGTCCTTCTGGCTCCAGTCGTCCAGCGCATTATAAAGGTCTTCGGCCGCCGCCTTGGCGCGTTCCTTGCGCGAGACTTCGGAAAAGCCGCCGGCGAGCAGCAGCTCGGTTTCGTAATAGAGCGTGCGCAACAACTGGCCCTTCCAGCCGTTCCAGACACCCGGACCGACGGCGCGGATATCGCAGACGGTGAGCACCAGGAGCATCTTCAGGCGGTCGAGCGACTGCACCCGCTCGGCGAAATCGGTGATCGTCTTGCGGTCGTTCAGGTCGCGGGTCTGCGCCACCATCGACATGGTCAGGTGTTCCTCGACCAGCCAGACCACCATTTCCGTCTGCTTCGGGTTGAGGCCGAAGCGCGGCGCAAGCTTGCGGCAGACACGGGCGCCTGCGATCGAATGATCCTCCTGCCGGCCCTTGGCGATGTCGTGCAGAAGCACGGCGACATACAGCGTCTCGCGATCCTCGATGCCCGGCATCAGCTTGGTGATCAACGGATGGATGTCGTCCGCCCTGCCCTTCTCGATCTCCGACAGCACCTCGACGGTGCGCAGCAAGTGTTCGTCCACCGTATAGTGATGATACATATTGAACTGCATCATCGAGACGATCTTGCCGAATTCCGGAATGAAGCGGCCGAGCACGCCCGCCTCGTTCATCCGCCGCAGGATCAGCGCCGGGTCGCGCGGCGACGTCAGGATCGACAGGAACAGCCGGTTGGCCTCCTCGTTCTCGCGCAGCGCATTGTCGATCAGCGAGAAGGAGCGGGTGAGCCGCCGCAGAGCATCCGGATGGAACTCCAGACCGTGGATGTCGGCGACATGGAACAGCCGGATGATGCTGACCGGGTCCTTCTTGAAGACGTCAGGGTTGGCGAGCGCGATGCGGCCGCGATCCTCGACGAACTCGATGGTGCCGGGGATCTTGCGGCTGCGATGGGCAAAACGGCTGATCATGCCGGTCAACCCCGGTGTCGCCTTGGCTTGCTGTTCTTCCAGCGCGGCGCAGAAGATTCGGGTGAGATCTCCGACATCCTTGGCGACCAGGAAGTAGTGCTTCATGAAGCGCTCGACGGCCGAAAGGCCGGGGCGCGAGTGATACCCCAGCGCCTCGGCGATTTCCCGCTGGATATCGAAGGACAGCCGTTCCTCCGATTTGCCGGTCAGGAAATGCATGTGGCAGCGCACCGCCCAGAGGAAATCTTCCGACTTGAGGAACAACGACAATTCCTGCTTCGAAAGCACGCCGAGCTTCACGAGGTCGGCGGCATCGCGCACATGGTAATAATATTTGGCGATCCAGAACAGCGTGTGCAGATCGCGCAGGCCACCCTTGCCTTCCTTGACGTTGGGCTCGACGAGATAACGCGTGTCGCCGGCCTTGCGGTGGCGGGTATCGCGTTCCGCCAGCTTAGCGGCGATGAATTCCGGGCCGGTGCCGGCGGTGACTTCCTTGTCGAACCGGCTTTCGAGTTCCTTCACCAGCGCCGCCGCGCCGCAGATGTAACGCGTTTCGAGGATCGCGGTGCGGATCGTCATGTCTTCCTTGGAAAGGCGGATGCACTCCTCGATGGTGCGCGAGGAATGGCCGACCTTGAAGCCCATGTCCCAGAGAATGTAGAGCATGAACTCCACCGCCTTGCGCATGGCATCGGTGGGCTTCGGCGGGAAGAGGAACAGCAGGTCGATGTCGGAGCCGGGTGCCAGCGTATCGCGGCCATAACCGCCGACGGCGCTGACGGCGATGTCATCGGGCTTCAGCGGCTGGATATGGGCGATGACGAAGCCATAGAGCGTGGCGATCAGCTGGTCCTGCAGCCACGAAATCCGATAGGCGCAGTTGAGGCCGCCGCCTTCCTGCAGGAAGATCTGTTTTGCTTTTTCCCGGCCCTCGCTGCTTGCTTTCTTCAGCGTAACAAGCAGTGCCGAGCGCAAGGCATCCGATTTCGGCGGATGTTTTAGCGTCAGCGCCTCGCATTCGGCCCGGAGCGCCTCGACGTCGAGAATGGCGGAAAAATCGAGATGATCTCTAAGCATGGCGGGCCGGCCGGCCTCCTGATTGCCGATCGCGGCCAGGACCTGGCGCGAGGTACGTTGCGTCTGCATGCGGGTAGCGCCTCATTGTGGCTGTGGGCAGGCTGGCGCCGAGGATAGTGCGGAAGCCTTGCCAACTCGTTTCCTATATAGGTCGCGCCGCCGCCTTATCACAACCGCTTGCCGCTTGCACGCCATTGGCGCGGGCTTGCGCCGGTGACGCGCCGGAATTCCCGGTTGAAGTTGGACTTGGTGCCGAAACCCGAAGCGAACATGATGTCTGTCATCGGCGAGGACGTATCGCGCAGCAGCCGGCAGGCTTCCGCGACACGACGGTTGTTGACGAATTGCGACACATTGATGCCGGCGGCGCGATTGATGACGGCCGAGACCTCGCGTGACGGCATGCCGGCCTTGCGGGCCAGCTTGGCGAGGCTGAGATTTTCATCCTTGTAGATTGCGCCCTCATCCAGCGCCGCCGTAACCTGCGCCAACAGGGCCTGGTCCATATCGCTGACATGCCCCACCGGCGCTGCGACCGGCGTGGCGGCCGGCAGGATGTCACCGGAGAGATAGTAGATCAGCAGCCCGGCAACGACGGCGAGGTTCATCAGGCCCACCGCCGACGGCACATCGCTATTGCCGTAATGGGTCGTATACAGCGCCAGACCCGCATCGCTGACGGCAAAGAACAGCATCAGGCCGGCCGTCAGCCGCGCTGCCCTGAGCACCGGCCCGGCGCGGTGGAACGGCGCCGCCACCATGGCGCCGTCAGGAACCAGCGTCAGGCGGAACAGCGCGATGCCATAGAAGGAGAAGAGGAAAAGCAGCAGTGGATCGACCCAGTTGGTATCGACCATCATTGCGGAAAGCATCGCCAGCGGGCCGGCGATATGCAGCCATGGCCTTTGCGGCGGCGGCTCCGCCAGCGCCCGGAAGGCCAGGAAAGCGAGCGGCGGCATGATCGAGGCCGTGACCGGCTGCACCGGCTCCAGCACCTGAATGCCATAGCCGAAACGCAGGCCAACAATCATGCCCTGCAGCGCATAGAGCAACAGGAAGGCAATGAAATAGCCACGCGACCCTGGCGCCTCGACACCCCTCAGGCTGCGATAGAGCGTCAGCGCCACGGCAAGGCCGACGATGAAGGGCAAGGGAACGGAAAGCACGCTAGGAACCCGTAAAGAGGACGACCGACATCATGATCCGGGAGACCTCTATCACGTTCGAGGTCGAAAGAACGAGGGGTATGGCATTTTCTCCCGAGCATCCTCAACCACACTAGGAATGCACGATGCTCCACACTCTCGTCATCTCGGTCTTCACCGTCGCCACGACGCTGATCGACGCCCTGACCCCGGCCGCCGCCTTCGAGGCCGGCACGAAATGGATCACCATCACCCCATCGCACCGCGCGGCTGCCGAATCCGTGCTGATCACCTACCCCGCCAAACAGGATGGCGATGCCTACACGCTTGGCGCCGACGATCTGTGGACCGGCGTGCCGGCCCGGCGCAACGCCACGCCCGTTCAGGAAAAATTCCCGCTGGTGATCCTTAGCCACGGCTCGGGCGGCAATGCCGCCTCGCTCGGCTGGCTGTCGACCGAGCTTGCCCGCAACGGCTTCATCGTCGCCGCTCCCAACCACCTGCACAGCACGTCAGGCGATTCCATTCCGGTCGAAAGCTTCAAGATCTGGGAGCGGCCGCAGGATATTTCCGCCCTGATCGATACGCTGCTCGCCGATCCGGACTGGTCCACGGTCATCGACAAGGACCGCATCGGCGGCATCGGCTTTTCGCTTGGCGGCACCAGCATGATGCTGGCGGCCGGCGCGCAGGCCTCGCTCAGTGCCTTCGGCGATTATTGCCAGACGGCGGACGGCAAGGATGGCCGCTGCAACTGGTTTTTGCGCGGCGGCGTCGATTTGTCGAAGGTGGACCGCACGGCATTCGAAGGCAGCTATCGTGACCCGCGCCTTTCCGCCCTCGTCGCCGTCGATCCCGGTTTTGCCATGGCCTACCAGCCCGACAGCCTGAAGACGATGGCCGTGCCAACACTGGTGATCAATCTCGGCGAGGGTGACGCCATCATGCCCGGCGTCCGTTCCGATCAGATGTTCAAGGAAATTCCAGGCGCCAAATATGCGGCCATTCCCGCCGCCACGCACTTCACCTTCCTCGGCGTGTGCAATCCGAACGGTGCCGAGGTGCTGAAGCGTTACGGCGAGGAAGAACCGATCTGCGAAGACGGCGGCGACATTCCGCGCGTTGAACTGCACAAGCAGATCTTCTTCCAGACCGCCATCTTCCTGCGCAAGACGTTGCTGGAGAAGTGACGAGCGGTTCGCGGGAGGCCCCTTATCCGCCCTGCCGGGCACGTTCTCCCCGTTTCACGGGGAGAAGGGGGATATGCCGCACCAGTTTCCCCAGTCATCAGCGTCACATGAGGCAAGTCCCCTCTCCCCGTTTCACGGGGAGAGGGTTAGGGTGAGGGGCAACAGCACCGGAGCACAACTATCGCTTCTCGGCATCGAGTTGCTTCTTCAGGTCATACAACGCATCCAGCGCCTCACGCGGCGTCATGTCGTCGAGCGCCAAGCCCTTCAGCGCCTCCTCGACCTTCGAGGGGCCGGCACGTTTCTGTTCCTCGCGGCGCACGGCCACCTGGAACAGCGGCAGGTCGTCGATCAGCTGGCTTGCCGGGTTCTTGCGGTCGGCATCCTCCAGCTTGGTCAGCACGTCGCGGGCACGCGACACCACGGAGGCCGGCAGGCCGGCAAGACGGGCCACCTGGATGCCGTAGGAGCGATCCGCCGCCCCCGGTCCGACCTCGTGCAGGAAGATGACGTCGCCATGCCATTCCTTCACCCGCATCGTCGCATTGGAGAGACGGGAGAGCTTTTCCGACAGCACGGTCAGCTCGTGGAAATGCGTGGCGAACAGGCCGCGGCAGCGATTGATCTCGTGCAGGTGCTCCACCGCCGCCCAGGCAATCGACAGGCCGTCGAAGGTGGCGGTGCCGCGGCCGATTTCGTCGAGGATAACCAGCGAACGTTCCGTCGCCTGGTTGAGGATCGCCGCCGTCTCGACCATCTCGACCATGAAGGTGGAGCGGCCCCGCGCCAGATCGTCGGAGGCGCCGACGCGGGAGAACAGCCGGTCGACGACGCCGATATGGGCCGAGGTCGCCGGCACGAAGGAGCCCATCTGCGCCAGGATGGCGATCAGGGCATTCTGGCGCAGGAAAGTCGACTTACCGCCCATGTTCGGACCGGTCAGCAGCCAGATCGCCCCCAGCGCCTCGCCGTCCTTCGGCGACAGGTCGCAGTTGTTTGCAACGAACGGATTGGCGGATTGCCGCCGCAGCGCCTGCTCGACCACCGGATGACGCCCACCCGAAATGGCGAACATCGTCGAGGCATCGACCAGCGGACGACAATAATTCTGCTCCTCGGCCAACAACGCCAGCCCTGCCCCGACATCGATGGCGGCAAGCGCCCGGGCACCGGCCTTGATCTTTTCCGCTTCGCCGACGACGGCTTTCACCATCTCGTCGAAAGCGGCAAGTTCGATCGTCAGCGCCCGGTCGGCGGCGTTGGCGATGCGGCTTTCCAGATCGGCAAGCTCGGTGGTGGTGAAACGCATGGCGCTTGCCATGGTCTGGCGATGGATGAAGCGGGCCTTGGCTTCCGGCGTATCGGTCATCGTGCCGGCGTTGCCGGCGGTAACTTCGATGAAATAGCCGAGCACGTTGTTGTGCTTGATCTTCAGCGACTTTATGCCGGTTTCTTCGGCATATTGCAGTTGCAGGCCGGCAATCACCCGGCGCGATTCGTCGCGCAGCGCCCGCACTTCGTCGAGCTCCGGATTGGCGCCCCGGGCGAGAAAACCACCGTCGCGCTTCAAAAGCGGCAATTCGTCGGACAGCATCCCGCCCAGCCAGGATTCGAGCCCGGACGGCAAGGCGGCAAGCCCGGCCACGGCCTCCTGCAGCTCTTCCGGCAGCAATCGTTCGCCAAGGAAACGCGCCACCTGCGCCGCGGCTCCGAGGCCGTAGCGGATGGCGCCGAGATCACGCGGGCCACCGCGGTCGAGCGCCAGCCGCGACAGGGCGCGGGGCATGTCCGGCACGTGTTTCAACGCATCGCGCAAGTCGCCGCAGAGCGAGGGTTCGCTCATCAGGAAGCCGATGGAATCGAGCCTGCGGCCAATTGCATCGGCATCGGTGAGCGGCGACATCAGCCGTTCGGCAAGCAGGCGCGCGCCGCCGCCGGTGACGGTCCGGTCGATCGCCTTCAGCAGCGAACCGTTGCGGTCGCCGGCAAGCGTGCGGGTCAGTTCCAGGTTGGCGCGGGTGGCGGGATCGATGAACAGGGTGGAGGCGGCACTTTCGCGCTCCGGCCGGCCGAGCGGCGGGCGCTCGGCGATCTGGGTCTTCTCCACATAGGCGACGGCGGCCGCCGCCGCTGCATGCTCGGCGCGGGAAAAGCTGCCGAAACCGTCGAGCGTGCCGACGTTGTAATACCGGGCGATGCGGGTTTCCGCCGTGGCGCTGTCGAAGAGCACGGCCGGTTGCGGCACGACGACGCGGCCCAGCACGTCGAAGGCGGGTTTCAGCTCCGGATCGTGAAACAGCGTATCCGCAACAATCAGCTCCCGCGGATCGATGCGCAGGATATCGGCCAGCAGCCGGCCCGCCTCGGTTTCCGCCAGGCGGAAGACGCCGGTGGAAATATCGATCCAGGCCAGCGCCATCACCGCACCGCTGCCGCCGCGAATGCGGGCAAGCGTCATCAGGTAATTGGATTCCGAAGGCGAAAGCAGCTTCTCCTCGGTGATCGTCCCCGGCGTCACCAGCCGCACGACATCGCGCCGGACGACGGATTTAGAGCCGCGCTTCTTCGCCTCGGCCGGATCTTCCACCTGTTCGCAGACGGCGACGCGAAAACCGAGAGAAATCAGCTTCTGCAGGTAGTCGTCGGCGGCATGCACCGGCACGCCGCACATCGGAATGTCCTGGCCAAGATGCTGGCCACGCTTGGTCAGCGTGATGCCCAGCGCCCGCGAGGCATCGACGGCATCCTCGAAAAACAGCTCGTAGAAATCGCCCATGCGATAGAACAGCAGCGAGCCGGGATTGTTGGCCTTGATCTCGATATACTGCTCCATCATCGGCGTTGCCGATGCCCGGCTTTCGTCGGAGGCGAGCGTGGCTGCCGTCAACGGCTCCGCGATGGGGGAAAAACTGTTTGTCACGATCTAGCTGTTTTCATGTCGGGAAAGTCATGCAACATAACGGCCCGAGTGGAACGAACACAATAAGAAGGACGGTCGATCAAGCGGCTGCCCACAGCTAGGTAGAGGAAATATGTCGGAAGCAGACAAGGGCCGGCGGACACGCGCCATCGTGACGGAACAGGAAGCGCTGGATTTTCATTCCCAGGGACGGCCCGGCAAGCTGGAGATCACGCCCACCAAGCCGATGGCGACGCAACGCGACCTGTCGCTCGCCTATTCCCCCGGCGTTGCCGTTCCCGTCAAGGCGATCGCCGCAGATCCGGCCACCGCCTACGACTATACAACACGCGGCAACATGGTGGCGGTCATTTCCAACGGCACGGCGATCCTCGGCCTTGGCAATTTGGGTGCGCTGGCCTCCAAGCCGGTGATGGAAGGCAAGTCCGTGCTCTTCAAGCGGTTTGCCGATGTCGATTCCATCGACCTCGAAGTCGATACGGAAAATGTCGACGAGTTCATCAACTGCGTGCGTTACCTCGGCCCCTCCTTCGGCGGCATCAACCTTGAAGACATCAAGGCGCCGGAATGTTTCATCATCGAAAGCCGCCTGCGCGAGCTGATGGACATCCCCGTCTTCCATGACGACCAGCACGGCACCGCCATCATCGCCGCCGCCGGCCTGATCAACGCGCTGGAGCTGACCGGCCGCGACCTGAAAACCACGCGCCTCGTCTGCAACGGCGCGGGTGCCGCGGCCATCGCCTGCGTCGAGCTGATCAAGTCGATGGGCTTCAACCCGGAAAACATCATCCTCTGCGACACCAAGGGCGTCATCTACCAGGGCCGCACCGAAGGCATGAACCAGTGGAAATCGGCGCATGCGGTCAAGACCGACCGCCGCTCATTGGAAGAAGCGATGAACGGCGCCGACGTCGTTTTCGGCTTGTCGCAGAAGGGCGCCTTCACCGAAGACATGATCCGCTCCATGGCACCGAAGCCGATCATCTTCGCCATGGCCAATCCCGACCCGGAAATCACCCCGGAAGAAGTCGCCCGCATCCGCGACGACGCGATCATGGCGACCGGCCGCTCGGACTATCCGAACCAGGTCAACAACGTGCTCGGTTTCCCCTACATCTTCCGCGGCGCACTCGACGTGCGCGCCTCGACGATCAACGACGCGATGAAGATCGCCGCCGCTCGGGCGCTGGCAAGCCTTGCCCGCGAGGATGTGCCGGACGACGTCGCCGCCGCCTATCAGGGGGTTCGCCCACGGTTCGGGCCGCAATACATCATCCCAGTGCCCTTCGATCCCCGGCTCATTTCGGCAATCCCGATGGCCGTGGCGAAGGCGGCGATCGATAGCGGTGTCGCCCGCCGCGATATTCCAAGCCTGGAAGCCTATGGCCGCGAACTGTCCGCGCGCCGCGATCCGATCGCCTCGACATTGCAGCGGCTTTATGAGCGCGTGCGCCGCCATCCCAAGCGCGTCGTCTTCGCCGAGGCGGAGGAAGAGCAGGTCATGCGCGCGGCGATCTCCTACGCCAACCAGCAGCTCGGCACCGCCGTGCTGCTCGGCCGCGAGGACCTGATCCGCGCCACGGCGGAACGCGCCGGCATCGAACTCGACCGTCCGGGCATCGAGATCGTCAACGCCCGCATTTCCACACGTGTCGAAGCCTATACCGACTTCCTCTATGCCCGGCTGCAGCGGAAAGGGTATCTGCTGCGCGACGTGCAGCGGCTGATCAAGACCGACCGCAACCATTTTGCGGCCTGCATGGTGGCGCTCGGCGATGCCGACGCCATGGTGACGGGCACGACCCGCAACTACTCCACCGCGCTGGAAGAAGTGCGTCGCTGTATCGACGCCAAGCCGGGACACCGGGTGATCGGCGTTTCGCTGGCGCTGACCCGCGGCCGCACGGTGTTCGTCGCCGATACGGCGGTCCACGACATGCCGTCGGCAGAAGAGCTGGCCGATATCGCCGAGGAAGCCGCCGGGATTGCCCGGCGCATGGGTTACGAGCCGCGCGTGGCAATGCTTGCCTATTCCACCTTCGGCCATCCGACCGGCGAGCGTTCCGAGCGTGTCCGCGAGGCGGTGAAGATCCTCGACCGTCGTCGCGTCGACTTCGAGTATGACGGTGAAATGGCTGCCGACGTGGCGTTGAACGGCAAGGTAATGGAGCAGTACCCGTTCTGCCGGCTCTCCGGCACGGCCAACGTGCTCGTCATGCCCGCCTTCCACTCGGCCTCGATCTCGACGAAGATGCTGCAGGAACTCGGTGGCTCCACCGTCATCGGCCCGCTGCTCGTCGGCCTCGACAAGTCGGTGCAGATCACCTCAATGGGCGCAAAGGACAGCGACATCGTCAACATGGCGGCCATCGCCGCCTACAATGCCGGGACCTGATCGTTTTTGAAGGTGCCGGTGAGGGCCATTTTCCCGGCACCGTCATGCTCGGCCTTGTGCCGATCACGCCAGACATGCCTTTATCGTCAACGACTTAGGATACGACGGCAGATCCTCGGGCCAAGCCCGAGGGTGACGGAAGAGAGGTTTTTGCGTTTATCAGCAGCTGTGCAGCCGTTCGGCTAACGACAGGCTTCAGCTCGCAAAGCGACCGGCATCGGCGCCGTAATAATTGATGTAGCGATCCGAAATCGAAGCGATCGGCAGGACGATCAGCACGTCGGTCGTGTTGAAGGCATGGTCGATGACCGCACCTTCGCCCACCATGGCGCCGAGGCGCAGATAGCCCTTGATCAGCGGCGGCATCGCCATCAGCGCCTTGCGGGCGTTGATGCCTTCAGCCGGCATCAGGTCCATATTGTGGTAAAGCTCCGGACGTGCCTTGACGGCCCACGCGTCGCGGGCGGCGACATTGTGGTGCAGGAAGGACAGGGCCAGCGCATGTTCTTCCGGAAACACGCCATGGAAGGAGGCGCAGCCGAACATGGCGCTCATGCCGTGCTTCAGCGCATAGGCCCAGTTGCCCTGCCACAGCAGTTCGACCGTACGCTTGGTGCGGTAATCCGGCAGCACGCAGGAGCGGCCCAGCTCCATGAACCGCTTGTCCGGGTGGTTTTCGATCAGCTGATCGATCATGAATTCCGATGCGGAATAAAAACCGCCCTTGGCCAGCGCAATCTCCTGACGCAGCAGTCGGTAGGTTCCGACGATCTGGTCCTCGATGTCGCCTTCGATGGCATTGTCGACCACAAGCAGATGATCGCAGATCAGATCCCAGCTGTCGAAGTCGCGGCGCAGGCGCATGGCATCGGGGGAGATGGTGGCGTTCATCTCTTCGACGAACACCTTGTAGCGGATGCGCTGTGCAGCCTCGATCTCACGGTCGTTGCGGGCCAGACGCGTTTCCAGCGTGCCGATCCGCCCCAGAACATCCGTCCCTGCCGGCTTGGCAGTGGTGCTGGTCTGCACTTGATCGGCCGATATATCGCGGTTCAAAAGCTCTAAGGTCATGGCGATTCATCCGCTACCATTGCACTCAGCGTCATAAACCACTTCTATGCGACAATAAAGTGACATCCCGTCGCGGAGCGACGGACGCCCTCACTTTGCCTCGGTCCACACCGTGCGCATCGGGCCGAGTGCCTGCACTTCGTCCAGCAGGCGGACCGGATCGATCGGCTTGGTGAACATACGGTTGGCGCCATTGAGCAAGGCCAGACGCCGCACCTCCTCGCGCCCATCGGCCGAGAGCACGATGACCGGCACGGCGACGTGGCCCTGCTGGCGCTCCGTGGCGCGGATGCGGGCAAGCGCTTCCATGCCGTCGCCGCCCGGCATGTTGAGATCGGTGATGATCAGATCCGGAAATTCCGCTTCGCCGACGGCATCGAGCAGGGCTGCGAAATCCTGCACCAATCGAACCTTGTGGCCGCCCTTCTCCAGGGTTGCCCGCACCAGCATGGCATTGATCGGATCGTCTTCTGCCAGCAGGATAGACAGGCCGGTTGCCGGCTTCTGCACCACCGGCGCTCCCAGGCCCGGCTGGTTGTCGTTGAGCGCGTCGCGCTTTTCCATGCCGCGCATGCGGCCGCGCAACACATCGACCAGCGAGCGCTCGCGCAACGGCCGGATAAGCCAGGCGTCGAAAACGCCCTGGGGCTGGGAATTGCGTTCCTCCGGATTGACCAGGAAAATCGAGCGCAGCCGCGCGACATCGGCGCGGCCAGCCACCTGTTCGTAGAAAACAGCAGCCAGGCGATGATCGACGATGACATCGGTAAACGGCGTGCCGGCTTCCTCCGCCTGCAACAGGGCTGCTTCCGTCGCCGCGAGGCTAGACGCCAGCACCGCGCGTCCGCCGAGCGCTTCGATCGTCGTCAGGATCGCGCGGCTGGCGGGGCCGGTCGGCGCCATGACGAGCACGGCATTGCCGCGCAACTCGCTCTCGCGAAGCGAACGGCTACGGTTCTCGCCCTTCAACTGGTGCGGCAGGCGGATGGAAAAGATACTGCCCTTGCCTTTTTCGCTGACGGCGCTGAGCGAGCCACCGAATTCACGCATGATGCGCGCCGAAATCGACAGGCCGAGGCCGGTACCGGCGCTCTTGTCGCTGGCATTGCCGGCCTGCTCGAATTCGCCGAAGATACGCGCCTGCTCTTCCGCAGTCATGCCCGCACCGGTGTCTTCGACGGTGATCACCAGATGCTGACCATCGAATGTGGCAGCAACGAGCACGCCGCCGGCATGGGTGAACTTCACGGCATTGCCGATGACGTTGAACAACACCTGGCGCAGCCGGGCGGGATCGAAATTCAGCACGTCGGGAATATCGGGCGAGACAGCCGAGGCGATCTCGATTTCCTTTTCATGGGCACGGTGCGACAACATCTCCACGACCCCTTCGATCAGGTGCCGCACCGATTCCGCCCGCGGATGCAGGTGGAATCGGCCGACTTCGATGGTCGAGAAATCGAGCAAGTCCTGCACCAGTTGCGACAGCGCCTGGCCGGATTCACGGATGCCGTTGACATAATTCATCTGCTCGGCGGTCATTTTGGTCTGGCCAAGCAGATGGCCCATGCCGAGAATGCCGCTGAGCGGCGTACGGATTTCATGGCTGACGGTCGCCAGCAGGCGGGATTTTGCCGCCGATGTGTTTTCCGCCTTGATGCGGGCCGCTTCGCGGCTCTTTGCCGACAAGCGCTCCTCGGTCACATCGCGGGCGATGCTGCGGATCTTGAGCTGGCCTGTGGTGGCATCGCGGGCGATGACATCGTGCCAGACGAAGATGCGCTGGCCGAAGGGCGTGGCGATCTCGACGTCGAAACGATAAGGCTCCGCTTCCGGCCGGAAGGCCAGACCGATCTCCTCGCAGCTGCGCCCCTCAGGCGCAACGCAGCCGGTCAACGTACGAAACGTGTCGTTGGCGTAGACGATACGGCGGTTCATGTCGCGCACCAGCGCGATGTCGCCGAGCGCATCGTGGATGGAGCCGAGCAGGCCGACATTCTCGTCCTGCTCCCAGCGCTGGTCCTGCCAGATCTCTTCCTGGCGCTTCTGCGCCGCCGCCAGCGGCTTTTCGGCCCACGGGACCATGACAGGCGTCGGCCGCTGGAGAACGTAAATCAGCGCCGCGCCGAAAAGCACCGCGCCGAGCGCGCCGCAAAGGGTGTAAAAACCGGTGCCCAGCCCCATGGCGAGGATGAATGCCGCAACCAGCATGCCGCCGCCGCCGAGCCAGAGACGGGCCACCCCGTCGCCATCGCCTTCCGTCGCCGGTGGCGCCACCAGATCGGGTTCCGCGGCATGCACTTCGTCGTAACGGGCGAAGGCCGGGGAGACGACCGTCTGGCCGTCATCCTGGGGGACATGCGAACCGCCAGCCGGGCCGAAGGCCGCTGAAAGGCGTTTTTGAAGCTGTGCCAGGTTGCTCATATATCCTGGCTAACATGCAGCTCGTTCCCATAGACTTCAGGAGAATGGTAAAATTTTAGTTTTTTTTCGCTTTTGGCCGCATGAACTCGTCGACGACCACCAGACAGGCGCCGACGGTGATGAAACTGTCGGCGAGATTGAAGACGGCGAACGACCACGATCCGGTGTGGAACAGCACATAATCGATGACGTGGCCGTAGAGAAACCGATCAAGCAGATTGCCGAGCGCCCCGGCGATGATCATGGCAAAGCCGGTATGGGCAAACCGGTGATCGGCGGGCGTGCGCCGCCACAGCCAGACGACAAAGATGACGATCAGAATGCGCATGCCGACGATGAACCAGCCGTCCATGCCCGACAGCATCGAAAAGGCGACGCCGAGATTATAGGTGCGGTAGAGATACAGGAACGGCACGACCGGCACCGCCTCCTGCATCGGCAGATAGGTATCGACGGCAATCTTGATCGCCTGGTCGAGAACCACGGCAATCAAGATAAAAATGAGGATCGGCAGGGGGCGAGCGAACAGAAAGGGTTTCGTTTCATTCATGCCAGCGCATCCAGCGTCAGCAGATGGCGCCGGACCTCGAAGAGCATCACGGCGGTGGCGACGGCGAGATTGAGCGAATCGGCGCGGCCGGCTTGCGGGATGCGGGCAAGCGCATCCGCTTCCTTCGCCAGCGCTTCCGGCAGGCCGGACTGTTCGTTGCCCATCAGCAGCACCACCGGCTTCTTCTTGTAGTTGATCGTGCGGTAATCGACGGCGCCGGCCAGATGTGTGCCGACGATCTGCGTGCCCGAGGTTTTCTTCCAGGCCAGGAATTCTTCCGGCGTCGCCCGGGCGAGCGGGACGGCGAAGACCGAACCCATGGTGGCGCGCACCGTTTCCAGCGAAAACGGATCGGTGCTTTCACCGACGAGGATCACGCCGGAGGCACCGGCGGCATCTGCCGTGCGGATGATGGTGCCGAGATTGCCGGGATCACGGACGCGGTCGAGCGCCACATAGGTCTCACCCTCCTGCGGCTTGATGCCCTTGAGCGCCGTCCAGCGCTGCTCGAAGATGCCGACGACCATCTGCGGATTGTCGCGGCGTGTCACCGAGGATAGTACCTTTTCGGAGACCTCCAGCACCAGACCGCCGGAGGCGACGGTTTTGACCGCCACCTGCTCGACCGAAGGCTTGCCCTTGGCCGCCTTGGAATAGATCAGCGTCTTGATCGTCCAGCCGAGTTCCAGCGCGTCGATGACCAGCTTCAGCCCTTCGGCCATGAAGGATTTCGTCTCGTCGCGGCTCTTCTTCTGCGAGAGCGCCTTGATATCCTTGATGATCGGGTTGGAAAGGCTGGTGACTTCCTTCACCTGGCCGACGCGGCGCGCGCCGCCGTCACGAAAATCGTTGTTCATTTCGGCACCCAGCGGCTGAATAGCGATGTGGAGAGCGCGCGGCCCGGCGTCTTGCCGTCCAGCCCCGCCTCGCGGATGACGAGTTCGCCCGACTCCACCACACCGCCGCGGCCGCGCATGGTCTCGCGCATCAGCTCGTGGATGGAATAGAAGCTCGCCCGGATGGAGTAAGCCGTCAGCACCAGGCCGTGCGCCTTCGGCGACAGGAGTTCGCGGCAGATGTCGAGCATCAACGGCAGGTGCTCGAACAGGTGCCAGACCTCGCCGTTCGGCCCGCGGCCGAACTTCGGCGGATCGGTGAGGATGATGTCGTAGCGGTTGCCGCGGCGTTCCTCGCGCTGGATGAATTTCATCGCATCCTCGCAGATCCAGCGGATCGGCAGCTTGTCGAGCCGGCCGAGCGACTGGTTTTCGCGCGCCCAGCCGATCGCCTTCTTCGAGGCGTCGACATGCGTCACCTCGGCACCGGCGGCAGCCGCCACCAGCGAGGCGACGCCGGTGTAGCCGAAGAGATTGAGCACTTTCAGCGGACGACCGGCGGCCTCCACCTGCTGCTTCACCCAGCTCCAGTGGACGATCTGTTCGGGAAAGACACCGACATGGCGGAAGGAGGTGAAGCGACCGAGGAAATCGATGCCGAGCAGGCTGAGCGGCCAGGTCTCGCCCAGCGCCTCGCGGGGAAACCGCCAGCGGCCCATGCCGTCCTCGTCGGTATCGCCGGTGAAGATGGCATCCGCCTTTTCCCAGACATGCGCCGGCAGGCCTTTCGGCCACAGCGCCTGGGCTTCCGGGCGGACGATGCGGTAAGGCCCGTACTGTTCCAGCTTCTCGCCGTTGCCGCTGTCGATCAGGTGAAAATCGCCGGCGCCGGTCGATTCCAGGATGACCGGCACCCGCTCGGGCGGACGTTCGCCGGTGCGGACCGTCAGCGGCCGTTGCTCGACTTCGGGAACCTCGCTCGACCGGGCGACCGAACGGCTTTCGCCGCCGGGTGCGGTCCGCGCGGGCCGGCCTTCCGGGCGCGGCGAAAAGCTTTTCTGCTTCGGCGCGCCGCCTTGGGCGGGCTTTCCAGCCGTGCCGGCCGTTCTTTTCGGCCCTGGCCGCCGTTCTTTGTTCTTCACGGGCTTTTCCGTCTCAATCTCTATACAGAAGGCAGCAAATAGCATTCTGCCGCCGCTTGGCAAAGCGGTTTCCGATCTGCATAGTTTGCTGGAAATGGAGGAGGTAGACGCCATGGACATGACCGGTGAAGAACGGATCGCCGCACCGCGCGATGCGGTATGGGCAGCACTCAACGATCCCGAGATCCTCAAGCAATGTATTCCGGGCTGTCAAAGCCTGGAAATGAAGTCGCCGACCGAGCTTTCCGCCGTGGTCAAGATCAGGATCGGACCTGTCTCCGCCTCGTTTACGGGCGATGTGATCCTCTCCAACATCAATGCGCCGGAAAGCTACACGATTTCGGGCGAAGGCAAGGGCGGCATCGCCGGTTTCGCCAAGGGCGGGGCCGACGTGAGCTTGAAGGAAGAGGGTCCGGAAACGCTGCTCGTCTATGACGTCAAGGCGCAGATCGGCGGCAAGCTTGCGCAGCTCGGGGCCAGACTGATCGATTCGACCTCGAAAAAGCTGGCGCAGCAGTTCTTTACCGATTTCACGGCGGCAGTGCAGGCCAGGGTCAATGGCGCAGCCTGACCGGGCCGCGCCTCACTTTGCCGGCAGCTGGCCGTAACCGGTGGCTTGGGCAGCAAGCTGTTCGGCACGCTTCTTGTGCGTCTCGGCTTCGCCCTGCAGCTTGATGGCCACCTTGGCCTCATTGCGCGCCCGCTTGCGATACCGCCCCTGCGACAGCCAGGTGGCGCAGGAACCGATCAGCAGGCCGGCGATGAGGGCAACGAACAGGAAAACGAAGAACGGCGCGGTGATGCCGAGGACCTGGTCTTCCGGCCGGAACGGGTTGAGCGCCATCGTGACGCTCTGGCGGTTGGCGACCGAAAGGACGACGAGCAGGATGCCGAGCGGCAGAAGGATGATGAGATTGATGATTTTTTTCGTCATGGCCTTCTGTCCTTACAGCGCTTCCGTGGCGGCAGCGGGGCAAAAATTGAGATAGGGCTGCCGGCCGGAACGATCAATCGTCGTCGTCGATGTCGGCGCTGCCCGGGTTGAGGCGTTCGCGCAATTCCTTGCCGGTCTTGAAGAACGGCACCCATTTTTCCTCGACGAAGACGGCATCGCCGGTGCGCGGGTTGCGCCCCGAACGCGACGGACGGTTCTTCACCGAGAAGGCGCCGAAACCGCGCAATTCGACGCGATTTCCGGCCGCGAGCGCGTCGGTGATCTCGTCGAGCACCGCGTTGACGATGTTTTCCACGTCGCGGTGATAGAGATGGGGATTGCGCGCGGCCACAATCTGCACCAATTCCGACTTGATCACGATAGCCCCCTCAAATAATTAGTTTTTTCAATGGCGCCCAACCTGCCAAACTGAAATAAGACCGTCAAGAAACAACTTGTCCGTTGCACTCGAACCGAGGGTGTTGTCGCCGTAGCCGAGCAGGTTCAGCACCGTCGAAATCGCACTGGCGAAACCGAAGGCCGAGCCCGTGCGGGGCGCCTCCCATTTGACGATCTTGAGATCCTTGTCAATGCCGCGACCGGTGAGATAGGTGCGGATCGCCTCCTCGCCGCCGAGCGTATCGATCAGCTTGGCCTTCAGGGCCTGGCGGCCGGTGAAGATGCTGCCGTCGGCCAGGCGCAGCACCTCGTCGCGCGGCAGCTTGCGGCGGTCGGCGACGAGATCGACGAACCAGTCGTAGCTGTCCATCACCATGGCGCGAATCATCGCCTTGGCTTCTTCGCTGGCATCGTGGAAGGGCGACGGCTCGGCCTTGAGCGGCGCCGACTTGATCTCCTCCAGCGACACGCCGATCTTGTCCAGCAGCTGCTTGGTCTGCGGATACTGGAAGATGACGCCGATGGAACCGGTGATCGAGGTCTCGCCGGCAATGATGGTATCGCCGGCGGTGGCGATCATGTAGCCGGCGGAGGCTGCCAGGGTCCGCACGTCGGAAACGACCGGCTTCTTCTCGGCCACGGCGCGGATCGCCTTGAAGACACGCTCGCCGCCATAGGTCGTGCCGCCCGGCGAAGAGATGGAAACGACCAGCGCCTTGACGCGATCGCTGTCGCCGATCTTCTTCAGCCGCTCCAGAAGCTCTTCGTCATCCTGGATCAGGCCGGAAATCTCGATGCGGGCGATATGCGGCGAACCGCTGCTTGCCGCCATGTCGCCGCCGGCCAGCCGGAAAGCGACGATGCCGAGGCCGATGACGAGAACCGCCGCGGCAATGCGCCAGAAGCCGAGCTTGCGGCGCAGCCGGCGCCGGTCCGCTATCGCCGATTGATCCATAACGTCCATCCTTTGCGAAAATCAGGTGCTGTCATTCATAGTCCGGGGGCCCCGCCGATCAACGGCACGCTCACGGATTTTTTCACCTTTTATTGTTTGTTGCAAAAAAATCTCCATATTGGCAAGCGGTCGCAGCGCGCATACGTAGCGGCGCAAGCGCCCGCGGAATTGGAACGAGAACGAGATAATGCTGAATACGCTGAACAATTCGGGACTTGCCGATGCCGGCTCGCGACCGGTTCGCGACGCCTATGCTTTGGCGCTGCAGCATTCCGCCCGCGTTCGCCGCCTGAAAATCCTGCTGCCGATCGCCGCCGTCGTCATTTCTTTCGTCTTCATCGGCGTTTCGCTTATCCGCGCCTATCTGCCTGATAACATCACGATCGAATCGGCCAAGATCGAAAACGGCAAGGTCGTCATGGAGAAACCGGCCATTTCCGGCCGCAATGGCGACGGCATCAGTTATTCGATGGCGGCACTCCGGGCGTTGCAGGATATTCGCAACCCGGCGATGATCACGCTCGAGACGATCAAGGCCGCCGTGCCGGTGAACGACAAGATCATTGCCCGCGTTGCCGCTGCCGAAGGGGTCTACGACCGCGACCAGGACCGGCTCGAAATGACGAAACCCTTTACCATCACGCTCAACACCGGCCTGGAAGCCAAGTTCGAATCCGCCCACCTGGATATCAAGGCCGGCAAGATGAGCAGCGACGACCCTGTTTCCATTCACTACAAGCAGGCTTCGATTCTTGCGCAGCGACTGGATATGTCGGATAAGGGGCGCGTTATCACCTTTGAAGGCAACGTTCGGGTGAATGTCGACCCGTCCACCATTCGCAACCAAGGCAATTGAGAGCTGCGTCCATGACAGCATATTGCATATTTACCCGTTATACTGCGGCGGCCCTTTTTGCGGCTCTGTCGGTCGCCCCTGCTTTCGATGCGCTTGCGCAGCAGACCACGGGTTCGATGAACAACCTGAAGCTTTCCAACGACAAGCCGATCCAGATCGAAAGCGACAAGCTTGAAATCAAGGAGCAGGAGAACCTGGCGCTGTTCACCGGCAACGTGAAGGTGGTTCAGGGCGAAATGACCCTGCAGGCCGGCACGATGACCGTCTATTACCGCAAGAACGGCGGCGACGACACGTCGGTTGCCTCGGGCAATGCCGATATCGACAAGATCAACGTGAAGGACAAGGTTTTCCTGAGTTCCGGCACCCAGCAGGCGACTGCCGATTCCGGCGTCTTCGACATGGCGAGCCAGACCTTCGTGCTCGAAGGTAAGCGCGTGGTCCTGTCCGAAGGCGCCAATGTCTTCACCGGCTGTAAGCTGACGGTGCTCATGGAAACCGGCCGGGCGACGCTCGACAGCTGCGGCGGCCGCGTCAACATCCAGCTCGACCCGAAGTCGCGGCAGAAGAAACAGTAAACCGGCAGGTCGTGACCATTTCTCCCCTTTCAAAATTGTTCGGCAAGTCCGGATCGCCAGCGGCAGCGGCCGATGCGGCAGCGCCGACCGACAAGGCGCGCTACGAAGGCACGCTGATCGCCCGCGGCCTGACGAAGACCTACAATACGCGGCGTGTCGTCAACGGCGCCTCGCTGGTGGTGCGCCGTGGCGAGGCCGTCGGCCTGCTGGGGCCGAACGGTGCCGGCAAGACCACCTGTTTCTACATGATCACCGGCCTGGTGCCGGTCGACGAAGGCTCGATCGAGATCAACGGCAACGACGTGACGTCGATGCCGATGTATCGCCGCGCCCGTCTCGGCGTCGGCTACCTGCCGCAGGAAGCCTCGATCTTCCGCGGGCTGACGGTGGAGGAAAACATCCGCGCCGTTCTGGAGGTGCACGATTCCAACAAGAAGCGCCGTGAGCAGAAACTCGACTCGCTGCTTGAGGAATTTCACATCCAGAAGCTACGGAAATCGATGGCGGTGGCGCTGTCGGGCGGTGAACGCCGGCGTCTCGAAATCGCCCGCGCGCTGGCGACCGATCCGACCTTCATGCTGCTCGACGAACCCTTTGCCGGCGTCGATCCGATTTCGGTGTCCGACATCCAGAATCTCGTCCGGCACCTGACGGCCCGCGGCATCGGCGTGCTGATCACCGACCACAATGTCCGCGAGACGCTGGGCCTGATCGACCGTGCCTACATCATCCATGCCGGCGAAGTGTTGACGCATGGCCGAGCCAATGACATCGTCAATAACCCGGAAGTCCGCCGCCTCTATCTCGGCGACAAGTTCAGCCTCTAGCACTGTCCTTGTGTGACAGAAATTCGACGGGCGCCCCACTCCCTGCTTGACCAAACCAAATAAAAAAGCAATTTTTGGGCCAGTTGCAATTTCGCCTGGATTTTGTCCTGAGAAAGCGAAATTCCGACCGAGCTGAAGGGGAGTTTCGCGTCCGTCATGGCATTGTCCGCCAGTCTCTTCCTGCGCCAGAGCCAGTCGCTGGTGATGACCCCGCAACTGATGCAGTCGATCCAGCTGCTTCAGATGACGCATTTCGAACTCAACCAGTTCATCGCCCAGGAAGTTGAAAAGAATCCACTGCTCGATTTTGCGCCATCGGATGGTGAATTCGGCGGCACGCGGGACGATGACGGTCCTTTTTCCGGCGCCGACGAGCCCGCTGGTAGCGAACCGGCGGAACCGCGCGGCAGCGATCTGGCCTCCGACTGGTATGAAAGCGAACACACCGGCACGGCCGATCGGCTGAGCAGCCAGCTCGACACCAATTTCGACAGCGGTTTTTCCGACGAGGGCGTGGCGCCCCGCCCCGATGCCCCTGAACTGATGAGCCAGTGGAAGTCGATGCCCGGCAGCGAAGGCGGCGAAAGCGCCGACCTCGACGATTTTGTTGCCGGCCAGACGACGCTGCGGGATCATCTCAACCAGCAGATTCCCTTCACCCTGACCACGGCTGCCGACCAGCTGACCGCCCAAATCCTGATCGACCAGCTCGACGAAGCCGGTTACCTGCAGGCGGACCTGCGGGAGGTCGCCTTGCGGCTTGGCCGCAGTGTCGGCGACGTAGAGACGGTGCTGGAGGCGTTGCAGACCCTCGACCCTCCGGGCGTCTTTGCCCGCTCGCTTAGCGAATGCCTGGCCATCCAGCTGCGGCAGCGCGACCGGCTCGACCCGGCAATGGCGGCGCTGGTCGACAATCTCGAGCTTCTGGCCCGGCGCGATTTCCTGTCGCTGAAGCGCATCTGCGGCGTCGATGAAGAAGACCTGCTCGACATGTTGACCGAGATCCGCAAGCTCAACCCCAAGCCGGGCAGCAGCTTCGAAACCTCGGTTTCGGAAGCGATCGTGCCCGACGTGGTCGTGCGGGCAGCGGCAAACGGCAGCTGGCTGGTGGAACTCAATCCGGATACCTTGCCGCGTGTGCTCGTCAACCAGTCCTATTATGCCGAGGTCGCCAAACACAAGCATCGGCCGGGCGAAGACCATGCCTTCATGTCCGAATGCCTGCAGACCGCCAACTGGCTGACCCGCAGCCTCGACCAGCGGGCAAAAACCATCATGAAGGTGGCGACCGAGATCGTCCGCCAGCAGGACGCCTTCCTGGTCCACGGCGTCGACCAGCTTCGCCCGCTCAACCTCAAGACGGTGGCCGAGGCGATCAAGATGCACGAATCCACCGTCAGCCGTGTCACCTCGAACAAATACATGCTGACGCCGCGCGGCCTGTTCGAGCTCAAATATTTCTTCACCGTGTCGATCGGTTCGGCCGAGGGCGGCGATACCCATTCGGCCGAGGCCGTGCGCCACCGCATCCGCGCCCTGATCAACCAGGAAACGCCGGAGGCCGTGTTGTCCGACGACGACATCGTCGACCTGCTCAAGCAGGCCGGCATCGACCTGGCGCGGCGGACGGTGGCCAAGTATCGAGAGGCCATGAACATTCCCTCCTCCGTGCAGCGCCGGCGGGAAAAGCGCGCCCTTTCGAAGGTCTCCGCCTACTGAGACAACCTCCCCGATACCTTAAAAAACATTTAACGACCCTTGACTCCCAAGGCACCGGGCGCTAGAAGCGCGCCGCAATTGGAACAGGAAAACCTAGCTCCCGATCATTTCCCCACTTCACGGTTAAGTTTAGCGGCGCAAAACAATGTTCGCCGCGTGAAACGCTTGGATGAGCGAAGCCGTTGGCGTAAACTGGTACTCGCAAATCACGACAAGAAGGAAAATTCCATGAGTGTGCGTGTATCCGGGAAACATATGGAGATTGGTGAAACGTTCCGTTCGCGGATCGAGGACCACATCGGCGACGCCGTAACCAAATACTTCGACGGGGGGTATTCAAGTCAGGTTACAGTTGAAAAGTCCGGTTCGCGTTTTGCAGCGGATTGTAAGATCCACCTGGACAGCGGGGTCAACCTGCATGCCACGGGTGAAGCGAACGATCCGCAAGCAGCGTTTGACGGAGCAGCGCAGCGCATCGAGAAGCGTCTGCGGCGCTACAAGCGAAAGCTGAAAGACCATCATCATGCCGGAACCAACGGCAGTGGCATAGAAGTTGCATATACCGTCATGGATGCGATCCCTGACGAGCAGGAGGAAATTTCGGAGGATTATGCACCGACGATCGTCGCCGAAAGCAGCAAGTCGCTGAAGACGATGTCGGTCGCAAGCGCCGTCATGGCGCTCGATATGACGGATGAACCGGTCTTCATGTTCCGAAGCACCGGCAAGGAAGAACTGAACATCGTTTACCGTCGTCGAGACGGGAATATCGGCTGGATCGATGCCGCCAGTGTAAAGAGCTGAGATTGAAATAAGGGGGATGCCCGGTCGAACCGGCCGGGCATCCCGCCCCCTCTTTCTCGGCACATGAAGGACAAAGAGAATGGCGTTGGCAGACCTCCTGCGACAAGATGCGATTATTCCTGCCCTGAAGGTGAATTCCAAAAAGCAGCTGCTTCAGGAGCTGGCGGCTAGGGCCGCAAAGCTCACCGGACTGCCGGAACGGGAAATCTTCGACGTAATTTTGCAGCGTGAGCGTCTTGGCTCCACCGGCGTCGGTAACGGCATCGCCATCCCGCACGGCAAGCTGAACGCCATCCATTCGATCACCGGCATTTTCGCCCGGCTGGACCAGCCTGTCGATTTCGAGGCGCTGGACGACCAGCCCGTCGATCTCGTCTTCCTGCTGCTGGCGCCGGAAGGGGCGGGTGCGGACCATCTCAAGGCCCTGTCGCGGATCGCCCGCGTGCTGCGCGATCAGGATCTCGTCGCCAAGCTGCGCGCCACGGATTCCGCCTCGGCGATCTATGCTTTCCTCAACCAGGAAGAGACGTCCAACGCCGCCTGAGGCGCACGCTCCGGCCAGCGGAAGCCGGAGCCATCCTCATCGCCTGTAAACCGGTCCGCCATTCACTCGCATAAGAAACGCGACATGTGATCGCCGGGTTACCCGGCGGCAGGAGAGCCGATGGCTCTCCGCCGTTTCAACCTCAGGCGTCGCCTTCGTTGATGCTGGCCGTGCCCGGCTCCGACGGCTGGGCTTCCGCCTTGGCGCCGCCCTTGGCAACGCCGACCATGGCCGGGCGCAGAACGCGGTCGCCGATCGTGTAGCCGGCCTGCACCACCTGCACGACGGTGTTGTTCGGCACATCGGGATTGGGGATTTCGAACATCGCCTGATGGAAGTTCGGATCGAACTTCTGGCCTTCCGGCTCCAGCTTGCGCACGCCATGGCGCTCAAGGGCCGTGAGCATCGACCGTTCGGTCATGTCGACGCCTTCGATCAGGGCATTGAGGCCGCTTTCGGCTGCCGCCCGCTGGTCGGCGGGGATGGCATCGAGGGCGCGGCGCAGATTGTCCGAAACGCCGAGCATGTCGCGCGCAAAAGCGGTGACGGCATAGGCCTTGGCATCCTTCACGTCGCGTTCGGTGCGCCGGCGAAGGTTGTCCATCTCGGCGGCGAGGCGGAGGAATTTGTCGCGCAGGTCGGCATTTTCAGCCTTCAGCGCCTCGGTCGGATCGAAGGTGCCGTCTGCAGCCGCAGTTTCGGCGGGATCGGCCTCGTTGTGGTTCACAGCGGCGTCCGGGCCGTTCGTAGGGGTCTCGTCGGTCATGACGTATCTCCAGTCACTGTTTTGGGATTTGAGCCCGATATCGAGGTTTGGCGGGAAAAAATCAAGGGTTTACCCGAAGTTTCGACCGCGACTGCGCCCGTCCGTCGCCGCTACAGCAACGTCCGCGCCATGCGCCCGACAATCTGGGCGGTGTAATCGACCATTGGAACAATGCGCGAATAGTTGAGCCGCGTCGGGCCGATGACGCCGACGGCACCGACGATGCGGTCCTCGCCGTCCCGATAGGGCGCGACGATCAGCGACGAGCCGGAGAGCGAGAAGAGCTTGTTTTCCGAACCGATGAAGATGCGCACGCCCGGACCGCTTTCGGCGAGATTGAGGATCTCGATCAGGCTGTCCTTCTTCTCCAGGTCGTCGAACAGCATGCGCAGCCGGTCGATGTCTTCGGCACCGGCCACGCCTTCGAGCAGATTGGCGCGGCCGCGGACGATCAGCCGCGTCGGCTTGTCGTCGTCCTGGCCGCCCGACCACACCGCCAGGCCACGCTCGACCAGGTCCTGGGACAGGCTGTCCAGCTCCTGCCGCACTTCGTTCTTCAGGACCTGCAATTGCTTGCGCAGATCCGGCAGCGTCTGGCCGGTCATGTGGGCATTGAGGAAATTGGCGGCTTCGGTGAGTTGCGACGAGGTGACGCCGGCCGGCAGCTCGATGATGCGGTTTTCCACCTGGTCATGGTCGCCGACCAGCACCGCCAGCGCCTTGGTCGGCTCCAGCCGGATGAACTCGACGTGCTTGAGCACCTGATCCGACTTGGCGGTGACCACCAGGCCGGCGCCGCGGGACATGCCGGACAGCATGCGGCTTGCCTCGTTCATCAGGCCTTCCACGGTCTGACCGCGCTGCACTGGTCCCATCTGCCGGTCCATGCTGGCGCGGTCTTCCTGCGAGAGCGCGCTGACCTGCATGAAGGCATCGACGAAGAAACGCAGGCCCATCTGGGTGGGAAGCCGGCCGGCGCTGATATGGGGGGAATAGATCAGGCCGAGCTCTTCGAGATCGCCCATGACATTGCGCACGGAAGCCGGCGAGAGCGACATCGGCAGCAGGCGGGAAAGGCTGCGCGAGCCCAGCGGTTCGCCGTTTTCGAGATACTCCTCGACGATCCGCCGGAAGATTTCCCTTGAGCGATCGTCCAGCGCTGCGCTCACATCCCTGTCCGGCGTCTGCCCTAAACCCATATTTCCCGAAAAAACCGTATCGTTGATCCTGTAGGGAATATAGTCATGCCGACGCCGATCACAAAGGGAAATGTGAAGGATGCCGCATCGGCCTCAGATATGAGTCCCGGCTTTCCACCAGGCGGTTTCAGGCGGTTCGAACGAATGCGACAGCGGCTTCAGGCTCTCCGCCTCCTTGTTGTCGAAACTGCCGAGCACAAGGGCCACGACCGGTGCATCATCGATGGCGCCGAGGGTACTGCCGCAGCGCGGGCAAAAGGAGCGGCTGGAATAATCCGAAGACCGATAGACGCTGGGCGCCCCGCCCTCACCCACCCAGTCGACGGCTTCACTCGGAAACTCCACCCAATACAGCGTCAATCCGCCGGAATGGCGCTGACAAAAGTCGCAGGAGCAGCTGTGTGGATTGCCCGGCTGGCCTTTTGCGGAAAAACGGATATGGCCGCACAGGCAACCGCCCTCATGTGTTTCGCTCATCGTTCCTCCCGACAGTATGTGCAAACACACTGACGCTGGCATGCACGTCGTGCCGATTGCAAGGGCGATACCGTTATCTCGACGGACCTCCGAAGGCGGATTCCCTTCTGCGGCGGTGCCTTTTCCTTTGCAAAAAGCGCCGGCCAGCCGTAGAAGGCGTCTCACAACAGCAGGAGTTTCACATGCGGCCTTCAGGCAGAAAAACGGACCAGATGCGCAAGGTTTCCTTCGAGCGCGGTTTTTCCAAACATGCGGAGGGATCCTGTCTCGTCAAGTTCGGCGACACTCATGTGCTCTGCACCGCAAGCCTTGAGGACAAGACGCCGCCGTGGCTGCGCAACAGCGGCAAGGGCTGGGTGACGGCCGAATACGGTATGCTGCCGCGCGCCACCGGCGAACGCATGAAGCGCGAAGCCGCCACCGGCAAGCAGGGTGGCCGCACGCAGGAAATCCAGCGGCTGATCGGCCGCTCGCTGCGCGCCATCGTCGATCTCGAAGCGCTCGGCGAACGGCAGATCACCATCGATTGCGACGTCATCCAGGCCGACGGCGGCACCCGCACCGCCTCGATCACCGGCGCATGGATTGCCCTTCACGACTGCCTGAAATGGATGGAAGGCCGCAACATGGTCAAGGTCGAGCGTGTCCTCAAGGATCACGTCGCCGCCATTTCCTGCGGTATCTTCGCCAACCAGCCGGTCATCGACCTCGACTACCTGGAGGACTCGGCCGCCGAGACCGATGCCAACTTCGTCATGACCGGGGCCGGCGGCATCGTCGAGATCCAGGGCACGGCAGAAGGCAAGCCGTTTACCGAACAGGAATTTTCGACGCTGATGCAGCTTGCCCGCAACGGCATCGCCGAACTGGTGACGCTGCAGAAGCAAGCGGTAGCATAAGGAACGCACAGGCGAAGCGCCATGAGCCAGCCGTTGATCGAAGCCATGCTTGAGACCGCGCTTTACGCGGCGGATCTGGACGCGGCGGAACGGTTTTACGGCGGCATTCTCGGCCTTGAAAAAATTGCCCGCGTCGGCAACCGGCATGTGTTTTATCGTTGCGGCCCCGGCGTGTTGTTGATCTTCAACCCGCTGGAAACGGTAAAGCCGCCGGAAGACGGCGCCGCCTTGCCGGTGCCGCCGCACGGCACGAGCGGCGCGGGCCACGCCTGTTTCCGGTTGGCCAAGGAGAATTTTTCGGCAACGATAGTGGCGCTTGAAACCGCCGGCATCGCCATCGAAGCGGATTTCACCTGGCCGAATGGCGGCCGTTCCATCTATTTCCGCGACCCGGCCGGCAACAGCCTGGAATGCGCCGAGGCCCGTATCTGGGGAATCGAATAGGAAAGACCATGCGCAAGCTCGACACCAAGACCATCGTCGTCGCCAGCCACAATGCCGGCAAGATCCGCGAGATCGCCGACCTCATCGGCCCCTTCGGTTTTTCCGCCAAGTCGGCGGCAGAGTTGAAGTTCGAAGAGCCTGACGAGACCGGCACGACGTTCGAGGAAAATGCCGCCATCAAGGCGCTTGCCTCCGCCAAGGCCTCCGGCCTTCCGGCCCTCTCGGACGATTCCGGCATCGTCATCGATGCACTCGGCGGCGCACCGGGGGTCTATACGGCCAACTGGGCCGAGCGCGAGGATGGCAGCCGCGACTTCGCCATGGCGATGGAGAAGGTGGAGAAGGCGCTGCAGAAGGCCGGCGCCACCCATTTCGAAACCCGCACCGCCCGCTTCGTCAGCGTGCTCTGCCTCGCCTGGCCGGATGGCCATATCGAGCTGTTCCGCGGCGACGTGGAAGGCCATGTCGTCTGGCCACCGCGCGGCACGCAGGGGTTCGGTTACGATCCGGTGTTCCAGCCGGTCGGTTATGACACGACCTTCGGGGAAATGAGCGCCGAAGAGAAGCACGGCTGGAAGGCCGGCGATCCGCAAGCACTGTCGCACCGCGCCCGCGCTTTCAAAATGTTTGTCGAGACCTGCCTTGAAGCCTGATCATCCTTCCTTCGGTTATGGAGACCTGTTGCCCGATACCGGCGAGCCCGGTTTCGGGGTCTACGTGCATTGGCCCTTCTGTGCGGCCAAATGTCCCTACTGCGATTTCAACAGCCATGTGCGCCACCAGCCGGTGGACCAGCCGCGTTTTGCCGCCGCCTTCCTGCGTGAGATGGAGTGGATGCGCAAGCTCAGCGGCCCGAAGACGGTGACCAGCATCTTCCTCGGCGGCGGCACGCCGTCGCTGATGGCGCCGGAGACGGTGGAGGCCATCCTCGACGGCATCGCCCGCCACTGGCACGTGCCGGACGGCATCGAGATCACCATGGAGGCCAATCCCTCCAGCGTCGAGGCGACCCGCTTCCGTGGTTACCGTGCCGCCGGTGTCAACCGCGTGTCGCTTGGCGTGCAGGCGCTCAACGATGCCGACCTGAAATTCCTGGGCCGGTTGCACAATGTCGAGGACGCGCTGAAGGCGATCGGGCTGGCCCGCGACATCTTTCCGCGCATGTCCTTCGACCTGATCTATGCCCGGCCGCACCAGACGGTGGAGGCATGGGAGGCGGAGCTGCGGCAGGCGATCTCTTATGCCGTCGATCACCTGTCGCTCTACCAGCTGACGATCGAGGAAGGCACACCCTTCTTCGGGTTGCACAAGGCCGGGAAATTCATCGTGCCTGACGGCGACCAGTCGGCGCTGCTCTACGAGGCGACCCAGGAGATTACCGCTCGCGAAGGCCTGCCGGCCTACGAGGTGTCCAACCATGCCCGCCCCGGCGCCGAAAGCCGCCACAACCTGACCTACTGGCGTTACGGCGATTATGCCGGCATCGGCCCCGGCGCCCATGGCCGCCTGACGCGCGGCCGGGACAAGCTGGCAACCGCCACCGAGCGCCGGCCAGAGACCTGGGTGGAACAGGTTGAGAAAAATGGCCACGGCATGGTCGACGAAGAGCTGCTCGGATATGAAGAACAGGCCGATGAGCTGCTGCTCATGGGCCTGCGTCTGAAGGAAGGCGTCGATCTCGCCCGCTGGCAGCAGCTGTCGGGCCGCGATCCCGATCCGAACCGCGAACAGGCACTTCTCGATCACGGTTTTATCGAGCGACTGGGGAATTCGCGGCTGCGCTGCACCCCATCCGGCATGCTGATCCTCGATTCCGTCGTCGCCGATCTCGCCTGCTGAGGCACGACACCCGTCTCAAGACGATGCCGGACGGCGCTTCCAGAGCTGGGCGATACGCCCGTCGATGGCGGCAAGACCGACGGCAATCATCGCCATGCCGGCAAAATGTTTTGCCTGCAGCTGCTCGCCGAGAACCAGAGCACCGAGCAGGATAGCGCTCACGGGGATGAGAAAAGTCACCAGCATCAGGTTCGTGGCGCCGGCCGTCGCCAGGATCCGGAAGAACAGCACATAGGCGATGGCGGTCGACAGGAGGGCAAGGCCGAGCAGCGCCGCCAGCGTCTCCGTGCCGGGTGCGGCAAGCGTCCAGGGCTGATCGACAATCAGCGTCACCGGCAACAGCATGATTGCCGAGGCTGTGACCTGTCCGGCCGCCGGCAGCATCGGCGCCATACCCATGCGCTTGAACCGCCGGCCAAAAATGCCGGCAACGGAATAAGAAAGCGCGCCGCCGAGAACCGCAAGCTGGGCGAGCGTGTTGTCGCCGAGGCTTCCAAGCACGGCAGGCCCAATCATCAACGCCACGCCGGCAAACCCCGTCACCACCCCCACGAGCCGGCCGGCGGTCATCTTTTCGTCGTCGGTCAGGAGATGTGCGACGATAACGGCAAACAGTGGCGTCGTCGCATTGAGGATGGAGGCGAGGCCGCTGGCGATATGGGTCTGCCCCCAGACAATCAGCAGGAAGGGGATGATGTTGTTGAGCAGCCCCATGCCGAAGAAGGCAGCCCAGGACTTGCCGTCGCGCGGCATGCTCTGACCGCTCATGCGCAGGATCAGATGCAGTGCCAGGGCCGCAAGCGCCACGCGGGCCGTGACGATCGTGAAGGGCGGTAACGCCTTGACCAGGATGCCGTTGAACAGGAACGAGCCTCCCCAAAGGATGGAAAGCCCGACGAGCATCAGCCACTCGACCGTTCCCATGGGTTTTTGCTGCGACATGACGATCTCTCTTTCGATTTAGATTTTCTCGAAAATTCTATTGGCGATACGGCTTTGCAAAATGCCGATTTTTATGCATTATCTCGCCATTCCTATCGCCTGACAAAGGAGATATTCTCGCCCTATGATCGAGATTTTCTAAATCATGAGTGATCTTCTCCCCTCCCTGTCGTCGCTCCGCGCCTTCGAGGCCACGGCGCGGCATCTGAGCATGACGCTGGCCGCCGAAGAGCTGCGCGTCACACCGGGCGCCGTCAGCTTGCAGGTACGTGAGCTGGAGACCACGCTCGATATCCAGCTGTTCACCCGCCGGCCGCGCAGCCTGTCGCTGACGGTGGAGGGTGCCGACTATTTCGCCACACTGCGCACCGCCTTCCGGCTGGTGCGGGAAGCGACGGCTGCGGTGCGGGCGCGCGCCCGTGGTTCGGTGTTGACGGTGACCTGCACCGCCAGCTTCGCGATGCAATGGCTGGTGCCCCGTATCGGCCGCTTCGAGGCGCAACATCCGGGGATTGACGTCAGGATCAGCCCCTCCTACCGGATCATGGATTTTGCCCGCGACGGCATCGACATCGCTGTCCGCCATGGCCTCGGTGCTTATGAAGGCCTCGTCAGCCAGCGCCTGATCGATGACGACATGATCCCCGTGGCGACACCGGCCGTGGTCGCCCGACTTGGCCCTTCACCGTCGGCGGAAGGATTGGCCGGCGCGACGCTGATCCACGACGTCTATCGCCGCGACTGGGAACTCTGGCTCGAAGCGGCGGGTGTCGAACCGGTGCTGGCGGCGCATGGGCCGATATTCGGCGATGGCAACGGGGCCGTGGATGCCGCCAAGGCCGGCCTGGGTTTTGCGCTGGTCCGCCGTTCCTTCATCGAAAGGGAACTGGCGGAAGGGCAGCTTGCCGCCCCTTTCCCCCTCGGCCTGGCCAGCCGCCTTGCCTATCATCTCGTCTATCCGCCAACAGCGCTCGAACGGCCTGCCGTTGCCGCCTTCCAGCGCTGGCTGCTGGCGGAAGCAGCGGGCACGGCTTCCTAGAGCAGTTCCAGCAAAAGCGCGCCGCAATTTTGCGTTCGAAATTTTGTAAAAACAAAAGCTTGGAATATTTTCGCGCTTCAAAGAAAGCGAAAATGATCTGAAGGCGAAGGGGCGTTCTCATGGAAACCATCTACACCGATCCGGCGTTGACGGCGCTCTACGACACCCTGAACCCTGCAGGCGAAGACACCGACTTCTATCTCCGCTGCGCCAGATCCGGCGACCACATCCTCGATGTCGGCTGCGGAACAGGCCTGACAGCCCTTCATCTTGCCCGACACGGATATTCGGTGACCGGTGTCGAGCCGGCTGCCGCCATGCTCGCCATAGCCCGGCAGAACGACGTCGGCAGGCAGGTCGGCTGGGTACAGGCGGATGCACGCACGCTCGACCTGGCGGACCGCTTCGATCTCGCCATCATGACGGGCCATGTGTTCCAGGTCTTTTCCGCTGACGAGGCGCGCGCCGTCCTGGAAGGCGTTTTCCGGCACCTGCGAGACGGAGGCCGCCTCGTTTTCGACAGCCGCAACCCGCTGCACCGCGCCTGGGAAACATGGACGCCGCAGCTTTCGGCCAGACGGGTCCATGTCGACGGATTTGGTATCGTGGAGGTTTACCACGCAGTCACGGCCGTGGAAGGCGAATGGGTTTCGTTTGTCAGCGAGCACCGTTTTCTCGACACCGGTGCGCTCAAGAGCAGCCGAAGCCGCCTGCGCTTTCCCGCTGCATCGGAAATCGAAGCGGTCCTGTCGGAAGCGGGTTTTACCGGCATTGAACTCTATGGCAACTGGCTTGGGGGTCAATGGACGCCCGACAGCGCCGAAATCATCGCCTGCGCCCGCAAATCCTGACAGGTCGTCTTCTGGGGCGATACCAGCAAAAGCGCGTAGCGGTTTTTGCGTGCGGAATTGTTTGGAAACAAAGAGATGGAACGTTTGCGCGCTTCGGGAAAAGGCAAAAATCTGCAGCCACCACAAATCCCGTTGCGGCAGACCGAGGGAAAAATCATCAAAAAGGCAAAAAATTGCCGGACAGCCGCGGTCGAACCGTCGCTGTCCGGCAAGAGTTTTACTCGTTGATCAGCCGCTTCAGCAGCTCGATCTCATGGCTCAGCTTGGTATCGCCGGAGATCAGTTCCTCGATCTTGCGCACCGCGTGCAGCACGGTGGTGTGATCGCGACCGCCAAAACGGCGACCTATTTCCGGGAAGGACCGCGGCGTCAGCGTCTTCGACAGATACATGGCGATCTGGCGCGGCTTGACGATCACGCGCGTCCGGCGGTTCGAGACCAGTTCCTGGCGCGAAACATTGTAGTGTCGGGCCACGATGCGCTGGATATCCTCGATGCGCACCCGCTTCGGCTCGGAGCCGACGAGATGGGCGAGCAGTTCGTCGACCCGGTCGATCGACAGGTTGGGTTCGAAGGAGCGGCGGAAGATCAGCTGGTTGAAGGCGCCTTCCAGTTCGCGGCCGCTGGCAGTGATGTTGCGAGCGACGTGCGAAATGATGTCGCCGGGAATGTCGATCGACGGATCGTCCTTGCGGGCGGACTGCAGGCGCTGCGTCAGCATTTCCAGCCGCATGTCATAATCGGGAACGTCGAGTTCGATCGCCACGCCGCCCTGCAGGCGCGAACGGACGCGCGGATCGAGCGATTCCAGCTCCCAGGGCGCACGGTCAGCGGCCACGACGACCTGCTTGGCGCTGTCGAGCAGCATGTTGAGCAGATGGCAGAACTCGTGCTGGATCATCTTGCCCTGCAGGAACTGCATGTCGTCGATGATCAGGAGATCGATGTTGCGCAACGAGTCCTTCAGCGTCAGCGCGTCATTGTCGCGGATGGCGGTGGCGAAGCGCCACATGAAATATTCCGCCGTCAGATAGACGACACGCGGCAGCCGGGGGCTGTTGACCGCGGCATTGGCGATAGCCTGCAGCAGATGTGTCTTGCCGAGGCCGACCGTCGAATGAATGAACAGCGGATTGAAGCGCACCGCGCCTGCACCGGCTTCGGCGATGGTCTTGGCGGCGGCGAGCGCCACACGGTTCGAGGAGCCTTCCACGAAGGACTCGAAGGTGTAGCGGGAGTCGAGCGGCGAGCCGAACAGCGGGCTCGGGGCCGATGCCGGGCGCTGCGGCACGGCGCCAGCGCTGGCGGCAACCTGGCCGATGCTCTGCGGCACGCTGCGGCGCGGCTGCGCCTGCACCGGCTCGGCGACGGACTGGCTTTCCTCTGCGGCGGGACGGACGCTACGGGTCGCCGTGCGCACCAGGATTTCCACCTTGAGGATTTCCGGGTCTTCCGCCTGGAAGATGCCGGTGATGAGATCGATGTAGCGGTTGTTGATCCAGGATTTGAGGAACGTCGTCGGCACCGTCAGCCGCACGACACTCTTGGAAACGGAATGCAGCTTGAGCCGCGCAAACCAGCTTGCATAGACGTCCTGACCGACCTGAGCCTTCAATCGGGCACTGAATCGATCGAACAGTGCGTTATAGGTCATACCGGTTTTATCCTCCGCCACCTCGGAGCATACCGTATCGAACGGCTTCGGTGCCTTGTCCCCGTCTCCAAGGACACCGGTCGTCATCATATTCACTTGCATTGTCGCCGCCTTCCAAATTCTCGTTGTCGGGCGAAACTGTCCCGCTCGCCCGAGCCTTATTCTTTTCCCCGGTCCGCGCCCCGCTGGCCCGCGCCGGTCATATCACGTTAAGTTGGGTCACCGGGCCAATCCGGCAACACCGACCTAAGGAACCGGCCTTGCCGTTCCTCCTGCGAGTTCGCCCGCTTCCATTCGATCCTCGCCCTCGTCGTTGAGGCTCGAATGTCTTTCATGCCCTCCCTAATCACTCAAAACGTCAGAGGACGCAAAGCCGCAAAACGACCCGCTCGGTATCGTCACCGATACCGTTAAATTCCTGTCAACTATTTGAAGAGACGGCGTAGAACACACCGCTTCCCAGGAGACAAAACCATCCTTCCGCCTGTTCAGCGTCTAACGAGCCAACATTGTGAAGGTGGTGTCCGCGCCCCCTGTTGAGAGGCATTTAGGCAGGATCATATGCCGAGATCAATGATGAATTTTACGCAAAATTAATGGGCGGCCATTGACTCGCGAGCCGCGATTTGGGTGTCACAAAGGCCTTCATCAAGAATCGCTTTTGAATCAAGGAGATTCAAAAAAGGCCCATTTAAAGCTGCGGGAAAAACAAAAAAAATAAAAAATCGCTTGACTCAAAGCCGGGCCCAACTGCCGCAAGGGGAGTTGTATAACCACAGCACAACCTCCAGCAAGCCGTTGAAAATAAAAGACTTTTTATGTCACGCCAGTGACATGCGGCTGTCTTGGAAAATTAACCACGCCGTGGCGAGAGGCCAGAATCCGAAAAGCCCGGTCGCGAGACCGGGCTTATCATTTCACGTCATATTTGACGAAAATTAGACCGACAGAGCCTTAACGCGGCTCGCCAGACGGGACACCTTGCGGGAAGCAGTGTTCCGATGCAGCACACCCTTGGTGGCAGCGCGGGCCAGTTCCGGCTGGGCGGCCTTGAGGGCTTCCTGGGCCAGGGCCAGATCGCCGGAAGCGATGGCTTCCTCAACCTTGCGGACGAAGCTGCGGACGCGCGAGCGGCGGTTCTTGTTGATTGCAGTGCGGCGAGCGATCTTGCGGGTCGCCTTCTTCGCCGAAGTAGTATTGGCCATGGATGCCTCTCTTCGAATTCAAACCAAACTCCGCCATCGCCGCGCCGGTCGTTGCGACCTTTCGTATCAGCCATGCGGGGAGCATTTGTGGAAGGCCGTCCAAGGCTTTCCGAACTGTGGGCGGGCATATAGCTCGAAAGCCGGGCGACGTCAACGCGCAATTTTCAAGAAAGCCCCGGGAACGGCGCATTCTTGCAGCCGGCCTAGTGCTGGCACCGGTCGCAATAGAAGGAAGACCGGCCCGCCTGGACGATGCGCTCCACCGTGCCGGCGCAACCGGGCGTGCTGCAGGCGGTGCCCGCGCGATCGTAGACGGAGAAGGAATGCTGGAAATATCCGAGCGATCCATCCGTCTGGATATGGTCGCGCAACGACGATCCGCCGGCGGCGATCGCATCGGCGATGACATCGCGGATGGCGGTCGTCAAAGCCAGAAGCTCGGGTTTCGGTCCGCCATCTGCCGCCACCAGCGTGCCGGCGGCGCGCTGCGGTTTCAGGTGCGAGCGCCAGAGCGCCTCGCAGACATAGATGTTGCCGAGGCCGGCGATGTTCTTCTGGTCGAGCAGCGCGCCCTTCAGCGGCTGGGTCTTGCCCTCGAAACGGCGGGAGAGATAGTCGGCATCGAGACTGTTGCCCGTCGGTTCCGGCCCGAGATCGCGGAAGGCGGCATAGGTGTCGAGATCCGTCCGCGCCATCAGCTCCATGAAGCCGAAACGGCGCGGGTCGTTATAGATGACGCGCGAGGCGCGCCCCTCCGTCTCCAGATGGAAGATGACGTGATCGTGTTTTTCGTCTTTCGAGCGCGGATGATGGAAATCGCCGGGTATATCGGCGGCAGCCCCCTCCTCGATGCGGAAGGAGCCGGACATGCCGAGATGGGCAATGATCGTCAGGCCGTTGGCGAGATCGATCAGCAGGTATTTTGCCCTCCGGCCGAGCGAGACGATCGTCTGGCCGTACACCTTGGCAGAAAAATCCACCGGAAAGGGAAACCGCAGGTCACCGCGCCGGAGTTCCAGCCGGATGATGCGTGCCCCCTCCATGACCGGCGCCAGGCCGCGGCGGACTGTCTCTACCTCTGGCAATTCCGGCATAGCGTTCCCAACTTCCTGTTCCAACCCGTGGCAATGTGGTCTATAGACCTGCGCGATCTGCCGCAGGCTCTTTCGAGCGCAGAGATAGTGCGGCGGCGGCGTTTTTGCTATCGTTTTTCGACGATGGCCCTGCAAGATGGAGTGACCCGATGACTGAAAGCCGCACCTCTGCCGACGGCGGCATGTCCACCTCCTACGGTTTTCGCGATGTTTCCGAAGGCGAGAAGCAGGGTCTGGTCAACGAGGTCTTCCACAAGGTTGCCAAACGCTACGACATCATGAACGACGTCATGTCGGCCGGCCTGCACCGGGTCTGGAAGGACGGCATGGTCGCGGCACTCAACCCGCGCAAGGATGCTTCCTACAAGGTGCTCGACGTTGCCGGCGGCACCGGCGATATCGCCTTCCGCATCGTCGAAGCCTCCAACCGGCTGGCGCAGGCCACCGTGCTCGACATCAACGGTTCCATGCTCGGTGTCGGCGCCGAACGCGCCGCCAAGAAGAAGCTTTCCAACAACCTGACCTTCGTCGAGGCTAATGCCGAGGACCTGCCGTTCGAAGCCAACACCTTCGACGCCTATACGATCGCCTTCGGTATCCGCAACGTGCCGCATATCGACGTGGCGCTGAAGGAAGCCTACCGCGTGCTGAAGCGCGGCGGACGACTGCTGGTGCTGGAGTTTTCGGAAGTCGACATGCCGCTGCTCGACAAGGTCTATGACCAATGGTCGTTCAAGGCGATCCCGCAATTCGGCAAGATGATCACCGGCGAGGCCGAACCCTATCAATATCTGGTGGAATCGATCCGCAAATTCCCGAACCAGCAGGATTTTGCCGCGATGATCCGAGAGGCCGGTTTTTCGCGCGTTTCCTTCACCAATTATACCGGCGGCATTGCCGCGCTGCACTCCGGCTGGAAGCTCTGACGGCATGGCCAGAACACGTTTGATGCCGATAACGGGCGGTCCGGCGCGATGAGCACGTTCGGAGCCTATTTCCGCCTCGCCCGCGTCGGCTGGGTTCTGGTGCGCGAGGGCGTGGTTTCGGCCTTACCCTCCGAAGGCATGCCGCCGATGGCCGTGCTGGTCAAATCGGTCGCCGGGCTGCTCGCCCGCAAGCGCCCCTCCGAGGAGCGCAGCGACCGGCTGGCGCGTGCCGTCGAGCGGCTCGGGCCATCCTACGTCAAGATGGGGCAGTTCCTCGCGACGCGGCCCGATGTCGTCGGCGCCGACTTCGCCGACGATCTGGCCGGCCTGCAGGACCGCATGGCCTTCTTCCCGGTCGCAGCTGCAAAAGCATCCGTCGAAGGCTCGCTCGGCCGGCCGGTCGAGGAGCTTTACAGCCATTTCGGCGATCCGATCGCCGCAGCCTCCATCGCCCAGGTGCATCCGGGCGAAGTGGAGACGCCGGACGGCAGACGCAAGGTGGCGATCAAGGTGATCCGCCCCGGCGTGCGCCAGCGTTTCGGCCACGATATCGAGGTCATGTATCTGGTGGCGCGGGTGCAGGAGACGTTCATTCCATCGTCCCGACGTCTGCGGCCGCTGGAGGTTACCCGCACGCTGGAGCAGACCACCAAGGTGGAGATGGACCTGCGGCTGGAGGCGGCCGCCCTTTCCGAAATCGCGGAAAACACCGCCAAAGACCCCGGCTTCCGTGTGCCAAAAGTCGATTGGGAGCGCACCGGCCGCGATGTCGTTACCATGGAGTGGATCGACGGCATCAAGATGTCGAATGTCGAGGCGCTGAAGGCCGCCGGACACGATCTGAACCTCATCGCCGACCGGCTGATCCAGTCCTTCCTGCGCCATACGCTGCGCGACGGTTTTTTCCATGCCGACATGCATCCCGGCAATCTGTTCGTCGATGCGGCCGGTGATATCGTCGCCGTCGACATGGGCATCGTCGGGCGGCTCGGCAAGAAGGAGCGCCGTTTCCTGGCCGAAATCCTCTACGGCTTCATCACCCGCGATTACCTGCGGGTTGCCGAAGTGCATTTCGAAGCCGGCTATGTACCGGGGCATCACGACGTCGCGAGCTTTGCCCAGGCGATCCGCGCCATCGGTGAGCCGATCCACGGCCAGCCGGCGGAAACTATCTCCATGGGCAAGCTGCTCACCCTGCTCTTCGAAGTCACCGAACTCTTCGACATGGAGACGCGGCCGGAACTGGTGATGCTGCAGAAGACCATGGTGGTGGTCGAAGGTGTCGCGCGCATCCTCAATCCGCGCTTCAACATGTGGAAGGCGTCGGAACCCGTCGTCGGCGACTGGATCCGCACCAATCTCGGCCCCCAGCGCGTTCTGACCGACATGCGCGACGGGTTGAAGGCGGCGCTCAAGCTGGCGGAAGCAGCCCCCGAAATCGTCGCCAAGACCGAGAAATTTTCGCGCGAGATCACCGCGATGAGCGAAAATGGCCTGCGCTTCGACCCGGCGACGGCCGAGGCCATCGGCAAGTCGGAAGCCCGGCATGGCCGCTCCGGGCGCGTGGCGCTGTGGCTGATCGCGCTCACCTTGCTCTACGTCGCCTGGCAGGTGACGTAAGGCCCCGGCGACATCTCCTCTTCCCCTTCTCCCCAGCGGAGAGAAGGTGGCCCGAAGGGTCGGATGAGGGGGGAAACACAGCAGGACTTTCCCTCGTGGCGCCCCCTCATCCCGCTGCCGCGACCTTCTCCCCGCGGGGGAGAAGGGGCAAGCGGCACCCTCTCATGCCATCTCCGATCACCCTGCTCCCCATCGGGTGACCCCCACCAAAGAAAATCCCCCTGGGATGACGGATTACGACGTGCTGGCCATCGCGGAACGGTGCGGCGCTTCCTATATGCACGCCGTCGGTCACCAGGCAGCAGGCTTGGCCACCGGCACGTCAACAGCGGCCCAAAAGGAAGCCTCATGTCCATTTCCGTCTACGATCTCACCGTGCCGCTGTTCCAGCGCGGCCTCGACGTTCTCTCGCACTATCTCGACAAGATCGAAGCCTACGCTGAGGAAAACGGCGTGGACGCCAACGAATTGTTGAGTGCGCGGCTGGCGCCGGACATGAACCCCTTTACCTCGCAGATCCAGCGTGTCACCGATACGTCCAAGAACGCCATCGGCCGCCTCTCCGGCCAGGAAGCGCCGCGCTTCGAGGACAACGAAACCACTATTGCCGAACTTCGAGCGCGGCTGGCCAAGGCGCAGGCCTACTTCGCCACCGTGACGCCGGAGAGCCTGGATGGCAGCGACAGCCGCGAGATCACCGTGCCGCTCGGCCGATCCGCGACCAAGGTGATGTCCGGCAAGGACTATCTGACGAAATTCGTTTTCCCGAATTTTTATTTCCACATCACCACAGCCCACGGTATTTTGCGCGCCCGCGGCCTGCCCGTCGGCAAGATGGATTATCTCGGCCCGATCGCCTGATCCCGTCTGCCCGGCCCTTGGCGCTCAGGCCCGGATGAGGGACAGGAGTTCCATCACCTGCCGCTGAAGGCCCTGCCCTGTGCGAACCTTCGGCCAGGCGATCCACAGCGGCAGGCTGTGGGAAGGATGCAGGCTGACCTGCTTGAGTTCTCCGCTCATCGCCGCCAGGGAAACGCTCGGCAGGATGGACAGGAAGCCGTGCCGGCCGACGAGTTTCAGGATCACCGGGATGGAGTCGACCTCGACGATTTCCAGCCGGCGGCCGCTGCCGCGACCGAGAAGTTCCTCCAGCACCGGATCGATCTTCTGCCTGAGCCCGCTGCGCAGGCTGGGGATCGCCACGGGGTGGCGAAACAACAAGGACGTCAGCGACACCGGATCATCGAGCCGGACGCCGTCCATCTCCTCTGCCCTGCCGACGAGCGCCAGCGGCGAGGCTGAGAGCAGGCGGCCATCGAGATCGTCCGGCAGGGTTTCGACATCAAGCAGGACGATGTCGAACAGGCCGCGCCGCAGGCTGTTCAGCAGTTCCTCGGCGATCATCGAAGAAATGAACACCGGCTGGCGCGGGTGGGCGCGGCGCCAGCCGGCGGCAAGATCGGCGAGGAAATCGGCAATCTGGCTGTCCGGCCCGAGCGGGATGACCGAGCCGATGCGCACCACCGTCTCGGTGCGCCGGAAGCGTTCGTCTGCCGCATTGGTCAGGTCGTGCCAGAGCCGTTCAATGCGCCGGATGAGTTCGACGGCACGCTCGCCCGCCTTGGTCGGCACCGCCCCGCTACGGCCGCGCTCCAGCACCGCATACCCCAGCACCGCCTCGACATGGGCGATCTGCCGCGTCAGCTGTGGTTGGCCAAGCCCGAGTTCGCGCGCCGCGGCGCGAATGCTGCCGATGCGTGCCACATGCAGCAGGCGGATCAGCGCGTCGAAACTCAGCATCTTGCCGGCAAGGGCTGCGATGCCGGGCACCGGGCGACCATCGGCGAGAAACAGATCTCCCGCCAGGCTGCTCAGCTCCTGCAGCCGCGGCAGCAGGCGGCCGCCCTCCAGCGTCAGCATCAGCGACGAACCGGTTTTCTGCACCAATGGCATGGCCAGCTCGGCCTCCGCCCGCCGGATGGCCGCCGCCACCGAAGCCGGCGGACGCGACAGGGCGCGTGCCGCGGCACGCACGCTCTTCAGCTCCAGTACGATCGTTGTTGCAAGCAGCGTCGCCGTGTCCATGATCAAGCTTTCGCCTTGGTTTTGTTGCCACATCGTCCGTTCATGATTTGGGATATCCCACAGTCGGGGATGTTTGAATAGTGTTTGCGAAGCAGGAGACGACCGACGCATGACAGGCCCCCATTCCATCATCGAACTCACCGGCCAGCCGCTGGGCTTTGCAGAGCTTATGGAGATCGGTGCCGGACGCGTCTTGCCCGTCGCTTCGCCCGCCGGCATGGCCCGCGTCGAGATGGCGAGAGGCGTTCTGGAAGCCGCCATTGCCAATGGCGTCCCGGTTTACGGCGCCACGACCGGCGTCGGAGCGATGAAGGACGTCGAATGGTCGCCCGACGAACTCGACACCTTCAATCTCGGCCTGGTGCGAGCCCATCATTTCGGCACCGGCGCACCTTTTCCCTGTTCGGTGGTGCGCAATGCCATGGCGATCCGTGTCAACACGGCGCTCACCGGTTATGTCGGTTGCTCGACGGATCTGGTGGAGGCCTATCTCAGCCTGCTCGCCGCCGATGTCATCCCGGTGGTACGTCGCACCGGCTCGATCGGTTGCGCCGATATCGGCCTGATGGGTCAGATCGGCGCGGTGTTGACCGGTGTCGGCGAAGCACGCTTCCGCGGGGAGCGGATGTCGGCCGAAGCTGCGTTCAGGGCCGCCGGCCTCGCGCCGCTGCGCATGGCCCCGCGTGACAGCCTCGCCTCGCTCAGTGTCAATGCCGTCAGTTTTGCCGCTGCCGCGGAAGCGACCCGCGACGCGGCCACCGCCATCCGTATGATGCTGGCGACGGCGCTGATGTCGGCCGGTGCGCTCGGTGCCTCGCGCCATCCGTGGCAGGCGGTCGTGCATGTCGGCACGGCCCGGGAGGCCCTGATCGGCTCCTGGCTTTGCCGCGCCTCGGAAGACTGGGACTGGCCGGTTGCCACCCATATCCAGGACCCGCTCAGCCTGCGCATGATCGCCCAGGTCTTCGGTGCCGTGTTCGAAAGCCTGCTGACGGCCGGCCACAAGATCCTCGCCGCCACCGGCCGCTCCGACGACAACCCCGTCGTCGTTGAGGGCAAGGTGCTGACGTCAGGCGGCTCCCTGCCGCTCGACGTGACCATCCTGCTCGAAGCCGCCGCCATCTGCATGGCACATGCGGCGCGTAACTCTTTCAACCGCTGCGTCCTGCTCGGCAACGGCCAGCGGCGCAACCTGCCGGTCAACCTGGTGCCGGAAGGGCGCATCGCCACCGGTTTCGGCCCGGTGATCAAGCTTGCCGGCGAGATTTTTTCGCGGGTACTGTCGATGTCCAACCCGGTGTCGGCGCAATCGCTGGTGGTCGCTTCCGGCATGGAGGACGAGGCCGCCTTCCTGCCGCTGGTGATCGAACGCTTCGGCCGGCAGGTGGAGGCAGTCAAGCGCCTCTCCGCCCTGGAGGCCCTGCTCTCGGCCCAGGCAATGGACATTCTCGGCGACAAGCCCGGCGGCGTGCCGAAGATGCTCTACGACATCGTGCGCAAACATGCCGATTTCTACGTCGTCGACCGGCCGCTCTCTTCCGAGGTGGAAGCCATCGAGGAAGAACTGTCGTCGGAACGGGTTGTCGGAGATCTCGCCGCCCAGGTGCCGATCGCCTCGATCGATGATTTTTTCGCGCTTTGCCCGCATCCGCGCGATGCCAGCCCGCGGCGGCTGGATGCGCTCTCTGCCTAAACCTTCGAACCCGAAAAGAGGAAAGACATGGCTGATTTCGATCTGGTTCTGAAGGGGACGGTGGTGCTGTCCGACCGGGTGGTGGATGCCGGTTACGTCGCTGTGCGCGACGGCAAGATTGCCGAGGTCGGCCAGGGTATCGCGCCATCGGCGAAGGAACGGCACGACCTCGGCGCCGCCTTGATCCTGCCGGGTGCCATCGACGCCCAGGTGCATTCGCTGTCGCAGAAGAACCAGGAGGATTTCATCTGGTCGACGCGCTCGGCGGCAGCCGGCGGCGTGACGACCATCGTCGACATGCCGTATGACGAGGGCAACCTGGTCTGCTCTGCAGAGGCGGTGAAGACAAAAGTCGATCATGCCGGCCCGCAGGCCCGCGTCGATTTTGCGCTCTATGGCACGATCGATCCGGAGGAAGGTCCGGCGCGCATCGCCGAAATGGTGGCGGCCGGTGTTTCCGCCTTCAAGTTTTCCACCTTCGGCACCGACCCGAAAAGGTTTCCCCGTATCCCTCCGGCACTGCTCGACGCCTGTTTTGCGGCAATAGCCCCGACCGGCCTGACCGCCGGCGTGCATAACGAGGACGACGAGGCGGTGCATGCCTACATGGCCAAGGTGAAGGCATCGGGCATCACCGACTGGCGCGCCCACGGCCTGTCGCGGCCGCCGATCACCGAACTTCTGGCCATGCACACCATCTTCGAGACCGGTGCTTCGACCGGCTGCCCCTCGCATGTGGTGCATTGCTCGCTCGGCCGCGGCTATGACATCGCCCATGCCTATCGCCGCGACGGTTTCGAAGCGACGGTCGAATGCTGCATCCATTACCTGACGCTGGACGAAGAAAACGACGTCAGGCGCCTGGGCGGCAAAGCCAAGATCAACCCGCCGATCCGACCGCGCGCCGAGGTCGAAACGTTGTGGCGCAAGGTCAGCGAAGGCAAGGTCTGGCTGGTTTCGACCGATCATGTCAGCTGGTCCGAGGAACGCAAGACCAACCCCGACATGCTGGCCAATTCCTCCGGCGTGCCGGGCCTTGAGGTCATGGTACCGCTGTTCGTCAAGGGTGCGCTGGAGCGCGGCATTCCGCTGTTCTGGGCCGCACGCCTGATGGCGGAGAATCCGGCTAAGCATTTTCGCCTCGACCATGTGAAGGGTGCGCTTACCCCCGGAAAAGACGCCGACATCGTCGTATTGACCCCGGAAGAAACGGTCTATGACGCCGCCGCCAGCGGTCACAACATCGTCGGCTGGAGCCCCTATAACGGCATCCGCCTGCCCTACCGCGTTTCAGGAACCTATCTGCGCGGCAAGCTCGCTTTCGACGGCAGCAAGGTGCTGGCCGAGCCGGGCACCGGTGCCTTCGTCCGCCCGCCGCTCAATCGTGTGCTGGCCGGAGCCTGAGCCGATGAGCCGCAACCTGCCTGTCGATGCCGACCGCATCGCCGAAGATATCGATGCGCTTGCCGCAATCACCGAGGAAGGCCAGCCTTATACCCGCCGCGCCTTCTCGCCGCTGTTTCTCAAGGGCCGCGCCTACATAGAAGCGCGCATGAAGGCGGCCGGCCTCGAAACCCGCATCGATGCCGGCGGTAACCTGATCGGCCTGCGCCGCGGCCAGAACCCGGCGCTCGGCACCATCATGCTCGGCTCACATTCCGACACGGTGCCGAACGGCGGCCGTTTCGACGGCGTGGCCGGAGTGATCGCCGCGCTGGAGGTTGCCCGCGCCCTGGAGGATCAGGGCATGGCGCTCAACCACAATCTGGAGATCGTCGATTTCCTGGCGGAAGAAGTCTCGATCTTCGGCGTCTCCTGCGTCGGCAGTCGCGGCATGACCGGGCAGCTTCCCGATGCATGGCTCGGCCGCACGACCGAAGGCCGAACCCTGCATCAGGCGATCATCGACATGGGCGGCAATGCCGGCGTGCTGGCGCGGCAATCGCGCCCCGATATCGCCGGTTTCCTGGAGCTGCATATCGAGCAGGGGCCGATCCTGGAGATGGAAGGCCGCGATATCGGCGTGGTCACCGCGATTGCCGGCATCACCCGCATCGAGGTGACCGTCGAAGGCCGCGCCGACCATGCCGGCACGACGCCAATGACCGGCCGGGCCGATGCGCTCGTCGCCGCCTCGCAACTCGTGCTCGACATCCGCCAGGCGGCCACCAGCCTCGGCACCGGCCGGACCACCCATTTCACCGCCACCGTCGGCGAATTCCGCATCGAGCCGAATGCCGCCAACGTCGTGCCGTCGAAGGCGGTGCTGCTGATCGATGCCCGCGCCGAACTGCGCGACGACATGCTGACCTTCATGCGCTGGCTGGGAGAAACCGCAAAGCGGATTTCCGACGACTACGGCGTGTCCGTGCTGCCGCCGGTGACGATTTCCGACAACCAGCCGACACCCGGCCATCCGGACCTGCTCGCCATCCTCGACCGCGCCGCCGATTCGGTCGGCGCCAGCCATCGCCGCATGGCCTCGGGCGCCGGCCACGATACCGCCTGGATCGCCAAGGTGGCGCCGGCGGCGATGATTTTCGTGCCGTGCAAGGACGGCCGCAGCCACTCCGCCGATGAATGGGCGGAAAATGACGATATCGCCCTTGGCGCCGCGGTGCTTCTGCGCGCCACGCTGGCCATGGATGAACTTCTGCCCACACTTCAGGAGAACCGGAATGGGACGCATACTCGTTGAGAAGGATGTCGAGGCGGCCGTCAAGGGCGGCTCCGTCTATGCTGCCGGCGGCGGCGGCTGGGCCGACCATGGCCGCATGCTGGGTTATGCCGCGGTTGCCATCGGCAAGCCGGAACTGGTGTCGATCGACGAACTGGGTGACGACGAGTGGATCGCCACCGCCGCCGCCATCGGCGCCCCGGCCTCGACCACGCCGTGGGAAATGCGCGGAGTCGACTACGTCAAGGCAGTGCAGCTTCTGCAGGAAGCGCTCGGCGAAAAGCTCTCTGGCCTGATCATCGGCCAGAACGGTCGTTCCTCGACGCTGAACGGCTGGTTGCCCTCCGCCATCCTCGGCACCAAGGTGGTCGATGCCGTCGGCGACATCCGTGCCCATCCGACCGGCGACATGGGGTCGATCGGCATGGCTGGCTCACCCGAGCAGATGATCCAGACCGCCGTCGGCGGCAATCGCGACGAGAACCGCTACATAGAACTGGTGGTGCGCGGCGCCACCGCCAAGGTCTCGCCGATCCTGCGTGCCGCCTCCGACCAGTCCGGCGGCTTCATCGCCTCCTGCCGCAATCCGTTACGCGCCTCCTATGTGCGCACGCATGCGGCACTCGGCGGCATTTCCCTGGCGCTGACGCTGGGAGAAGCGATCATCGCTGCGGAAAAGAAGGGCGGTGCAGCCGTCATCGACGCCATCTGCAAGACGACGGGCGGCACGATCCTTGCCGAAGGCACCATTACCAGGAAGGACGTCGTCTACACCAAGGAAGCCTTCGACATCGGCACCATCACCGTCGGCAGCGGCGACAAGGCGGTGACCATGCATGTGATGAACGAATATATGGCGGTGGAGGATGCCGGCGGTGCCCGCCTTGCCACCTTCCCTTCCGTCATCACCACGCTTTCGCCCGAGGGGGAACCCTTGAGCGTCGGGCAGCTGAAGGAAGGCATGAACGTGCACATCCTGCATGTGCCGAAGGAGATCATCCCGCTATCGGCCAGCGTGCTCGATCCGACCGTCTATCCCTCGGTGGAAAAGGCGATGGGGATCGATATCGCGAAGTATGTGTTTGCTTGACGCCGGCTCAGTATCACGCGCGGCCGTGCCCCTCACCGTCACCCTCTTCCCGTAAAACGGGGAGAGGGGACTTGCCTCACGCAGCGTTGAATGTGGCGGAAACGGTGCGGCATAACCCCTTCTCCCCGTCAAAACGGGGAGAAGGCGCCGGCAGGCGGATGAGGGGCCGCGCCACCATAAAACAACAAGGACACCACCCATGCCTAAGCCCAACCCGCGTCATCCGAACTTCCCGATCCCCGGCGGCCCGGCTTTGCGCGCCAAGGGCTGGCGGCAGGAGGCGCTGCTGCGCCTCTTGGAAAACGTGCTCTCCGTCGGCGAGGACCCGGATAACCTCGTCGTCTACGCCGCGCTCGGCAAGGCGGCGCGCAACTGGGCGGCGCATCGCGGCATCGTCAAGACGCTGATCGAGATGGACGAAGACCAGACGCTGATCATCCAGTCCGGCAAGCCGATCGGCCTGGTCAAGACCCATGCCAAGGCGCCGCTGGTGATCATGGCCAACTGCAACATCGTCGGCCAATGGGCGAAAGCCGAGTATTTTTACGAGCTGCAGCGCAAGGGCCTGATCTGCTGGGGCGGGCTGACGGCCGGCGCCTGGCAATATATCGGCAGCCAGGGCGTCATCCAGGGCACCTACGAAATCTTCATGCGCATTGCCGAAAAACGCTTCGGCGGCGAACTGGCCGGCCGCTTCATTCTTACTGCCGGCCTTGGCGGCATGGGCGGGGCGCAGCCGCTCGCCGGCCGCATGGCGGGTGCGGCGATCCTCTGCGTCGACATCGACCCGGCCCGTGCCGAGGCTCGCAAGAAGATCGGCTATCTCGAAGAGATCGCACCCGACCTCGATGCGGCGCTGGCGATGATCGATGCCGCCGTGAAGGATAAGCGGCCGCTGTCGGTCGGCCTGGTCGGCAATGCCGCCGACATCTATCCAGAAATCGCCCGTCGCGGCATCGTGCCCGATATCGTCACCGACCAGACCTCGGCGCACGATCTTGTCTATGGCTACGTGCCGAAAGGCATGGGGCTGCAGGAAGTGCGTTCGCTGCGCGAGGACGGCCAGGGGCAGCTGATGGCGGCAAGCCGCGCGTCGATCGTCGACCACGTGCGCGCCATGCTGGATTTCCAGGCGAAAGGTTCGGAAGTCTTCGACAACGGCAACCTGATCCGCACCCAGGCGCGTGAAGGCGGGGTCACCAATTCCTTCAACATTCCGATCTTCACCGAAGCCTATCTGCGCCCGCTGTTCTGCCGCGCCATCGGCCCCTTCCGCTGGATGGCGCTGTCGGGCGAAGAAAGCGACATCGCCCGCATCGACGACCTGCTGCTGGAAATGTTCCCGGACAACAAGATCGTCACCAACTGGGTGCGACTGGCTCGCCAGTATATCCCCTTCGAAGGCCTGCCGGCCCGCATTGCCTGGCTCGGCCATGGCGAACGCACGGCGCTGGCCCGCGCCGTCAACGCCCTCATCGCCAAGGGCGAATTGAAAGGCCCGATCGCCTTTTCCCGCGACCATCTCGATGCCGGCGCCATGGCGCATCCCAACATCATGACCGAACGGATGAAGGACGGCTCCGATGCCATCGCCGATTGGCCGCTGCTCGACGCGATGATGCTGTGCTCCTCGATGGCGGATCTCGTCGTGGTCCATTCCGGCGGCGGCGGATATGCCGGCTACATGACCAGTTGCGGCGTCACCATCGTCGCTGACGGCACAGTCGAAGCCGACGAACGACTGGACCATGCGCTGACCAACGACACGGCGCTCGGCGTCATGCGGTACGCCGATGCCGGTTACGAAGAAGCGCTGGACGAGGTGGACAAGAAGGACGTGCCCTACATCCGCCTGGGATGATGGGTTCGCAACGCTGACGGCGCCTGACGGCGCCCGCCCTCCGGCGGCCGTTCAAACGGCCGCCGTCAGCATGAAAGCCGCGGCGGTGATGGCCACGAGAACCGGCACGGCCCACATGATCACCAGATAGGCCTGTTCCTGCACATAGGGGCCGAAGACCCGCGCCAGCACATTGAAGCGCCCGAAGAAGATGTTGACGAAAAGCGCCGTCGCCAGGGCCAGATAATTGAGCGCGAAAAGCCGGTTGACCGTATTGTCCCCGTCCGCCAGCACGACATAACTGCTGTAGACGGTAAAATTCAGCGCGATCACGGCAAACAAGCCACCGATGATGATGTTGACCAGCTCGAAGGCATCCACCTGGAAGACGCCCTCCTCCATCCGGTTCAGCCAGATCGCCAGGAGCGGGATCAGGAGCGAGGCAAGCAGCGGAATGAAGATCGACGCGACCACCAGGCCCGGCTGCCGCGCCACGGTCAGCGATGCCGTCACACGCGCTTCGCTGCTGTTATACCAGCTGGAGATCGGGCTGCTCCGGAGATCGACAAGGCCGATGCTCCAGCCGGGCAGGCCCGCGCCCACCGAAGGACGGCTGAAATCGATATCCGACTGGTCGAACTGCAACGTCACCAGACCGATCGGCACGCCGCGGATAGCGACATCCGTGAAAAGTTGCTGCCGATCAAACGGAAAACGCGCGACATCGACGTCAACGGCGAAATCGGCCGTGACCCGATGCAAAAGTTCGACGTTGCCGTCGGGATAGACCCGCAAGCCATAGGACGAAAACGCTGCTTCGCCCTGCTGGTTGGACAAGACCACCGGCGGCACCCAGATTTCCTTCATGCGTGTTTCCGCTGCAGCATCACGATAGGTGTCCGGGGGAATGCCGAGAATGGGGCCGGATTTTGCCAGGCGCCCGTCGAACCAGCTCAGGCGCACGTCCACGGTGGCGCGGAAGGTGCCGGCGTTCTCATCGAAACCGAACAGTTCGACGAAAGCGACGCCGGCCTTGATGACAACAGGCAAGCCCTTGTCGCGCGGCAGATCGGGACTGGCCGCCTGCGCGGCGGCAAGCCAGCCGCCAAAGAACACCAGCAACACTGCCGCCAGGGACCGGGAGAGCCAATGCATGATTGTCATATCACCTTACCCGCACCCAACCGACGCAACCGAATGCGCTCGTACATGGCTGCAAACACCTGCAGTTCCTTCGGAAAACGCTCCGCCCCCTCGAGCGGTGGCAGAAGCTCGTTGGAAGATACCGCCTCGAAGCAATCTCCCAGGACCTGCAGCGGCCGCATGAGAAAGCCGCGCAGGACGACGATGACGACACCGATCAGCAACACGATCGATATCGCGGCGATGACGGTTTGCCACACCAGCGAACGGCCGACCGAAGCGCGCGAGGCGCTGAAATCCGACGATACGGCGATGACACCGATCTGCGTGCCGGAGCTGTTGTTCAGCGGAATCAGCAGCACGCCGCGGGTCATGCCCTGCGCCAGACGCGTGTACGGCGTCGGCTCGCTGACCACGGCAAGATCCGACGCCGTTGCCAGCTCTGACATCAGCGCGGCATTGGTTGCCTCGAAACGCATGAACTTGCCGACGCGGTTCTGGTCGCCCAGCCGTTCCGGGCTGACACCCTTGGCGAATTGCCGCAACACGCCTTCATCGATAAATAAGGCGAGATCGAAGCCATAGGCGTTTTTCAGGCCCGCAAGCAGCGGCCCGAAGCTGATGCCGACCTCGAACGTGCCCCACGGCTTGCCGTTGCTGTCGGTCACCGGCGCGACACCGAAGATCGCCGGACCGTTGCGGGCGACGGACGGTCCTTTTCTCGGCTCGCGATCACGATTGACGGCAACGACCAGCGGCCGGGAAGCGGTCAGGTCGTCGCCAAAGGTGGCGGGGTCGTGCAGGCGCAGGAAAGAGAGAGCCGGCGGCTGGTGGAACTGCGCCTGGTCGACGCCGTGCCGCGCCTTCTGGTTCTCGAACATCTTGCCGAGTTCCGCCTGCAGGCCGGCGCGATCATTGGCCGTTAGGAGACGCTGTACGGCCGGCAGATCACCAATCAGCTCGGCACGTGCCAACGCCTTGTTCTCGGCATCGCCGATGGCTGTCTGGACGATGTTGCCCATCAGTTCGAACTGCTTTTCTTCGACGGCTGCGGTCATGCCGGCAAAGAGCTGGCTGGAAATGGCAGCGGCAACCGCGATGACGATTGCTATGGCGATCGACAGGATGATCGGCGCGTCCCGACGGAATTTCATTCAACCTCCCCCGACCGCCGGCAGGCGCGGCGGCGCATGGTCAATACATACGGATCAGATCGGTTGAGGGTATTCTATTTCGTCGGCACGGAAACGACGCAGCGCCTGACTTTTTTTGCGTTTTACGCCACAAATCGTTTTGTTTCGGCCTGTTTACGGTCGCGCTGCAAGCAGGTCACGGGGCCCCGGCCGCGCCGGAACCCCGCATAAGACGCTCGTGCGGAACCCGTCTGCGCAAGTGCGCTGATCAGGCTTGGCCGGCCTGTTCGTTTTCCTGCTTTTCGCAGAAGGCGATCTTGTTGTTGAACGGATCGATCACCGTCATTTCCAGTCCCCAGGGTGCTTCTTCCACACCGGGCTTCATGTAGCGATAGTGTTTGCCGATCAGTTCTTCGCGGAACGCCCGGACCCCGGTCATCCACACGAAAGCCTTTGCCCCGGGAGATGCGTCGCCCGCATGTTCGGAAAGATGCATGATCAGCCCGCTGCGGGACACCTGGCAGTAGAGCGGGAAATTCTCGCCGAAACGATGCTCCCAATCGACGGTGAAGCCGAGGAAATCCCGATAGAATTCCATCGCCTTTTCGACCGAAAAAATCCGGAAGATCGGGATCGGCGGGGTGATGGCAATCTTTTCCACCGGCTTCGTCGGTACCGCTTCGGTTGCCTCTATCCGGGCGGCGAGAATATTCCAGTCATCGCAACCGAACTGGCCGGCGACGATTTCGAGGGTCTCGCTATGTGTGACGGTAACGTTGCGGTCGGCAAAGGCCTGCCGCAGAACTTTGGCCATGAGTTTGGCATCGCGAAAATCGCGCATATTTCATCCTTCCTCTCGGTAGACGACACCGCCAGTGCCCGCATTGCTGACCCGTCTACCATCGGATGCCATCAGGCAAGGACGAAAGGGTTTTTGCTATATTCGGATGTATTCACCAAACGCATGAGGCGTCGCGGGACGGCTGGCCACATCCGGCCAAGACGGACGATATGCGGTCAGCAGCCGGGACGCAAGAGGGATGGATCAGCGCCGACGCGCTATGATCTTGCCCAGCGCTTCGCTGAAACGCCTAACCTCGTCCAGCGTGTTGTAGTGCACCATGGAAATCCGCAGAGCGCCGGTTTCCATCGTCAGCCCGAGGCGTTTCATCAGCCGCGGCGCAAACATGTGCCCGTCGCGCAGGCCGATACCTGCCTGGCCCATGTCCTCGGCGATCACCTGCGGCGTGATGCCGGGAATGGAAAAGCAGATCGTCGGGACGCGGCCGGCGACCTTATCTTCGTCCGAGATGCCGTAGATCACCGCGCCGTGCTGCTTCAGCGCCTGCAACAGCGCCTTCGTCAGCACCATTTCATAGTCTCGAATGGCGCCCATGGCGGCGGCAAGCGCCGCACGGCGGGAATTTGCTTCCGGCAGGAAGCGGCGGCCGAGCGCTTCGAGATAATGGACGGCGGCATTCATGCCGGCGACGTTCTCATAGGTGAAGGTGCCGACCTCGATCTTGTAGGGCGGCACGTCGGGGATAAAATCCTCCTTGAAGGTCGGCAGCCGGACGAGCGCATCGTAGCGGCCCCAGAGGAACCCCATGTGCGGCGAAAAATTCTTGTAGCCGGAGCAGACGAGATAATCGCAATCCCAGGCCTGCACGTCGATCAGGCCGTGCGGACCGTAGTGCACGCAATCGAGGAAGACTTCCGCGCCCGCGGCATGGGCGATGCGGCCAACTTCGGCGACATCGACGATGGTGCCGATCGAATGCGCCGTCACCGTGCAGGCGACCAGGCGGGTCCTGTCGTTGACGAGCGGTTTTAGATCTTCGGGATGCAGCGTGCCGTCCTCGCGCATCTTCCACCAGACGATTTTGGCGCCGTCCGCCTCCAATGCCAGCCAGGTGGCGATGTTGGCGTCGTGATCCATGTCGGTGACGACGATTTCGTCGCGTTCATCAAGCATCTTGGCGATGCCGAGGCTGACCAGGCGGATGAAGGAGGTGGCATTCAGGCCGAAGGAGATTTCTTCCGGGCGATAGGCATTGACCAGCAGCGCCACGCTTTCGCGTGCTTCCGCAAGATTGCGATCGACGCCCTGGCTGTGCTGGTACTTCGCCATGCGCTGGACGTTATAATCGACCAGATGAGCGGCAACGGCATCGACCACCGACTGCGGCACCTGCGATCCACCGGCATTGTCGAGGAAGATGAAATCACCCGCCTTTTCCAGAGCCGGAAACAGTTTTCGGATGTCATGCACAGGAAAATCGATCTGGGCGGCCATGGCAAAATCTCCTCGAAATGAATTTTTGATCATTTGATCACAAGAAATTTTAGAGTTCAAGCATTTCGATTTAGGACCCTCATGAATCGGGGCAGAAGCGTTGCAGGATATCCGCGGTCCAGGTGATGTCGTGAACGATGGCTTCGCGCACACAACCGAAATCGCCAGCCTTTAGCGCGGCCAGGACGGCGTCGTGCTGCCCCGAGGCCTCGATCTCGCCGGAACGGATCAGCTGCTCTACCGAGGTCTGCAAAAGCCGCATGTAGGGGCCGAAGCGCAGCCACAATGTCTCGATCAGTTGCAGCAGCACCTCGGAGCCGGAGGCGCGATAGATGACAAAATGGAACTCGTAGTTCTTTGCCATCAGGTCATAGACATCGCGGTCGCGGCCGATGGAACGCTGTTCGGCGACGATCGCCTCCAGCCCGGCAAGGTCGCGCGCCGTCAGTCTGGGCGCGCCGAGTTCCGCCGCCAGCCCTTCGACCGCGACGCGGGCACGGGCGAGATCCTCCAGCCGCGCCACCGTCACCGCCGGCACGCGGGCCGAGCCGTTCTGCGCCAGTTCCAGCGCTTTTTCGGCGCCGAGCCGCCGCAATGCCTCGCGCACCGGCATGTTGCTGGTGCCGAACCGCTCCGCCAGCGAGGCAATGGTCAACACCTGCCCGGGATCGAAGCTGCCGGCCATCAACGCATCCCTGAGCCGCTGGTAGACGGCGTCCTGCACGGTCACGCGTGGAGGGATGGGGCCGGGGGCAAGGGTCACGTCAATCGCTCCGTCGCAATTCGATATCGGCAAGGGAGATGCCAGATCGGGCGGCGGAAGGCAAACCGGATCGGCGCCGTGTTGCGACCCGGGGAGAGATCAGAAACCCTGGAAGAGGAAATCGGTGGCGGCGATGATGATGTCGCGATGAGCCGAAAGATCCGCCACCTCGTCACCGATGTCCTGAAGAGGCATGGCGAGCATGCGCTGTGTTGCCATGACGTAACTCTCCTCACCGATCGTAAAGCGGGGATTGAGGCGCGCCATCGTCCATGACAGCTCGGCGACCGGATAAAGAGGCGCGATAATACGTACCCTCAAATCGCTGAGGATATCCGCCTGCAGATCGAGCGCCAGAATATGGCTGGATTTTATTCTGTAGGCGTGAAACCGCGCCATCAGAAACGGCGGTATTCTGCAAAAGGCAGGCCGTGTTTCTCGATGTATTCGTTTTCCAGACGAATGGCCTCGGCATTTTCCAATCGCCACAGGCGCTCACGCTCGGCCTTGATGGCCTGCGTTATACCTTCCTCCGCGGCACGCGAGACATTGATGTTCAAGTCGCGGGCCTGCGAAACAAGATCGCTGTCCAAAGACAGATTGGCCGCTTTACGCGCTGACGGTGTCATACCCAACCTCATCGTTCATGCGCATACTATATGCGCATGAACATGGATTGGAAATCCTCACTCGTCGCCCATCTTCAGTGCGGCGATGAAGGCTTCCTGCGGAATTTCCACCTTGCCGAACTGGCGCATGCGCTTCTTGCCTTCCTTCTGCTTTTCCAGAAGTTTGCGCTTGCGGGTGGCGTCGCCGCCGTAACACTTGGCCGTCACGTCCTTGCGCAGCGCGCGAACGGTCTCGCGGGCGATGACCTTGCCGCCGATCGCCGCCTGGATCGGGATCTGGAACATGTGCGGCGGGATCAGTTCCTTCAGCTTCTCGCACATGGTGCGGCCGCGGCGGTCGGCAGCGGAGCGGTGTACCAGCATGGACAGCGCATCGACCGGCTCGCCGTTGACGAGGATCGACAGTTTCACCAGGTCGCTCTCGCGGTAATCGGCGAGATTGTAGTCGAAGGAGGCATACCCCTTCGAGATCGACTTCAGGCGGTCGTAGAAATCGAAGACCACTTCGTTGAGCGGCAGTTCGTAGGTCAGCATGGCGCGGCTGCCGACATAGGTGAGTTCGGTCTGGATGCCGCGTCGATCCTGGCAAAGCTTCAGGATACCGCCGAGATATTCATCCGGCGTCAGGATCGTCGCCTTGATCCAGGGCTCGCGGAATTCTTCGATCTTGACGACATCGGGCATGTCGGCCGGATTGTGCAGCTCCTTCTCGGTGCCATCCGTCATCGTCAGCTGGTAGACGACCGAGGGGGCCGTGGCGATCAGGTCGAGGTCGAACTCGCGGGAGAGGCGCTCCTGGATGATTTCCAGATGCAACAGGCCGAGGAAGCCGCAGCGGAAACCGAAGCCGAGGGCCGCCGACGATTCCATTTCGAAGGAGAAGGAGGCATCGTTGAGGCGCAGCTTGCCCATGGCGGCGCGCAGTTCCTCGAAATCGGCGGCGTCGACCGGGAAGAGGCCGCAGAAGACCACCGGCTGCGCCGGTTTGAAGCCCGGCAGGGCTTCCGCCGTCGGGCGCTTGTCTTCGGTGATCGTATCGCCGACGCGGGTATCGGCCACTTCCTTGATCGAGGCGGTGATGTAACCGATCTCGCCGGGGCCGAGGCTGTCGACATTGACCATCTTCGGGGTGAGCACGCCGACGCGCTCCACCTGGTACTTGGCGTCCGTGCCCATCATGCGGATGGTCTGGCCCTTGACCAGAACGCCGTCGATGATGCGCACCAGAACCATGACGCCGAGATAGGTGTCGTACCAGCTGTCGACCAGCAGCGCCTTCAGGGGCGCCTTCTCGCCGCCGGCGCTCTTCGGCGCCGGCAACTTGTTGACGATGGCTTCCAGCACGTCGGGGATGCCGAGACCGGTCTTCGCCGAAATCAGCACCGCGTCCGAGGCATCGATGCCGATGACTTCCTCGATCTGCTCCTTGATGCGGTCGGGTTCGGCCGCCGGCAGGTCGATCTTGTTGAGCACGGTGACGAGCTCGTGATTGTTGTCGATCGCCTGGTAGACGTTGGCGAGCGTCTGCGCCTCGACACCCTGCGAGGCATCGACGACCAGCAGCGAGCCTTCGCAGGCCGACAGCGAGCGCGACACTTCGTAGGCGAAGTCGACGTGGCCGGGCGTGTCGATCAGGTTCAGCACATAGGTCTCGCCGTTCTTCGCCTTGTAGTGCAGGCGCACGGTCTGGGCCTTGATGGTGATGCCGCGCTCGCGCTCGATATCCATCGAATCGAGCACCTGCTCCGACATCTCGCGCTCGGCCAGGCCACCCGTCGACTGGATCAACCGGTCGGCCAGCGTCGACTTGCCGTGGTCGATATGGGCCACGATCGAGAAGTTGCGGATATGGTCGAGGGGCGTGCGGGTGCTGTCTGTGCTCATGGTCGCGCATATAGCAGGGGGCTTTCGCGCCGCAAAGCGGAAAGAAAGACTTTGTTGACGATATCGGCCGGAAAATCAGCCACTCCGGGCAGATTCGCCGGCCGGCGGATCGGTCAGGCCGGCAGCATTCGGCACCTGCGCCGTCATCATCTCGAAGGTTTCGCGTTCACCTTCGGGTGCCCTCGGACGCTCCCGCAGCCGCAATGCGACGAAGATCGCGTAGGCGATGGCAAGGGCGATCGCAACGTAGATGAATGTTTTTGGCCCGAATGCAGGGGTCAGCAGCGTGACGGCAAAGGGTGCAAGGGTCGCGGAAATCGACCAGGCGAGCAGCTGCGTGCTGGCCAGCGGCACGAAGTCCTTGGGATCGGTGCGGTCGTTGCCGTGGGCGTTGGCGATCGAATAAACCGTCTCCACGGCACCAGCCCAGATGGTGAAAACCAGCATCAGCAGCAACAGGCTGGCAAAAGACACGAACAGCGAGGCGATACCGGCAAAGGCGATCAGCGTGCAGACGCCGATCAGCACGTAACGGCGGTCGATGCGATCGGACATCACGCCCATGGGATACTGGATGAAGATCAGGCCAAACTGCATGCAGAACATCAGCAACGCCACATCCTGCTGCGACACGTTGTTTTCTGCGGCATAGATCGGCGTGAACCCCTGCACCACCATCGACAGCCCGCCGGCAGCAAGCACGCCGACGAAAGCCACCGGCGAATTGCGCCAGGCCATGGCGATATCGACGCTGACCTTGGCCGGGGCGGGCGGGATCGGCAGGCGCGTCAGGCTGATGGGGATGATGCCGAGCGTCGTGAACAGCACAGTCAGCATCGGCGCCACGTTGCCATCCGCCGGGATCTGCCCGAAAATCCAGGCGCCCGTGCCGATGCCGATGACATAGGTCATGTAGAAGACCGACATCGCCTTGCCGCGCCAGGCGTTCGACGAGGCGTGATTGAGCCAGCTCTGGGCGATGATGAAATTGGTATTGGCCGCAGCGCCGTAAAGTCCGCGGGCGAAAACCCAGAGCAGAGGATTGACGCCGAAGCCGATCAGGATGGCCGACAGGATCACCACGGCAAACGAGCACGGCAACAACCGCGCATGGCCGACGCGGCGGATCAGCAGTCCGGCCACCGCGCAACCGACAAAACCGCCGAACGCAATCGCCGTCAACGTCGCGCCGGCGATCCAGGACGGCGCCTCGTTGCGGGCCAGCAGGAAGGGCACGTAGGCCAGCATCATGCCGTTGCCCAGCGCGACGCCGGTCATCGACACGATGATGCTGAAGATCGACAGAACCGATCCGCTTTCCTCTCTGGCCTCGCTCATTTCTTCCTCCTGGCAGGCCTGCACCTCTCAAACGCGAGATACCCTGCCCGCGACTCACATGCCCGTCGCCCAACCATACCGGCGGGAACGCCTCGGCAGTATCGTGACAGCGGCATCGGGAAAATATTTTCAGGGTCGGCTCGTCCAGCTTGATTCCATCAAATGAAGATGCAATTCTATGATAATGGAATCAAAAGAAACCAACATGGAAATCGCCATCGGCGCCCGACTGAAGGCGCTGCGCGCCCTAAGTGGCATGACGCTCGACGATCTGGCTGCCGCATCGAATGTTAGCCGGGCAATGATTTCCCGTATAGAGCGCGCCGAGGCCAGTCCGACGGCGTCCCTGCTCGCACGTCTCTGCGAAGCGCTTGGCCTTTCGCTCTCCGCCTTCTTTGCAGACGACCAGCAGGCCTCTTCGCCGCTTCGCCGGCATGCGGCGCAAAGGCTCTGGCGCGATCCGCACACCGGCTACCTGCGCCGCTCGGTTTCTCCGGAAGGAACACCCTCCAGGGTCGATATCGTCGAGGTGGAGTTTCCGGCCGGCGCTCGCGTCAGCTTTCCGCCGCGCCCCGAAAGCCGGGCCATGACCCAGCACATATGGCTCTTCGAAGGACAGTTGCAGATGACGATCGGCGAGACGGTGCATCTGCTGCAACCCGGTGACTGCCTTTACATGGATATCGGCGACACCTTCGATTTCCACAATCCGGGCGAGACGCCCGCCCGTTACGCCGTGATTTTCGACCGCGGCCGCTGAACCTTTCAAGGAGTTCCTGCCATGACCATCTTGCGTCTGCTGACCGGTGCGCAGGCCCGCGCCGCAATCCCTGCGCTTTGCGACGTACTTGCCGACTGTGTCGAGGGCGGCGCCTCCGTCGGCTTCATGCAGCCCTATACGGCTGCCGACGCCGAACCCTATTGGCAGGGTGTCGCCGAACAGGCCGAGGCCGGCACGACCCTGTTGATGATCGCCGAAACGGACGGCGAGATCGTCGGTACCGTCCAGGTCGGCGTGGCGCAGATGCCGAACCAGCCGCATCGCGGCGACCTCAAGAAACTGCTCGTGCACCGAAAGGCCCGCGGGCTGGGCCTCGGCCGATTGCTGATGACGGCCATCGAACAGGAGGCGGCCAAGGCGGGCAAGACGCTGCTGGTTCTCGACACGGCAACCGGCAGCCCGGCGGAATCGATCTATCCGCGGCTCGGCTGGACACGCGTCGGCGTCATTCCCGATTACGCCATGTGGCCGGAAGGCGGATTTTGCCCGACCACCATCTTCTACAAACATCTCTCCGGGCTGGTTTAAACCCAAAAAAAAGCCATCGCCACAGCGGGTTGGACCGTTTTCCGCCGCCCGGGGCCATGCTAAGAATTGGGGGCAGGCAACCGCCTGTGTTTTGGGGATCTATACTATGAAAAATACATATTCTGTGCGGCGCCTGATTTCGGCTGCCGCTGGCGTGGCCGTGCTGTCTTCCGCACTGCTCGGTTTTGCCTCCAGTGCGTCGGCAGCGGACGTTACCTTCGTGATGCGCAACAGCCATCCGAACGCAGTCGAAGTCGAGCTTTACAGCCAGGACCGCAGCCATGTCTGGCCGGGCGATAACCAGGTTTATTACCTCGACGACGGCGAGTCGAAGACCATGTCGCTCGCCTGCAACGAAGGCGAAAAGATCTGCTATGGCGCCTGGGTTTCCGGCGACAAGAACACCTATTGGGGCACGGGCCCGAACAACGCCGAAGCATGCTCGGATTGCTGCTACACGTGCACGGGCGGCGAGACGGAAGAAATCAACCTCGTCCCGTAATCTATTTTCGCCGGCCGGATGCCTCTTTCGGGCGCCCGGCCGGCCTTTCTGCGCAAGCGACTTGCCTTTGCCTTCGCAACGGGGCTAACCTGATTTGATCAAAATCATCAGGGTCTTATTATGCGAGTCATTTATTCCGAAGATCATAAGCTCAGAGATGCCAAGACCGAATTGCACGGCGGCCTGCTGGTCAAGCCGTTCGAAGGTCCGTTCCGCGCCGAATGGATCCTGCAGGCGGTAAAGGAAGAGGGATTTACCGACGTCGTGGCGCCCGACAGCTATTCACTGGAAACGGCGGAAAAGGTGCACGACAAGGATTTCCTGTCTTTCCTCGAAACCGTGTGGGACCGCTGGGTGGAAGCGGGCTTCGAGGGTGAGGTGATCCCGACCTCGCTGCCCTACCGCCGCGCCCGCCACAAGATCCCCAACAATATCGATGGTGTCGTCGGCTATTACGCCAATGCGTTGGAAACCTCGATCACCCAGGGCACCTACAAGGCGGCGATCGCATCGATGAACTGCGCCCTGACCGGCGCCGACTGGGTGAATGCCGGCAACCGCTTCGCCTTTTCGCTCTGCCGTCCGCCAGGCCACCATGCCGGCATCGATCTCTACGGCGGCTACTGCTTCATCAACAACGCCGCCGTTGCCGCCCAGCGCTTCCTCGACCACGGCGCCAAGAAGGTCGCGATCCTCGACGTCGATTTCCACCACGGCAACGGCACCCAGGATATCTTCTACGAACGCAACGACGTGCTGTTTGCCTCCCTGCACGGCGATCCGGTCGACGCCTTCCCCTATTTCCTCGGTTACGCCGACGAGACGGGCGCCGGCGCCGGCGAAGGCTACAACCACAACTACCCGATGCCGCCCGGTACCCCGTGGAGCGTCTGGTCGCAGGCGCTCGACGATTCCCTCGCCAAGATCAAGGCGTTCGGCGCGGAAGCCATCGTCGTTTCATTGGGCGTCGATACCTTCGAGAAAGATGCCATCAGCTTCTTCAAGCTGAAGACCCCGGACTATATCACCATGGGCGAAAAGATCGCCAAGGCCGGTGTCCCGGTGCTCGTCTGCATGGAAGGCGGCTACGGCGTCAACGAGATTGGCATCAATACCGCTAATGTGCTGAAGGGGCTGGAAGCTTAGACGGCTGGTTCCAGAGGGTGGTAGTTAGCCCCTCATCCGCCCTGCCGGGCACCTTCTCCCCGCAGGCGGGGCGAAGGGGATATGCCGTGCCGTGTTGCCAAACTCGACGCTGAGCGGGGCAAGTCCCCTCTCCCCGTCAAAACGGGGAGAGGGTTAGGGTGAGGGGCAAAACCCCATCCCGCTACGCTTCAAAAGCGCCTCAGTTCGTCCCGTTTTCGATAGCCGGCTTACCATTATCAGCAAGCTGCTTCCAGGAATTCTGCTGCGACAGCATCGAGCGCAGATAGGCGACGTTGGCGTCCGCCTGCTGCTGCGAAAGTTCGCGCCGGGCAATCTGCTCTGCCTCGTCGAAACGGCCCTGCAGGCCGACCACCAGCGCCAGGTTCTGGCGCACGCGGCTGTCGGCAGTCGCCTGCTGCGAGGCGGAGCGCAGATAGGTTTCGGCGGTCTTCAGGTCACCGGCCAGCACGTAGGACATGCCGAGGTTGGAAAGGATCGACGGCTCGTTCGGCTGGATGTCGAGCGCGTCGCGATAGCGGCCTCGCGCCTCATTGGCCCGGCCCAACTGGTCGAGGATCGCACCTTCGGCGGACTTCAGCCGCCAGTCGGGCCGATCCGGCGTCTGGGCGCGGCCGATGGTGGCCAGCGCCTGTTCCAGTTGCCCGGCGGCAGCCTGCGCCTTGCCATAGGCGGCGAGAACGTCGCGGTCGGTCGGATTGGCAATCGCCACCCGCTGCATGACGGCCAGGGCCTGGGCATTCCTGCCGCTCATGCGCAGGACATTGGCATAACTCATGCCGATCTTCGGGTCCTTGGGGTTTTTCTCGTAGGCCTTGCCGATATTTTCGCCGGCACTGGCCAGTTCCGTGCTATTCATTTCCTCGACCGGCTTCGACATGCGCGGGATCGAACCCGTCGTCAGTTCCTTCCGCGACGATGCGCAGCCGGCAAGTGTCGCGGCGATCAACACCACGGCAACCCCTTGAAGAAGCTTCGACCTGCGTGAAACGATGCGTGCGGAAGATGCCATGGCCCTGCCTTCGATAGCGATTCTGCGCCATTTCGCGAAGTTTTTCGGCGCAACCTTCGATCCAGCAATAATCTGTTAACCCTAACAGAGTGTTAATGCAGCGATTCCCCAGCCAGTCCGAAGGTTGATCATGGCCCCCTACCAGTACATCGAACGCCCCTCGCCCTTTACCGCCAAGGGTGGCAGTTCGCTTCCTATCTTTGCCGTGACGCCGGCCCATATCGAGACCGGCACCATCGATCCGGTGGCCCTTGACTGGGCGGAAAAAGCTGGCTTCAAGGCCGAAACCGGCTCGCTGCTGTTGATCCCCACCAGCGACGGCCATCTGGGCGGCGCCCTGTTCGGCCTCGGCAAGAACCCTTCGAAGGCGCCGTTCCTCACCGGCAAGCTCGCCCGCTCGCTGCCCGCCGGCGAATGGCATATCGAAACCGCACCGCTCACCGCCAACCGGCTGGCACTCGGCTACGGCCTCGGCAGCTATCGTTTCGACCGCTACAAATCCGAACGATCGGCCGGCCCGACACTGCTCATCCCCCAGGATGCCGACGCCACCGACATCAAGCGCCAGCTGGCCGGCGTCTTCCTCGCCCGCGACCTAATCAATACGCCGACCAACGACATGGGCCCGGTACAGCTCGAAGCCGCCTTCCGGGCGCTCGCTGCCCATTACGGCGCCGAAACCAGCGTCATCACCGGCGCCGAGCTGCTCGATCGCAATTTCCCGCTGGTTCACACCGTCGGACGCGCCAGCGCCGATGCACCGCGCCTGCTCGAAATGCGCTGGGGCAAGAAGGGCCACCGCCGTATCACGCTGGTCGGCAAGGGCGTCTGTTTCGATACCGGCGGCCTCGACATCAAGCCGGCCTCCTCCATGCTTTTGATGAAGAAGGACATGGGCGGCGCCGCCAATGTCATGGGCCTGGCGCTGATGATCATGGATGCCAAGCTGAAGGTCGACCTGCGCGTCATCGTTCCCGTCGTCGAAAACTCGATCTCCGCCAATGCCTTCCGCCCCGGCGACATCTATCGCAGCCGCAAGGGCCTGACGGTGCAGATCGACAACACCGATGCCGAAGGCCGGCTGATCCTAGCCGATGCGCTGGCTTATGCCGATGAGGAAGAGCCGGACCTGCTCGTCGACATGGCGACCCTGACGGGTGCGGCCCGCGTGGCGCTCGGCCCCGACCTGCCGCCATTCTTCACCGACGACGACCAGCTTGCCGACGATCTCACCGACGCCAGCATCGAGACCGACGATCCGATGTGGCGCATGCCGCTCTACATGGGGTACGACCGGGATATTTCCGCCCGGCTTGCCGACCTCACCAATGCGCCATCGGGAGGCATGGCCGGTTCGATTACCGCCGCACTGTTTCTCAAGCGTTTCGTGACGCAGACGAAGAGCTGGGTGCATTTCGACATTTTCGGTTGGGCGCAGAGCGAACGGCCGCACTCGCCGATCGGCGGCGAGGCACAGGCGATCCGCGCTCTCTACCAGCACATCCGCCGCAGCCTGCGCTGAGGCCGGAAACGGCACGTTGCCGGGCAAGCCGTCGCCTCTTGCCAGGGCATCGGCTTTCCCGGACAATAAAGCAATTCCAGCAAAACTGCGCAGCGGTTTTGCGCCCGGAATTGCGTGAAAACGCGTTGACACTGGGGTCTGGAGAGGACGGAGTACCGTGTGAGCTTGGAATTGACGGCGTCGCAGGCGCTTGGCCTGTGGCATGGGGTGATGCTGGAGCAGGTGCGCCAGGACGGTTTCGACCTGACCCTGCGGCAGATGGCGATCCTGCTGCACATCTACCTGGTGCCGCCGCCACACACCGTGCGCGGCCTGGCGGCTACGCTCGGCGTCACAAAACCGGTGATTACCCGGGCACTCGACACGATGGGCGAACTCGGCCTCGTCGACCGGGTGCGCGACGATATCGATCGCCGCAACGTCATCATCAAGCGGACCGTCAAGGGCGCGCTTTACCTCGAAGCCCTGGGCGATCTGGTGATGACGCAGGGCCGCTCGCTCACCGCCTGACCAAACATAAAGCATGCCGCGCAAAAGTGTGCAGCGGTTTTGCGAAACGACATGCGAAAATAAGGAGCTAAAGCGTGAGAGCGAATCTGAAAGATCGCGACACGCTTTGGAGCAATTCCAGCAAAAGTGCGGAGCGGTTTTGCGTCCGGAATTGCGTAGAAACAAAAGGATAGAGCGTTTTCGCGTTTCCGAGAAAGGCGGAAACGCTCTAGTCCCCAGGCCACCGCCGGAAAGGAACCGATGTTCGACCGCCGTCTCCACGCCTTCCGGCCCGATCTTGCCGAACAGGACCTTGAAGGCCGCGTCGAAGCCACCCGCTTCGTTCGCGGCGACACGGCCCGTATCGCCACACCTGTCGTCGCCCTGCGGCCTCGCCCCGACGCGGCAGCCGGCATCGATACCGAACTGCTGCTCGGCGAAGAGGTGACGGTTTTCGATCGTGCCGACGGCTGGGCCTGGGCCAAGGCCGGCGAGGACGGTTATGTCGGCTATCTGCCGGAAGCAGCGCTGGCAACGGAGGTACCGGCACCGACGCACCGCATCGCCGTGCCGCGCAGCTTCGTCTATCCACGTGCCGAGTTGCGCAGCCCGGTGGTCAAGGCGCTCTCCATGGGCAGCCGCATCAGCGTTATCGGCGAAGAAGAGACCCGTGGCACGCGCTATTTCCTGCTGGCGGACGGCGGCGCCGTCATCGCCGCGCATTGCCTGCCGGTCGAAACGGTACTCGACACGGATCCGGTGACGATTGCGCTCCGTTTCCTTGAAACCCCCTACCTCTGGGGCGGTCGCTCCGGCTTCGGCCTCGATTGCTCCGGCCTCGTGCAGCTGTCTCTGATGATGGCCGGCCGCAAGGTGCCGCGCGACACCGACATGCAGGCCGCCTTTCCCGCCGAAGACCTGGAGCGTCACGATCTCCGGCGCGGCGACCTCGTCTTCTGGAAAGGCCATGTCGGTTTCATGGAGGATGAGGCGACCCTGCTGCATGCCAATGGCCACACCATGACTGTCGCGCGCGAAAACTTCGACAAGGCCGTCGAACGGATCGGCTGGCTCTACCAATACCCCACCGCCTACCGGCGGCTTGTATTCTGAGGCTTGCGCCATCAAATAGATGTGCGTTCCCGTGATCGGCCATATCGGCTAGTTCTACGGAAAAAGAGGCTGGCCGGATGTGGCCGGAAAGACGAAACCAATGCCTTCCTTGCGCCATGCGGCAGCTCTTGTCGCCCTTGCCCTGCTTTGCTCCACCCCGGCGCTGGCGACCGATTTCAGCCGCCAAGCCGTCACCGCCGGCGACACCTATCGCGACCTGCCCGGTGTCAAGGAGCCGAAGACGACCTTCACCGACAATGACGGCTTCGAATGCCGCACCGAAATCGGCGAGCGGCGTTATTACCGCCGCGATCCCTTCTATCGTTTCGGCGAACCCGGCGTCGTCTACAGCTGCAATCGCAATGGCGTGACGGTCGAAAGCTTCGACCCACCGTCACGCGGCGGCCGGTTCCCAGGACAAAAACAGGTCGGCTGGCCCTGGCAGGAGTAAACGCTTCCGGCTGCTTGCTTTTTCGTCGCAAAATTCCGATCCTGCCCGCCATATCGGGAAAATCCGCTGGGAGAGCGGACGGGAGGAATGAATGTCTGACGATCGCAAGCCGCTGGTCATCTCGGCGCCGGCGCCGCGCACCCTGGATCTGATTTTCAGCGACGAGGCGCGTCGTGCGCTTGACGCCGGCTACCGGATCGTCGAGGCCGATGCCGACGACATCGCCGGCCTGCCGGACGACGTGCTGCAACAGGCGCGCTACATCATCGGCCAGCCGCCGCTTTCGGAAGACACGCTGGCGCGACTGAAGAGCCTGCGTTGCGTTCTCAATGTCGAGAGCAACCTTTTCAACAACATGCCTTATGAGATCCTGTTCCAGCGCGGCATCCATGTCGTCACCACTGGCCAGGTGTTTGCCGAGCCGGTTGCTGAGCTCGGGCTTGCCATGGCGCTCAACCTCGCCCGCGGCATCGTCGAGGCCGATGCTGATTTTCGCGTCGGCAAGGAGCTTTGGGGCGGCGACGGCAACCGTTCGGCCCGGCTGCTCAGCGGCGCCGACATCGGCATCGTCGGCTTCGGCGATCTCGGCAGGGCGCTGAACCGGGTGCTGTCAGGCTTTCGCGCCCGCATCCGCGTCTTCGACCCCTGGCTGCCGCCATCGATCCTTGCGGACAACAATGTCGAACCGGCGAGCCTGGGAACCGTTTTGCAAAACAGCGACTTCGTGTTCGTCGTCGCCTCCGTCACCACGGAAAATCAGGGATTCCTGGGGGCGGAAGCCTTTGCCAGCATGCGCAAGGGTGCAGCTTTCATTCTGCTCAGCCGCGCCGGCGTCGTCGATTTCGATGCGCTGATCGCCGCGGTCAGGAGCGGCCATATCGTTGCGGCCAGCGACGTCTTTCCGGAAGAACCGCTGCCGCTCGACCATCCGGTTCGGCATCAGCCCGGCTTCCTGCTCTCCGCCCATCGCGCCGGCGCGCTCGACAGCGCCTTCAAGAAGATGGGCGACATGGTGCTGGAAGACATGGCCCTGATGGACCGCAACCTGCCACCGATGCGCTGCAAACGCGCCGAGCGGGAAACGGTTGCCCGCATGCGTTCGAAGCCGGTGACGGTGAACTGAGCGGGAATGGCTCGTGCCGTTTTTCAGACCATGATTTTGCACAAACACTGAAGAACCGGCCCGGGCTGATAAGCTCAACCAGGGCCGGTTCGTTTATTCAAGAATGATCGTGAGCGTGGAATAATCCACGCTCCTGTCAGACGTACCAGATGCCATCGGCAATTGCGGGTGCAACGCCTGCAATATTCTCAGTGCTTTCGGAGAAACCGGCCAGAACCGACGCCTTCGAAGCGCCGCCGTTCATCTGGCCTTCCCAATAGCTGATGCCTGCGGCCTCGCCGGCACGGCCGAGCACGTTCTCGTAAAGCTTGGAAATGAAGCCGGCATTGTCTGTTACACCACCATAGACGGAGGCAAACTCCTGTGAGCCGATGAAACCCGCAGCAACATCGAGAAGCGAACGCCCGGCATCGATCGTCTTTATCCAGAAAGAGAGGCCGCCCGCATCCGGCGTCCGGTCGAAAGCCGCCTGGTAGATCCGGTAGGCCTGTCCGGCATTGCCGGATATGTCCAGCGCCAAGGTGCCGTCGCTGAAGCCCAGTCGCTCAACGCTGAAGAGCGACTGGGTCTGGTCGCCGAAACGAATGGTAATCGCTTCGGCCGATCGGTCATACTGGAACTGCGTCATGCTGGAGCGGGCCACAGAATTGTGAACCAGATCGAGCCCCGGCCCGGCATTGGCGGAAAACGACTGAGCATGCGCATAGATGATGTCGTCGCCAGCATAGGTGACGATCGCATCATGCCCGCCACCGGTTTCGATGACGTCGTTCGCCCGCGTCCCACGCATATATTCGCCGGCAGCGGTACCTGTCTGCCGCAGGGTTTCACTGGCAGCATCCCAGGACCAGGCATAGGGATAGGCCGCATCCGCCGAGGCATTGCCGAAAAGGACCTGGACAGCCTGGTAATCGAAGCTTCCAAGGCGCGGCGTATAGTCATTGTAGGTCATGACCGTATAGTTGCCGTTGTCCAGCGAGGGATCGAGAATGACGTCAGGTTCCGTGTCGAAAGGATGCTTCAGCCCCAGCGCGTGACCGATCTCATGCAAGGCGACGTGGGTGAAATCATCGTTGCTGTAGGTGAGCGTATCCGTGTTGAAGCGGACAACACCTGCGCCGTCGTCGCCCTTGCCGCCGTAAACGGAGAACGAGCCGTCGGCGTTGACGTAAGCCCCACTTGTCGGCAGCCCGGCATCGGCAGCACTCTGACTGTCTTCGAGCGTATAAAAACCGAAATTGAGATCGCCTTCATGGGCTTTGGTTTCAATGAGGATCACACCGCTGGCCGACGCCCAGGTATCGAGCGCCGCACGAATGAGGCCCTGCTTGCCGGCATCCATGGCGCCGGCAAACGGATTTTTCTCCGGCTCGAGATTACCGGCAGCGGACGAGGTGACGAAAGAATAGGTCAGGATGACCGGCTTCGCCTGAAGCGTCGGATACCAATAGTAACCGGACAAGAGTGCGGTGTAGTCTGTAACTGTTGCCATGATTTCCCCTGCAATTTCGGCGGACCCCGATCCGCGCGGCAACCATCAAGAGATATCCGGACGCGGACAATGTCTACACACGAAATCCGGACGATTCGGCTATTTTTGGTGTGATCTGCGACACAGCCCAGCCCGGCGCGGACGCGCGCGCCATCAATGCCGGCCTTTGGTCGTACTTTCTGCGATACTGGCCAGGCACTGCGGCGACTAAATCGCCGCAGTGCCTGTTTCGCTTAGACGTACCAGATGCCGTCCTTGATCGCCGGTGCAACGCCGGCAATGTTTTCTGGGCTTTCGGAAAAACCTGCAAGCACCGATGCCTTCGACATGCCGCCGTTCATCTGCCCTTCCCAATAGGTGACCCCGGCCGCTTCGCCGGCACGGCCAAGCACGTTCTGATAAAGCTTGGAGATGAAGCTGGAATTATCGACATTGGCGCCATAGACAGTCGCAAATTCCTGCGAGCCGACAAAGCCTGCTGCCACGTTGACCAGGGATTGCCCGCCATCGATCGACTTGATCCAGAAGGTCAAGCCACCCGAATCCGGGGCGCGATTGAAGGCTGCCTTGTAGATGCGGTAGGCCTGACCGGCATTGCCGGCAATATCCAGGGCCAGCGTTCCATCGGCGAAGCCGAGGCGTTCGACGTTGATCAGTTGCTGCACCTCGGCGCCGAAGCTCAACGTGGCAGTCTGGTTTGCGGCATCATATTGCAATACCGAACTGCCGCGGGTCAGCGAATTGTTGTTGACATAATCCAGACCTGGTCCGGCATTTGCCGAAAAGCCTTGCCCCTTTGCGAAGATGATGTCGTCGCCAGAATAGGTGACCACCGCATCCTTGCCGCCGTTGGTCTCGATGATGTCGCGCGCACGTGAACCGCGGATGTATTCACCAGCAGCGGTACCGGTTTGCCGCAGGATCTCATTGGCGGCATCCCATGACCAGGGGAACGGATAAGAAGCATCCGCCGCGCCGTTGCCGTAAAGCGACTGCACCGCCGGGAGGTCGAGGCTCCCGAGGCTCGGTGTGAAGTCGGCGTAGGTCATGACGGTAAACGTACCGTTGTCCATCGTCGGATCGAGGATGACATCGGGATTCGTATCGAATGGATGCTTGAGGCCGAGCGCATGACCGATCTCGTGGAGAGCGACATGTGTAAAATCATTGTCGCTATAGGTTAGCGTCTTGCTGTCGAAACGAACGACGCCGGCACCATCGTCACCCTTTCCGCCGAAAACCGAAAAGGTCCCGTCCCCATTCACGAAAGCACCGCTTGTCGGCAGGCCCGCATCGGCGGCACTCGTACCGGCAGAAAGCGAATACACGCCGAAATTCAGATCGCCCTCATGCCCTTTTGCCTCGATCAAAATGACGCCAGTGGCCGATGCCCAGGTATTGAGGGCCGCGCGCACCAAATCCTGATGTTTGGCATCCAGAGCCGAAACGAACGGATTCTTGCTCGCCTCAAAATTCCCCGTCGCTTCCTTCGTAACGAAGGAATACGTCAATATCACAGGCTTTGCCTGCACGGTCGGATACCAGTAAGATCCCGAAAGCAATGCTGTATAGTCTTTAACTGTCGCCATGTTTCCACCCCTCCATTGAGCGGATTAATGCTCATGTTCGAAACCTAGCATAACTGATGTGAATTTGTATTCCTTTTATAATAAATTTTATTCAGATTGTGATTTTCGTCATATTTCAAAACCAACTCCGTAATTTCATATCTAAATTTCAAATTTCTACGGTAGAATTATATATAAATATTCATAAGAACACGAAATTATTCACAATACTATTTTGTCATATAAAAATTTTTCAAAAAATTCGAAAGACATACTATTTTTATGCCTTGTTCAAATTTGCATAATACAAAGTATTTTTTGTATAAACATGAAGTTTTAGACCTATCCGAATTTTCCGAAAACCAAGGGGACACTTATCAGCGGGGATTTCTGCTAAAATTCAGGACGTGTATTTTTAGGATCGAGCCGCTGCCGGCCAACCGCATCGCCCGCCATACCCCGAGATTCTTCACGATTGCGGCCCTTGCAATTAAATAGGAATCCTATATATATCCCTCCATGGAAACGCCGAAGAACCCGACCTCAATGCAGCACCGAATTCGCGAAGGCCTGTCGCGGGTTGCGATGGTCATGCGCGCCGACGACTGGAACCGGGCAAAGCGCGCCGGCATCAACCCGACGCAGCTTTCGATCCTCGAACTTCTCGAGGGACGCGCAGACGGGCTTGGCGTCAAGGACATCGCCTTCCATCTCGGCGTGTCGCAGCCGACGGCCACGGACTCGATAGGCGCCCTAGAACGCAAGGGTTACGTCGAGAAGCGGCAGACGGAGAATGACCGGCGCGGTGTCAGGGTCGGGATCACGGATGCGGGTCTTGCAGCTTTTCATGCCGGCGAGGCGACAGAAGGTCTCGCAGAGCAGGCGACGGAGGCACTCGCGACGCATGAACAGGAAGACCTGCTGCTGATGCTGGTCAAAATGATCCGGCAGTTGCAGGTCATCGACGCCATACCGATCCAGCGCATGTGCACGAGCTGTCGCTATTTTGCGCCTTTTGCCCATGCCGATGCGGCCCGGCCGCATCATTGCAACTTCGTGGACGCGGCCTTCGGTCAGCGGGATCTCCGCATCGATTGCCGCGAGCACGAGACCGCCGATGCCGCAATCCAGTCTGCCACCTGGGCTGCGTTTGAAAACGGCCAGGCCTGATCCCTGCGTTGCCGGCATTCGTCGGTGACACAGACCAGACAGGACCGATGCTCGCGAATGATCCGGCAGGGCTGTTCCTGCCAGATGCAACATCGGCCCGGTGACTGCCATCACCGGACCGACAACTCCTTCCCTCCAGGCTATTGAAAGGAAAGAACATGGCAAGGATTACTCTTATCGACCCGTCGAATGCAACGGGAACCACCGGTGAACAGCTGGCGCAGATCAAGTCCGCATTCGGCTTGGTGCCCAATATGTTCAAGGCAGCGGCGAATTCGCCGGCAGCCCTGAGCAGCATGTGGGGGTCGTTCGGCGCCCTTGGCGGCGGTCGCCTCGGTGCCAAGCTCGGCGAACAGATCGCAGTTGCCATCGCCGATCGCAACAATTGCAGCTATTGCCTTGCCGCCCACACCGGCCTCGGCCGCAAGGCCGGCGCCACGGTTGAGGAAATGGCCGAGGCGCAGGCAGGCCGTTCGACGGATGCACGCACGGCTGCCGCCCTGCAGTTCGCCATCGCCGTGGTCGACAAGCGGGCCGGCATCCAGGCCTCCGACGTCGATGCGCTGCGGACGGCCGGTTTCGATGACGAAGAGATCGTCGAGATCATCGCCCATATCGCCCTCAACCTGTTCACCAACTACCTCAATGTCGCACTCGACGTTCCGGTCGACTTTCCGGGTGTGAAGCTGACGCGCGCCGCCGCCTGAGCCGCCATACCTGACGGGCGGATCGTCCCCTCCGGTCCGCCCACACCGAAAGGATTTGACATCATGACCAGTCTTCATGCCCCGCTCGCGCCTGAAATCGCCGCCAGCGAATGGTTCAACACCCCGGCCCCGCTTTCGCTGCAGGCGCTCCGCGGCCGGCCGGTCTTCCTTCACAGCTTCCAGCTTCTCTGCCCCGGCTGCGTGGCGGAAGCCATCCCGCAGGTCCAGCGCATCGAACGCGTCTTTGCCCATACCGACCTGCAGGTCATCGGCCTTCACACCGTCTTCGAGCATCACGCGGCAATGACGCCGGTGACGCTCCGGGCCTTCCTGCACGAATACCGGCTGAAATCACCCGTCGCCGTCGATCTTGCGGAAGACGGATCGGACATTCCGGTGACCATGCGGCGGTTCGGGCTGCGCGGCACGCCCTCGTCGGTGCTGATCGGCCGTGACGGCGCCATCATCCACCAGGCGTTCGGCGTCGAGGACGACATCGTCGTCGGCGCAAGGATCGCCATGGCGCTGTCAGCACGCATCCCGGAAATCAAACCGGCCCCGGCATCCGGCCAGGAGGATGGCTGCGCCGACGGCACATGCGTGGTTTCGCCCTCCACGCAGGATGCTGCCTGAAGTGGCAATCATAAAGCAGATCGCGGCCGGCCAGCCAGTCGTCGTCACGGCCTCCATGGCCGGCCGGCCGCCTCGATGCTGCGGATCCTGAAGGAGAAATCATGACGAAATTTCCGCTCCTCGGACTGCTGGTGGGCAAAGCCGCGCCCCTCGGACCGCGCGGCGCCTTGAGCGGCATCGCCAAGGTGCCGGTTGCGGACAGCCTCACGCTGTCGGAAACCGGCTTCGATGGCGATGTGCAGGGCGATCCCATCCGGCACGGCGGGCCGGAGAAGGCCGTGCATCACTATCCGTTCGACCATTATCCGGACTGGACGGAGGGACTCGGCCCGCATCCTCTGCTCAGCCGTCCGGGCGCCTTCGGGGAAAATCTTTCGACCACCGGATTGAAGGAAAATGCCGTAGCGATAGGCGACGTCTTTGAACTTGGCACGGCGATCGTCGAGGTTAGCCAGGGCAGGCAGCCTTGCTGGAAGCTCAACGAACGCTTTGGCACGGCGGCAATGGCGCGGGCGGTCCAGTCCACGGGGCGGACGGGCTGGTACTACAGGGTGCTGCAGCCCGGCATCGTCACACCCGAAGACCGGCTGACACTCGTGGAGCGGCGGTCGCCGGAATGGACCGTTGCCCGGATCTGGCGCGCCTTCTACATCGACCCGCTCAACCGCGCCGAGCTTTCCGGCATTGCCGCGCTAGAACGCCTTGCCAACGGTTGGCGCACCCATGCCAGCCGCCGGCTGGAAACCAACAGTGTCGAGGACTGGAACAAGCGCCTCACCGGCATGGGCTAAGAGAATGTCTCCGCCGGCGCGGAAAAATCAGCCGCGCCGGGCTGCCTCGATAGCTGCAACGTCGATCTTCTTCATCGTCATCATCGCGTCGAAGGCGCGTTTCGCCTCGGCGCCACCGGCCCTCATGGCCTCCATGAGAACACGGGGCGTGATCTGCCAGGAAATCCCCCACTTATCCTTGCACCAGCCGCACTCGCTTTCCTGGCCGCCATTGCCGACGATGGCATTCCAGTAGTGATCGGTTTCTTCCTGGTTTTCCGTCGAGATCTGGAAAGAAAAGGCCTCGCTGTGCTTGAAGGCCGGGCCGCCGTTCAAACCAATGCAGGCGACCCCGGCAACCGTGAATTCGACGACAAGCACATCGCCCTGCTTGCCATCCGGAAAATCGCCGGGAGCGCGTATGACAGCGCCGACGGCGCTATCCGGGAAGGTTTCGGCGTAGAAACGGGCAGCCTCCTCGGCGTCCTTTTCGAACCACAGGCAGATTGAATTCTTGGCCATTGCAGTACCCTTTCATCCTGGTTGCAGGTCGCCGTGGACGACCGATACCTTGAAGACGCCCGAGTTTACGGCAATCCGACATCAGACCGAAAATTGTTTTGCAATGCCGGGCAGCCAGGCATCAAGCGAGCGATGCCTGTCGATGTAACACCCGCTTTGCCGGTCATTTTGCCTTCGAACGCGGCGTGTCCTCGATCCTCGGGAGGAACCACGTCAAAAGGCCGGCAAGCGGCAGGAACGAGCAAAGCCAGTAGACCGCTTCAATGCCGATGCTGTCCGCCAGACCGCCCAGGATGGCGGCGGCGATGCCGGCGAGCCCGAAGTTCAGCCCGTAGAACAGGCCGCCGATTAGGCCGATGCGGTTGGGCATCAGTTCCATCGCGTAGATCAGGATCGAGGCGAAGGCGCTCGCCATGATCAGGTTGATCAGGATCGACAAGACCACCGTCCAGTAAAGATCCGCATAGGGGAGCAGCAATGTCAGCGGCAGGGGGCCGAGCACGGAAATCCAAATGATCCGGTAACGACCGATCCGATCGCCGACGATGCCGCCGATCAGTGCGCCCGCCGCCGATGCGAGCAGGAAGACGAACAGCATGATCTGCGACATCTGCACCGACGTCCCGAAGCGATCGATCAGGTAGAATGTATAAAACGACCGGAAACTCTCCATGTAGGCGTTTTTCGAAAACATCAGGAGCGTGAGGACGACAAGACCGACTGCCACGGTTGCCGGCGCATGGCGATGCAGCTTTTCCACCGAGCCTGCCGCATTCGCCTTGCTCTGGGCCAGTTGCCGGATCAGCGCGTGTTGTCCGGCAGTCCAGATCATCAGCGCCATCGCGACAAGTGCCGCCAGCGCAAACCAGGCCAGGCTCGACTGCCCGTGCGGCACGATGAACAGGGCAGCGAGCAGCGGTCCGAGCGCGCCGCCGAACTGGCCGCCGACCTGGAAGATGCCCTGCGCCAGGCCCTGACGGCCGCCGGACGCATAGCGAGCCATGCGTGTCGCCTCCGGATGGAAAATCGAGGAACCGATGCCGATACAGGCCGCAGAAACCAGGATGAGGGCGTAACTCGACGAATAGGCAAGCCCGAGGACACCGGCAAAGGTGAAGACCATCGCGACCGCCGTCGAGTAGGGCATCGGATGCTTGTCGGTGTACAGGCCGACGACCGGCTGCAGCAGCGAGCCAGCCGTCTGGAATGTCAGCGTGATGATGCCGATCTGCACGAAATCGAAACCATGCGCCTCCTTGATGACCGGATAGATCGCCGCGATCAGGGACTGCATCATGTCATTGAGGAGATGTGCCAAACCCAGGATGAAAAGGACGCCGAGAAATGCCTTGGGACGCTGGGCGGTCATGGTGGTCGAAGTCATTGGATGCGGGCCTGAATGCTATGGCGAAAATCGCCCGGATATCATGTGAAATGCTTCCGGAGGCCGATCAACGCCGCGGTGATGCGATCGCGGGCCGTATCCGGCAAGGGAAGAACGGGCCGTGGAGGTTCGACTTTGCACAGGTCGAGAAGTTCGGCAATCACATAAACCACCCGGAAACTGCCGAATTCCCTGAACAAGCTCCACAGCGGCTCAAATGCCGCATTCAGCCGTTGCGTTTGCGCCACGTCGCCGGATTGCGCCGCCCTTGCCAGGGCCAGCGTCTCGACCGGCAATAACCCCGCGGCCACGGAATACCAGGCATCGCTCCCGGCCAGAATGGCCGCAGCACAGTCCCAATCGCCGCTGTAGCCGATCCGGAACGACGGCGGCGTCGTTGAGCGGATCGCGTCCAGTTCGCCGGCAAAATCTCCATCTGATGGCAGGGGCATTTTTACGGCCACGATGTTCTCCACCTTCGACAGCCGGCTAATGAGATCCCTGGAGAAGGTGAACCGGGTGGTTCCCGGATTGTTGTAGATCGACAGCGGCAGTTCTCCGGCCTCGGCAACGGCGGCAAAATGCGCGTAGACTTCGTCGTCACGCAGCGGCGTGTAGGAGACCGGGGCGAGAAGCAGGCCGTTTGCGCCTGCTGTCCTTGCATCCCGCGCCAGCGCCTGGGCATCGTCCGTCCGGAGCGCCCCGACACCGACGATGACGGGTACACGACCGCCCACCGTCGTCACTGCCGCTTCCACTGTCTTGCGCCGCTCCTCCCGCGTCAGGAAGGCATAAGCGCCGGTACTGCCGAGCAGGCCGATCGAATCGACCTTGGCCTCTACGAGAGGCTTCAGAATGCGGGCAAGGGCCGCGGTATCCACACGGCCGGAGGAATCGGCGGGCGTGATCGGAAAGGCCGACAGGCCTTCGAAGAGCGACATGATGTTCCTTTCAAATGCGGGTCAAATGCGGAAGAGGAGGAGTTTCAGTCCGGCGAATCCGAAGGACACCGCAAGGGTGCCCTCGATCCAGCGGCGGGCGCGGCGATAGAGGCGAACCATCGGGCCAGTCGAGAAGACGATGGCATAACCGCAGAAAATCGTGACGCTGAGAACCGCGCATCCCGCCAGGATGACGACGACGCTGGACGGGGACGAGCCGGGCCCCAGACCCAGCGTCATCAATGCGATCCAGGCCAGGATCGATTTCGGGTTCATCAGATGCATCAGCAGGCCACGCCTGTAGAGCGCTGCCATGGATACCTTCGCACGGTCCTGGTCCGTTGGAGAAGCCTTGTCCGGGGAAACGGCCGCACGCGCCGCCTTGAAGGCGAGGAAGAGGAGGTAAAGACCGCCCAGGGCCTGCAGGACGACGAGCGCACCGGGATAGTTTTTCAAAACCGCCGAAACACCGGTCGCCGCCATCAGCCCCCAGAAAACCGAACCGCTGACGACACCCGATGCCACGGCGAGCCCGGCCCGCCGTCCGTCGTTCATGGCGACACCCATGATCCGCATGTTGCTCGGGCCCGGACTTCCGGCGGCGATGATGTAGGCCGTAAAGACGATCAGCAGCTGGTGAATGTCGACGGGCATAAAACATGGTTTCCGGGGTTGGTCATCCTCGCGCACTGCGCCATGCGGATGCATAGCCGATCCGGCTGGCAGACTAGAAGCGCCAGTTTCGCACGGAAAACATGGTCCAGTTCGATCTATTGGCTTTTGGCGCTACGACGGAAGAACCTTCGCAAGCAACCGAACGCCATCGGGAATGAGACGCGCCGGCATCGACGCGTAGCCGAAGACGAAACCGGCACGGCGGTCGGTGAGACGCGAGAACAGGCGCGATACCGGATAGATGCCGATGCCTGCCGCGCGGGCCAGATGAGCAAAGTTCTGTTCGTCGCCAGTTCCAAACCCCTTGAACCAGACGACGACATGCAGGCCTGCCGACGTGCCGACGATCTCCACCCTGTTACCGAAGATGTCTGCCATGGCGCCCAGGAAAGCGGTCCGCCGTTCGGAGTTCATCCGCCTCATCTTGCGGACATGCCGTTCATAGGCGCCGGTCTCGATCAGCGATGCAAGCGCCTCCTGCTCGAAGGTGGCGCCGTGGCGGTCGATGATCTGCTTGCAGCGGATGAACGGCTCGACAAGCGCCTCGGGCAGAACCAGATAACCGAGGCGCAAGGTGGGCGACAGCGTCTTGGACACGGTGCCGACGTAAATCACCCGACCGCGGCCGGAGAGATAGAGCGGCGGGATCAGCCGGACATCGTAGCGATATTCGCCGTCATAGTCGTCTTCGATGATGTACGCATTGCCGGCTTCGGCCCAATTCACCAGCTCGCGACGGCGACCGACGGACAGAACGCCGCCCAGGGGAAACTGATGGCTGGGGGTCACGAAAGCAAGCGCGTGCCCACCCGGCTCCGGCAGCATGCCGGTATCGATGCCATCCTCGTCGCACGCGACAGGTGTCGGCGCCGCGCCGAGGGTCACGAAGACGTTTCGGGCCATGGCGTAGCAGGGTTCCTCGATCACCACCCTGTCACCCGGATCGACGAGCACGCGGGCGCACAAATCGAGGGCCTGCTGCGAACCGTTGACGACGACGATCTGGTCGGCATCGCAGCGAATACCCCGCGCACGCCAAAGATAGCCCTGCAACGCATGCCTCAGCGCCATGCTTCCCGCCGGGTGGCCGTAACCCAGCCGCTCGCGGCGGGCGAGCACCGCGGCCGTCACGGCTCGGCGCCAGGCGAGCCTCGGGAAATCGTCGGGCGCCACGTCGCCGTAGCGGAAGTCGTATTTCAGCCGTCCCGTTGCCGGCAGCTGGAAAGGAAGGCCCATCAGGCGCGAAGCATAGGCCGAAAGCCTGCGGCCGGAACCACTGGACTGCGCAGGCTGCTCGACCTTGCCACCCGCGATGTTGCGGGCAACCTTCGCCTTGGCGCCCTGGCGAACGGTCACATAGCCTTCGGAGATCAGTTGGTCGAACGCCGTGGTGACGGTGGTGCGCGAAACCCCGAGTTCCTCGGCCAGCGCCCGCGTGGAGGGAAGATTGTCGCCCGGGGCATAGACACCGTTGGCGATCTGCTCCCGCAGGCCGAGATAGATGCCCCGTGCCGTTCCCGCCCTGTCCTTGCCGTCCCGCAACTGGACCACTCCATTCCCTGAAAACCAGCGTCGTCGCTCATGACAGCTGCCGGCAACAACAACATCAAGTCAAGGGAAGTCTGCTCAAGGCCACCCGTTTGGGGCCTTGCGGCCGCAACCCGTGACACAGCAGGGAACTTTCAGCGAAAATGGCGGGCCGCTACTCTCCGGCGATCCGGAATGCCTTGCGCGACGGATAATGTTCGTTCGCTTTCGCTATATGGCGACGGAACTGCTCTTCCAGGGACAACAAACGTTCCTGCATGGCCTGCAATTCGTCATCCGCCGTTCCAAGGTTGTCACCCGACTCGAAAGACGTCTGCAACCGCGTCAGTATCTCAGCCGTCATCGACCGGTTGTTAAGCGTTGCCGACTTCATCAATTGGCGGCGCACGGTTTCCGGTATGCGAAGCCTGAGATAATATTCGTTGTTGGACATCAACATTCCAATGCAAGCTGTGAGTGGGTGCCGTCTTCCGCATCGCCGCCGAGTCCAGCCCGTCACCGATCGGAACGATCTTTGCCCAGATGGCGTATTCCAAGGGATCATCCCCATGATGAACCATGGAAATCACCGCTGAGGACTGTCTGAACGTCCCAAGGCTGTAGTCAAGACGGATGTGAGTAATTTGGACGTTGGGATAAATATATGGGACGGGCGGTACAGAGACCGGACCGATCTGCGGGAAGTCGGCAACGAATGGCGGAGATAAGTCTGGCTTAGCGCTTGAAAAGCGTCGAACGCGACGCCTATTATTTTTTACTTGCCTTCAATCGCGCCGTCGAAAGTTTCATGACAAAACATTCGCTCCCCAACGTCGTCTCGACCATAGATTGTTTCAGGACAATCTTCCCGGAAAGCGACCCCCAGGCCGCGACGGCCTACGGCAAAATGGTGCTGCCTCTGTTCGAGTTCGACGTGCCGGAACTTGGGCGAAAGGCACCGTTTTCCTGCGAGTCGGAGATCTATTGCCTGCCGGACGTTACGGTATCGCGCGCAAGGGGGACCGCCTCGCGGTACACCCGGACGGTCCGGACGATTGCCAGGTCGGCGACCGACGACATCCTGGTCGTTTGCTACACCAGCGGTCACTTTACCTATCGGATCGGCGACAAGACCCGCCGCGTCGAGCAGGGAGAGCTGGCGTTCTTCGATCTTTCCCAGGAGATCGTCATCGAGGCGCCTGCCGTCAAGAATATCAGCCTTGCCATTCGACGGCGCAAACTGGAACCTGCCGTCCCGTTGCTCGACAGCGCCCATGGTTTTGTCGTCCCGCCCGGCGCGCTGTCGAAGCTTCTGGTGGGCATGATGGAACACACCATGGAAATCGGGCCGACGATACACGTGCCGCAAGCCCGCCCGATCGCCGAGGCGATTATCCTGCTCGTCAATGCCTGCCTCGAAACCCTGTCGCAGCCGAGGACGACGTCCGACATACAGAGCGGCTCGGTGTCGCTTGCAAGCGTGAAGTCGGCAATCGAACGTCGGTTGACCGATCCCAATCTCGGTGTGCAGTCGTTGCTGGAAGAATTTGCCATGACGCGCTCGACCCTTTACCGCGCCTTCGAGCCGCTTGGCGGTGTTACGGCCTACATCACCGAGCGACGGCTGCGCCATGCTTTCCGCCGCCTGACCGATCCGTCCGAAAAGAACCTGCGCGTTTCGCATATGGCCTTCGAACTCGGCTTTACCCACGCCTCGGCCTTCACACGCTCCTTCAAGGCGCTATTCGGCCTGGCGCCAAAGGATATTCGCACACTTGCCATCCGGCCGGCGGGTGGGGACATCCCGTTCCTGGTGTCGCCGGAAGCCATCCCCTATATTCATCCTCTTATGCCGGAGCTGGTCGAAGCGGGTTCAAGGGTTCCCCTCGGACGCAAGTCCTGATGCTCCTTCAGAAGACCGATGATCTGTCCGTCGCTGAAACGGAAACGTTTCATTCTCTGTTTCCTTCTCCGAAGAACAGACTGACCTCAAATCGGGGACGTTCCAGGGGAACAGGTCATCGTCCTCTGATTGATGCCATACCGTTTCGGAAATGCATCCCTCCAGGCATGGGAAAATAATGCGCCATCAAAATCCGGGATCGAACCGACAATTCAAGGCCTGAGCGGGCGTGAAATTTTATTTGACTGAATATTCAGTTTTATTTTTAATGAAGCAATCGCCAGACGCGAGCCGCCCTTAATCCGGAGGATTCTTCATGCGTTCAATTGTGACTGCTGCAGCCTGGATTTTTGCACTGCTGCCGATCGGGACCGCCCAGGCCGAAGGTGTTCTGAATATTTATAACTGGGGCGAATATACGAGCCCGGAGCTCATCAAGAGGTTTGAGGCGAAGTACGACGTCAAGGTGACCATTACGGACTTCGATTCGAACGACACCGCGCTCGCCAAGGCGCGTCAGGGCGGGAATGACTACGACGTCGTCGTGCCAAGCTCGACGTTCGTCAAGATCTGGATCGATGAGGGCCTCCTGTTGGAAACGCGCGCCGACCAGATGGAAAACTTCAAAAACATGGATCCGCGCTGGGTGAATGTAGATTTCGATCCTGGTCGCCACTACACGGTGCCGTGGCAGTGGGGAACGACCGGCGTGCTGGTGAACACGTCGGTGTACTCCGGCGATCTCAACACGTCGGCCATCTTCCTGGACCCACCTGTCGAATTGCAGGGTAAGATCAGCGTCCTGCCCGAGATGGGCGACGTCATGGCGCTGGCGATCTATTTTGAAGGTGGCGAAACCTGCACCGGCGACAAGGACATCCTGCGCAAGGTTCGCGATCGGCTGATTGCCGCCAAGCCCAAATGGCTGTCGCTCGATTACCCCAGCATCGATCGTTATGCGGCCGGCGACTATGATGCTGGCGTCAACTGGAGCGGGGCGTCGATGCGTGTGCGGTTTGCCAATTCGCACTTCGCCTACGGCTATCCGAAAGAGGGCTATCCGATCTGGATGGACAATGTCGCGGTATTGAAGACGGCTCCGCACGTCGAGAACGCCAAGCTGTTCCAGAACTTCATCATGGATCCGGAAAATGCCGCCCTGATCTCGGCCCATGCGCGTTACGCGAACGGCATTGCCGGGTCTGAAAAATTCATGCCCGCCGAGATGAGGACCGCGCCGGAAATCGTCGTCCCGGCCGAGTTCCTGGACAAGGGCAAGTTTACGCCGGCCTGTCCGTCGGAAATCAATGAAATGTACATGAAAATCTGGACCGAGGTCATGAAGTGAGCGCGCGTCGCTGCCTGATAGGCGGAACCGGCGACAATTGGCCAAACGAAGACAATTTCCCTTTTCGGAGCGATCAATGAGTGACCTTGAACTGTGTTACCTGCCAGCGCATGAAGCCTTGCGCCGGTTCAAAAGCCGCGAACTTTCCCCTGTGGAGTTGATGGAGGCGACGATACGTCAGGCAGAAAGGGTGAAGGACTCGGTCAATGCCTTGACCTACACCCATTTCGACGAGGCCATCGAGCGGGCGCGGCGGGCCGAAACGAAGTATGCAAGGGGTGCGCGAACCGGTGCCCTGGAAGGTCTACCCGTCGGCATCAAAGACGAGAGCGAGATCAAGGGCAAGCCGACTTCGATGGGCTCTTTGATCCACAAGGATCACGTCGCCGACCGGACTTCGACGATGAATGCCCGGATCCTGGCCGCCGGCGGCATCACGCATGCCCGCACCGCAACGCCCGAGTTTTCTTGCTCCGGCGTTACCTGGTCGCGTCTTTGGGGCGTAACCCGCAATCCATGGAATCGCGAATTCACGCCCGGCGGTTCGTCTGGCGGCGCCGGAGCCTCCCTGGCGTCGGGAACGTCATCGCTTGCGACCGGGTCTGACATCGGCGGCTCGATCCGCATTCCGGCATCCGCCTGCGGCGTGGTGGGCTACAAGCCGCCTTATGGCCGCAATCCAGATGACCTGCCGTTCAATCTCGACTTCTTTTGCCACACCGGTCCGATGGCGCGCACTGTCAAGGACGCGATCCTGCTTCAGAACGTGATGGCAGGTCCCAGTCCCCATGACATTACGACGCTGCGGCCGAAGTTGCGCCTGCCGCTTGACTACAAGCCGATCAAGGACTGGAAAATTGCCTTTTCAATGGATCTCGGGATCTTCGAGGTCGATCCCGAAATTCAGAGAAACACGCTTGCGGCGCTCGATGTCTTCCGTTCCCTGGGGGCCACCGTTGAAGAAGTCGACCTCGGTTGGAAACCGCAAGACCTTCAGGCGGGCCTTGCCTACCTGCAACATATCTTTGGCGGCTATCTGTCGAATCTCCTGGACGAGCACGGTGACAAGATGACCACATACGCCAGGCAGTTCGCCGAGCGTGGCCGCAAGTCGAAGGCGACGGATTACGTCGCCAGCCTCGAGGTTATCGGCAACATGTATCTGACGCTGGGACCGATCCTGGAACGCTACAACGTGCTGGTCTGCCCAACCACGGCACTGCCCGCCGTGCCGGCGGACTTCGACCAATCCACCGGCTCGGTCGAGATCAACGGTAAACAGGTAAACGCCATGCTCGGATGGGCGATGACAACGCCGTTCAACATGCTGTCCCGCTGCCCGGTTCTTTCGGTACCCTCAGGGAGGGCCAGCAGTGGGGTGCCGACAGGGATCCAGATCGTCGGACGCACCTATTGCGATGCCGACGTGTTTCGCGCTGGCCTCGCCTACGAGACGGCGCAAGGGGGCTGGTATCACGATGCGGCAACCCGCCCGGTCCTTTAACCGACTCCTCAACGACAGTTGACCGTCGAAATCCATTGGCCGATAAAGGCGTCGGCCGATTTGGAAAGCAGCGCTTTGACGAGGAAACCCTCCATCCCCGATCCGTTAGAGGAGCAGCCGGCTGTCGTTTCCGCCCCTATGACCAAGGCGGGAAAGGCGGATCGCCGTCACCTGCGTGGGATTGCCAGTTCCCAGCGGATCATCGATACGACGATCCAGCTCATTGCCGAGGACGGTATCGCCAGTCTCACCATGCAGCGGATCGCAGAGCGAATCGGTTCCTCCAATGCGCTTGTCGTCTTCCACTTCGGCACAAAGGAGAAACTCCTTCGTGCCGTGCTGGAATATCTCAACGATCAGTTTGCGCGGCTATGGGAAGAGACCGTATTGGCGCCAGGGCTTTCGGCGGCGGAACGTGTTGTCGCTGCCATGGACTGCGCCTGGCACTTCCGGGGGCAACATCCAGACTGGGTTGCTGTCTGGGTGTTGTTCAGCAGTGATCGCCAGACCGTGCAACTCGATCGGATGATCAGCCTGCCCAGCGATCGTGCCTATGTCGCCCAGGTGCGCGAGTTCCTTGCTGATGTCGCCCGCGACGGAGGCTATAAAGGCGTCGACGTGGATACGTTGACTGAAGGTCTCAACTATCTGGTGCAAGGCGCATGGTATTGGGACACATTCAATCCTGAGCGGAGCGGATCCGATGCCGTCAGGAAAAACGCTTTCATCCTGTTGCGTCAGGCTTTTCCGCACAGTTTTCCTGTCGACAAGATGTGAGCCAAACAGGGCCAATTTTGCCCACGGCCGCGGGCTTCGGAGTGTCCGTGAGCGCCATTGTTGGGACGCGCCTGTATCAACGAAGCCACCAACAAATCAGCTGGATGCAACGGGACAACCCCGGACGCCAAAAACACAAAGCCCCGGATAACCGGGGCTTTGTGCGATATTTAGCATCGTACTGGACGATCTAAATCGGGAACTTGGTGCCCAGAAGAGGACTCGAACCTCCACACCCTTTCGGGTACCAGCACCTGAAGCTGGCGCGTCTACCAATTCCGCCATCTGGGCGACGAGGAGCGATGTACGGGGGTAGCCCTCCGGTGTCAACAGGGTTTTTGAAGTTTTTGCGTCAACGGCAAAAAAACTTGTCAAACAGCCCTGCCAGACCAATCCCGAATCAACTCAAGTCCCTGATGCAATAGCGATTTCGCCGCATCCACAGTTTCTGCCTCGACATAACAGCGCATCTCCGGGGCGTTTCCGGAAGGACGAAGATGGACGATTCGGCCATTGCCAAGCGTTACCCGCAGCCCGTCGATATCGCTGGTGGCAGCCACCGTGCCGAGTGGCGCCAGGAAGGTTTCCAGTGCCGCTCGAGACCCCCGCAGCTGCGCCATCAGCGCCGCGCTGGTTTCGACGGGGAAGTTTTCCAGCCGGTCGGCGTCGGCGAAAGGAAGGCGATAGCCGCCGGCAAAGGCCGACAAGGCTTGTCCGGCATTCTTCGCCTCGAAAAGCACCGCCAGGACCGGCAGGACGCTATCGCGCGTCGGCAGCGGGGCAAGCGTCACGCCGTTGATGGTGAAGGGCGATGCCGTCAGCAGGCCGCCATTGGCTTCGAACCCCATCACACCGCTTACGCCGGCCGCCAGTGCCTCGTTCATGCCGGCGATGACGAAGGGGGAACCGACCCTGGTGCGCACCACGGAGAAGGTGCCCGCAGCCTCGATGCCGGAATTGGAGGTCACCGGCGTCGCCACCACCGCAGCCTTCAGGAAGTTGGCGGTGATCAGGCCGAGGAGATCGCCGCGCAGCGGTTCGCCCGTTTCGTCGGAGAGCAGCGGCCGGTCGCCATCGCCGTCGGCCGACACGATAGCATCGAGCCGATGCTGGACGGCCCACGCCTTCAGCAGCGCCACCGTTTCCGGCGAGACCGCTTCCGTATCGACGGGGATGAAGGTTTCGGAGCGGCCGAGCGCCACCACTTCGGCGCCAAAATGCTGCAGCAGATCGACGAACAGGTCGCGGGCGACCGTGCTGTGCTGGTAGACGCCGATTTTCAGGCCCGCCAGCACGCCCTTAGGCAACAACGCGGTGTAACGCGCCCGGAAGGCGGCCAGCGCTTCCCCGGCGGCGTCACGGCCGCTGCCGGAAGTTTCGTCGATGGCGGCTTCATCGGCGCGTAGCGCTTCCGCCTGGGCGCCGATCGCCACTTCGTCGCTTTTGTCGATTTCGCCATCGGGGCGGTAGAACTTGATGCCGTTGCGATCAGCCGGAATATGCGAGCCGGTGATCATCAGCGATGCTGCCTTGCGGCCAAGGCCGTAAAGCGCCAGCGCCGGCGTCGGGATCGTGCCGCAATCCACCGGGATAAAACCCGCCCGCTGCAGCGCGCCAAAACAGATCGCCGCGATCTCCGGGCTCGAATCGCGAAAATCGCGGCCGACAAGCATCTCGTCGCCCGGCTTCGCATGGCCGCTCTCCAGCATGTGGCGGGCAAAGGCGGTGGCGTAAAGCGCCGAAGCCCGGCCCTTGAGATCAATCGAAAGGCCGCGCAGGCCGCTGGTGCCGAATTTCAGGCTCACAAATCGGACTCCCATAAGGCAGCCCCCGGAGCGCGCGTGCGATTGTCCGTGAGGAGCTGCATCCATCAACACAACAGGGCGATGCCGCTTTCGGAAGGAAGAGACAGGCCCTGAAAAACACGCGTTCCTTATGGATCAACCGGGGCACACAATCAATCGCAGCCGCCCGTCCCGATCCGCACGGCAAATAAAACCGTATCGGCAAACGTTGCAATCACAGGGGATGCTAAGGGGTTTCCCCACCAACGAACGAGAGGTTATGACCATGTCGATCTTCCGCAAGTTGATCACCGCCTGTGCCGTCAGCCTGACCGCACTTCTACCCTTGCCGGCTGGTGCGGCCCCGATGGGCCTGCCCTCACCGGTTCTCGACCGGCAAAGCGATGTCAGCGAAGCCCGTGTCATCTGCGGCTATTACGGCTGCCGCCGCGTCTGGCGGCCGCATTACGGCCATCGCCATTACCATCGGCCGCGCTACTACAGCCGTGACTACTACCGGCCGCGCCATGGCTACAACCGCCATGTCCGCTGGTGCCTGAACCGCTACCAATCCTACAATCCGGCAACGAACCGGTTCCTGACCTATGGCGGCGCCTACAGGATCTGCCGTTCGCCTTGGGGCTGACGCTTCTCCAGCATGCCGGACTGGCGCATCGACGCCGGTCCGGCTGAGCACCAGGCCTTTCTTCAGCTTTCCTGCGACACCCTGTCTGTGTGACCGAGATCGCGGCCGGGCTCGATGATGTCGCGCACCCGCTGCTTCAGCTCTTTCGGGCCGGGGAAACCGCCGTCACGCTTGCGCTCCCAGACGAGCGCGTCATCGACACGGATCTCGAAGTTCCCTCCAGTGCCGGGCAGAAGCGCCACTTCGCCAAGCGAATCGCCGAAAGTGGAGAGCAATTCCTGCGCCATCCAGCCGGCGCGCAGCAGCCAGTTGCACTGGGTGCAGTAAAGAATTGTGATGCGTGGTTTCTCGGTCATCGGCGTCGATCCTCATCTGGTTTTCTTCATCTAAGCACCGCTGCCGTCACCGGCAACGACTGTTCACGCCGGCCTCACAGAAAATTCAACCGGATCACTCAAGTTTTTACCGGGGCCAGCTTGCCCGCACCGCGATGTTTTCGCACAGCATGGGGCAGATTCGAACAGAAGGAATTGAAATGACCGAAGAACGCCCGAAACTGATCATCCCGGCACTGGGATCACTCTATGCCGCGCTGACCCCATGGGCGGAAACGCTGCTGCGCGTCCTGGCGGGCGGTCTTTTTGCGGTGCATGGATATGGCAAGATCCTCAACCCCTTCGGCGCGACGGCTATGGTCGAAGGCTTGGGTTTTTATCCGGGCGTCTTCTGGTCGCCGCTGTTGTCCGCCACCGAGTTTTTCGGCGGCATCCTGCTGGCCATCGGCCTGCTGACCCGTCCGGCGGCCGTCGCCGCCACCATCGTGCTTCTGGTGACCGTTTACGTGCATGGTTATCTGCGCGCCGAGGGGCTGATGGGGGCCGAAAAGTCGATCCTGTGGGCAGCGATCACCCTGTACTTCGCCTTCCGCGGCGCCAACCGCCATTCGGTGGATGCCAAGATCGGCCGGCAATTCTGAAGCCCGGCGCTCGCCGCTCTTGAACCGCGTTGCCGGACATGATCTTGTCTTCCTCAAAATGCCCCGCTGCGTCGTCATCGGGGCAATTCGGATAGTGAAATGGCAAGAGGTGGCATGAGCATGCGCGTGGCAGTGGTTGAAAACACCGTGGTTTCCCATCTGGGCCAGGTCGGCGTCGCTCTGTCGGAAGCCGGCGCGAAGGTCGAGATCTTCCAGCCCTGGAATGGTGGTGGCTTGCCCGTTCTCGACGATCACGATGCCCTCGTCGTGCTCGGCGGCGAGCAGAGCGCTCTCGACGACCACAGCCATCCCTACCTGCCGGCGCTGGCCGCGCTGATGCGCGGTTTCGGCGATGCCGGCAAATCGGTGCTCGGTATCTGTCTCGGCAGCCAGATCCTGGCGCGCGGTTATGGCGGCGACAACATTCTCGGCAAGACGGTGGAGTTCGGCTGGCACGACATCCGCACGACGCCGGCCGGGCAGGATGACCCGGTGCTTTCGGCCGCGGGCGAAAATTTCCCGATCTTCGAATGGCATAGCGATACTTTCACGCTGCCGGAAGGCGCAGTGCACCTGGCATCCAGCGGCGGGGTGAATAACCAGGCCTTCCGCATGGGCCGCGCCGCCTATGGCACCCAGTTCCATTTCGAGGCCAGTACCACCGTCGTCGACGATTGGCGCCAGAAGTTGCCGCAGGTGATGGAAAAGCTGCAGCCGGGCTGGCTGGAGCAGCATCCCGAACTCGCCGTCTCGCGCGGCGTTCCCGCCGATGCGGCAGGCCTGGCGTTGGCCCGCGCCTGGGTTGCGACTATCAATGTGGCAGAAGCCGCAGAAACACAGAAGGAATTGCTGGCGGGCGAATGACATCCTCCCAGCCACAAAAGAAAAAAGCGCCGCCCCAAAGAGGCGGCGCTTCTTTTTTGACAATGACGTTGCGCCTCAGGCGCGCAAAACGCCGCCCGTCGACTTCGTGACGTTGGCAACGATCTTGCCGGTCAGCGCCTCGAAATCCTCGTCCGTCAGCGTGCGCTCGACCGGCTGGATCACCACCTCGATAGCCACCGACTTCTTGTCGGCGCCGAGCGAAGCACCTTCGAACACGTCGAAGACATTCACAGAGGCGATCAGCTTGCGGTCGGCGCTGGAGGCGGCCTTGAGGATGGTGCCGGCTTCGACGCTACGATCGACCACGAAGGCGAAGTCGCGCTTGACGGCCTGGAAGGGCGAGAGATCCAGCGCCGGCTTGGTGCGGGTCGCCTTCTTCTTCGGCTCCTGCATGGCATCGACGTAGACTTCGAAGCCGCACAAGGCACCCGACACGTCGAGCGCTTCCAGAGTCTTGGGATGGAACTCGCCGAAATGGCCGAGGATCACCTTCGGTCCCATCTTGATGGTGCCGGAACGGCCGGGGTGATACCAGTCGGGGCCGCCCTGCTCGATCTGCACGTTGGTCATCGGCATGCCGCAGGCTTCCAGAACGGCGAGCGCATCCGCCTTGGCATCGAAGACATCCACCGGCTTGCCACCGCCCTTGGTGACGTTCGACCACATGCGGCCGGAGCCGGCAAGCGAGGCCGTACCACGGCGGATACCGCCGGCAACGCGGCGCTGGCCGTCCGGCGTGTCCGTCTCATAGGTGCCGGAGACTTCGAAGATCGCCACATCGCCATACCCCTTGTCGGCATTGCGTTGCGCGGCCGACAGCAGGCCCGGCAGCAGCGAGGGACGCATGTCGGACATGTCGGCGGCGATCGGGTTGGCGAGCTTCAGCGTCGGCTTGCCGCCGCCGAACAGCTTTGCCTGCTCCTCGGAAATGAACGACCAGGTGACCGCTTCCAGCATGCCACGCGAGGCAAGTGCCCGCTTGGCGGCGCGGGTGCGGATCTGCAGCGTCGTCAGGATCTTGCCATTGACGGCCGCATGGTTGGAGAGCGGCGCCGGGCGGATATTGTCGACGCCGTGGATGCGCAGGACTTCCTCGACGAGATCGGCCTTGCCATCGACATCGGGGCGCCAGGACGGAACGGTCACGGGAACGACCGAGGCCGAACCCTGCGGCCCGAAACCGAGACGTTTCAGGATATCCAGGCTCTCTTCCGCCGAAACCTCCAGGCCGGTCAGCCGCTTGACTTCGGCAAGCGGGAACTCGACCACCTTCGCCACATGGCCCTTGTAGCCGACGACTTCGGCCTTGGCAGCCGTGCCGCCGCAGAGTTCGAGCACCAGCTCCGTGGTCCGCTCCAGGCCCGGAACCATATATTCCGGATCGACGCCACGCTCGAAGCGGTAACGGGCATCTGTGATGATGCCGAGCGTGCGGCCCGACTTGGCGATGTTCATCGGATCCCAGAGCGCCGATTCGATCAGCACGTCGACAGTGCCTTCGTCGCAGCCGGAATGTTCGCCGCCCATGATGCCGCCGATCGATTCGACGCCGTTGTCATCGGCGATGACGACGTTGCTGGGCGACAGCTTGTATTCGCGCTGGTCGAGCGCCAGCACCGTCTCGCCTTCCGTGGCGCGACGAACGGTGAGATTGCCCTTTACCTTGGCGGCGTCGAAGACGTGCATCGGCCGACCCTGGTCGAAGGTCATGTAGTTGGTGATATCGACCAGCGCATTGATCGGCCGCAGGCCGATGGCGATGAGCCGCTGCTGCATCCAGTTCGGGCTCGGGCCGTTCTTGACGCCGCGCACCAAACGCAGCGCGAAGCCGGGGCACAGCTTTTCGTCGTCGAGATCGATGACGAGCTTGACCGTCGTTTCGCCTTCCGTGGAGAAAGACGGCGCCGGCCGCGTTTTCAGCGTTCCGAGACCGGAAGCGGCGAGATCGCGGGCGATGCCGTAGATCGAGGTGCAGTCCGGCCGGTTCGGCGTCAGGTTGATTTCGATGATCGGATCGTCAAGGCCGGCATAAGCGGCGAAGGAGGTGCCGACCGGCGCATCCGCCGGCAGATCGATAATGCCGTCGTGATTGTCGGAAATGTTGAGTTCCTTTTCCGAACACATCATGCCGCGGCTTTCGACGCCGCGGATGGTGCCGACGGCCAGCGTCACGTCGATGCCCGGCACATAGGTGCCCGGCGCCACGAAGGCGCCGATCAGGCCGGCACGCGCATTCGGCGCGCCGCAGACCACCTGCACCGGATCGCCGGAGCCGGTATCGACCTTCAGCACCTTCAGCCGGTCGGCCTGCGGATGTTGTTCGGCTTCTAGGATGCGGGCAATGACGAACGGCTTGTAGATGGCCTTGTCGTCGACATCCTCGACTTCCAAGCCGATCGAGGTCAGGCGTTCGCAAATCTGTTCAAGGGAAGCATCCGTTGCCAGATGCTCTTTCAGCCAGGAGAGTGTGAATTTCATCGTTTCTGATCCTTACACACGCGGCTCAAACACTCAGGCCGCCGAACAGCGTCGGCATGTCGAGCGGGCGGAAGCCGTAATGGTTCATCCAGCGAACATCGGCGTTGAAGAAATCGCGCAGGTCGGGCATGCCGTATTTCAGCATGGCGATACGGTCGAGGCCCATGCCCCAGGCAAAACCCTGGTATTCGTCAGGATCGAGCCCGCCGGCGCGCAGTACGTTGGGATGCACCATGCCGCAGCCGAGGATTTCCATCCAGTCCGTGCCTTCGCCGAATTTTACGATCGGGCCGGAACGGTCGCACTGGATGTCCACTTCGAAGCTCGGCTCGGTGAACGGGAAGAAGGACGGGCGGAACCGCATCGTCACCGACGGCACCTCGAAAAAGGCCTTGCAGAATTCTTCCAGCACCCAGCGCAGGTTGGCGACGTTGGCCGCCTTGTCGACGACGAGGCCTTCCACCTGGTGGAACATCGGCGAATGGGTCGCATCCGAATCCTGCCGGTAGGTCTTGCCGGGGATGATGATGCGGATTGGCGGTTTTTGCGCTTCCATCGTGCGGATCTGCACCGGCGAGGTGTGGGTGCGCAGCACCTTGCGTTCGCCCTTTTCATCCGGCTGGAAGAAGAAGGTGTCGTGCATCTCGCGGGCCGGATGGCCTTCCGGGAAGTTCAGCGCCGTGAAATTGTAATAGTCGGTCTCGACGTCAGGGCCTTCGGCAATCGAAAAACCCATGTCGCCGAAGATGGCGGTGATCTCATCGACGATCTGGCTGATCGGATGGATACGGCCGCGCTCGGCCGGCGACGAGCGCACCGGCAGGCTGACATCGAGCGTTTCCGCCTTCAGCCTTGCGGCAATCGCCGCATCCTTGAGGTCCGCCTTGCGGGCGGCGATCGCCTCGGTGACTTCGTTCTTCAGCGCATTGATGGCCGCACCGCGCGTCTGGCGCTCGTCGGCGGACATGCTGCCCAGCGTCTTCAGGAGTTCGGAGACCGACCCCTTCTTGCCAAGCGCTCCAACGCGGACGGCCTCGATGCCGGCCTCGTCTGCGGCCGCTGCAATCTCCGTCAGGAGCGATGATTTCAAACTGTCGAGATCGGACATTTTCAGAATTCCTGCCGAGCGATGATCCGAACGCACCTATCGCGTTCCGGTGACGGAGACATGAAAAAACCCGCGCCAGCCCTGCCAGCGCGGGTTTCCCAATACTATCGAAAAGTCTGGGAAGCGCTGGTTACTTGACCGCGCCTTCAAACTCGTTCGGGGTGCCCGTGTCCTTGAGGTAGGCGAGCGCCTTCTTGGACGCTTCGACGAGCGCGCCGAAAGCGGCCGGCTCATGGATGGCCATGTCGGACAGGACCTTGCGGTCGACTTCGATGCCAGCCTTGTTCAGGCCGTCGATGAAGCGGCCGTAGGTCAGGCCGAAATCGCGGACGGCAGCGTTGATACGCTGGATCCACAGGGCGCGGAAGTTGCGCTTCTTGGCGCGACGGTCGCGCGTTGCGAACTGCTTGGAACGGTCAACCGCAGCCTTTGCAGCGCGGATGGTGTTCTTGCGGCGGCCGTAGAAACCCTTGGCGGCCTTGAGGACTTTCTTGTGCTTGGCGTGAGCCGTTACGCCACGTTTTACGCGTGCCATGTCATGATCTCCTTAAATCTGATCCAAAAAGTGCGAAAGAGTCTCAGAGACCGTTCGGCAGGTAGTTCTTGATGACCTTCTTACCATCGGGTTCGGCGAGAACCATGGTACCGCGGGCATCGCGAATGAACTTGTTGGAACGCTTGATCATGCCGTGGCGCTTGCCGGCGGCTGCAGCCTTGACCTTGCCGGTCGCGGTGATCTTGAACCGCTTCTTGGCAGAGGATTTCGTCTTCATCTTGGGCATTTTGCTACTCCATTGTTTTTGTATCGAAGCGGACAGACGAAGTCAGCTTCAAGCATAAAGAACGGCCACGGCATGCCCTGCCGGACCGTTCGGACGCGCGCTTATAACCGCGCTTTCATAAAAGTGCAACCGGCCCTTCATGGATTTTAGGAGAACGGCCGGAAAACAAAAAGCCGCCCCTTCGGACGGCTCGTGCATTATGTGGCGGCGGCCTTATTTCGGCGCCAGGACCATCATCATCTGACGGCCTTCGAGCTTCGGCTCGGCCTCGACCTTGGCGATACCGAGCGTATCTTCCTTGACCTGCAGCAAGAGCTTGAGGCCCAGTTCCTGGTGGGCCATTTCACGGCCGCGGAACTTCAGCGTCACTTTTACCTTGTCGCCTTCTTCGAAGAAGCGATTCATCGCCTTCATCTTCACCTCATAGTCATGGGTGTCGATGTTCGGACGCATCTTGATTTCTTTGACTTCGACGATCTTCTGCTTCTTGCGGGCTTCGGCGGCTTTTTTCTGCGTCGAATACTTCAGCTTGCCGAGATCGAGAATCTTGCAGACCGGCGGTTCGGCGTTGGGCGAGATTTCTACGAGATCGAGGCCAGCTTCTTCCGCAAGCTTAAGCGCCTGGTCGGTCGCGATGACACCGAGATTCTGGCCTTCGGCATCGATAAGCTGAACTTTCGGGATACGGATTTCCCTGTTGGCGCGCGGCCCGTCTTTGACTGGGGCATCGGCTTTGAAAGGTCTGCGAATGGTCGTATTCTCCTTTGATGGATCGGAATTGCGGCGGCACGCGTGAGCCCGTCAACGCAATTGACGGCAATGTCGTGATTGCCACGGTGAAGTCAATAGCATGCTTCCAGGAAAAAAGCACCTCCTGTAAGGGTTTTCGCGAATCTGCTTTAAAAAGAGCGCGTCTTTTACCGGAGTTATGACATGGTTGCTTCCGCTTTGCCGTCCGATCCGCAATTTCTGACTGTCGGGACTGGCGGCTTATCCCGCCGGATCGCCATGCATATCCGCGCCGCCGCAGGCAAGCAGGGACCGACGCTGGTGTGGCTGTCGGGCTATCGTTCCGACATGGCCGGCACCAAGGCGGTGGAGATGGACGGGCTTGCCGAAGCGCTCGGCCTTGCCGCCATCCGCTTCGACTATTCCGGCCACGGCCAGTCCGGGGGTGAATTCACCGATGGGACCATCAGCCGCTGGCTGGAGGAGGCGCTGGCGGTCATCGCCCATGTGGCGCCGGAGCGTGTCCTCCTCGCCGGATCGTCCATGGGCGGCTGGATCGCCCTCAGATTGTTGCAGGAACTGAAAAAGGCCGGGCGCCCCGCCGTGCATGGCATGGTGCTGATCGCGCCGGCGCCCGATTTTACCGCCGAGCTGATCGAACCCAATCTCTCCGAAACCGAACGGACGTCGCTGGCCGAGCGCGGCTATTTCGAGGAGCCGTCGGACTATAGTCCGGAACCGAACATCTTTACCCGCGCGCTGATCGAGGACGGGCGGCAGAACCGCGTGCTTGCCGGCATCATCGAAACCGGCTGCCCGGTGCACATCCTGCAGGGCATGCAGGATGCCGACGTTCCCTACACGCATGCATTGAAACTCGTCGAGCACCTGCCGGCCGACGATGTGGTGCTGACACTCATCCGCGACGGCGACCATCGCCTGTCGCGGCCGCAGGACATCGAACGCATGCGCGACGCTATCCGGGAGATGGTGACGGGATCCGCCTGATTCGTTGCATATTAACCATAGTCGTTGATGTTCTCCATTAACGGTTCGGTAATGATTGACACTTCGCCCCCAAGACCCTTAACTTTTTATTAAGACTTGAGGGGCGACGACATGAAAGCTGTAATGAGTGCGAGGGGACTGCTGGTGGCTTTTGTAGCCGTCATTGCATCCGCGACCATCGCCGTGCCGGCGCCCAAGCCGCATCCCGCCATGATCACCGGCGGCGTGACCTCCCAGCCGATCGGCCACTACGAATTCTGCCAAAAATATCGCGATGAGTGCAATATTCGTAACCGCAACACGGCTGCGCCGCATGTCACCGAATTCGGCTGGTCGCTGGTCGAGAAGATCAACGTCGACGTCAACAAGACGATCACGCCGATGACCGACCAGGAACTGTTCGGCCGCGACGAGGTCTGGGCCTATCCGACCGATGCCGGCGATTGCGAGGATTTTGTCCTGCTGAAGCGCCGCAAGCTGATGGAGCGCGGTTTTTCGGCCTCCGACCTGCTGATCACCGTCGTTCGCAAGCCTGATGGCGAAGGTCATGCCGTGCTGACGCTCCGCACCTCCGAGGGCGATTTCGTGCTCGACAACCTCGTCGACGAGGTCAAGCTCTGGTCGGAAACGCCCTATACTTTCCTGAAGCGTCAGGCGACTTTCAACACCGGCCGCTGGGTTACCATCGAGAACGGCACTGACGTCATGGTCGGCGCGCTGCAATAAGGCTTGCATCCGGCGATTTGTTTGAGAGGCCTGTCCTGCGAGGGGCAGGCCTTCTTGTTTTGCACGATATCCCCGCCTCAGCCGTTGCCGATCACTATCCCCGCCGCCAGCACCAGCGAGCCACCGAGCACCACCTGGAAAACGGCGCGCAGGAAGGGTGTCTCCATGTAGCGGTTCTGGATGAAGGCGATCGCCCAGAGCTCGACGAAGACAACGACGGCGGCAATCGCCGTAGCCGTCCAGAAATGCGGGATGAGATAGGGCAGGGCATGGCCGAGGCCGCCGAGCGCGGTCATGATGCCGGAGGCAAGGCCACGCTTGAGCGGCGAACCGCGACCGGAAAGCTTGCCGTCATCATGCGCCGCTTCCGTGAACCCCATGGAGATGCCGGCACCCACGGAGGCGGAGAGGCCGATCAGAAATGTCTGCCACGTGTCCTGGGTTGCGAAAGCGGCAGCGAAGATCGGCGCCAGCGTCGAGACTGAACCGTCCATCAGGCCGGCCAGGCCGGGCTGGACATAGGTCAGCAGGAATTGCCGCCGCGCCGTCTCGTCCTCTTCGATGCGGGCATCTTCCGGGCGGTGTTTTTCGCCGAGCATATGGGCGATGTCCTTGTGCCCTTCCTCCGCCACGGCAAGATCACCGAGTAGTTTTCGGATGTCGGCATCGCCGGTGGCGGAAGCAGCTTCGCGATAAAAGCGTATAGCCTGCTCCTCCATGCGTTCAGCCTCGGCACGGATCTGCTCAAGCGACTGGTTGGCGCGCAGCCAATCCGGCTTGCGTTCGTAAAAGCCACGGACATGGTCGCGCCGGATCAGCGGAATGCGCTCGCCGAACCGCCGGCGGTGCATGTCGATCAGCACGTTGCGATGGGTATGCTCGACCTCCGCCATGTCTTCGAACACCTTGGCCGAATGCGGATATTGTTGCCGCAACTGGTCGGCGTAAGCGAGGTAGATCCGCGCATCGTCTTCTTCCGAAGCGATCGCCAGGGCGAGGACCTCTTGCTCGCTGAGCGATGAGAACGGGCGTTTGTGGCGAGAAAACAGGCGGTCCAGCATGGGATCAACTCCAATTTAGAATAATTCTAAACTTAATGATACACCTGTGCGGCGTCAAGACGCTGCCGTCGCACGGTGCCAGCCATCGCACGCGGATCGATTTGCCGGTGAGGCATTGACGGCAAAGCCGTGGAGAGGGTTATGTGGCGGCGAAAATCGAAGAGGGTGCCGCATGGCACACGAAAAGGCCCGCCGGGCCATGCAGGAAAGAAGTGCGATCATGACCGAAGCCTATATCTGCGACTACATCCGCACCCCCATCGGCCGTTTCGGCGGCTCCTTGTCGTCGGTGCGAACGGACGATCTGGGCGCCTTACCCTTGAAGGCACTGATGGAGCGCAACGGCAGGGTGGATTGGGAAGCAGTCGACGACGTCATATACGGCTGCGCCAACCAGGCGGGCGAGGACAACCGCAATGTCGCCCGCATGGCGGTGCTTCTGGCCGGCCTGCCGCAATCGGTGCCGGGCACGACGATCAACCGGCTCTGCGGTTCCGGCATGGATGCGATCATCGCCGCCGCCCGTGCCATCAAGGCCGGCGAGGCCGAACTGATGATCGCCGGCGGCGTCGAAAGCATGTCGCGCGCACCCTTCGTCATGCCCAAGGCCGAGACCGCCTTTTCCCGCCATGCCGAAATCCACGACACGACGATCGGCTGGCGCTTCGTGAATCCGGTGATGAAGAAGCAATACGGCATCGATTCCATGCCGGAGACCGGCGAGAACGTCGCCGACGAGTTCAAGGTGAGCCGCGAAGACCAGGACGCCTTTGCCGTACGCAGCCAGGCGAAGGCCGCCGCGGCGCAGGCAAACGGCCGGCTCGGCAAGGAAATCGTCGCCGTGACCATCCCGCAGCGCAAAGGCGACGCGATTGTCGTCGACAGGGACGAGCATCCTCGCGCCACCAGTGTCGAGGCGCTTGCCAAGCTGTCGACGCCCTTCCGCAAGGAAGGCGGCACGGTGACCGCCGGCAATGCTTCCGGGGTCAACGACGGGGCGGCAGCACTGATTGTCGCATCCGAGGCGGCGGCGAAAAAATATGGCCTGACGCCGATCGCCCGGGTCCTCGGCGGCGCGACGGCCGGCGTTTCGCCGCGCATCATGGGCATCGGCCCGGTTCCGGCGTCGCAGAAACTGATGGCGCGGCTTGGTCTCAGCCAGGACAAGCTCGATGTCATCGAACTGAACGAAGCCTTCGCCAGCCAGGGCCTTGCGGTTCTCCGCCAACTCGGCATCGCCGACGACGATGCAAGAGTGAACCGCAATGGCGGCGCCATCGCGCTCGGCCATCCGCTCGGCATGTCGGGTGCTCGCATCACCGGCACGGCGGCACTGGAACTGGCCGAAACAGCTGGCCGTTACGCGCTCTCCACCATGTGCATCGGCGTCGGCCAGGGCATCGCCATCGTCCTGGAAAGGGTCTGAACCGTCTCGCCCACAACCGGTGGCCGGCTTTCCGGCCGCCGGTTGTGAGCGCCGCCTTTTTGGAGGCGACAAACCTCAAATAATAAATGCCTTCTTTTTAACCTCTACCGAAACTCATGCGTGTATTTCGCTGACCCGCGACATTGGACTGGATTGTGGGAAGGGCTGCCCAAATACACAACAGCCACTCTCTGCCGCGCAGCCCTCCGAAAATCAAAAATCAAGAAATCTTCATTTAATATTTTGAAATTAAACGATTTTCCCTACAGATGAATGTCAAGAAATGGTCGTGAAATGCCGTTCTCCGCAATGCGGGCAGAAATGGAAACGAGCGAAAGCCCCATTTTTAGCCATGGGACAGGAGCCTGGCAGGCGTGCAAACCAGCAGCAAAGAAGAACCTTGGCGCCGATTGACACGGCGACACTTAAATTGCCAGATGTCTAATATTTGTAGCGAGATGTACTAGTGTTAGTACCTCCGAGGGGGAAAGGAGGGGACATGGTTACGAACATTATTCGTCTCCCAGTCCAGTTTGTTGACGAAGTTGCTGCCACCCAATCGGCGGCCGAAATACCGCAAGTGGTTGCCCGATGGTTTAAAAGCATGTTCCACGCCGACCGGGCATCCTTCACGCTTGCTGACGGAAAAGCGCACCTCAGACTGCTCGCATTGGAAGGCAATCAGGCGATTCCGCAGGACATGCCCGTTCCGATCGAAGGGACGATGGTCGGGCGTGTCTACCAGACGAGAGTGGCGGAAATCTGCAATGATCTGACCGCTTCAACGGACCTCGACTGCAAGATCCTCGCGCAGCATGGAATTCTGTCCTGTCTCGACGCCCCCCTGTCGAGCGGCGAGCATTGCTACGGCACGATCAACATCGGTCGTGCCCAGTTCGATGCGTTCGACCAGGAGACCAAGGAGCAACTCGAGGCGATGGCACGCTTGATCGGCTCCGTCATGCATGCGCACCGGCAGGCAGAACTGCTGCGGGAGGCGGCGGAACGCGACCCGCTGACAGGCGCTCTCAACCGCCGCGCCTTTTCGAAATTTATGGATGCGGGCCAAAAGAGCGGCGACGCGAAGGGTTTTGGTGTTGCCCTGATCGATCTCGACCATTTCAAGAATATCAACGACAGTTTTGGCCACGATACCGGCGACAAGGTGCTTATTCACGTCAGCCAGTTGCTGCACGTGGTTTGTCGCAAGGGGGACCTGGTCGCCCGTTTTGGCGGCGAAGAATTCTTCATCGCCGTCAGCGAAACCGAGACGGCAAGCTTCAGGGCGCTGCTGCTCCGCCTCTTGGAGACGCTACGCAACACGCCGCTACACACGGGGCATGGCCCGGTCTCTGTCACCGCAAGCATAGGCGCCATCTGTGTCGATCAGCACCCTGAGAGCTTTGACGAGCTTTATGCGAAGGTCGACAAAGCCCTCTACAGAGCCAAAAACCTCGGCCGAGACCGAGTGGAGTTTGCGCACAGCGGCGACTAGTCCCCTGGCCTGCGTGGAAGCTGTCCAATTTCCTCTACCCATGGAAGGGCGGAGCGGCACCAGATCTGCCGTCGTGGACGCAGATCCTGCCGCTGCCGGATCGTGCCGAGGCGAATTGCGATCTCAGGATCGTCCGAACGATCGCTGCAACGGTAGATCGGCGAACCACATTCGGGGCAGAAGAACTGCAAGCTGACCCGACCGCTGTCGCCGGTCTTTGCATATTGTTTCGGTGCGTTGGACAGCAGCCGGAAATCCTGCCGCCGAGCCGCGACGCTGACCCGGTATGCCGTTCCGGTCAACATCTGGCAATCGGTGCAATGACAGATCGAGACCGACGCCGGATCGATTTCCGCCTCGTATCGCACGTATCCGCAATGGCACTGGCCGTCGATCCGCATGTCGCCTTACACAACCTCATAAATTGTCGCCCTCGCGAGCGTTCCCTGGGAATCGGTGAGCAAAGTCCCGACGAAATGGCCGTGGCGCAGCCAGGTATAGGGCCCCTCCTCCACCTCGAACTGCGGCACCGTCTTGCCGACAAAATTGCCGTCGGCATCCTGCCTGCAGGTGCCGGCATTGATCAGGGAGAGCAGCACGCCGTCGTCGGTCTTCAGCGTATAACGCGCCCAGATGTCACAAATGCCGTCCGGCCGGGTCAGGCACCAGTCCGCGCCGCCGGGCAGGACGATGCCGTTGAGGCGCGGCCCGGTCACCGCACCGCCGGTGATCGGGATCACCTCGCGGATGCCGGAACCGACATTGCCGATCATATAGGGCTCGGCAATGGTGACGGCCAGTTCGGCGACGAGGGAAAGGCGTGGTTCTGCCATGGTCATCTGCGTTTCTCTGGAACGTATAGTGGTTTTGCGGAGGTCCGGCGTACAAACGCTCTATCTCTTTGTTTTGCCGCATTGTCCGACGCCGAAGCGATTCCGCTTCGGCTGGAAATGCTCTATGCGCTTTCGCCGGCCTGTTCCCCGTCGAAATGCGCGCTGTGGATCGGCGCCACCAGCGGTCGTTCGCGCACCGCCGCCACCAGCCGTGAAAGCTTGGGGCATGCGCCGGAAAACCAGGCGCGATCCATCCAGCTCGCCAGATTCCAGAGGTAGATGTCGGCCATGCTCGGCTGCGCCCCGAACAGGAACGGGCCGGTGCCGATGGCATCCTCGATCATCGCGTAGTGGCGCTGCACATAGGCATAAGCATTGCTTTCGACGGCCTTGATGCCGGCGGCATCGTCAGTGTAGCGGTCGGAATAGAAACGGCGCAATTCGCCCTCGTAGATGTTCACCGCCATGAACAGCAGCCAGCGATCGTGCTGGGCGCGGGCGGCAGACCCCGGCGGCGGGGCAAGGCCTGCGGCGGAGAAGGCATCGGCGAGATGCAGCATCATCGCGGCACTTTCGGTCATGACGGAGCCATCGGGCAATTCCAGCGCCGGAACCTGTTTGCGCGGATTGATCGCGGTGAATTCTGCAGAGAGATGTTCCCCCTCGCCGGTGTTGACGGTTACCGCGACATAGTTCGCGCCGCTTTCCGCCAGCGCCGCCTCGACGGCTGCGCTGCCCGATCCCGCCGACCCGTAAAGCCGATACATGCTGCTCTCCCATCCATATTCTTGTTGGCTGGAACTCTAGCCGATGCCGGCATGATGGGAAGCTATGTCGGCCTTTCTCCACCGGCGATTATTCGCCTGGGCAGGCTCTGGGACGCCATTTTGCCCATTCTCCGCATGCCAAGCCTGGCAAAACCACGATTCTGCCGGGATTCCGGAAGAGAAACGGATTGTTTTAATGCTTCGTTAGGCATTTTTTACAAAGCTGATATTTCATCTCTCGCCACTGGACCGGAGTGAACCATGTGCCGATGGGCCGCCTATCGCGGAGATCCTCTCTATCTTGAGGAACTCGTTTCTTCGCCTGCGCATTCGTTGATCGAGCAGTCTCATTGCGCCACGCGGGCAAAGACGGCAACGAATGGCGACGGTTTTGGTGTCGCCTGGTACGGCGACAGGCCGGACCCCGGCCGCTATCGCGACATCCTGCCCGCCTGGTCGGACTGCAACCTGCGCAGCATCGCCCGGCAGATCCGCTCGCCGCTGTTTCTGGCGCATGTGCGGGCGGCAACCCATGGCGGCACGCGGCGGGACAATTGCCATCCCTTCATCCACGAAAACTGGTCCTTCATGCACAATGGCCAGATCGGCGATTTCGCCCGGTTGCGGCGGCCGATGGAAACGATGCTGGATGACGAGCTGTTCCAGGCCCGCACAGGCACGACGGATTCCGAACTGATCTTCCTGCTGGCGCTGCAGTTCGGCCTGCGCAGCGATCCCCTCGGCGCGATGGCCGAGACACTTGCCTTCGTCGAACGGCTGTAGAAACACCTGACCGGCGACGTGCTGGTGCGCTTCACCACCGCCTTCTCCGATGGCAAGTCGCTCTATGCCGTGCGTTACGCCAGTGACGCCAGGGCGCCGACCCTCTATGCCGCGCCGATCGGCAAGGGCGGCGGCTATTGCCTGGTCTCGGAACCGCTCAACGACGAAGCCGATACCTGGGTGGAAATCCCCGACGGCAGCGCCGTGATCGTCAGCGAAAACGGGTTGGAAACCGCGCTGTTTTCGCCGGCGGAAAAGACGCCCGGCCGAGGCGCTGCGGCCTTCATGCAAGCGGCAGGCTGATCGCCAGTTCGCCGCGGCGTTTCTTGGTGAGGCCGGCGGCGACGAGTTCGTAGGAGCGGCGGATGTAATGCCGCAATTCGTCTTCGCCGAGCGGCGCGGACCGGCCGATCGACACCCATTTGCGCTTGGCGAAATAGGCGGCCTGGCCGATCTCCTCGATCGCCGTCAGGATCTCAAAACTTTCTTCGCTAACCTTGATGACGATCTTGTCGCCCCAGTTGCAATTGCTGTCGCCAAGGGCGGCAAACACCTTGTCGTCGACCTTGGCGACATGCGATTCCCACTGGTCGACGAACGAGACGGCCGGCAGGCCGGACAGGAAAGCGTCGAACCCATCGCGACTGAACAGATCCGTGCTCATGCGCCGGCCTTCCTGCCGAGTGTTTCGGCAATCAGTGTCGCAAGGCGTTCGGCCACCGCATCCTTTGGGAGGTCCGGCCAGTCGGCGACGCCGTCGCGGCTGATGATCTTCACCCGGTTGCGGCTGCCGCCCATGATGCCGGTCTCCGGCGAGACGTCGTTGGCGACGATCATGTCGGCACCCTTGCGCTCGAGCTTTGCCCGGCCGTTTTCTTCCACCGACTGGGTTTCGGCGGCAAAACCGACCACCAGCGCCGGCCGGTTTTCATGATGGCCGACCGTTTTCAGGATATCCGGATTTTCCGCAAGCAACAGCGGCGGCGGTGCCTCGCCCGGCTGCTTCTTGATCTTCTGTCCCGAAGAGGAGGCGACCCGCCAGTCGGCGACGGCGGCCACCATGACGGCGATATCGACGGGCAGGCGCGAGATCACGGCGTCACGCATCTCCTCGGCGCGTTCGACATGGACGGTGGTCACGCCGGCCGGGTCGGCGATGGTCACCGGGCCGGAGACCAGGGTTACCTCGGCGCCGAGCGCCGCCAGCGCGGCGGCAATCGCATGGCCCTGGCGGCCGGAGGAGCGGTTGGCAATATAACGCACCGGATCGATCGGCTCGTGCGTCGGCCCGGACGTGACAATCGCCGTGCGGCCAGCGAGCGGCTTCGGCCTGATGTCGAGAAGGCTTTCCACGGCAGCGACGATCTCGAGCGGTTCCGCCATCCTGCCAATACCGGCTTCGCCGCTTTCGGCCATCTCGCCGGCGGCAGGACCGATGAAACGGATGCCGTCATTTTTCAAGGTCGCGACATTGCGGCGCGTGGCGGCAGCAGCCCACATCACCGGGTTCATCGCCGGGGCGATCAGTACCGGCTTGGCGGCGGCAAGCAGCACGGTGGAGGCGAGATCGTCGGCCAGGCCGTTGGCCATCTTCGCCATCAGGTCGGCCGTGGCAGGCGCCACCAGGATCAGGTCGCAGTCGCGCGCCAGCCGGATATGGCCGACATCCTGCTCGTCCTCGCGGGAAAACAGGTCGGTAAAGACATGGTCGGCGGCCAGCGCGCCGACCGCAAGCGGCGTGATGAACTGCTGCGCACCGGCCGTCATCAGCGGCCGAACGCCGGCACCCCGTTCGCGCAGGCGGCGGATCAGATCGAGGCTCTTGTAGGCCGCAATGCCGCCGGAGATGATGAGGAGGATACGCTTGCCGGAAAGTGTCATGAAAAAGATCCGCGACCAGAAACAGGCCGCGACCCTACTGCATAATCGCGACAGGCGGAATCGCGATCGCATTGAAAATCACATGCGCAGGCCGCCGGATAAACGAAAACTGTCCGCAAAATCGCCAAATGATCGAAAGGCTTAATATTTAACGGGAAATCCTTCACGACATATAAAAGTTAAATGTGCGCCCGCTCCACATGCATTACCCGACGCGCCATATACCTATTGGCGGGACATACTTTGATCGAGTCGCTGTTATTGAATCTGTCGAATCGCGACGTGCTGACAAACGCGGAACAGGCGATCCTCAGGCAAATCGTGACCCGAGACCGGTTTTTCCTCGTCGACGAGGATATCGTCAGTGAAGGTTCGCGCCCGACACAGAGCGCCGTGCTGCTGGACGGGTTTGCCGCGCGCTACAAATTCATGGCCGATGGCACGCGACAGATCACGGCGCTGCATGTCGCCGGCGATTTCATGGACCTGCATGCCTTCCTGCTGAAGACCATGGATCACGGCATCATCGCACTGTCGCCGTGCCATGTCGGTTTTGCCGACCATTCCTACCTGAAGGATATTACGGAATCCCAACCGCATCTGTCGCGGCTTTTGTGGCTGGATACGCTGATCGACGGAGCCATTCATCGCGAATGGATCGTCGCCATGGGGCGGCGCTCGAAGAGGGCACATCTTGCCCATCTGGTCTGCGAACTTTTCGTGCGGCTGAAGGCGGTGAAGAAGACGGATGACTTCAGCTTCCATTTTCCGCTGACGCAGGTGGAACTCGCCGATGTGCTCGGCATATCCGTTGTCCACCTCAACAAGACGCTGCAACCGCTGCGTCGGGATGGCCTGCTGACGTGGGTCAACCAGACCATCACCATTCTCGACTGGCCGCGCCTGGAAGCGCTGGCACAGTTCGATCCGACCTATCTCAGCCAGAGAGTGGAGAGCCGCTGACGCCTTGCGTCCGGCCTTCGGGCACCGGCGTTCGGGCAGCAGGCGTATTGCCCGTCGCCCGCGCCATCCTGCGACCGCGTGTCAGTGGATCGCCGTGCTCGGCATCTGGTGGGGATGGCCGGCCTTGAACTTGGAGATGATGGCAGCCGCCTGCTGCAGCACGCGTTCGGCCGTATCGGGATCGTTGCGCGACAGCTCTTCCACATTGATACGGATCGCCTCCGCCATGTTGTTGGAAAGCTGCGCGAATTGCTTGTCGCCCTCGACCAGCGCCTCACGGGCATTGCCTTCCAGCGTCTGGGCAATCGTGACGAAGATTTCCTCGCGTTCGGCGACGCTGAGGTCTCGGATGGTTACTTCTCTGCGTTCCATATCGGCCACCTACTTTCAAAGTCCTTGTGACGTGCCGAGCTCATGAAGCCTCGGTAAGCTTCACTTAAGAAGTCTTGCGCGCCGTTCAAGGGCCAAAGGGGTGGTCAAGGATTGGCGATGACAATCCCGGCTGGTCAGGAAGCAGACGACAACGCCTCACGAACGGCCAGCTCGGCCATCGCCAGAGCCGCCTCACGGGTTTTGGCAGCGGCGATGAACAGACCCTTGTGACAGAAGCTTGCGCCCTCGACGCCGCAAACCGCTTCCAGCTCGCCGTTGCTCAACCCGGCCCAGGCCGCCGGCAGGTCGGCGCGCAGCTCGAAACCCTCGTCGGCGCGGCGGATGCCGGTCAGGCACCAGTCCCTGTCGCGCGGGTGGACGACGAACAGCAGGTGATCGGCGCCGGCCTTGACGATGGCCGCGCGGAACGGCATGCCCATCGGCAATTCGACGACATGCGAAGGACCGGCCGCCTCGATGGCCTGGAAGACCAGGCTTTCTGCCCGCAATTTCGCGGCACTCTGCGCCAGGCCCGCTTCCACGAAACTGCGCGCAATGGAAAGCGCCGCCTGGAAGGCGCGGTCGTCCGCACCCGGCTCGTTGTCGTCGAAGACGGGCTTCAACGTTTCGATCAGTGCCGGAAACGTCAGGTCAGCCAACGGGCCGGCGACGGAAGGATTGAGCGCGCCATTGTCCATCAGGTCGACCGGCAGCACGAATTTGGCATCGAAGGACGCATGCATCATTTCGGCATGCGCGTCCGGCACGCCGAGGGCGGAAAGGTAGGCACGGCCGTAGTGTTTCCAGATCAGTCCGAAGGAACTGTAGGGTTGGCCATCTTCGCGCACTGGCGCGCCGCGCTGGTGGTGATCGAAGATCCCGCCTTCCGCATCATAGGCGCCGCCTACGTCATAGATGATCCGGTCCGCGCCGGCGGTGATCCATTCGGGCGCGCGGCTGCGGACCAGCCGGGCCTGCGGGAAAAGCCGGGTCAGGACGACGCTGGACAGAAGTTCGTCGGCATGGAAGCCACCGGAATGGGTGACGAGGAAATCTGGAATCATGCGGCAATGAGCCTTCGTTCGTGGCAGGACCGGTTTCTGTGCACCGTGGATAGCCTGTGTTGCCGGCCGTCTCAATGCGCCAATTGCCGGGAACGCGTTTTTCATCCGCGCTGTTGCCGGCTTGAGAGCATGAGGATGCGTTCAGGCGATGGCGACGATCTCGATTTCCTGACCGCTGACGGTGACGACATCCCCGACGGCCTTGCCCATCAGCAGCCGCGCCACCGGCGACACGTAGGAAATCGAGCCGGCCTTGGGGTCGGCCTCGTCCTCGCCGACGATACGATAGGTCTGCACCCGCCCGTCGTCCCGGTGGAACGTCACCGTGCTTGCGAAGGCGACGATATCGGCGGATGCCGGATCGGGCATGACCTGGGCGGTGCGGACGCGCTCGGTGAGATAACGCAGATCCCGGAGCGGTCCGGACGCTTGCCGTCGCCGCTCGTTCACATCCTCGATCGAACCTGACGCATCATAGGCTTCGCGTGCCAGCCGCAATTGATGCTCCAGCGCCTGCAAGCCGGCCTGGGTCACCAGGTTGGGGTGGGGCGAGATGGGGCGGTCGGGCAGAAGGGTTTCGGAAGCAGCTTCGGCACTCTCTTCCTTGACGAAGGCAACGCTCAATATCGGACTCCGTTTGCGGCGCAGTAAACCGACGATACTAGGGTAAAAGCCGCCCGTTTGCCAGAACCTTGCCCGCCGGCATCACGCCTCCCCTAGACAAGGCCGCGACGGCTCGCCTCGAGTGCCGCCTCGGCCCGGGTGGAGATGCCGAGCTTGCGATAGATCGCCTTGATGTGGGTGGCGCAGGTATTGCGGGAAATGCCGAGCGCGACGCTGATATCCACCGCGGTCAGGCCCTTGCCGAGCAGGCGGAGGATCTCGACTTCCCTTTGCGTCAGCCGCTCGGTGCTCTCTACCGTCTCCTGCGCCGGCACCTGCGGCAGTTTTCCACGGAAATAGGCAAGGATACGATGGGCGATCTGCGGCGAGATCGGCGGTTCGTCCTGCTCGATGCGCCGGATCTGCTCCACCAGGCTTTCGGTCCGCACCCCCTTGAGCACATAACCGCGCGCACCGGCGGCCAGCGCATTGAACAGCGTCGCGTCGTCCTCGAAGATCGTCACCACGACGGGAAGCGTTTCCGGAAAACTGCGGGCGATCCGCTGAATGATGGCGATGCCGCTGCCATCGGGCAGGTTGATGTCGACCAGCGCCAGGTCGATCTTGCGTCCATGCGCTTCCGCATCGGCCAGGATGGCTTCGGCCTCCTCGCAGGTGGCGGCAGGCAACGGATTGGCGCGGTCGAAATGATGACGCAGCGTGTCGCAGATCCACTGACGGGTTTCCCGGTTGTCTTCGACGACGATGACATTGCGAGCCGAGACCACGTCCATGTTATTCCCCCGCACCGGTCGGTGCCAACGGCAGGACCAATCGCAGCACGAAGCGGCCGTCACGCCATTCCGTCTCGGCGCTGCCATTGAGCTTCGTCGCCCGGAGCCGGATGTTGTCGGATCCGAGGCGCCGCCCTTCCCGATAAGGCGCGGCATCTTCGGGGGCGCCGGAAGCATTGCTGATTTCGTGAATGAGCTGCCCTTCGTTCTCCTCGGTCCGCACCGTGATCTTGCCGGGCAGGCCGTGCTTCAGCGCATTCGACAGCGCTTCACGATGCGCCGCATTAAAATTGCGATGGACCTGGTAGGCGAGGATGCGTTCCGAATCGTCGGCGGCGGTGAGCGGCCAGTCCAGCGAAAAACCGTGCATTTCGGCGCGGTTGCGCGTTTCATGGCGCAGATGCCCGATGAATTCCGACAGCACGACATCGCGGCCGACAAGCCCACTGGAAATCTGCCGGATATCCGAAAGGGCATCCATGATCGATTCCTGCCGGTGCGCCTCGTTGCGGGCATGCAGCCCCGACAGCAGCCGGGCGCCGACATCGTCGTGCAGATCCATGGCGATGCGCTGGCGCTCTTCCAGCACACCCTGCTCGTAGGAAAGGCGATCGCTTTCGGCGGATTGCACCAGGCCGGCAAGCTGCTCCACCAGTTCCAGGTCGCGCTTGTTGAACAGCCGGCCCCCCCTTTCGGCCAGCCGCAGCGTCATGGCGCGCGACCAGGGATAGGCCGGAATGGCAAGGCCCAGCCCCTCTTCCAGCAGGCCGGGTTTGCCGTCATCCGACCGGCCGAGGAATTCGCTGGCCATCGGATTGAAATGCCCGGTGATCATGCGCACCCAGTTTTCCTCCTTGCCGGTGGCCGAAGGCTGGAATGCCACCGCATTGGTCTGGCGGTAGAGACCGACGATCTCCGGCTCACGCTGGGCCAGCACGCGGCGCAGCGCCAGATCGCGAAATACGATGTAGACAAAACCGGCCAGAAGAACCGCGGCGCCCAGCGAATTGGACGGCGACAACCGCAGCGCAAAGGCGATCGCCAGGTCTGCGGCAACGATCAGCATGATCGCGAGCGTATAAAAGCCTAGGCGATAGGCCCAGCGGCCAAGATCGAACAGGCGATACCGTGCAATACCGACAGCGGTTCCGGCATAGATCGCTGCCAATGGAATGAAGGCGACGCTCTGCGACAGCACGACATCCAGCCCCATGACGGCCGGTACGGTGACGAACAGCACGAAGGAACCGGCACCGGTCAACACCGACATGCCGAGCCACAGCATCACGGCGCGGTCGGCGGGATTGCCGCGTGTAGCGCGATACTGGGCAACGACCAAGGCAACGATGCCGATCAGAAGCAGGACGATGCCGTTATGCGGCGTCACCCAGGCGTGCGGCAGAAGCTGCAGGCGATAAGCGACGATGAGCAGCGCGCAGACGAGCGGCACCGGCCACAGCCGCCGCCAGTCGACGAGCCGGACGGGATAGCTGGCAAACAGGTAGATGACGCCGATGCCGAACAGGAACGTGCTGATCTGGTTGAAGACCGACAGTGTCCTGAAAAGGGAGACATCCAGCGCGATATCACGCGAGCTGTAGATCGCCGCGGTCAGCGCCGCGACTGCCGCTCCGAGCCCCGACACGGCAAAGGCCAGCGCCGGACCGTTTCCGGGGCGCAGGGTCACCAGAAATGCGGCAATCAGCAGCATGCAGGAGGCCGCGCCGATCTGAACGAAGAAATCCGATCCCAGTTCGGGCAGATCACGATCCGGCGCCGGCAATATCTGCGTGGCGGCCAGCGGCGCATCGACACCGGCTCTGTGAACGACCGTGAACGGACCACGCAGGATATCCGCCAAAACGCCCTGACGCGCCATGAACCGGGTGCTGGCCGCATAGGAGGCGAACATGTCCGGTTCTTCGATGAAATCGTCCGCCTCGAAGACGATGGCGTCGTCCGGTCGTTCCGCCGCATATCGTTCGAAGCCGGCGGCAGAAGAAAGGTCCGGGACCTGGACGCCGGATGCGCCGCGCACAAGACCGAAAATCGCGGCGGGGCGGCCATCGACCACGCCGGCAAAACCGCCATCCGCCAATCGCTTCTCGGCAACCGCCAGGCCGAGATGGCTGGCCGGCTGGTTCAAGGCGAGCGCACAGGTGAAAAAGATCGCAAGCGCGATCATGACGATGAACAGGAAAAGCCGGGAGACGGGAGCGAGCATCGTTGACTTAGACCCGTCTTGAATTTCCTGGCCTGCGGGCCGGGATGAAACCACTGCCGGAATCATTCTGCCGCTGCAAAGCGCCACCATCCTCCACACCCGACCAATCGGGCGATTGCCTACGGAAGAATTTACAATCCTTCATTGCATATGCTCCACTGCCGCCCAAAAGCACCTCTCCGCGGGGCATCGTGCCCGACCGCTGCGGCATCGCATCCTAAGATTACCTTAACGTCTTGAGAAGCTTTGACAACCGTATCTCTTCAGTAGAACGAACAACATCATTCGCGCTCCGGCCCTGCATCACCCGTTCGGGTGAGGTGACGTTGTTTTGCCGTAAATTGCACGGCTGTAAAATTGACAGGAAAAACCGCCGCGTTTCTACTCGCCGCAACAAAAGGAGGCTTGAAAATGGCAGTAGAAATGACAATCGGCGATCTCGCCGGTTTTATTCAATTGGCGAAATCGGGTGTCGCCGGTCTCAATATTACGGATTTCGGCGCACTCTTCGACAAGGTGGAGGAACTTCTCAAATCCTTCAACCAGTGGACCCCCGAAATCGAAAGCAATCTTGATCTCGCCCGGCAGGAACTGGAAAAGAACCCGCAACTCTTCGAGATCGGCAAAGCCGAATTCATTGCCTCCATCGACGCCCTGCTTGCAAAATATCCCTCGACGACGCTGCTGAAGGATATTCCGGAATTCAACACCGGCGGCCCGGTCGATCCCGGCCCGGCGACCGGCGATCTCGACTTCGCAACCATCGCCAAGATCTTTTCCGACGTCAGCGTCACCTACGATGCCGCGACGAACAAGGTCACGGTGCATGGCGCCGGATACGAGTTCCAGCAGGTCGGCATCGAGCGCCTGCAGTTTCAGGACGGCATCCTCGCCTTCGACTTCGATGGCTCCGCCGGCCAGTCCTACCGCATCTACCAGGCCGCCTTCGACCGGACGCCGGATACGGCGGGACTGTCCTACTGGATCAAATCCATGGATGGCGGCAAGGCGCTTCTGGAGGTCGCGTCGGGCTTCATCGGCTCTGCCGAATTCAAGTCGATCTACGGCGCCGATCCCACCAACCTCGAATTCGTGCAGAAACTCTATGAAAACGTGCTCGGCCGCGCCGGCGAAACCGCTGGTATCAGCTACTGGGCAGGCCGCCTGAACGACGGCGTCTCCAAGGCGGAGGTGCTGGTCGGCTTCTCCGAGAGCAACGAGAATGTCACCGGCGTTTCCACCGCCATTGCCGACGGCATCTGGTACGCTTGAGGATAAGGCGGGACCGCAGGCAAACCTGCGGTCCCGCTCTCTGCTTTTCGCTGGCCCGAACTCAGGCCGCGGCACTGGCCGCCGCGGCCGAAGGCGGCGCGATCTCGATGCCGTTCGACATCAGGGTTTCCCGGATGGCGACGAGCAGCTCGACCGAACCCGGCGTATCCGAGTGCACGCAGACGGATTCGAAACCGACATCGATATCGTCTCCGTCGGCAGGGCGAACCTTGCCTTCGAGGCAGGCGCGCAGCACCCGTTCAGCCGCCTTTTTCGGATTGTAGTCGTCGGGTTTGCGCGTAAAGACAATTTTGCCGGTCGTATCGTATTCACGGTCGGCGTAGAACTCGCGAACGACCGGATGCCCTTGCCGTGCTGCGATCCTGTAGGTTTCGGAAGCGCCCATGCAGTAGATGAACGTGTCGGGCGCAACGCGACGCATGGTGTCGACGAATAAGGTGGATGCGGCCGTATCCGCGGCCAGGGCCATATAGAGCGCCCCATGCGGCTTGACGTGCTGCAGGCTTGCGCCGTGCAGCCGGGCGAATTCCCGCAGCGCCCCGATCTGGTAGACGATGTCGTTGACCATCTCCTCGGCGCTGGCCTCGATTCTGCGGCGGCCGAACCCCTGCAAGTCTCGAAAACCGGGATGAGCGCCGAGCGCGACATTGTTGCTGAGTGCCCGGCGAATGGACAGGTCCATGAGGCTCGGGTCGCCGGCATGGAAGCCGGTGGCGATGTTTGCCGAGCTGATGAGCGTCATCAGCTGTTCGTCGTTGGTGGAACCGAGCTGCCAGCGCCCGAACCCTTCGCCCATGTCGCAGCTAATGTCGATTGTCTTGCGGCTCATGCCCTATCCCCTTGCTTCAATATGAGAAAGCAAGGCTACAGGCGGGGGGTGCCGTTTGATAATCTTATTGCGGGATATTGAAATTCGGAATTTCCGATAATGAACGCCCGCCCCGGACCACCTCAATGCGGCTCGTCGTAAACAATGCCGCCCACGATGCCCGAACCGGCACGGCAGACATCGACGAAGACTTTCGCATCGCGGCTGAGCCCGGCGCTGCGGTTCCAGACGAGGCCGATATCCATGCTCGGCACAAGGTCGGAAATGGAGGCGGCAGCGAGCCTAATGCCATCGAGCGACCAAGGCCGGTAGACCATGTCCGACAGGATGGTGACGCCGAAACCTTCGGCCACGACGTTGCGGATGGCCTCCATCGAGGTGGTGCGGAAGACGACATTCGGCTCCAGGCCGGCACTCCGGAAATAGGCCAGCGTCGTCTCCTCGGCATCGTCCACGGCCAGCATGATGTAGGGTTCGGCCTGAATGTCGCGCAACGAGATGCTCTTGCGGTCCAGCAAGCCGTGATTTGCAGGCAACCACAGCCGTCTTTTCGACCGTACCAGCAATTCGGTCTCGATCCGGTCGCCGCTCTCCAGCGGTGACAGCAGGCAGACGGCCAGGTCTACTTCGCCTGACAGGACCCGCCGCTCGATTTCCGGCCGCTCGAACTCGACGAGGTTGACCTCGATGCCCGGAAAGATCCGCCGGAAGCGCGACAGAAGCGGCGTGACGAAATACCCCGCCACGGTGTGGGTGCATGCAAGCGTCAACTGCCCCGCCATATCGCGCTGAACCTGCTGCGGCGCCAGCATCGCATCCACGGCGGCGGCAAGCACGGTCTGGGCATGCTGCAGGAAGATCGCGCCCTCATAGGTCAGCGTCACGCCCTTCGGGCTGCGATTGAACAGTTTGACACCCATGTCGGTTTCGAGCGTCTTGATCGCCTCCGTTACCGCCGGCTGCGACGTGAACAGGGCCGCGGCCGCCTTCGATACCTGCCCGGTTTCGGCAACGGCAACGAAAAAGCGGAAGTGACGAAGAGAAACGCGCATGTATCAGATCCATAGGCCTTCGGTATCACGGCGCGCCGTAGCGGACGGTTGCGCCAATTGCCGGACTATGGCCTGCTCTTGATCGTCCGTCGAGGCGAACGGCACTTTTACGCTGCAAACGCCTCCATAAGAAAAGCGGATAAGATGGCAGCGGCAAATCCGATTGGGAATGGCAGGCGCAACCGGCTAACCAGTTTTCGGCGGGCCGCCCACGGCCCGACGGGACCCGAGCCGGCTGCAAGAGGGAGATCCATCATGCCTTTCATTCGTGTCGATTGGTTTCCGGGCCGCACACTGGAGCAGAAACGGGAACTGGCCGAAGTGCTCACCCGCGAATTCGCCCGCATCGCGAAATGCAAACCGGAAACGATCAATTTCATCTTCACCGACGTGAGCCGGGAAGACTGGGGCCGCAACGGCAAGCTGTTCTGCGACGCATACGAATACGAAAACGAGCCCGAGCCGGACGGCGAAGGCACTGCCTGAGCCCGGCAGCCCCTTCTGCAAGCGGGCCGGATTGAGGGCCAGGTGCGCCTCGCCCTTGTTACCGATGCCCGGCTGCCCTGCCCCGATGCGGTTGCGCGCAACCCGTTTTATCGGCAGGCTCATTGACCATTTTATACGACCGTCGCAAATTGCCTGAACATGGATGGATGTTCGACAATGGCCGTTCTGCAGACGAAGCACCTCACGCTCAGCCCCTGCTCTCCCGATGACTGCACCGATTTCATCGCACTCGAGCGTGACCCCGAGGTCATGCTCTTCCTGAACGGCGGACACGCGGTCGATCGCGACCGGGCCGATCCGAACGCGACGTTCCTGATGCCCAGCGGAACGGAGCCTTACGTCTGGACGGCGCGCCGCACGGGCAACGGCGCCTTCGTGGGGTGGTTCTGCCTTTGGCCGGAGAACGACATGCTGGCCGAACTCGGCTACCGCCTGCGCCGGATGGACTGGGGCCAGGGCCTGGCCTCGGAAGGCGCATCGGCTCTCGTCGACTGGGGTTTCGAAACCGGCGGCTACGACAGGATCGTGGCGACCACGATGACGGTTAACCAAGCCTCGCGACGCGTGATGGAAAAGATCGGCATGATTTACGCCCGCACTGTTCCCAGCGACTCACCCGATGCCATTCCGGGAAAGGAGCATGGTGAAGTATGGTACGAGTTGGCGCGCTCCGGTTGGAACGACAGATAGAGCGCTCAAGCAGCGTTCGCCCAGGCGCCTCACGGCCATCTCCGAAGAAATGGCCAACAAAAATTGCCCAACCTGTCGGGAGAATAGACAGGAAGCCAAATTAGCAGCAAAAATCAATCGCTTGAAATGGAAAATGGCGGACAGGGAGGGATTCGAACCCTCGGTACGCTTTCACGTACACACGCGTTCCAGGCGTGCGCCTTAAACCACTCGGCCACCTGTCCACTGCTGGCCGTTGCGTGCAAGCAATCGAACCGAACGGGCGCGGTATATAACGAGGATCGTTGCGGGATCAACCGGAATCTGACGGTTTTTTGCAGATCCTGTAACAAAACTGTTTTTTCTGCCGCATTGCGCAATGCGAACACCGCCCTTATCATCCCCGCCGGACGGAAAGAGCGTCGCCCGGCGGCGCGGGACAAGGGACTCGATGGGCTTTTTCTTTCGCTTCTTGAGCATGATTTGCCTGGTGTTGGCCGTCATTGCCGGCACCATCGATTCGATCCAGTCCGTCTCCGCCTCCGACATGGTGTTGACCTCCTTCGGCAGCGCCTGGCTGGACCTCAGCCCCGTGACGCTGATGTATGTCGAGGAGATGGTGGAACACTACCTGCACCCCTGGGTCTGGAACCCGGCGCTGAGCTGGGTGCTGTTCCAGCCGACTTTTGCGGTCTTTCTCGTTCTGGCGCTCGCTTTCTGGATCATCGGGTACCGCCGGGAAAATGCCGATAACGGGTTTGCCGTATAGCGGCCACGGACGAAGGAAAGACGATGTTTCTTGTCGAGATGTTCAGCCGCAAGACGACGATGCCGACGGCGCAGGCAGCACTTGCCGGCCGCAGCGAGGCAATCGCCACGGCGGCAGCGCATTTCGTCAACGGGCGGCCGCTGAAAGGACCGTGCCCGGCAGGCTTCGAAACCATCCATCTGGGAATGGGGTGCTTCTGGGGCGCCGAACGGCTCTTGTGGAAAACCCCGGGCGTATGGCTGACCGCAGCCGGTTATGCCGGCGGTTTTACGCCGAACCCAACCTACCAGGAAACCATCACCGGGCTTACCGGCCACACCGAAGTCGTCAAGGTGGTCTACGATCCCTCCGAAACCACAACCGAACGACTACTGAAGCTGTTCTTCGAAGAGCACGATCCGACCCAGGGCATGCGCCAGGGCAACGACATCGGCACCACCTACCGCTCGGCGATCTATACGACGACACCGGAGCAGCTGGAATCCGCCATGCGGATGCGGGAGATTTTCCAGGCGGCCCTGAAGGCTGCGGGCCGTACATCGAAGGTGACGACCGAGATCGCGCCGGCAGGCGAATTCTATTATGCCGAAGACTACCACCAGCAATATCTCGCCAGGAATCCGGGAGGCTACTGCGGTCTGCGCGGCACCGGCATCGCCTGCCCCGTCCTCGAGCGAAACGGCGGCTGAAAGCGCTTTCGAGGGCGAAAACCTGTGTGTTTGGGGCCAGTTTCGCTTTTCCCACATTTCTTTACCAAGCGAAAAATTTCTGGTGAATTTTTCTACGAGCCATGCAAGGATGATCGTACACCGAGCCTCTGGAAAAGAGGCCGGCAGTTCCGCAGACAGGCCTGACAACAAAAACAGGCGTGCGGGAGGACCCAAAAAGATCAATAGCAACAAGGGCTGCACAATGAAAAAATCCCTCTTCGGTCTCCTTGCCTTGGCTGCCATGTCGACAACGGCTCTTGCCGCCGACATCAAGCCGGCGCTGGTCTATGGCACCGGCGGCAAGTTCGACAAATCGTTCAACGAAGCGGCCTATAACGGCGCCGAAAAGTTCAAGGCGGAAACCGGTGTCGAATACCGCGATTTCGAGCCGACCGGCGATACGCAGGGCGAGCAGGCGATCCGCAACTTCGCGAGCCGCGGCTTCAACCCGGTTGTTGCCGTATCCTTCGCCTGGACGTCTGCCATCGAGAAGGTTGCCGCTGAATTCCCCGACACCAAGTTCGTGATCGTCGACTCCGTCGTCGACAAGCCGAACGTCCGTTCCGTCGTCTACAAGGAAGAAGAGGGTTCCTATCTCGTGGGCGTCGTGGCAGGCCTGGCCTCGAAGACCGGTAAGGTCGGCTTCGTCGGCGGCATGGACATTCCGCTGATCCGCAAGTTCGAATGCGGCTACGAGCAGGGCGCCCGTGCGGCCAATGCCAAGATCGAAGTCTTCCAGAACATGACCGGCACCACCGGTGCTGCCTGGAACGATCCGGTGCGCGGCGGCGAACTGACGAAGAACCAGATCGACCAGGGCGCAGACGTGATCTACGCGGCAGCCGGCGCCACCGGCCTCGGCGTGCTGCAGACGGCCGCCGACAACAAGAAGCTGTCGATCGGCGTCGATTCCAACCAGAACCACCTGCATCCGGGTTCGGTCTTGACCTCGATGGTCAAGCGTGTCGACCTCGCCGTCTACAACGGTTTCGCTGACACCAAGGGCGACAAGTTCACGGCCGGCATCCAGGCACTCGGCGTCAAGGAAGACGGCGTGGGCTGGGCGCTCGACGACAACAACAAGCCGCTGATCACGCCGGAAATCCAGGCTGCGGTCGACAAGGCGAAGGCCGACATCATTGCCGGCACCGTCAAGGTCCACGACTACATGAGCGACAATTCCTGCCCGAAGTGACAGGTTTTTGACGGGGCGTGGGGCGGAGCAATCCGCCACACGCCTTTTTTGTATGTCCCGGGCTTTCCCGAGAGGCGGCCGGTCGGCCTGATGGCGATACCGGCACGGATTTAGGCAGGGGATGATGCGTCCGGCGCCACGGCAGGCTTGCGGCCCTGCGTGACCGCCGACGACGTATATTCCGTCTGAAACGCCCTTTGGAATGTCCAGCTCTGGAGCCGCACAACGTGAGCCAAGCGCCCGCCATAGAACTCGTGGGCATCGACAAGAAGTTCGGTGCCGTCCACGCCAACAAGAACATCAATCTGGCCGTCGCCAAGGGCTCGATCCACGGCATCATCGGCGAAAACGGCGCCGGCAAGTCGACGCTGATGTCGATCCTTTACGGTTTCTATCATGCCGACAGCGGCGAGATCCGCGTCGGCGGTACGCCCGTCACCATCCGCGACAGCCAGGCGGCGATCAATGCCGGCATCGGCATGGTGCACCAGCACTTCATGCTGGTCGAGAATTTTACCGTGCTTGAAAACCTGGTGCTCGGCGCGGAAGGCGGCATGCTGCTCGCCGGCGGTGTTGCCAAGGCACGCGCCGAGCTGAAGCGGCTGGCAAACGACTACGGCCTCGAAGTCGATCCCGATGCTGTCATCGAGGAACTGCCGGTCGGATTGCAGCAGCGCGTCGAAATCCTGAAGGCCATGTATCGCGGCGCCGAGATCCTTATCCTCGACGAGCCGACCGGGGTGCTGACGCCGGCGGAGGCCGATCACCTGTTCCGCATCCTCGGCGTGCTGCGCGACCAGGGCAAGACCGTCATCCTCATCACCCACAAGCTGCGCGAGATCATGGCGATCACCGACACGGTGTCGGTCATGCGCCGCGGCGAGATGGTGGCGACACGCAAGACGGCCGAGACCACCGTCGAAGAGCTGGCCGAGCTGATGGTCGGCCGCCGCGTGCTGCTGCGCGTCGAAAAGGGCGAGGCCAAGCCTGGCGACGTGGTGCTGTCGGTGCGCAACCTCACCGTCAAGGACGGCCGCGGCGTCACCATGGTCGACAATGTTTCCTTCGACGTACGCGCCGGCGAGATCGTCGGCATCGCCGGCGTGGCCGGCAACGGCCAGTCGGAACTGCTGGAGGCGATCTCCGGCATCCGTGCGCCATCCTCTGGCGAAATCCTGATCGACGGCCAACCGATCGGCCGGGCCGATCCGGCACGGCTGCGCGATCTCGGCCTTGCTCACATCCCGGAAGACCGCCACCACATGGGCCTGGTGCTGCGTTTCGAGGAATATGAAAACGCCATCCTCGGCTATCACCGCGATCCGAAGTATGGCGGCCTGTTCCTCGACCTCGACGCGATCAAGAAGGATGCGGTCGAAAAGATCGAAAAATACGACATCCGCCCCCCCAATCCTCGGCTGCGGACGGCGAATTTTTCGGGCGGCAACCAGCAGAAGATCGTCGTCGCCCGCGAGATCGAGCGCGATCCGAAACTTTTGCTGATCGGCCAGCCGACCCGCGGCGTCGATATCGGCGCCATCGAATTCATCCATCGCCGCATCATCGACATGCGTGACGCCGGCAAGGCGCAATTGCTGGTCTCGGTCGAACTCGACGAGATCCGCGCCCTTTCCGACCGCATCCTCGTGATGTTCGCCGGCCAGATCGTCGGCGAAAAGACGGCGGATGCCGGCGAACAGACCCTCGGCCTGATGATGGCCGGCATTGCCGCGTGAGGCCCCGATGAACACCGCATCTCTCCCCCTTCCCGGCTGGATCACCTTCGGCCTCATTCCGATCATCAACCTCGTGCTGGCCTTCTTCTTTTCCGGCCTCGTCGTCTGGTCCATCGGTGAAAACCCCTTCGTGGCACTGCAGTTGATGCTCGAAGGCGCCCTCGGCAGCGGCGAAGGCATCGGTTTTACGCTGTATTACGCCACCAACTTCATCTTCACCGGGCTTTCGGTGGCCGTCGCCATCCATGCCGGCTTGTTCAACATCGGTTCGGAAGGCCAGGCTTACGTCGGCGGGCTGGGTGCTGCGCTGGTGGCGCTGTCGCTCGATCATTACGTGCCTTGGTACGTGACGATGCCCTTCGCGATCCTGGGTGCCGCCCTGTTCGGCGCCGGCTGGGCCTTCATCCCGGCCTTCCTGCAGGCCAAGCGCGGCAGCCACATCGTCATCACCACCATCATGTTCAATTTCATCGGCGCGGCGCTGATGGTCTACCTGCTGGTCAACGTGCTGATCGTGCCGGGCAAGATGGCACCGGAAACCCGCACCTTCCTCGAAGGCGGACAGTTGCCGAAGCTCGACTGGTTGATGGCGCTGGTGGGGCTGAAGCTCGGCCCTGCGCCCTTCAACGTCTCCTTCCTGGTGGCGCTGGTGATGTGCGTCGTCGTCTGGGCGCTGATCTGGCGCACCAAGCTCGGTTACGAGATGCGCACGCTGGGCATCAGCCCGTCGGCGGCGGTCTATGCCGGCATTCCTTATGCCCGCACGGTCATCATCGCCATGCTGATCTCCGGCGGCCTGGCAGGCATGATGGCGCTGAACCCGGTGCTTGGCTCCTCCGGCCGCCTGCAGGTGGAATTCGTCGGCGGCGCCGGCTTCGTCGGCATCGCCGTGTCGCTGATGGGCCGCAACCATCCGGCCGGCATCGTCCTTGCCGCCATCCTGTTCGGCATACTCTACCAGGGCGGCGACTGGGTGTCGTTCGAAATGCCGAACATCACCCGCGAGATGATCGTGGTCATTCAGGGTCTCGTCATCCTGTTTGCCGGCGCGCTCGAATACATGTCCCGCCCGGCACTGGCGCGGCTTTATTACTCCATGGCCAGGAAGGCGTGAGGCGAAAGAGATGGATTTCTTCGATATTCTCGTCAGCATCCTCGGCTCCACCATCCGGCTTTCCGTGCCGCTGGTGTTCACCGCCTTGGCAGGGCTGTTTTCCGAACGCGCAGGCGTCTTCGACATCGGCCTTGAGGGCAAGATGCTGGCGGCCGCCTTCTCCGCCGCCTGCGTCGCCTATATCACCGCCTCGCCCTGGCTCGGCCTGGTCGCCGGCATCGGCGTCTCGGTGGCCTTCTCGCTGGTGCACGGTTTTGCCTCGATCACCAACCGCGGCAACCAGATCGTCTCGGGCGTCGCCATCAACTTCGTGGTGGCGGGCCTGACCATCGTGCTTGGACAGGCCTGGTTCGGACAGGGCGGCCGTACACCGCAGCTGCTGCCGGAAGGCCGGTTTTCGCCGATCATCCTGCCCGGCGTGGAGGCACTGCGCGACATCCCCGTCATCGGCCCGCTCTATGCCAACGTCATCTCCGGCAACAACATCCTCACCTACATGGCCTTCCTCGCCGTGCCGATCTCCTGGTGGATCCTCTATCGCACCCGTTTCGGCCTGCGCCTGCGCGCCGTCGGCGAAAATCCGGGCGCGGTGGATACGGCCGGCATCTCGGTTACCTGGCTGCGTTACCGCGCCGTCATCTGCGCCGGTATCCTTTGCGGCTTCTCCGGCACCTATCTGGCGGTGGCGCAATCGGCGGCCTTCATCAAGGACATGTCGGCCGGCAAGGGTTATATCGCGCTGGCGGCCCTGATCTTCGCCAAGTGGAAGCCGGTACCCGTCATGTTCGCCTGCCTGCTGTTCGGCTTCCTCGACGCCTTCGCCAATTTCATGCAGGGCAAGTCGGTGCCGCTGATCGGCGAGGTGCCGGTACAAATCTTCCAGGCACTGCCCTATGTGCTCACCTGCATCCTGCTTGCAGGCTTCATCGGTGTCGCCAATCCGCCCAAGGCAGGTGGCGTGCCCTATACGAAGGAACGTTGATCGATGTCACAAGACCTGTTTGCTGCCGCCAAGGGGGCGATGGCCTTTGCGCACGCCCCTTATTCGAAATTCCCGGTCGGCGCGGCGATCCGCGCCGAGGACGGCAAGATCTATACCGGCGCCAACATCGAGAACCTCTCCTTCCCGCAGGGCTGGTGCGCCGAACCGACGGCGATCAGCGCCATGATCATGGGCGGGGCGAAACGCATCGTCGAGATGGCCGTCATCGCCGAAAAACTCGCCTCCTGCCCGCCCTGCGGCGGCTGCCGCCAGAAAATCTCGGAATTCGCCACGGCCGAAACCCGCATCTACCTCTGTGACGAGGCCGGCGTGACGCAGACCATGACGATGAACGAAATGCTGCCGGCCAGCTTCAAGACGGAAATCCTCGGATGACCGCCGGCGCGCTGATTTCCGGCAGGCTCGGCGCCTTCAAGCCGCGCCACGCCATCATCCTCGGCTCCGGCCTCGGCTCGCTGGTCGATGCGGTGACGGATGCGGTGCGCATCCCTTATGCCGATCTCTCCGGCTTTCCCGTCAGCGCCGTCTCCGGCCATGCCGGCGAGCTGGTAGCCGGCATGCTCGGCAGCGTACCGGTGTTCATCCTCTCCGGCCGGGTGCATTATTACGAAAAGGGCGATGCCAACGCCATGCGCCGGCCGATCGAGATCCTGAAGGATCTCGGCGTCGATACGCTGATCCTGACCAATTCCGCCGGCTCCCTTCGGGAAGACCTGCCGCCCGGCTCGGTGATGCAGATCACCGATCATATCAACTATTCCGGCATGAACCCGCTGATCGGCGAGGAAAGCGACGCCCGTTTCGTCGGCATGACCACCGCCTACGATGCCGAACTCGCCGCCCGCATGCGTGCCGCGGCCGAGCGCTGCGGCGTGCCGCTGCAGCAGGGCGTCTACATGTGGTTTTCCGGCCCGAGCTTCGAGACGCCGGCGGAAATCCGCATGGCGCGCATTCTCGGCGCCGATGCCGTCGGCATGTCCACCGTGCCGGAGGTGATCATCGCCCGTTTCCTCGGCCTCAAGGTCGCGGCCGCCTCCGTCATCACCAATTATGGGGCGGGCATGACCGGCGGCGAACTGAGCCATACCGAGACAAAGGACATGGCGCCGATCGGCGGCCGGCAGCTTGCCGCCATCCTTGCCGAGATGATTATCGGTTGACATGCAGGCGGGAGCCGGGTGTTCTTCGGCTCCAACTTATCCAGAAGTTTGCCTTGAGGCCCTCGATCCCAAACATCGAGGTAGGGAAGGACAACCGATCATGGAGCATCACAGCCTGCGGGAAACCGCAGCCGTCGGCCTGTCGCTTCTCGACCTGACCGAACTCGACGAGGCGGCCTCGCCGGAGGCCATCGACGCCTTGTGCCAGAGGGCGCAGACGCCCTTCGGCAATGTCGCGGCCATCTGCATCCTGCCGCGCTTCGTGCCGCGGGCGCGACTGACGCTCGGCAACAGCCATGCGATCCACATCGCCGCAGTCGTCAATTTTCCCGATGGCGGTTTCGAATTGGCCGACGTCGTCTCGGAGGCGCGTCAGGCGGTGGCAGACGGCGCCGACGAAATCGAACTGGTGATCCCGCACCGGACGCTGGCGCAAGGCGACGGCGAGGCGGTGCGGGAGATGGTCGCGGCCGTGCGCGAGGCCTGCCCGGCAAGCGTGCCGCTCAAGGCGATCCTGCAGACCGCCGAATTGAAGGATACGGCCCTGATCGGCAAGGCGGTGCTTCTTGCCATCGCCGCCGGCGCCGAACTGGTCAGCACATCCGCCGGCCATGGGCCCGATGGCGCAACGCTGGAGGCCGCCGATATCCTGCTGCGTGCCATCCGCGAAAACGGCGGCAAGGTCGGCTTCAAGGCCGCCGGCGGCATCGAGACGGTGGCCGACGCCGTTCTCTATCTGCGGCTTGCCGAAACCATTCTGGCCTCGGACTGGGCCATGCCCTCGACCTTCCGCTTCGGCGCCGCCGGCCTCCTCGACGATATCGTCGCCATCCTCGGCAGCCCGCCCCCTGCCCTTCGCTCGACAGGATAAGTTTATGATCCCGCAAGAAATCATCCGCCGCAAACGCGACGGCGAAAAGCTCGATCGCGAGGACATCGCCGCCTTCATCGGCGCCATGGCGCGCAACGAGATCGCCGAGGCACAGGTCGGCGCCTTCGCCATGGCCTGCTGGTTCCGCGGCATGACGGCGGAAGAAACCGTGGCGCTGACGCTCGCGATGCGTGATTCCGGCGAGGTTCTCTCCTGGCAGGGCATCGGCCGGCCGATCGCCGACAAGCATTCCACCGGCGGCATCGGCGACAATGTCTCGCTGATGCTGGCGCCGATCGCTGCCGCTTGCGGCCTGGCGGTGCCGATGATCTCCGGCCGTGGGCTTGGCCATACCGGCGGCACGCTCGACAAGCTGGAATCCATCCCCGGTTACGGCATCATGCCGGATGCGGCGCTGTTTCGCCGCACGGTGGACGAGATCGGCTGCGCCATCATCGGCCAGACGGCAGCGCTGGCGCCAGCCGACAAGCGGCTCTATGCCATCCGCGACGTGACGGCGACGGTCGATTCCGTGCCGCTGATCACCGCCTCGATCCTTTCCAAGAAGCTCGCAGCCGGGCTGGAAACGCTGACGCTCGACGTCAAGATCGGCAACGGCGCATTCATGACCACGGCCGAGGAGGCGCAGGAACTGGCGCAATCGCTGGTCGACGTCGCCAACGGCGCCGGCGTGCGCACTGCAGCACTGATGACCGACATGAACCAGCCGCTGGCCGATGCCGCCGGCAATGCGGTCGAGATGCGCAACTGCGTCGATTTCCTCAAGGGCCTGAAGAGTGGTACGCGGCTCGAAACCGTCGTGCTTGCCTTCGCGGCTGAGATGCTGGTGCAATCCGGACTGGCGATCTCGCCTGCCGATGGCGAGCGGCAGGCGGCGCGCGCCTTGCAGTCCGGCCGGGCGGCGGAGATTTTCGGGCGGATGGTGCATGCGCTCGGCGGGCCGGCGGATTTTGTCGAGAGGTCGGAGACCTACCTGCCCAAAGCCCCGGTGGAGATCGCCGTCACCGCCGAACGCGATGGCTGGCTTTCCGCCTGCAATGCCCGCGACATCGGCATGGGTGTCATCGAACTCGGCGGCGGCCGCAGGCTGCCGACGGATGCCATCGACCACCGCGTCGGCTTCGACCGCATCACGCCGCTCGGCACCTGGCTGCAGCGCGGCGACCTGATCGCCATGGTGCACGCCGCGGACCAGGCGAGCGGCGAAAAGGCGGCGCAGGATCTTGCCGGCAACTACCGGCTATCGGACACGCCGCCGGACCTGCCGCCGGTCATCGTCAAACGGGTGGACAAGTCCGCGTAACTGCTCTTCCCCGGGCAATTCAGGACGCGCGCGGCCCATTCTTTTGGTCGGCTTGCAAGCGCGATTTCTCTGCGGAAAAACCCGTGATATAATCGCATTTTCTGATGTAGATCGCCGCAGAATTCCGTGCACAGGAGCCTATTCCATGAGCGAGGTGGACGTGCTTTTTGCCGCCCTGCGACAGGCGGCCGACCCGCATACTGTCGAGTCCATTGAAAATGCGGTGCGGCATGGCGCGGATCGCGATCTTCATCGCATCAATGCGCTTGCCTTTGCCGATGATCACGATCTCGACCAGGAAAAAACGATCGCCGCCTTTCTGCACGCGGCACGCATCGGCGCCTTCGAGATGACCTGGAATGTCCTCTGTCCGGGATGCGGCGGCGTGCTGGAAACGGGCACCACCCTGAAAACGGTCGACCGGGAAACGTATCACTGCGCGCTTTGCGCCGCCGGTTACGAGCCTACCCTCGACGAGATGGTCGAAGTGACGTTCACCGTCAGCCCAAGGGTGCGCAGGATTGCCGGCCACGATCCCGACCGGCTGCCGCCGCTGGAATATTATCGCCAGATGTTCTTCAGTTCCGGCGTCGACCTGCCGAAGGATTTCGAGGCGCAGTTCGGGCGGATATTGCTGGAGATCATCGAACTGGATCCGGGCGAGAAGGCATTCGTCTCGCTGCAGTTGCCTTTGCAATTCGTCATCATCTTCGATGCCGTGACGCATTCGGCGCAGTTCATCGACGTGCAGGGCGAACCCGCCGTCGAGCGCCAGAACCTGTCGATGGTCTTCAGTTACGGGCATGCGCCGAACGAAACGATTTCCCTGCGGCCAGGCCTGCTGCGGCTTACCCTCGAGAACCATACCGATCGCCGGGTGGTGCCGAATGTCTGCGTGGCTGGAGACGAGTTGCACCATCTGCTGGCCAGCCGACGCGCTTTCCTGACCGCTAAGCGCCTGCTGACCAACCAGAGTTTTCGGGATATCTACCGGACCGATACGCTCGACATCAACCAGCGGCTCAAGATCACCAGCCTGACCTTTCTCTTCACCGATCTCCGGGGATCGACGGCGCTCTACGAGCGTGTCGGTGACCTCGCCGCCTTCGATCTGGTGAGACAACATTTCAAGGTGCTGCATGAAATCGTTGCCACGGAGGCCGGCGCCATCGTCAAGACCATAGGCGATGCGGTGATGGCGACGTTTCCGCGCCCGGATCGCGCCGTTGCTGCCGCGTTGCGGATGCGCGAGGCGATGTCGCGCCTCAACACCGAGCGGGGCAGCGAAGACCTGCTGTTGAAGATCGGCATCCATGAAGGGCCGTGCCTGGCCGTCAACCTCAACGACCGGCAGGATTATTTCGGCCAGACGGTCAACATCGCCTCCCGCGTGCAGGCGCTTGCCGATCCGAATATCATCCTGACGACGGAAGCGATTGCCGGGGATGCCCATGTCTCGGAAATCCTGCGCCGCGGCGGCATCACGTCCATTTCCCGCATGGAGGCGCTGCAGGGCATCGAGCGGAAGGTGAAAATCTTCGCCCTGCCCTGAGATCTGCGGCGGTTGCCCTTACTGCTTGAGTTGCAGTGTGCCGTCGGCAACGCGGTAGGAATCGAGTTTCTTCAGAAAACTCATGCCGACGAGGGTGCCCGACAGTGCATTGTCGCGCAGCACGAAGGCCTCGACGTCACGTACGCGGATGCTGCCGATCTCCATGCGGTCGAGGGTAATGTGCGCGGCCTTGGTCTGGCCGTTGGCGGTATTGACCGCATATTTGAAATCAAGACCGTTGCCGGAGAAGCCCAGGCGCCGGGCGGTGCTTTCGTTGATGGCGACATAGGTGGCGCCGGTATCGATCAGCCCGTCAATATTCTTGCCGTTGACGCGGAAGGTTCCGGCATAGTGGCCGCGCTCGTCGGCCTGCAATTGCACCGTGCCGCTTGCGGCCGGCGTCAGCGTGACCGGTTGCGCTTCCTGCGTCGCTACCGCTGCATCAGGTGTTCCCGTATCACCCGCCGGTGTCTGCAATAGCGAAGGCACCTGGGTCGCCGCGAGAGCGGCAAAGGCGGCGATGACGATCACGCGGGTCAGCACGGGGCACGGCTCCTGGATGCGAAGGACAATCCGAAATCCCTAACCGCAAACGCCTTTCGACGCCGCTAAATTGCACATGAAAAGGCCCGGAGCGCTGGGCGTCCGGGCCGGATTTTCCGCCAATGGTTAAGACGGGCTTACTTCGTGCCGTACATGCGGTCGCCGGCATCGCCGAGGCCGGGAACGATATACCCCTTCTCGTTCAGGTGGCTGTCGATCGAAGCCGTATAGATCGGGATATCAGGGTGGGCAGCATGGAAATTGGCAATGCCTTCCGGCGCCGCGAGCAGGCAGAGGAAGCGGATGTTCTTGGCACCGCGCTCCTTCAGCTTTTCCATCGCCGCAATCGAGGAATTGCCGGTCGCCAGCATCGGGTCGACGACGATGATCAGCCGCTCGGAAATATCTTCCGGCGCCTTGAAGTAATATTCAACCGGCTGCAGCGTCTCGTGGTCGCGGTAGACGCCGATATGCGAGACGCGGGCGGACGGAACGAGTTCCAGCATGCCTTCGAGCAGGCCGTTGCCGGCGCGCAGGATCGAGGCGAACACCAGCTTCTTGCCTTCGAGCAGCGGCGACTGCATCGTCGTCAGCGGTGTCTCGATCGTCTCCATGGTGAGTTCGAGATCGCGGGTCACCTCGTAGCAGAGCAGGGTCGAGATTTCCCGCAGCAGCCGGCGAAAACTGGCTGTCGAGGTTTCCTTGCGGCGCATGATGGTCAGCTTGTGCTGCACCAGCGGGTGATCGATGACTGTAACGCCGTCCATGAAAATCCACCTTCCAGGCTGTTGCGCGATGTCATGTTTCTTTCACGGAAAACGCCGCGGCTGCAAGAGAGGATGCGTTTTTTGACGCTTCATCCCCAGATGCGAAGGGTAAAAATTACCGGATGGCGAGCGCGGCCAGCCGGGGAAAAAGCCGGCCGGCCGCGGGATTGCCCTATCCCTTGTCGTATGGCCACACCCAGCTCTGGATTTCCGGCATGTCTTCACCGTGTTCGCAGACATAGCGTTTGTGCTCGCCGAGTTTGGCGGTCAGCCGGTCGACAGTGTCTTTTGCTCGCGCCGCCAGGCCCGGCACCCGTTCGATGGCGGCGAGTGCGAGGTGATAGCGGTCGATCTTGTTCATGACCGCCATGTCGAAGGGTGTCGTCGTCGTGCCCTCGTCGACGAAACCGTGCACATGCATGTTGTCGTGGTTGGTCCGTTTGTAGGCCAGCCGGTGGATCAGGTAGGGATAACCGTGATAGGCGAAGATCACCGGCCGGTCGCGGGTGAACAGCTGGTTGAACAGCGTGTCCGGCAGGCCATGCGGATGCTGTTCCGGCGATTGCAGCGTCATCAGGTCGACGACGTTGACGACGCGAATGCGCAGGTCCGGCAGCGCCTGGCGCAAGAGGTCGACGGCGGCGAGCGTTTCCATGGTCGGCACGTCGCCGGCGCACGCCATCACCACGTCGGGTTCGAAACCCGGCTCCTCGGTTCCCGCCCAGTGCCAGATGCCGGCGCCGTCTTCGCAATGGCGGATCGCCTCGTCCATCGACAGCCATTGCGGCTCCGGCTGCTTGCCGGCGACGATGACGTTGATGCGGTCATAGGTTTTCAGGCAATGATCGCCGGCCCAGAGCAGCGTGTTTGCGTCCGGCGGCAGGTAGATGCGCACCACATCGGCGGTCTTGTTGGCGACGAGATCGACGAAGCCGGGGTCCTGATGGCTAAAGCCGTTATGATCCTGCCGCCAGACATGCGAGGTCAGCAGGTAGTTGAGCGAGGAGATCGGCCGACGCCATTCCAGCCCACGCGAGACTTTCAGCCACTTGGCATGCTGGTTGAACATCGAATCGACGATGTGGATGAAGGCCTCGTAGCAGGAAAACAGCCCGTGGCGGCCGGTGAGCAGGTATCCTTCCAGCCAGCCCTGGCACAGATGCTCGCTCAGCACCTCCATCACCCGGCCGCGGCGGGCCAGGTGTTCGTCATAGGGCTCCAGATCGGCCATCCACACCCGGTCGGTGACGGCGAAGACGTCGCCCAGCCGGTTCGATTCGGTTTCATCGGGGCCGAAGATACGGAAATTCGCCGACGCCTCGTTGAGCGTCAGCGCGTCGCGCAGGTAACCGCCGAGCACCTTGGTCGACTGCACCATCTCGCCGCCGCGCCTCACCACCTTGACGGCGTGGTCGCGGATGTCAGGCAGCTTCAGCTCGCGGCGGAGCTGGCCGCCATTGGCATGCGGATTGGCGCCCATGCGCCGGCTGCCATGCGGCGCCAGCGCCTTCAGCTCGGGTATCAGCGCGCCCTTTTCGTCGAACAGCTCTTCCGGCCTGTAGCTGCGCATCCAGTCTTCGAGGATCTTGCGGTGGCCGGCATCCTTGCGGCATTCGGCGACGGGCACCTGGTGCGAGCGCCAGAACCCTTCCACTTTCTTGCCGTCCACCTCCTTCGGGCCGGTCCAGCCTTTCGGGCTACGCAGGACGATCATCGGCCACCGCGGCCGCGTCACCGCCTCGCCTTGCGAGCGGGCGATCGCCTGGATTGCAGCGATATGGTCGAAGGCATGATCGAAGGCGGCGGCCATCTGCTGGTGCATCACCGCCGGGTCGCTGCCCTCGACGAAGATCGGCTCGTAACCGTACCCGCTGAACAGCTGCTGCAGTTCTTCGTCCGGCAGCCGCGCCAGCACGGTCGGATTGGCGATCTTGTAGCCGTTCAGGTGCAGGATCGGCAGAACGGCGCCGTCATGGGCGGGATTGAGGAACTTGTTGGAATGCCAGGCGGCGGCCAACGGCCCGGTTTCCGCCTCGCCGTCGCCGACGACGCAGGCGACCACGAGGCCGGGATTGTCGAAGGCGGCACCATAGGCATGCACCAGCGCGTAGCCGAGCTCGCCGCCCTCATGGATCGAACCCGGCGTCTCCGCCGCCACATGGCTCGGAATGCCGCCGGGAAAGGAGAACTGCTTGAAGAGGCGGCGCATGCCCTCCTCGTCTTCGCCGATCTCCGGATAGATCTCGCTGTAGCTGCCTTCGAGATAGGTGTTGGCCACCATGCCCGGCCCGCCGTGACCCGGGCCGCAGATGTAGATGACATCGGCATCCCGCGCCTTGATGATGCGGTTGAGATGGGCATAGATGAAATTGAGGCCGGGCGTCGTGCCCCAATGGCCGAGCAGGCGCGGCTTGACCTGTTCGGCGGCAAGCGGCGCCTTGAGAAGCGGGTTGTCCAGCAGATAGATCTGCCCGACGGAGAGATAGTTGGCGGCGCGCCAGTAGCGGTCGATCAGGCTGAGGTCGTGCGGCGAAAGCACGTCGGTCTTGAGGGTCGGCTGAAGCGGCATGAAACGTCTCCTCGGTGGGGGCGATACGATTGCTGCAACCTGGCTCGGAGAGCCTTGGCCTTCCTTGATATAGATCAGCTTTGCCGTTTGTCGCCAATTGTCAGACCTGACACTGGCTGGATGCCCTCAACGATCGCCCGCTGTCGCGCCGACGCTGGCGGCGACGACAAGTGCCGTGCCGAGCATTTGCAATGCCGTCATCGGCTGGCTGAGGATGAGGAAACCGGCAAGCGCGCCGAAGGCGGGCTCCAGGCTCATCAGGATGCCGAAGGTGGCGGTCGGCATGCGCCGCAGTGCCGTCATTTCCAAAGTGTAGGGCAAGAGGGGCACCAGGATCGCCAGCCCTGCCATGCCGAGCAGACCCTCCAGCGAGATGCCGGACAGCCCGTCGGCAAAACCGAACGGCGTGGCGACGATGGCCGAGACGGCAAGGGAAATCGCCAGGCCTTCGAAACCCTGGAAGGCCGCCCCGACCCGCTTGGTCAACAGGATATAGCAGGCCCAGCCGGTGGCGGCGCCGAAGGCGAACAGCACGCCGGCAAGATTGCCGGTCCAGCCCTCGCCGTCATGGGCGAGCAAAAGCACGCCGGCCCCGGCAAGAAGCGGCCAGAACAGCCGCCGGCTGAGACCGTAACCGAACGTCGCCACGGCGAGCGGCCCGAGGAAATCGATGGCGACCGCCAGACCGAGCGGAATGCGCTGCATGGCGGAGAAGAAGCAGACGGTCATCGCCACGGTGGTGACGCCGAGCAGCAGCGCGCCTTTCCACTGTTCCCAGCTGTAACGCGCCAGGCGCGGCCGCACGACGAGACAGAGAAGCAATGCGGCAAAGCTCAGCCGCAGCCAGGTCGTACCCATCGGCCCATGTGCGGCCAGCGCCGGCGCCGAAAGGGCCGAACCGAACTGGATGCATGCCATCGACGCGATGCACATGGCGGCGCCGAGAAACATGCCGCCAGCCGGCGAACCGCGCTCCGCCAAACCCTCAATCGCTGCTTCCTGCCGTCCGTCGCTCACGCCTTACGCCTCCTGCCCGCCGTCTTCCATAGGCGGCACGGCGACGCACGGCAATCGCGTTCGGTGAATGCTGCGATGAAAAGAACTTATGCTTGGCCGGATCAGAACTTGTCGGCCACCTGGATGCCGGCCGGCCCGAGGATGACGGCGACCAGCACCGGCAGGAAGAACAGGATCATCGGCACGGTGAGCTTCGGCGGCAGGGCGGCGGCCTTTTTCTCTGCCTCGTTCATGCGTTCGTCACGGCTTTCCTGCGCCAGCACGCGCAGCGCCTGCGCAACGGGCGTGCCGTAGCGGTCAGCCTGGATCAGCGCCTGGGTGACGTTCTTCACCGCATCCAGCTGGGTGCGGGTGCCAAGATTTTCGAGTGCGACGCGCCGGTCGCTGAGGAAGGAGAGTTCGGCTGTCGTCAGCACCATTTCTTCGGCGAGCGCCGGCGATTGTTCGGCCATTTCTTCCGAGACGCGACGCATCGCCGCTTCCATCGAATTGCCGGCTTCGACGCAGATCAGCATCAGGTCGAGGCCATCCGGCCAGGCGCGCCTGATGGAATGCTGCCGCTTCGACATCCGGTTCGATACGTAGATGTTCGGCGCGTAGAAACCGGCATAACCGATCACCACCGTCACCAGGATACGCACCGGCAGCGGCTTGTCGCCGAGATTGCCGAGAACGAAAACCCAGACGATGCCCAGCACCAGGAAGATGAAGGGCAGGATGAAACGCGCTGCAAGAAACATGTTGAGCGCGTTTTGCGAACGCAGGCCGGCAGCCCGCAGCTTGTTCATGGTGTTGGCGTCGACAAGCGCTTCCCTGAGGTTGAAGCGCTCGACGATCTGCTGCGCCGACTGGCTCTTCTGCGCCCGCAGCGAGGCTTTCGGCGTCGCCTGGTCGACATTCATGCGGGCGCGTTCGCGGGCACGAATCTGGTCGCGTTCGACGGAGACCGCCCTCATTCGCTTGCCCAGCTCGCCGCGTTCGAAGAACGGCATGGCGAAGGAATAGAGCGAGGCGAAAACGGCGATCGCCACCAGCACCGCCAGGATCGTGGTGGGGTCGGTCAATCTGGCGGCGAGATCTGCGGTCATAGGGATTCCAATCCGATCAAATGTCGAAGCTGACCATGTTTTTCATGACGAAGATGCCGATGGACATCCAGATCGCCGAGCAGACGAGAATGAGGTGGCCGCGCGGATCGGTAAACAGAAGCATGATGTAGCCGGGCGAGGTCAGGTAGACGAGGAAAGCGACGATGAAGGGCAAAGCGCCGATGATCGCCGCCGAGGCCTTGGCTTCCATCGACAGCGCCGCCACCTTCGCCTTCATCTTCTTGCGCTCGCGCAGCACCTTGGCGAGGTTGCCCAGCGCTTCCGACAGGTTGCCGCCCGCCTGGGCCTGGATGTTGATGACGATGGCGAAGAAGTTGACTTCCTGCAGCGGGATCGAGGTGTGCATGCGGGTACAGGCATCGGGAATGCTCATGCCCATCTGCTGCGACTCGACCACACGCCGGAACTCGGACCTGACCGGTTCCTGGCCATCGGCGGCAATCATCCGCAGCGCGTCGTTCAGCGGCAGGCCGGACTTGATGGCGCGCACCATGACATCGAGCGAATTCGGAAATTCTTCGAGAAACTTGTTCTTGCGCCGGCGGATGAGAAAACCCACCACCCAGCGCGGCAGGCCGATGGAGGCGGCGAAGCCAAGGCCGACCGCCACCAGCAGCGACGCTCCCAGGACGAAGGCAACGATGAAGGCAAACAGGCCCAGGCCGACGCTGCCCAGGTAAAAATGCTTCATCGTCAACGGCAGGCCGGTCTGCACCAGCCGTGTCTTCATCCCCGCCGTCTTGGTGCCCTTCTGGTTGCGCTTTTCCATCTCCTTGATGGAGTCCTGCATCGACTTGCGGCGCTTGGACAGTTCGTCGACGCGATCGCGCGCCGCCTTCATCTTGGCGGTATCGGTCTCGGCGGACTTGACGCGATTAACGCGACCCTCGGTCTTCTTCTGGGTCTCGATCGAGGAAAACAGCACACCATAGGCGAGCGCGCCGGCAGCGATGGCGACCAGCGCGATAAGTCCCAATATGGACGGATCAATTCCGAACATGCCCCGGTTTCCTTATCTCGACTTGTCTTCCATCGCGTCCAAGGCCGCGGCAAGGCGCCGCTCCTCGTTGAAATAGCGGGCCCGGTCCCAGAAATGCGGCTTGCCGATGCCGGTCGACTTGTGGCGGCCGATAAGACGGCCGTTGGCGTCTTCGCCTTCCAGCTCGTAGCGCATCAGGTCCTGGGTGATGATGACGTCGCCTTCCATGCCCAGCACCTCGGTGATGTGGGTGATGCGGCGCGAACCGTCGCGGAGGCGGGCGGCCTGGATGATGACGTCGACCGAACTGGAGATGATTTCGCGCACCGTCTTGGCCGGCAGCGTGAAACCGCCCATGGCGATCATCGATTCCATACGGTTCAGGCATTCGCGCGGCGTGTTGGCGTGGATCGTGCCCATCGAGCCGTCGTGACCGGTGTTCATCGCCTGCAACAGGTCGAAGACTTCCGGTCCGCGCACTTCGCCGACGATGATGCGTTCGGGACGCATACGCAGGCAGTTCTTGACGAGGTCGCGCATGGTGATCTCGCCTTCGCCTTCGATGTTCGGCGGGCGGGTTTCGAGGCGCACGACATGCGGCTGCTGCAGTTGCAGTTCGGCGGTGTCTTCGCAGGTGATGACGCGTTCGTCGGTGTCGATATAACGCGTCAGGCAGTTGAGCAGCGTCGTCTTGCCCGAGCCGGTGCCGCCGGAGATGATGACGTTGCAACGCACCCGGCCGATGATCTGCAGCACGGTGGCGCCATCCGGCGTAATGGCACCGAACTTCACCAGCTGGTCGAGGTTGAGCTTGTCCTTCTTGAATTTACGGATCGTCAGGGCCGGGCCGTCGATGGCGAGCGGCGGGGCGATGACGTTGACACGCGAGCCGTCCGGCAGGCGCGCGTCGCAGATCGGCGAGGATTCGTCGACGCGACGGCCGACCTGGCTGACGATGCGCTGGCAGATCGACAGAAGCTGCGAATTGTCGCGGAAACGTATTTCCGACGGAATCGACTTGCCGCCGACTTCGATGAAGGTCTGGCCGGCACCGTTGACCATGATGTCGGCGATGTCGTCGCGTGCCAGCAGCGGCTCCAGCGGGCCGTAACCGAGCACGTCGTTGCAGATATCCTCGAGCAGCTCTTCCTGCTCGGAAATCGACATCGCAAAGTTCTTGATGGTGATGATGTCGTTGACGATGTCGCGGATTTCTTCGCGGGCGCTTTCGGTGTCGAGCTTGGCGAGCTGCGACAGGTCGATCGTGTCGATCAGCGCCGAGAAGACCTGCGATTTGGTGTCGTAATAATCCTCGGCGCGTGCCGGGCGGCGGCGCGTGGTGGACGCCTGCAGTGGCGGCGGAGCCACCTGCTGGCGGGCTGCCGACGCCGGCTCGACCGGTGTGGCCGCGGCTATGGCGGCGGTGGCCGGAGGCGGGGCGACATCGGCCTGGGGTATCGCCTGCGGCGGCGGGGCGACGCTGCCGCCGCCTTTTCCAAAACCATCGCTGCTACGTTTGCCGAACATGAGAATGACCCAATCTACCAGACTTTAAAGCGTGTCGCGATCTTCAGATCCGCTTTCACGCTCTAGCTCTTTGTTTCCGCATGCCGTTTTCGCAAAACCTCTGTGCAAAATCTTACGCGACATGCCTTGGTGTTACTTGCGTCCGAGAAGGCCGAGGACCTTACCGAGCCCGCCCTTCTTCGGTTTCTTGACGCTGGCGCGCCCGGTGACGATATGCGCCAGCTGCGAGAAGGTTTCCGCCGTCGGCGACTTCGCGTCGATCTCCGAAATCATCCGCCCGCTGTTGGCGGCATTGCCGAACAGCTGCGGATCGAAGGTAACGATCGCCACGGGATCGGTTTCCAGCGGTTCGCAGAAATCGGACGTCGAGATTTCCGGCCGCTTCGGCATGCCGACCTGGTTGAGGATCAGGTGCGGCGGCCTGTCGTTGGGCCTGAGCTTCTTCAGCGCGTCCAGCATGTTCTTGGTGTTGCGCAGGTTGGCGAGATCGGGGGCTGCGGTGATCACCACCTCGTCGGCGCCGGCCAGAACCGTGCGCGTCCAGTCGGACCACATATGCGGCACGTCGAGCACGGTGACCGGCGCAGTGCGCTGCAGGATCTCCAGCACCGGCAGGAAGGCGTCGCTCTGGAAATCATAGGGGCGGTCGAGCATCGACGGCGCTGCAAGAAGCGAGAGATGTTCGGAGCACTTCGCCAGCAGGCGGTCGAGGAACATTTCGTCGAGACGGTCCGGCGAAAACACCGCCTCGGCCATGCCCTGCGTCGGGTCCTGGTCGAAATCTATGTTTGCCGTGCCATAGGGCAGGTCGAGATCGGCGAGGATCGTTTCGGTCGAAAACAGGTTGGAGATGCCGAAGGCGCAATTGTGGGCGATGGTCGAGGAGCCGACACCGCCCTTGGCGCCGATGAAGGCGATCGAGCGGCCGAGCGGTTCCGCCTCGGGATCGACGAAGATCGTCGAGATCGCCGCCAGCGTGTCGGCCATGGAAACCGGCATCACCATATATTCGGAAATGCCGTTGCGGATCAGTTCGCGATAGAGGCCGATATCGTTGTAGCGGCCGATCAGCACCACCTTGGTCGAGGGATCGCAGACCTCGGCCAGCGGCGCGAGCTCGGTCAGCAGGGTCGCCGGCTCGGCGGTGGTTTCGAGAATGATCAGGTTCGGCGTCGGCACCGAAGCGAACATGTTGGCGGCGGCCGAGATGCCGCCGGCATTGACCCGCATGTTGACCTTGGCCATGCGCCGGTCCTGGCTGCATTTCTCCATCACCCGCTGCATCGCCTCGCTTTCGCAGAAGGCATGCACGGAGATGCGCGGCAGAGGACGCAGGTGCTCGATATCACTCGGGCGCGTCTGATCCTCGCCGTGCGGGCCGGCGGCGTCGCCGGATTTGATGTCGTATTCGATCGCGCTCATCTGTTTCTTCCTGGCCTTCGCCCGTGCCGTGCTTATTCCGCGGTGGCGGTGCTTTTTCCTTCACGATACAATCCGATCACCGTCGTCCGGCGCTTTGCATCGATCGGGGTCATGCCGCGCGGCGCCACGAGATCCATCGGATTGGCGATCTGGGCCGCAAGGTTGTTTTGTGAAGCACAGCCGAAATTATAGTAGTTCTTGTTTTCGGCGGTGTTGTTGGTGATGTCTTCCGGCCACTGGCCGCATTCGTTGGTCATGGCGGTGATCGCCACGTAGCTGAGGCGGATCGGCGCGGCGTCGCCATCAGGAGAAGCACCGTAGGCCGTCTCGACCATCTTCGGCCGCGGCACGCCTGCTTCGGCCATGACCTGACGCAGTTCGCGGCGCAAATGATAGGCCGCCGCGGCATTGGCCGATCCTTCCGGATACTGGATCTGGAAGACGCCGGAAGCGTCGGTGCGGTAATTCGCCAGGAAACCATGGATCGCATCGCGCGTACCGACCGTCAGGCGTCGGTCGCCAGAACCGACCGGAATGTCGAGCGTATGCTCGACCTCAGCCAGCGAGATGGGGTGGCGGGTGCGATAATCGTCGGGGATCGCCCCGGTCGACATCCGGTCACGATTGTTGCCGCAGCCGGCGAGCATGCCGGCCGATGCCACGATCAGGGTGATGGCGGCAGCGCGGAGGAATGGGCGGATCGGCTGCTTGAGCATGTCTTTTCCGGAAATCGTGTTTGTGAAATTCGTCATCGTTCCGCCCGCCCTACTTGTAGATGAAGCCGATCGTGCCATGGTAACGGCTGCCCGGAAGGGTGTTTTCCTTGCGGCCGTAGACCTTGTTGACACGATTGAGGAAGAAGGCGGCGGCATCGTTTTCCGGCTGGAAATTGTCGTCCGGCCGGGAAAGCTGGTTGCGGGCGACGGGACGCACCAGATAAGGCGTGGCAATGATCACCATTTCGGTCTCGTTGCGCACGAAGTCGCGGCTGCGGAACAGCGTGCCGATAACCGGGATTTTCGACAGGCCCGGCAGGCCGGACACCGCCTGGCGCAGATCGTCACGTACCAGGCCGGCGATGACGATGGAGCCACCCGAAGGCAGCTCGACGCTGGTGGAGGCCTCACGCTTGCGCAGGCCGAGATAGGTGACGCCCGGCACGTTGTTGCTTGCGGCGGAGACGAAGGAACCTTCGAAGGTCGGCTCGGAGACGTTGGTCTCGATCTTGAGGCTGATGCGCCCCGCCGATAGTACCACCGGCGTGAAGTTGAGTTCGACGCCATATTCGGTCGTTTCGTTCTCGCGCTCGATGACCGGCTTGCCGGTGTCGGGGTCCTCGGAGATTTCCTGCCCAGAGGCCAGGCGGAACTCGCCGCCTACCTTGAAATGCGCCGCCTCGCCAGAGATCGCCGTCAGGCTGGGTTCGGCCAGCGTGCGCATCACGCCAGCCTGCTCCATGGCGTTCATGGAGGCAGCGATATCGACGCCACCAAAACCGCCGGTCAGGTAGTTGCCGGCCACCCAATCGACGGAGGCCCCGAGATTGGTGGGGTTGCGGAAGCTGATCGCGCCGTCGCTGCCGCCGATCGAGCCGCTGAAACCAAGCTGCTTCATGACGGAACGGGTGACTTCGGCAACGGTGACCTTCAGCATCACCTGGTCTTCACCCTCGATGGTGAGCAGGTTGACGATCTGCGATTCCTGCCGGTCTTCGGCGAAGATCGCCACGGCGCCATCGCCGTTGCTGTTGCTCGACGCGACCTGGTTGCGCGTCGTCGCCTCACCGCCCTTGAGGAAGGCGGAGGCGAGCTTTTCGGCCTGGGCGGCATCCTGTGGCGTGCGCACGCTGCCGGTCAGAACGATGTTGTCGGAAACGATCTCGACCTTGATGTCGGATTCCGGGATGAAGCGCTTCAGATTGGCCTGCAGCCCGGAAATGTCGCGCTCGATCTCGATGTCGAGGCTGACGATCTCCTCGCCGCCGGGACCGAAAACGAAAATATTCGTCTGCCCGACCGTCTTGCCGAACAGGTAGATGCGCCGCGAGGTGCGGGTCACCGCATCGGCCATTTCCGGATCGGATACCAGGATGTCGTGGGCATCGGTCGGCAGGTCGACGACGATCGCCTTGTTGAGGCCGAGCTTCACCCGCTTCTTGACGCCCGGGCCGGACTGCGCGATGCGCAGCACGGTGTCGCTGGCATAAGCGACACCCGCCTTCGGAAGTCCTGGCACGATCCGGCCCGGCAGCCCCGAAAGCGCCAGGCAGAAGGAAAGGCCGCCGGCAATGGAAGCGCGGATTTTGTGTTTTGTCGTGTTCACTGTCTCGCTCCCGCTCATTGTGCTCTCGTCTCGCTGGCCTTGACGATCGAACCGGACTTGATCACCTGGATCGACGGCGTACCGGTATCGCCGCTCAGCAGGTAATCAGCCGCATCGGTATCCTCTTCCTGGGCATCGGCAACGGAGCGCAGGGCGAGCGACAGCCGGTCGGCCATCTGCTGGGCAACGGAAATCACCTTGGCCTGGTCGGGCGTCAGTTCCAGCGTCGCGGTGGTGCCGACCACCGTTTTCGAGCCGTCGTTCTTTTCCTCGATCTGCTGGTCGATCGCGAGCACGCGCACGTTGGAAAGAACCGTCTCGGTCAGGTATTTGGTGTCTTCGCCCTTGCGCACCATGATGACGTCCACCCGGTCGTTGGGCAGGATGAAACCGCCGGCGCCGGTCGAGACGGAGATGTCGGTGGCAACGGCACGTTTTCCGGAGGGCAGCAGCGACGACATGATTCGGCTGTTGGCATCGGCGATCTTTTCCGACCGGACCGGTTCACCCTCGAACATCGGCAGGCGGACCACGGCACCGCTCAACTCGGTCAGGGCGTTCGGACGGTTGGGTTCGGTGATGACGCCTTCGACGACGCTGCCTTCCGGCCAGGCCATCCAGCGGATCGAATCTTCGTTCAGGCGGGAGCCGACCGGCAGGTTGACCGCCGAAACCAGAACGTTGACCGTCGGTTCCTTCTTGATGATCGCCTGGGCCTGCTCGACCACCTTCGATTTGCCGCCGGCGAGCTTCATGGCCAGGATCCCGGCCAAGCCCGCCGCCGAAATGGCGACAGCAAGGATGATGATGCGAGCGGGTTTCATGGTCATTCCTCAAGGGGATTCAGAATTGCTCCCCGCAGAAGACCAGCAAAAGGTATAATTATGGTTAATAAGATGCTTACAGGTCTGGTTAACGGAATGTCACCGGGCGTTCCGGCCGCATGCGCGCGCCGCCGTCGCAGCCGAGGCTACCGGCTAACACCTTGGCGTTTTGGGGTAAAGGATCAGTGCAGGCGCGCCAGGGCCGCCAGGACGAGGGGCGAGGACGGATAGGCCAGGAAACCGGCAATGCCGATGGCGACGCCATACGGTATTTTCTTGGCGGCAAACAGCGAGGGCGGCAGCGGCACGCCGGCTGCAAGCACCGAATTGGCATGGGCCCGGATCATCAGCACCAGGATCGTCACCAGCCCGCCGATGAAACCGACATAGATCATGAACACCGCCAGCGACGGGTTGAAGCCGAACCAGACGGCCGCAGCCGTCAGAAGCTTCGCATCGCCGCCGCCCATGACATTGGCGGCAAACAGGCCGAAGCAGATGGCGAAAACCAGGAGGCCGGCGGCCAGATGCTGGCCGATTTCCGCCAGCCCGAGGCCGGCAAACGGCGCAACGATGAGAAAGGCGGCAAGCAGGATCACCGAAACGCGATTCGGGATCGTCATCGTGAAGAGATCGGTGAAGGCGGCAATCGCCAGGCACAGCGGAAAGATGACAAAAATCGCAGCGCCGGTCATCGTTTGCCTTTCGATCCCGAAGGTTTTTGGACATGCCGAAAGGGCCGCCTGTAAAAGACGGCCCGCCCGGATAGTGTCGTCGTCGGACGCGAACTAAACGGCTATCACGGCGTGTTGTTAGCGTTCATCGTCGTCGAAAGGTTGGTAAAGGTGTCGCCGATGCTGTTACCGAGCGCGGTTGCGCCGGTGATGAGGGCTACCGAAATCAGGGCTGCGATCAGGCCGTATTCAATGGCGGTCGCGCCAGACTCGTCCTTCAGGAAACGTGCGAAAAGCTTGGTCATGACTCTATCCTACTCCACTTGTTTGTTCAGCACTTCCGCCAACTGTTTCCGTTGATCGGATCGACTGCAAACTAGCGAACGGCCATTGCCATCGCCTTAAGGAACGCGGTTACCAAAACATTAACCGGAGATTGAAGAGGGCATGGTAAACATCATTTAAGAAAATTACGCTGCATTTTAAATATATCCGGAAAGCCTGCATTTCCACAATCTGTAGAGCAGCTGTCGATACATGATTGCTCCGACAAGATACACTCTTGCTGCCCATATGCGTCCGATATTCATACATTTGACCCAAAAGAAGGCTGCTGGGAAGTCATTTAACCCTTCATTCACCATTTCCGGTCATTTTGATCGCTGTTATCGACCAGACAATCGCAGAAAAGGCGTCGAATGTTGTTCCGCAACGGTATCGCGATGTTCGTCTTCCTCGCCGCAGCCGCATCGGCCGCCGCAGACGACGGCATACTGCGCGTCTATATGGACCATGCCCGGGTACTGAAGCTCGACCGGGCGGTCAGCAAGGTCATCATCGGTAACTCTGAAGTTGCCGACGCCACCGTTGCCGATGCCAAGACGATCGTACTGACGGGAAGAAGTTTCGGCACCACCAATCTCGTGCTGCTCGATGCCGACGGCAACGCGATCGTCGACGAGCGCATTCTGGTATCCATCGACGAGGACAGCACCGTGCGGGTTTTCCGGCGGACGGATCGCTCGGTGCTGTCGTGCACGCCCAATTGCGAGCAGCACGCCGCGCATGGAAGCGCTGCCACCGCCACCCAGGCGACCGCTCCCTGATAGACGGCATTCCTGTGCCGATACGGAAATTGCCGGCGACCAGTGAAACGGAAAATCAACGAACGCTTCCTAAAATCGCAATGTTCGAGATGTTCCGGATAGAGCCTGATGGGTCGCAATTACCAGGAAGACGAAAAGAAGACGCCGTCCCGGTCCGTTCTGCGCCGCACCGCTCGCCGATTTGCGCGCTCGGATGACGGCGCGGCGGCTATCGAGTTCGCTATCCTCGCCTTCCCCTATTTCCTGATCGTCTTTGCCATTCTCGAAACCTTCGTCGCCTTCACCGGCGAACAACTCGTCACCAATGCCGTCGACTCGATGGCGCGCAAGCTGCGGACGGGCCAGATCACCTTCGGCATGGGCCGCACCACCGATATGAACGAGAAGCAGTTCCGCACGGAATTCTGCGACGAGATCTCGATCCTGATCACCTGCTCGACCACCGAACTGACCACGCCGAACAAGCTCTATATCGACATCCGCTCGTTCGGAACCTTTGCGTTGATCCCGAAAACCATTCCGCGGATTTCGTCCGACCGCTTCGCCGACATCGATACAACGAGCTTCAAGTTTAATCCCGGCGGTCCTGGCACCATCAACATGTTCCGGGCCTATTACCGCTGGCAGATCATGACCGACATCGTGCGGCCCTACATTACCAATGTCCGGCCGACGAGCGGCATGCCGACGGATTTCCTCATCATCGCCACATCCGCCTTCCAGAACGAGGCCTACCCGTGATGCGTGCCGCCGCCCACCTTTCCAGGATCGCCGCCAGCGCCGGCCAACGCTTCGGGCGCCTGTGGCGTGACAGGCGCGGCATCGGCGCGGTGGAGTTCGCGCTGCTCGCCCCGGTGCTGCTGATGCTTTACATCTGCGCCTTCGAGCTGACCGTCGGCCTGAGTGTTGCCAAGCGCGCCACAAGGGCAACCGGTACCATCGCCGACCTGGTAACGCAGCAGAGCGAGAAGGTGAACAAGGCTTTCCTGGCGACCATGGTCGATGTCGCCGACAGCATCTTCGTGCCCTTCACTTCATCGAACCTGACATTGAAGATCAGCGGCATCACTATCGATGCCAGCAACGCCGCAAAGATCACCTGGTCGTGGCAGAAGGGCGGCACCCGGCCCTATGCGGTCGGCGCCTCCGTCGTCGTGCCGACCGAGATGCAGAAGCCCAGCACTTTTCTGATACGTGCAGAACTCTCCGCACCGCATGATTTGATGATGTTCATGGCCAATGCGTTCTCCATGACGACGACGCAGATCACCATCAAGCGTGAATATTTCTTCCGCCAGCGCGTCGGCGATTCGATCAGCTGCACCGACTGCTGAACCCGCGCATCCCCCAAATTGCAAAGTCTTTCGCCAGCCGCTATGGATGTCGCTTTCGACGGCGCGAAATGCTGCCGGGTTGCTGCAGGGTGGTAGATGGCACGCGCCTTTCTGTTCGTTCTTGATTCCTTCGGCGTCGGCGGGGCGCCCGATGCGCCGGCCTATGGCGATGATGGCGCCAATACGCTCGGCCATATCGCCGAATATTGCGCCGCCGGTGCCGCCGACCGTGCCGGCCTGCGCAGCGGTCCCTTGAAACTTCCCAACATGTCGGCGCTCGGCCTCGTCCACATCGCCAAGATGGCGAGCGGCGCCGCACCGGCGGGCATGCCGGTGCCGGAACGCATCTTCGGGCTGCACGGCGCTGCCTCAGAAATCTCGCGCGGTAAAGACACCCCGTCCGGCCACTGGGAAATCGCCGGTACGCCGGTTACATTCGACTGGGGTTATTTTCCGACTGAAGGCGATGCCTTTTCGCCCGATCTCGTCGAAGCGATCTGCGAAGCAGCCAATCTTCCCGGCATTCTCGGCAATTGCCATTCCTCCGGCACGGAAATCATCGCCCGCTTTGGCGAGGAGCATATCCGCACCGGCAAGCCGATCTGCTACACCTCGTCGGACTCGGTCTTCCAGATCGCCGCCCACGAGAGCCATTTCGGGCTGGAAAAGCTCATCGATCTCTGCCGCATCGTCCGCGCCCTCATCGATCCGCTGAACATCGGCCGCGTCATCGCCCGGCCCTTCGTCGGCGAGACAGCCTCGACCTTCGAGCGCACCGGAAACCGCCGCGATTTTTCCGTTCCGCCGCCGGAACCGACCCTTCTCGACCGGCTGGCCGCGGCAGGCCGCTCCGTGCATGCCGTCGGCAAGATCGGCGACATCTTCGCCCACAAGGGCGTCACCCGCCTGATCAAGGCGAACGGCAATGCGGCGCTGACGGAAGCGACGCTGCGGACCATGGACGAGGCAAGGGACGGCGATCTCGTCTTCACCAACTTCGTCGATTTCGACATGCTCTACGGCCATCGCCGCGACGTGGCCGGTTATGCCGCGGCGCTGGAAGCCTTCGACCGGCGCCTGCCGGACATCCACCGCAAGATGAAGAACGGCGATATCGTCGTGCTCACCGCCGATCACGGCTGCGATCCCACCTGGCGCGGCAGCGACCATACGCGCGAGCGCGTGCCGATCATGCTCTTCGGCCCCGGCATCCGCTCCCGCTCGATCGGCATCCGCCCGACCTATGCGGATATCGGCGAAACCATCGCCCAACACCTGGGAATCCCAGCCGGGACCCATGGAAGGAGTTTCCTGTGACGTCGCATCTGAAAAAAGTCGAGCTGCATTGTCATCTGGAGGGTGCTGCGCCGCCGGACCTCGTCGTCAGCCAGGCCGCCCGCTACGGCATCGACACCGCCGCCTTCCTCAAGGACGGCAGCTATGTCTGGAACGATTTCGCCGAATTCATCCGCTGCTATGACGCCGTCGCCGCCGTCTTCAAGACGGAAGCGGATTATGCGCTTCTGACCGAAACCTACCTGCTCGAACTGGCCGGGGTGAACACGATCTATAGCGAGCTGTTCGTTTCTCCCGACCACGGGGACCGCATCGGGCTCGGGGCGGACGCCTACATGGCCGGCGTGACCGCGGGCATCCTTTCGGCGAAGGAGAAGACCGGCATCGAGGCCCGGCTGGTGGTTGTCGGCGAGCGACATTTCGGGCCGGAGAGCGTCATCGCGGCGGCCGAATATGCCGCCCGGAGCGACAATCCGCTGATCACCGGTTTCAACATGGCCGGCGAGGAGCGCATGAACCGCGTCTCCGACTATGCCCGCGCCTTCGATATCGCCCGCGATGCCGGCCTCGGCCTGACCATCCATGCCGGCGAGGTCTGCGGCGCCTTCAGCGTTATCGACGCGCTCGATCTCGTGCGCCCGTCGCGCATCGGCCACGGCGTGCGCGCCATCGAGGATGCCGATCTGGTCAAGCGCCTCGCCGATCTCGGCACCGTGCTGGAGGTCTGCCCGGGCTCGAACATCGCACTCGGCGTCTTCCCGGATTTCCATGCGCATCCGCTGCGGGCGTTGCGTGATGCCGGCGTCAAGGTGACGATCAATTCCGACGACCCGCCGTTCTTCCACACGTCGCTGAAACGGGAATACGAGATCGCCGCCGATATCATGGGCTTTTCCGACGCAGAGATCGACGCGATGACACGCACCGCCGTCGAAGCCGCCTTCGTCGACGAGGCAACCCGCGCAAGGCTGCTCGCAGCGCTCTGATTTCCGGCGAGCGCCGTCGGCGCTTCAGGCCTCGTGTGCGTGCGAAAGAATGTTGACGAGATTGCCGAAGGGGTCGTGAAGGAAGAAACGCCGCACGCCCCAGGGTTCGTCGGTCGGTCCGTAAACGATAGCGAGACCGGCAGAGACGGCGCGATGAAATACCTCGTCGATATCGTCGACTTCGATCGAAAGCGCCGGCACCGGCGTGCCGGAACCGCCTTCGCTGGCAATGCTGACCTGAACCGGCGAAAGCGCATCGCCGGCGAAGGTCACTATCCATCCATGATCCATCGCCACATCAAGGCCGAGAAGATCATGGTAGAAGGAGCGGGCCAGCGACGGATCGTCCGCCCTCAGGTTGGCAACGATACGACGCACGGCCATGGCACCCTCCCTCACGCCGCCTTGACGGCGTGATACTCCTTGATTGCCACCATGCGGATCGCCGGATAACGCTCCGACTCATAGCGCAGCGAAAACGCATCCTGCGCCAGGAAGACCGGATCGCCGTCGAGATCGCGGGCGATGTCGCCGCGCCTCTGGGTGACGAATTTTTCCAGTTCGGCCGGCTGGTCCGCCGAGATCCAGCGGCAGACGGAGAAACGCGACATTTCGAAGGAGACCGGCAGGCCGTATTCCGCCATCAGCCGCTCCTTGAGCACGTCAAGCTGCAGGGCGCCGACGACGCCGACGATGGCCGGCGAACCGTCTTCCGGCGAAAACAGCTGCACGACGCCCTCTTCGGCCATCTGTTGCAGCGCTTCCTTGAGCTTCTTCGCCTTCATCGCATCCTCCAGCCGCACGCGGCGCAGGATTTCCGGCGAAAAGTTCGGTACGCCCTGGAAGACCAGCGATTCGCCCTCGGTCAGCGTGTCGCCGATGCGCAGCGTGCCGTGGTTCGGAATCCCCACCACGTCGCCGGCATAGGCCGTATCGGCCAGCTGCCGTTGCGAGGCGAAGAAGAATTGCGGCGCCGTCAGGCCCATCTGCTTGCCGGTGCGTGCGAGACGCGCCTTCATGCCGCGCTCCAGCTTGCCGGAGCAGACGCGGGCAAAGGCGATGCGGTCGCGGTGGTTCGGGTCCATGTTTGCCTGGATCTTGAAGACGAAGGCGGTCATCTTGTCCTCGGCGGCATGCACCGTGCGGATGTCGGCCACCTGGTCGCGCGGCGGCGGCGCAAAATCGCCGAGCGCGTTGATCAGGTCGCGCACGCCAAAATTGCGCAACGCCGAACCGAAGAACACCGGCGTCATGTGGCCTTCGAGAAAGGCCTCGCGGTCGAAGGGCCGGCAGGCCTCGCGGGCGAGCTCCAACTCGTCGACCAGCGCCGCGCGCTCGTTTTCCGGCAGGTGATCGGCAACGCTTTGCGGGCCGTTGACCTTTTGCGGCTCGACCTGCGTGTCCGAGCCGCGGAACGTGTTGTTGGCGAGGTTGTAAGAGCCGCAGAAGGTCTTGGAGCGGCCGACCGGCCAAGTCACCGGTGCGGTATCCAGCGCCAGCTTTTCCTCGACCTCGTCGAGGATCTCGAACGTATCGCGGCTCTCGCGGTCCATCTTGTTGACGAAGGTGATGATCGGGATGTCGCGCATGCGGCAGACCTCGAACAGTTTTAGCGTCCGCGGTTCGATACCCTTGGCGGCATCGATGACCATGACCGCGGCATCCACCGCCGTCAGCGTGCGATAAGTGTCGTCGGCGAAGTCTTCGTGGCCGGGCGTGTCGAGGATGTTGAAGACGTTGCCGTCATATTCGAAGGTCATCACCGAGGTAACGACCGAGATGCCACGTTCGCGTTCGATCTTCATCCAGTCGGAGCGCGTCTGCATGCGGTCCTTCTTCGCCTTGACTTCGCCGGCGAGCTGGATGGCGCCGCCGAACAGCAGCAGTTTTTCGGTGAGTGTCGTCTTCCCGGCGTCCGGGTGCGCGATAATCGCAAAGGTGCGGCGGCGGGAAACCGCCTCGGCGAGAGTTTCGGCCATGTCTGAAATTCCTGTTCGTTGGCCGGTTATCTAGCGTTTCGTTCCCCAATATGCAATTGACCGGCGATAAACAAAGGAAGCGCAGATGTCAGACGTTCTCGGCCCCACCCTCCGCCTCATCCGCCTGCCGCATGGCGAAGGTGTGGAACTGCCCGCCTACGAGACGCGCGGCGCCGCCGGCATGGACCTGAAGGCGGCTGTTGCCGAAAACGAACCGCTGGTGATCGCTCCGGGCCGCCGGGCGCTGGTGCCGACCGGCTTCGTCTTCGAGATCCCCGAAGGTTTCGAGGGGCAGGTGCGGCCGCGCTCCGGCCTTGCCTTCAAGCACGGCATCACTTGCCTGAACACGCCCGGCACCATCGACAGCGATTACCGCGGTGAGGTGAAGGTGCTGCTGGTGAACCATGGCGACGAAGATTTCACTGTTACCCGCGGCATGCGTATCGCCCAGATGCTGATTACGCCGGTGGTGCAGGCCCGCATCGTCGAGGCCACGGAAGCGAGCGAGACCGACCGGGGCGCAGGCGGCTTCGGCTCGACAGGCGTGTGATGGACAAGCCCGTCGCCACGCAGGAGCTGATTTTCCGCCAGGACTATTTTGACGATCCGGCTGGCTGGCAGGCGATTGCCGACCTGTTGAAAGACATTTTTGGCGTCGATATCAGCCCGCTGAACGTTTTGGGCGGCCACGACCGCAGCAACATGCCGTCCGCCTGGTTCGATACGGATGGCCGCTGCGTCGCCAATTTCAGCGCCTTTTCGATGCCGCTGATGATTGAGGGCCGCAGGGTCAAGGCGGCCGGCCTGCAATCCGGCGCGGTGCGGCCGGAGTATCGCGGTCGCGGCCTGTTCCGCGAACTGACCCGCATCACGCTGCAACGCTGCGAAGAGGCGGGTTACGAAGTGATCGTGCTCTACACCGACAAACCCGGCCTTTACCTGCCTTCAGGTTTCGTCACCGTGCCGCAATTTCGCTTTTCCGGCCCGGCGCCGGCTGCGGCAGGCATGGCCGCGACGGCCCGGCGACTGGATGTTCGCCAACCGACGGACCTCGCCCTTGTCCGCACGGCGCTGGCGAACCGGACACCGGTTTCCAATCGTTTCGCCGTTGCCGACCAGTCATTGATGTTCCTGCTCAATGCCTATCTGGTCGAGGATGTCAGCCTGTCCTTCATCGAAGCGTTTTCCGCGACAGTCGCCTGGCGGACGGCAGAGGACGGCCGGTTCGAATTGCTTGACATCGCCGCACCCACCATACCGCCGCTCGCGGCGATCCTGGCTGCCCTCGGGCAAACACCGGTTCACGCCACCGTGCATTTCCCGCCGGACCGGCTCGATTGGCAAGCCACGCCGGCAAAGGATGAGGGTGACCTGGTGTTCATGATGCGCTGTGCGCCCGGCCTCATCCCGGCCGAGCCGTCCTGCCTGTCGCCGATGGCCGAGTTCTGAGCGGTCTTCGGCTCAGGCCGGCTGTTCCTGGTCGGCAAGCTGCGCTAGCAGCCAGAAGGCCCGCTCCGCCAGATTGGTGACGATCAGGATCGTGCCCTTCTGGGCGGTGGACAGATTGGCGTCGTTGGCGAGATAGGCCTGGCGAAGCCGCTGGATGACGTCGCCGCGATTGCGGGTGATGGCGTGAAATAGCGCCCCGTCTTCCTCGTTCTGATCGGCGATGGCATCAACCATGGTCAGCATCGCCGCATCGAGGCCCTCGATGACATTGTCGATCAGCTGACGGGAAAGCGGATGATCGCTGCTAAGCAGCGCGGTCCTTGCGAGCTCGACACAGGTCTCGTTGAGACCGTCGAGCAGCCGTTGCGCGTTTATGCTGAGGTTCAGGCGGTCATAACCGCTGACACTGAAAGAGACATCGCCAAGCTGGCGCAGGAATGTGTGAATTTCCGTCGAGACCGCGGAAAAATTGCTGTTGCGCCGATCGATCGAAGCCCGCGCCTCCTTGCCCTGCCCGCCGCGCGCCGTTTCGAGAAGCTGTGGCAGATAACCGGCAAGGCGATGCTGCTCCAGCCGCACCAGGTCGAGAGCGGATTCCGGATCTTCGATCGCCTCGTGATGAATGAAGGCCGGCACGCCGTCATCCTCGTCGGCCAGCGTCGGGAAGCGCCGCGCCAGAAAGCCGCGGATCGGCGGCTGCAGCGACAACATCACGATGGCACCGATGATGTTGAAAGAAAGCTGCACGAAGGCGAGTTGCAGGGCGACGGGGGTCGCCACCGCCTTGACCAGCCGCTCGATCAGCGGGATCTCGCTATATTGCTCCACGAAGAAAAACAGCACCATCAGGCAGACCGTGCTGCCATTGAACAGCACCTGGTACATGGTGACCTGTTTTGGCCGGCCCTTGAGATGCGACGACAGCAGCAGGCTCTGGCAGCTGGAACCGAGGTTGCAACCATAGATCGCCATCATTGCCTGCTCGAAACTCAGGCCGCCGGCAACCGCCAGCGTGATCGTCAGCAGGATGACCGAGTTGCTGGACTGGGCAATCAGCGTCAGGCCGGCGGAAACGAGCAGCGGCAGGAAATAGGAAGCGCCGGCCAGTGACAAGAGACTGACGAACCAGGGTTCGCTGGTCAGCGGCATGACGCCCGATTGCAGCATCTGCAGGCCGAACAGCACGAGCCCGACGCCGAAAATCGCCGACATGAAGGTGCGCAGGCTGGCGATGCGCTCGAAGGTGAAAGACACGCCGGTGATGCCGAGCACCAGCAGCACGAACAGGTGGATATCCAGCGTCGCCAGCATGACCAGCAATGTGGCGCCGACATTGGCGCCGGTGATGATCGGCAAGGCACTGCCGACGGTCAGCAATCCGCTGGCAATCATGCTCGCCAAAATAAAAGTGACGGCCGTGGTGCTTTGCATGACGCCGCCGGCGAAGATGCCGAGCACGACGCCCGCCGTCGGCCGACGCGTCCAGGCCGCAACGATCTGCTTGAAGCGCCGGCTCGTCAGCCTTTTGAGGTTCTCCTTGAGCTGGTACATGCCGGCAAAGAAGATTCCGAGCCCCCCGAGGGCTGCGGCAACGGCGAGAAACATAAAACGACATTCCCAGCGAAGGACGAAAAACGGGCGCCGGCAAGGGGCCGGCCAAAACGCCACTTTCCCGATTAAGACCGCGTGCACAAGTGCCCCGGGCGGCTTGCGACGCTCAGGACAGACGTTTTCTGGGTATTGTCATCTAATCTTCAAAATCGTCGAAAAACCGGAGATGTCGAAGACCTCCCGTACGGAAGGTCGCAGGCCCGACAAGGCAAGGTCGCGATTGGCGGTCCGCAGCTGTTTCGCCGTTGTCAGCAGGGAACGCAGGCCGGCGCTGGCGACAAAATCGACATCGGACATGTCGATGACAATGGCGCCCGCAGATCCGTTCATGACCTCTGCCATCTGGCCGTCGAAGCTTTTGGTGCTCAACGTATCGAGCCGGCCGCTGAGGCGGACGAGCAGATGATCGGGATGCTGTTCCTGACTGACGTTCATTCCTGCACTTTGAACAAGACCTGCAGGCGACGCCTCAGGCGAGATGGACACCCATTACCAATCGGTTATAGCCGTCAATTTGGCAATATGAAAATTCGTCGAGAAGCTGGCGCATCAAGCGGATGCCGTGACCGCCCAGGGATGCGGTTTCAACCGAGGTGGCCAGCGGCGCAAGATCCGAAGACGACGGATCGAAGGCGACACCGTTGTCGCTGATCGTCAGCCACACCTTGCCTGCGGAGCGTTCATAGGCAACACGAATGAAAGGTTTGACCGATCGGTCGGCGGGAAAACCGTGATTGATGATGTTTGCAAGAGCCTCCTCGAGGCCGAGCTGCAGCTTGAAGAGCGGCCTTTCGGCCCAGCCGTCCCGGATTGCCAGATCTTCGATCCATGTCGAGGCGCGGCCGAGTTCCTCGATATCGACGGCAAGCCAGAGCTCGTCGTCCTTGCCCCTGGGAACACCAACCTCTTTTTCCGTCACCGGCAATTCCTCGACACCACTGGAAAATTTTGGAAAGAAGGACTTCACCCCACCGCCGGCTAGATCGATCACGCCATCATCCATCATAGGTCAGAATCTCCGTCGCGACACCGTGTACATCGGCCATACTTTGCCGGGGTCAAGGTTTGGGCGGCACGATATCGCCCAAGCTTGAACGGTTTACGGCAGGATCGCTGCTGACGACCTTCAGATGAAAACGCCGTAAATGCAGCATTAACAGGCGCCGCGGCGGGACGGCCTCAGCGGGAAAGCGGCGGCAGGCGACGCTTGACCGGCGAGGATTTGACGAGGGACGTATTGGTCTGCGCCCGTTCGGCGATCTTGTCGAGGACGCGGTCAAGTTCGCCGATGGAGCGCACCACCAGCCGCGCGATAAAACAATCGTCACCGGTGACCTTGTCGCATTCGATCACCTCTGGCGTTTCCTGGATCATCCGCTCGACACTGTGGAGATGGCCCGGCATCGGCCGCACCCGCACGATCGCCTGCAGCGGATAACCGATCGCCACCGGATCGACGGCGATGGTAAAACCTTCGACGACGCCACGCTCCTCCAGTCGCCGCAGACGCTCCGCAGCACTCGGCGACGACAGGCCGACAGCCTGCGCCAGTTCCTTCAGCGACATGCGGGCATTGTCCGAAAGCACGCCGAGAATGCGGCAGTCGATGCTATCGAGGGAGACATCTTCGTTAGGCATTTTTATAAATCTACCTTCGATGATTAGGTTTTTTTCCGAATTACCCACATTCAGAATAAGGAAAAACCGCATTCGCTGCAATATCCTTATCTCATCCGAAAAGGAGCGGTTGGGATGAGCAACGAAACACGGCGCGGCGTCCTGGAAATGAGTGCGGCGATGACAATCTCCGGCACGATCGGCTGGTTCGTCGTCACGTCGGGCGTACCGGTCATCGACGTGGTGTTCTGGCGATGCGCCATCGGAGCGCTCTGCCTGCTCATCGTCTGTGCCGTGCTCGGTTATCTGCGACCCGGCATCATCACCGGGCGGCAATTCGCGATTGCCGTGGCCGGCGGCGTGGCGATCGTTGCCAACTGGCTGCTGCTGTTCGCCGCCTATCCGCATGCCTCGATTGCTGTCGCCACTACCGTCTACAACACCCAGCCTTTCATGCTGCTGGGCCTCGGCACGCTTTTCTTCGGTGAAAAAATCACCCTGGCGCGGCTCGGCTGGCTGCTGCTGGCGTTTTTCGGCATGATCGCCATCGTCCAGGGCAAGGCGCAGGCGCCGGGCGAACAGGGATCCTATCTCACAGGCATCCTGCTGGCGCTGGGCGCCGCCCTCTTCTATGCGCTGGCCGTCATCGCCGCCAAATGGCTGAAAGGTGTTCCGCCGCACCTCATCGCCCTTATCCATGTGACGACAGGCACCGCGATGCTCGCCCCCTTTCTCGGTTTCGACGTCATGCCCTCAAGCAGCGATGTCTGGCCGCTTCTGATCACGCTCGGGATCGTCCACACCGGCCTGATGTATGTGTTGCTCTACGGCGCCATCCAGCGGCTTCCGACACACCTGACCGGTGCCCTCTCCTTCATCTATCCCATCGCCTCGATCCTCGTCGACCGCATCGCCTTCGGCCATCAGTTGCACCCCATGCAGATCGCCGGCGCCGCCGTCATCCTGTTTGCCGCCGCCGGCATCAATCTCGGCTGGACGGTTTTTCGAGGCGGCTCCGCCGTCGCCGGAACCACGGCGGGAAGCGCAAAAAAGTAACGGCCGTGTCCTAGCGCCATGTCTTGCTTGCCGGGCGGATTTCTGCAATGCGAAAGCCTCATTTCCGGAGACACGACATGACCTTCACCGCCCTGTTCGCCTATTGCGTCGCGCTGTTTATCGCCGCCGTCATTCCCGGCCCCGGCATCACCGCGCTTGTTGCGCGGGCGCTGGGTTCGGGTTTCAGGGAAACCTTGTTCATGGGCCTCGGCATCATCCTCGGCGACATGGTGTACCTGACGGCCGTCATTCTCGGCCTTGCCTTCGTCGCCCAGACCTTCACCGAGGCCTTCATCGTCATCAAGCTCGCCGGTGCGCTTTATCTCGTCTACATCGCTTGGAAACTCTGGACCGCCGGACTGCTGCCGCAGGATATTGCCGCAAAACGCTCCAGCAATCCGGCGCTGGCCTTTCTCTCCGGCCTGCTGATCACGCTCGGCAATCCGAAAAGCATGCTGTTCTACGTCGCCCTTGCGCCGACGCTGATCGATATCCGCAGCATCGGCCTGCAGGAATATGCCGTCCTCCTGACCGCCACCTTCTTTGTCCTGCTGGTCGTGCTGCTTCCCTACATGGCGCTTGCCTCTCGTGCCCGTGCGCTGCTCAAGCGGCCGCGCGGCCTTCAGGTGCTCAACCGCATGGCCGCCGCGATCCTTGCAGGCACGGCAACCTTCATCGCCGCCCGCGCTGCCTGAGACCGAAAAACCGGAAGACACGATGCGGGCCGGAGTCCGGCGCTGTCTCCCGATCGTTTTCCTTGCATTGTCGGGCGCTTGCGACAGCAAACCTCTGGCGGAACGGCGGAATTGATCCTACCTTGCCGCCAACCACGACGAACAGGGAGAAAACGATGTCTGAACCTCGCAAGCCCGGCCGCGGCCGGGTCTACGCCTCGATCACCGAAACCATTGGCGATACGCCGATCGTCCGGCTGGACAAGTTTGCCAAGGAGAAAGGCATCAAGGCCAATCTTCTCGCCAAGCTGGAATTCTTCAACCCGATCGCTTCGGTGAAGGACCGTATCGGCGTGGCGATGATCGAATCGCTGGAGGCCCAGGGCAAGATCACCCCCGGCAAGACGACGCTGATCGAGCCGACCTCGGGCAATACCGGCATCGCACTCGCTTTCGCCGCCGCCGCCAAGGGTTACCGGCTGATCCTCACCATGCCGGAAACCATGTCGGTCGAGCGCCGCAAGATGCTCGCCCTGCTCGGCGCCGAACTGGTGCTGACCGAGGGACCGAAGGGCATGAAGGGGGCGATCGCCAAGGCGGAGGAACTGGCCGCCGCCGATCCGGACGCACTCATCCCGCAACAATTCGAAAACCCGGCCAACCCGGAAATCCACCGCAAGACCACGGCAGAGGAAATCTGGAACGACACCCAGGGTTCGGTCGACTTCCTCGTCTCTGGCATCGGCACGGGCGGCACGATCACCGGCGCCGGGCAGGTGCTGAAGACAAAGAAGCCTTCTGTACAGGTCGTTGCCGTCGAGCCGGCCGACAGCCCGGTTCTCTCCGGCGGCAATCCCGGTCCACACAAGATCCAGGGCATCGGCGCCGGTTTTGCCCCAAAAGTCCTCGATACGACGATCTATGACGAGATCGTCAAGGTGAGCAACGACGAAGCCTTCGAAAATGCCCGGCTCGTCGCGCGGCTCGAAGGCGTGCCGGTCGGCATTTCTTCCGGCGCAGCGCTGGCAGCGGCGACCGTCATCGGCCAGCGCGAAGAAAATGCCGGCAAGACCATCGTCGTCATCATCCCCTCCTTCGCCGAGCGTTATCTTTCGACCGCGCTGTTCGAAGGCCTGGTCGGCTGATCCAGAATATCTTCCGGCGGTGTGGCGCTTCCGCGCCCTTCCGCCGGCAAGATGATGCCCCGCTTACGCTTACGCTTACGCTTACGCTGCCGCCGACAGCCGTTCGCCGGCGATGCGGTAAGAAATGGCTTCGGCCAGGTGGATGCGGCCGATGACCTCCTTGCCATCGAGATCGGCCAGCGTGCGCGCCACCTTCAGCACCCGATGATAACCACGGGCAGAAAATTTCAGCTTCTCCGCCGCGTCGCGCAGCAGCTGCAGCCCGGCCGCATCCGGCTCGGCCAGAACCTCGATCAGTGCTGTGGAGCAGCGGGCATTGGTGGAAATGGCAGCCACGCCGGCCGCCAGGAAACGTTCCCGCTGCATCTCCCGGGCGCGGGCGACGCGGGCGGCCACCGTGCTGCTCCTCTCCGCCGCCATCGGCCGGAGAAGGTCGGTCGCGGCCACCGCCGGCACATCGATGCGGATATCGATACGATCCATCAGCGGCCCGGAAATCCGCGCCTGGTAATCGCTCATGCAGCGCGGGCCGCGAGCGCAGGTGTGGCCGGGTTCGCCGGCCATGCCGCAGCGGCAGGGGTTCATTGCCGCCACCAGCTGGAAACCCGCCGGATAAGAAACCCTGTGGTTGGCACGGGCGATAAAACATTCGGCGGTTTCGAGCGGCTGGCGCAGCGCGTCCAGCACCTGCGGTGAAAACTCCGGAAACTCGTCGAGAAACAGCACGCCGTGATGGGCAAGCGAGGCCTCGCCCGGCCTGGCGCGTAAGCCGCCGCCGATCAGTGCCGCCATGGTGGCCGAATGGTGCGGCGCGCGATAAGGCCGCCGGTCGGAAAGTTTTCCACCCGGCAACTGGCCGGCGATCGAATGGATCATCGACACTTCGAGAAGTTCCGGCGCTGACAGCGGCGGCAGGATCGACGGCAGGCGTGCCGCCAGCATCGACTTGCCGGAGCCGGGCGGCCCGACCATCAACAGGTTATGCCCACCGGCTGCCGCCACCTCCAGCGCCCGTTTGGCGCTTTCCTGGCCCTTGATATCGGCAAGATCGGGCAGGTTGGTGGCATTGGCGCGAACCGCCGGTTCCGGCCGCGACAGCACCTGCGTACCGCGAAAATGGTTGGCAAGCGCGATCAGGCTGCGTGGCGCCAGAAGCTCGACGCCCTCGCCGGCCCAGGCCGCCTCAGCCCCGCTTTCGCTGGGGCAGATCAAGCCCTTGCCGACCGCGTTCGCTGCGATGGCAGCCGGCAAGGCACCGGCAACGGGCGCCAGCGTGCCGTCGAGATTGAGTTCGCCGATGACGACGTAACCCTGCAGCGCATCGCCGGGAATAGCGCCCAGCGCCGCCATCAGCCCGAGTGCGATCGGCAGGTCGAAATGCGACCCCTCCTTGGGAAGGTCGGCAGGCGCCAGGTTGACGGTAACCCGCTTGGGCGGCAAGGCAAGGCCGGAGGCGTGCAGCGCCGCCTGGACCCGCTCGCGGCTTTCCGCCACCGCCTTGTCCGGCAGGCCGACGATCTGCATGCCGATCTTGCCGGGCGCCAGCATGACCTGCACATCGACGGGCACGCCTTCGATACCGTGGAATGCAACCGTACTGACGCGTGCCACCATGTCTCCGCCCCTTTTGCAACTAAAAGACCCGGTTTTACAGCTTTAGCGGGCCTGTCGATACAATCTGGCATGGAAAATGGAATAAAACAAGAACATCAGAAGAACAATTTCCCGCACCTCGCGCATTGGAGTTGCGCGAGGTTGTATGAGCGGAACAAAGGAGCTGAAACGGCCGCGACTACGCCCGTTTGCTCTCGATGGCATCCCAGAGCAGGCTGGCGATATCGGCGCCACCGAACTTCTTGACCTCACGGATGCCGGTGGGCGAGGTGACGTTGATTTCGGTCATGTAGTCGCCGATGACATCGATGCCGACCAGCAGGAAACCGCGGGCTTTCAACGCCGGGCCGATGCGCTCGCAGATCTCCAGTTCGCGCGCCGTCAGTTCCGTCGCCTCGGCCCGGCCACCGACATGCATGTTGGACCGGCTGTCATGCTCGGCAGGAACACGGTTGATGGCGCCGACGGGCTTGCCATCCACCAGGATGATGCGCTTGTCGCCCTTGCGCACCGCCGGCAGGTACTGCTGGGCGATGAAGGGTTCGCGGAACATCTGGCCGAACATTTCCAGCAGCGAGGAAAAATTGCGGTCGTCGCGCGAGGAATGGAAGACGCCGGCGCCGCCGTTGCCGTAGAGCGGCTTGATGATGATGTCGCCCATCTCGGCGCGGAAGCGGGCGATCTCGCCGACATCACGGGTGATCAGCGTCTGCGGCATCAGGTCGGCAAATTCGGTGACGAAGATCTTTTCCGGCGAATTGCGCACCCAGGCCGGATCGTTGACCACCAGCGTCTTGGGATGGATGCGCTCCAGGAGATGTGTGGAGGTGATATAGGCCATGTCGAAGGGCGGGTCCTGGCGCAGCAGCACCACGTCCATGGTCGCAAGATCGACGCGTTCGGCCGGGCCGAGTTCGAAATGGTCGCCCTTGACGTCGCGCAGCACCATCGGCTCGACGCTGGCATAAACCTTGCCGTCGCGCAGGCTGAGGCGATCGGGGGTATAATGGAACAGCTTGTAGCCGCGCGCCTGCGCCTCGAGGCTCATGGCAAAGGTGGAATCGCCGGCAATGCTGATGCCGGATACATGGTCCATCTGGACCGCTACATTCTTGATCGTCGCCATGGGCTGCTCCCGTTCGATGCCGGCTTTATCTAGGATAGGCAGGGCATGAACGCAACGGGCGACGCATGCAGCACGTACAATCTTCCCGCAGGCTGGTTAGAATATTTCCGCTTTTCTCCGAACCGCGAAAAATCTCCAACCTTTTGTTTTTGCGCAATTCCGGCCGCAGAACCGCTGCGCACTTTTGCTGGAATTCCTTTAGCCGGCGAAACCCCTCGGCGGCTTGGAACGCAGGAAATTGGCGAGGCGATATGCCATCGCGACCGGCACCGGAAACGGTTTGCGGACGAAGGCAATCTTCTTGACGTAGTCGTCGACCCGCCAGGTCGCCCAGGTCCGACCGCTGAAATAGCCGATGTCGCCGGTCCGAAGGACACGCTCCGAACCGTCCTCGGTTGTCACGTGGACCTCGCCTTCGAGGATGACCACCGTTTCGTCCCAGTGAAAATACCAGCGGAAATGCCCGGCGGTGCAATCCCAGATCGCCGTCATCGCTGCCTCATCGGCGCTCCAGGAATGCTCGGCAATGCGCGCCTGCGGCTCACCTTCGATGATCCAGGAGGGTTCGATCGGGGACGGCTTCATTTCCATCCCCTCGACCGGGGCGGAGACGAGCGGCTGCACAGTGCCTGCCGACAGCGGCAGCGTCCGCACCGCCATTGCCGCGGCACTCGCCAGCATCAACTTCAAAACCATGATTCACCCCTGCATCAAACGACCCGTTGCCGCCAGTCTAGCGGCAAGGCGTAAGAAGTCGGTTCAAACGATCTGTCGTTTTTTAACGATCAATCGCCGAAAGTGCAACTACAGGCGTGCTACCTGCCTGAATCACAGCGTCAGACGTGCGGCTGCCGATCCGTTTTCCGGTCTCATTGGAGAAGAAGTGCAGTCGTTCGGGGGCGATCGCAAGGTTCATCACATCAGCCAGCTCGGTTTCCGGCGGCAGGGCAACGGTCAGCGGCTGGTCACCCAACGTGCCATGCACGAGCCGTTGCGACCCCAGTTCCTCGACGTAATCGACCCGAAGGGCAAACGATGCCTCCCCCTCTCGGGCGATCCGCAGATCTTCGGCACGCAGGCCGACCGTCAGCGGTCCGGAGGCGGGGGCGAAGCCGTTCAGCTCGAACACCGCCGGGCCGATCGCCAGCCGGTCACCATGAAGGTCGCCCTTCACCAGGTTCATGGCCGGCGAGCCGATGAAGCTGGCGACGAAGGTCGAGGCCGGGGTATGATAGACCTCCAGCGGCGCGCCGATCTGCTCGATCTGGCCGCCGTTCAGCACCACGAGGCGGTCGGCCAGCGTCATCGCCTCCAGCTGGTCGTGGGTGACGTAGATCGAGGTGGTGCCGAGGCGGCGCTGCAGCCGCTTGATCTCGCCGCGCATCGAAACACGCAGCTTGGCGTCGAGGTTCGACAGCGGTTCGTCGAAGAGGAAGGCGGCCGGCTTGCGGACGATGGCGCGGCCCATGGCGACACGCTGGCGCTGGCCGCCGGACAGTGCGCGCGGGCGGCGCTCCAGATAGGGTTCGAGCTGCAGCATGCGGGCCGCCTCCGCGACGCGTTCGGCGATCTCCGCCTTCGGCGTGCCGCGGTTCTTCAGGCCGTAGGCGAGGTTTTCGTAGACCGTCATATGCGGATAGAGCGCATAGTTCTGGAACACCATGGCGATGTCGCGGTCGGCAGGATCGACGTCGTTGACGACACGATTGCCGATGCGCACCGCGCCTTCCGAAATCGTCTCCAGCCCGGCAACCATGCGCAGCAGCGTGGATTTGCCGCAACCGGACGGGCCGACGAGCACGATGAATTCGCCGTCGGCAATGTTGATGTCCACCGAGCGGACGGCGGTCACGCCGCCGGTATAGATCTTCGAGACCTGGTTGATGTCGATCGTCGCCATCGGCGCGTTCCTTTACTTGTCGCTTTCGGTGAGGCCCTTGATGAACCAGCGCTGGAAGATCACCACGATCATCACCGGCGGCAGCATGGCGAGCACGGCGAGCGCGAAGGCCTCGTTGTAGTCAGGGATCTGCGAGCCGATCCAGACCTGCAGGATGGATTTGATGCCGCGCATCAGGGTGAAGAAGCTCTCGTCCGTCGTCATCAGCATCGGCCAGAGGTACTGGTTCCAGCCGTAGACGAACATGATGATGAAGATCGCCGCCATCATGGTGCGCGACAGCGGGATCAGCACGTCGATGAAAAACTTGAACGGGCCGGCGCCGTCGATGCGCGCCGCCTCCAAGAGTTCGTCCGGCACCGACTTGAAGAACTGCCGGAAATAGAAGGTGCCGGTGGCCGACGCCAGAAGCGGCACGATCAGGCCGGTATAGGTGTTGATCAGGCCGAGCTGGGTCATCACCTGGTAGGACGGCATGATGCGCACTTCGAGCGGCAGGAGCAGCGTCGTGAAGATGATCCAGAAGGCGAGGTTGGCCATGCGGAAGCGGAAATAGACGATGGCATAGGCAGCGAGCATCGACAGGATGATCTTTCCGAGCGCAAACCCGATGCCGAGGATGAAGGAATTCATCACCATGCGCGCACCGGTGACCTGGCCGGTGAAGCCGCCCTGACGGGTCAGCACCGTGGTGTAGGTCTCGGCAAAATGACCGCCCGGCGACAGCATCAAGCCCTCGCTGTGGATTTCCGCCGCGGTATGCGTCGATGTCATGAAGGCGACGATGACCGGCGTCATCAGGAAGAGAACGCCGCAGATCAGGATCAGATGGTCGAAGAACCGTGTCTTGTGCATGGCCGCGCTCCCTCAGGTGTAATGCACGCGCCGCTCGATGAAGCGAAACTGCAGGATGGTGAGCACGAAGACGACGACCATGAGGATGACCGACTGGGCCGACGACCCGCCGATGTCGTTGCCGCGGAAGCCGTCCATATAAACCTTGTAGACCAGCGTGATCGGGTTGTTGGCGGCCTTGTCCTTCACCATGACGTCGATGATGCCGAAGGTGTCGAACAGCGAATAGGTGATGTTGATCACCAGCAGGAAGAAGGCGGTCGGCGCCAAGAGCGGCAGCACCACCGTCCAGAAGCGTCGGAAGCTAGAGCGGCAATCGATGGCGGCGGCCTCGCGCACGGAGACGGGCACGCTCTGCAACCCCGACAGGAAGAAGATGAAATTGTAGGGGATCTGTTTCCAGACCGCGACGACCACCATGGCGAAGGCGGTGTCGAAATAGTTGAGCCCGACCTTCATGTCCCAGCCGAAGAAAGCGGCGATCTTGACGAAGGGGCCGATATGCTGGTCGAAGAACATCATGCCGATCAAGCCGGCGACCGGCGGGGCGATGGCATAGACGGAGATCAAAAGCGTCTTGTAGGTGGCATTGCCGCGAATGACCGCATCGGCCTTGACGGCAAGCAACAGGCCAAGCGACAGCGAAAAGAAGGTGACGAGGCCGGTGAACACCACGGTGAAGCGGGCGATCTTGCCGTATTCGGCGCTGGCGAAGGCATCGGCATAATTGCTGAGACCGACGAAGGTCGAGCCAAAACCGAAGGGATCTTCCAGATAGAAGGACGACTGGATCGCCTGCACCGACGGCCAGTAGAAAAAGATGAAAATGACGGCGAGCTGCGGCGCCAGGAAGACGTAGGGCAGATAGGGCGACGAAAATTGCACGCGCTTCATGGTTGAGCCTTCAAAAAACGGTTCCGGAAGCGAGACGCCTCCGGAACCCTTGATTTTCAGAGGTTTGGAATTCAGCCGGCCGTCTTGGCGAAGCGGGCGAGAAGTTCGTTGCCTTCCTTCTCGATCGTCTCGAAGGCTTCCTTGACGGTGGTTTCACCGGCGAAGATGCGGCCGTATTCGCGTTCCATGATTTCGCGGATCTGCGGGTAGAAGCCGAGGCGGTAACCCTTCGACCATTCGCCCGACGGCAGCATCAGCTGCTTGATGCCGACTTCGGCAGCCGGCTTCTCGTTGTAGTAGCCTTCAGCCTTGGCAAGTTCGTAAGCAGCCTTGGTGATGGCGACGTAGCCGGTGGCCTGGTGGTAGAACTTCTGCACATCCGGCGAGGTCAGGAACTGGAAGAAGTCGGCGACGCACTTGTTTTCCTCGTCGGACTTGCCAGCCATGGCGAACAGGGCAGCACCACCGATGAAGGTATTGGTGCCGGCGCCCTTGATCGAACCCCAGTAGGGCAGGAAGGTTGCCGAGAACGGCATCTGGGCAGTCTTCTGCAGGCCACCGAAGGAGCCCGAAGAACCGATCCACAGCGCGACCTTGTTTTCTTCGAACGGCTTCTGGTTGTCGGACCAGCCGGCGCCGTAATAGGCGAAGTAGCCGTTGTCCGACCAGGACTTCAGCTTGTCGAACATCATGACGAGGTTCGGGTCGGTGAGGTGCATCTTGGTGTCGACGACACTGTCGTAACCGTTGTTGTTCGAAGCGAACTGGATGTTGTTGCGCGAGAAGAAGTTCTCGGTGAATTCCCAGGTCAGCTGCGACTGGACGAGCGGGATGAAGCCGGCTTCCTTGAGCTTCGGAGCGATGGCTTCGAACTCTTCCCAGGTCGAAGGTGCTTCGACGCCGGCCTTCTTCAGGGCTTCGTCGTTGATGTACATGATCGGCGCCGAAGAATTGAACGGCATGCCGACGAACTTGCCGTCAGCGGCAGCGTAGAAATACTTCACGCCTTCGATGAAAGCGTCGCGGTCGAAGGTGTAGCCGGCCTTGGTGATCAGGTCTTCGGCCGGGATGACAGCGCCCTTGGCGTTGATGATCGTCGCCGCACCGGCGTCGAAAACCTGCAGGATGTTCGGCTGTTCGCCCGAACGGAAAGCGGCGATGCCGGCGGCGAGCGCCTCTTCGTAGGTGCCCTTGGAAACCGGGGTCAGCGCGCAGGTGGTCTGGGCAGCGTTGAACTTCTGAGCGACTTCGTTGATCACTTCGCCGTTGCGGCCGCCCATGCCGTGCCACCAGGTGATGTTGGTTGCGGCAAACGACGACGTGGCCGTGAAGGTGACTGCGAGTGCAGCCATCGAGATGTTCTTGATCATGGAAAAATCCTCTCCGCCATTGGTTGGGGTGAGGAGACGCAATAGTGAGGGCGTGTGACGACGCGTTGATGCTTTTATGTCAGTTGAGTTACATTTGCCGTCACATCGAGGAGGTCAGAAGGCGTCGCGAAAATGGCGCGGCCAGCGGCCCGGCAGCACGGCGACGATGTCGTATCGCTGCGACAGACTGGCGGCATCGGCCTGGCGGGAAAGCCAGATATCCGAGGCGGCACGGATCCGTTGCTGGGCGGCAAAACTGACGGCATCGACGGCCAGCCCCTCCTCGCGTCGCGCCTTGACCTCGACGAAAACGGCGACATCGCCGCGCCGGGCGATGATGTCCACCTCGCCTGCCCTGGTGCGGTAACGAAGGGCAACGATGCGATAACCCTTCAGCAGAAGATAGGCAGCGGCAATATACTCGCTCGTGCGGCCGCGACGTTCCGCCTTTTTGCGTTTTTTGCCGAGGGGATCAGCGGCCATCCTTCATGTCCAGAAGACGCTGGTACAGGTCCTTGCGCGGCAGGCCGGTGATCCGGGCCGCTTCGGTTGCTGCCTTGCCCGCCGGCCGGTCGGCGACGAGCGACACGAGCAAGGCATCGACATCCGCCACCTCGGGTGCGGCTGCCGGCGGCGGCGGGCCGACGACCAGCACGATCTCGCCCTTCACCGTCCTTTCGGCATAATCCTCGGCAAGCGAGGACAGCGTGCCACGATTGAACTCCTCGAATGTCTTGGTGAGCTCACGGCAGACGGCGGCCGGGCGTTGCCCGCCCAGAACATCGGCAGCGGCGACAAGCGTGGCGCCGATGCGGTGTGGCGATTCGAAAAAAATCAGCGTGGCTGGGGCGTCCACGAGTTCGGCGAGCCGATCCCGCCGCGCCTTGTCCTTGCTCGGCAGAAAACCGGCAAACAGGAAGGCGTCGTTGGGCAGGCCGGAGCCGACCAATGCCGCCAGCGGCGCCGAGGCGCCCGGGATCGGCACGACGCGGTGGCCGGCATCGATCGCCAGTTGCGCCAGGCGGTAGCCGGGATCGGAGACCAGCGGCGTGCCGGCATCCGAGACCAGCGCCACCGAACGGCCGCCGCCAAGGGCTGCCAGAAGCCGCGGCCCAGCCTCGTCGGCATTGTGCTCGTGATAGGCGTAGGGCTTGTTGCGGATGCCGTAGCGGTCGAGCAGCACGCGCGTCACCCGCGTGTCCTCGCAGGCCAGCACATCTGCGCCGGCCAGCGTTTCCAGCGCCCGCAAGGTGATGTCGCCGAGATTGCCGATCGGGGTGGCGACGAGGTAGAGCGCCGGCTCGATCGGCCGGGCCGGCACGGCGACATTGTTCAGCCTGTAGCTGCGCGCCGCATCGGTCGGCCCATCGAATTCGTCTGCCACGCGTCTTTCTTTCGTCCATGATACGGTAAAGCGTCTTTATGGGGGAGGCCGACGCCTGCTGCAAGGCGGTTTCTCATGTGGATCAGCGTGCAAATGCCGGTTTTGACACGTTGCAGTGCCGCATGGCCCTTGCATTTTCAGCTAAAACTCTGCCATTTTGCCCGTCCACATGATCCGGCCTGCAGCCGGAGGATACATCTGCGTGCGATCGGCTCCAGCCGGTACGCACTGGTCGAAAGCGGTAGCATCTCATGCGTATTACTCTTGAGCGGTCCAATCTCCTGAAATCGCTGAACCACGTCCACCGCGTGGTCGAACGTCGCAACACGATCCCGATCCTGTCGAACGTGCTGCTGCGCGCCGACGGCACCGCACTTGCCATGAAGGCCACCGACCTCGACCTCGAGATCACCGAAGAAACCCCCGCCAATGTCGAGCAGGCGGGCGCCACCACCGTGCCGGCGCACCTGCTCTACGACATCGTCCGCAAGCTGCCGGATGGCGCCGAAGTATTCCTCGCCACCACGCCCGACGGCGGCACGATGACAATCGCCTCCGGCCGCTCGAAGTTTTCGCTGCAATGCCTGCCGGAAGCCGATTTCCCGGATCTCACCGCCGGCACGTTCAGCCACACGTTCAAGCTGGCCGCCTCCGACCTGAAGATGCTGATCGACCGGACGCAGTTCGCCATCTCGACGGAAGAGACGCGCTATTACCTCAACGGCATCTTCTTCCACACCATCGAAGCGCAGGGCGACCTGAAGCTGCGCGCCGTCGCCACTGACGGCCACCGCCTGGCACGCGCCGACATCAAGGCGCCGTCCGGCTCGGAAGGCATGCCCGGCATCATCATTCCGCGCAAGACCGTCGGCGAACTGCAGAAGCTGGTCGACAATCCGGAAGCGACCGTCACCATCGAGGTATCGGATGCCAAGATCCGCCTGTCGATCGGTTCGATCGTCATGACCTCGAAGCTGATCGACGGCACGTTCCCCGATTACCAGCGCGTCATCCCGACCGGCAACGACAAGGAAATGCGCGTCGATTGCCAGACGTTTGCCCAGGCCGTCGACCGCGTCTCGACGATTTCGTCCGAGCGCGGCCGTGCCGTGAAGCTGGCGCTGACCGATGGCCAGTTGCTGCTCACCGTCAACAATCCGGATTCCGGCAGCGCCACCGACGAACTCGCCGTCTCCTATGAGAGCGATGCGATGGAAATCGGCTTCAACGCCAAGTACCTGCTGGATATTACCGCCCAGCTTTCCGGCACGGACGCCGTCTTCCTGCTGGCCGATGCCGGTTCGCCGACGCTGATCCGCGATACGGCCGGCGATGACGCGCTTTATGTGCTGATGCCGATGCGCGTGTAGTTCGCCGGCGAACACCACACCGACACTTCCCATTTTCTCGTGACGGCCGCATCGGATATCCGGTGCGGCCGAACCGTTTCCTGCGATGTCGTGTCGGCTTTGGCACCGCAATGGCAAATGCCCCGGTGCATAAATTAACGATCCTGCCAACAACGGCTGCAATCCGACTTGTTTTTGCCGCAGATCCGAACAATCTAAACGACAGGTTAAGAACCGGAACGATTGGGTAGGGACAACATGACGTTGCGCGTGAAGGTGAAGGAACACATAAGTCGGAAATTCGACAACGAAATCCGCTTCTTCCGCGGCTGGATGACCGGCCCCCGTTCCGTCGGCGCCATCATGCCGACCTCCGGCCGCATGGCGCGGCGCATGGCGAGCCTCATCGATACCGACTCCGGCCTGCCGGTCCTGGAACTCGGCCCCGGCACCGGCGTGATCACCAAGGCGATCCTCGAGCGCGGCGTGCCGGCGGACCAGGTCGTCTCGGTCGAATATTCCACCGATTTCTACCAGCACCTGAAAAAGAGCTATGAAGGCGTCAACTTCATCAATGGCGATGCCTTCAACCTCAAGGATACGCTCGGGACCTTGCGCGACCAGACCTTCGATTGCGTCATTTCCGGCATCCCGCTTCTGAATTTCCCGATGCATATGCGGGTGTCGCTGCTCGAAGACCTGCTCGACCGCATGCCGCCCGGCAGGCCGGTGGTGCAGTTCTCCTATGGGCCGGTTTCGCCGATCATCGCCCAGCCCGACCGCTACCACATCAAACATTTCGATTTCATCGTCCGCAACATTCCGCCGGCGCAGATCTGGACCTACACCCGTGGCGGCGAGGCAGCGCATCGCAAACCATGTACGCGCTGTATCTGACCCATCCGCAGGTGCGGATCGATCCCGACGTGCCGGTGCCGGCCTGGGGATTGTCTGAGACCGGCGTTTTGCGCACACGGCGGACCGCCAAGGCGCCATGGGTCGCCGGCCTGAAACGCATCGTCAGCAGCGACGAAACCAAGGCGGTTGAAACGGCTGGCATCCTGGCGGAGGCAGCCGGCATCGATGTGGAAATCGTTGCCGGCATGCATGAAAACGACCGTTCCGCCACCGGCTTCCTGCCGCCGCCGGAGTTCGAAGCGGCTGCCAATCAGTTCTTTGCCTATCCGGACGACAGTTTTCGCGGCTGGGAGCGGGCGCGTGACGCCCAGGCCCGCATCGTTGCCGCCGTGGAAGCCATTCTGGAAAATCACGATCCGGCCGCGCCCATTGCCTTCATCGGGCATGGAGGTGTCGGCACGTTGCTGAAATGCCGCCTCTCGAGCCAACCGATCGGCCGTGAGGCCGACCAGCCCGCCGGTGGCGGCAATCTTTTTGCCTTCGACCTTGCCTCGCGGCGCATCTCGTGCGACTGGACGCCCATGGAAAACTGGCAGGGATGGCAAACAGATGATCGCACGTGACCGTTTGATCGTCGGCCTCGACGTGCCCACCGTTCAGGAAGCCGAACGGCTGGTGGCGACGCTTGGCGACGACGTGCTTTTCTACAAGATCGGCTACCAGCTCGCATTCGCCGGCGGATTGGAATTCGCCCGCGACATCGCCCGGGACGGCAAGAAGGTCTTCCTCGACATGAAGCTGCTCGATATCGACAACACCGTTGCATCGGGTGTCGAGAACATCGCCAAGATGGGCATGTCGATGCTGACGCTGCATGCCTACCCCAAGGCGATGCGTGCCGCCGTCGAGGCTGCGAAGGGCTCCGGCCTCTGCCTGCTCGGCGTCACCGTGCTGACCTCGATGGACGAGCAGGATCTGACGGACGCCGGTTACGAATACGATCCGCACACGCTGGTGCTGCGCCGCGCCGAACAGGCGCGCCTCGCCGGCATGGGCGGCATCGTCTGCTCGGCGGAAGAATCGAAGGCGGTGCGTGCCGTGATCGGCCCGGACATGGCGCTGGTGACACCCGGCATCCGCCCGGCTGGCGCCGACAAGGGCGATCAGAAGCGGGTGATGACGCCCGCCGACGCAATCCGCGCCGGCTCCAGCCATCTCGTCGTTGCCCGGCCGATCGTCAAGGCGGCAGAGCCGCTTGCGGCGGCCCGCGCCATTCTCGCCGAGATGACGGACGCATTATAAAAAGAAGCAATCGGAGGAAACAGCATGGCAAAAGGTTACTGGATCGCCCGCGTCGATATTCATGATCCCGAGCGCTACAAGGATTATGTCAGCGCCGCCAAGGTGGCCTTTGAGAAATACGGAGCGAACTTCCTGGCCCGCGGCGGCGCCTATACCGAGCTGGAAGGCCCAGCGCGCATGCGCAACGTGGTGATCGAGTTTCCGTCCATGCAGCAGGCGGTCGATTGCTACAATTCGCCGGAATACCAGATCGCCGCCAAGATCCGCCAGGAAGTGGCGACGGCGGAAATGGTGGTCGTCGAAGGCATCTGAACCGCAGGCTTCCTTTCGCAACTGCGGCGTGATGGCTCTTCACCTTGCCGGGCGATTGGGCTAAGGAGAAATCCACAGCCACAATACGCTTTGCCCTTCAAGGAGCCAGACCATGACCTTGTCCAACCTTCCGCCGCTCGTCACCGTGTTCGGAGGATCGGGTTTCGTCGGGCGGAGCATCGTGCGGGCGCTGGCCAAGCGCGGTTATCGCATCCGCGTCGCCGTGCGCCGTCCCGATCTCGCCGGCTTCCTGCAGCCGATGGGCAATGTCGGCCAGATCTCCTTCGTTCAGGCCAACCTGCGTTATCGCGCCTCTGTGGATGCCGCTGTCGCCGATGCCGACCATGTGGTCAACTGCGTCGGCCTGCTGTTCGAAACCGGCCGCAACACGTTTGACGCCGTGCAGGATTTTGGCGCCCGCGCCGTGGCCGAAGCGGCTCGCGCCCGCGGCGCGTCGCTGACCCACATTTCCGCCATCGGCGCCGACGCCAAGTCGGAATCGGCCTATGCCCGCTCCAAGGGCCGCGCCGAAGCAGCGATCCTGTCGGTCAAGCCGGATGCGGTCATTCTGCGCCCGTCGATCGTTTTCGGCCAGGACGACGGCTTCTTCAACAAATTCGCCCGTATGGCGCAGACCATGCCGGTCCTGCCGCTGATCGGCGGCGGCAAGACCAAGTTCCAGCCCGTCTTCGTCGAGGACGTGGCGGAAGCGGCGGCCCGCGCCGTCGACGGCAAGCTTGCGCCCGGCGCGACCTATGAGCTGGGCGGCACCAACGTGATGTCGTTCAAGCAATGCCTGGAAACCATTTTGCGCGTTGTCGATCGCAAGCGCAGCTTCGTGCCGCTGCCATTCGGCGTGGCGTCCTTGATCGGCAGCCTCTGTTCGCTGGTGCCGTTCATTGCCCCGCCGCTCACCTCCGACCAGGTGACGCTCTTGAAGAGTGACAACGTCGTCTCCAAGGCCGCGACCGACGAGGGCCGTACCCTTTCGGGCATCGGCATCACGCCCGCCATGCTCGATCGCGTTCTGCCGTCCTATCTGGTGCAGTACCGTCCGGCCGGCCAGTTCACCAATTCCGGCAGCGCCGCCTGACATTCATCAAAACTGTCATTCGTCAAAATCGTGATTCGATTGCACCCGCCTCGTTCCCACGAGGCGGGTTATTTATTTCAGGCAAAAAATATCTCAGGAACGGCGTTTTCCGGCCCGTTTATGGAACCCGGCGAGCCCTCAAGAGTTGCACAAATACCGCACCCGAGGAATCGTATCGTTAACCTCGAGTTCAGCAAGATCTACTATTGATGTTTGTGGCCCCACACCATAAACAGCCCGGCGTCCGTGCCGGCGCGTGTTTACCCGGTGCGGCGCCATACTCCTGTTCTGAAAGGCATTTTCCATGGGGAAGTCTATCGCACTGTTCTTTGCGTGTGCGGCTCTGGTCATTCTTGCGGGCTCTTTCATGGCGCCCGGCACCGTCGCTGCGCTGAAGAGCGAATGCGCTCCCGCCTATGGCGTCGATCCGTGCAGCACGGGTTCGATCGGCACAACTGCTGCCAAGTAAGAACAGCATCGTCAGGGCCGATCGTTTGACCGGCCCTTTTGTTTGCCCCGTTACCCCATGAGGAACAGGCCGATAAGGCCGGCGGCGCCGACCAGGATCCGCCACCAGGCAAACAGCGAATAACCGCGGCGGGAAACGAAGCCCAGCAGCGACCGCACGACAAAGAGGGCCGAGACGAAGGCCATGACGAAACCGACGGCAATGATCGTCGCATCGTCGAAACTCAGTGCATCGCGGTTCTTGTAGAGATCGAGAACAAAAGCCCCCAGCATGGTCGGCATGGCGAGGAAGAACGAAAATTCCGCCGCCGAGCGCTTGTCCGCGCCCATCAGCAGCGCACCGACAATGGTGGCGCCGGAACGCGACGTGCCCGGGATCATGGCAACGCACTGGCAGAGCCCGATCTTGAAGGCCAGCGACAGCGGGTAGTCCATGACATCGCGGTATTTCGGCCGGAACTGCATGCGATCCACCACCAAGAGCACGAAACCGCCGAGGATCAGCACGATGCAGATCAGCACCGGCGTTTCGAACAGGATGGTCTTGATGAAATCATGGGCAAGTGCGCCGATGACGGCGGCCGGCAGGAAGGCGACGAGCACAGCCGCAACGAAGCGGCGCGCCCGCGGATCAGAGGGCAGGGCCAGGACGATCTGCAGCAGCTTGCTGAAATAGACGAGGAGGATGGCGAGAATGGCGCCCAGCTGGATCAGGACGGCAAAGGTATTGCCCGGCGACTTGAAGCCGAGGAAATGTCCCGCGAGAAGGACATGGGCGGTGGAAGAAACGGGGATAAATTCCGTCAGGCCTTCGATAAGGCCAAGAATAAGAGCGCTGATAATAGATTGGTCAGCCATGTGTGGTCCTCTGGGGCTGCTGGACGGCCTGATTCGCTTGTCTTAGCGATGCCAAACTCATATAGCTTCACCGCATGAGTCATGGCCAGAGCGCTTCAAGCGAGTGCGGAATGGCCGGACAACAAGGCAAATCAACGACCGAGTCTCAATGCCAACGCTGTATCATCATCCCATGTCCTCCGCCTCCCGCTTCGTCCGGCTGATCTTGACGGAATACGGTTTCCAGGCCGATCTCATCGAGGAGCAGACCTGGGAGAAGCGACGGGATTTCCTGGCGCTCAATCCGGCCGGCACCCTGCCGGTCTATGTCGACGACAGCATGCGGGCGCTCTGTGGCGCCATGGTCATCTCTGAATATCTCGACGAGACGCACGGCGTGCTGAAGCGCGACCGGCGCCTGCTGGCCGAAGATCCGTTCCAGCGCGCCGAAATCCGCCGGCTGGTCGAATGGTTCATGCAGAAGATGGAACAGGACGTGACGCGGCCGCTCGCCCGCGAGCGCGTGTTCAAGCTGCAGATGACGGCAGAACAGGGCGGCGGCGCACCGGATTCGAAGGTTTTGCGCACGGCGCGTTCAAATATCCGCCAGCACATGCGTTATCTCTCCTGGCTGGCCGGCTCCCGCCCCTGGCTTGCCGGCGATCGGCTGAGTTATGCCGATCTTGCCGCCGCCGCCTCGATTTCGGTGCTCGATTATCTCGGCGAGATCGACTGGTCGGAGGCGCCTGCCGTCAAGGACTGGTATCAGCGCCTCAAATCCCGCCCTTCCTTCCGCGCCCTGCTCGTCGACCGCGTTCGCGGCCTGACGCCGGTATCGCATTACGCCGATCTCGATTTCTGATCCGATTTCTGGCACAAGGCAAAGTATGCCGCCTGCAGGAACCGAGGAAAAGCAACAGCGACGCCGCGAAAGCCTGACGGCCTTCTTGCGCGCCGAGGCGCAGGCGCAGGGTTTTGACCTCTGCCGCATCACCGGCCCGGCTTCCATTCCGCAGGCGCCTGCCCGGCTTGCCGAATTCATCGATGCCGGCCGCCACGGCACGATGGACTGGATGCCGGAAACGCAGGCGCGCCGCGCCGATCCTGCCGTGTTGTGGAGCGAGGTGCGCTCCATCGTCGTCTTCGGCCTGAACTACGGTCCCGATGAAGACCCGCGCGGCATTCTCGACAAGCCCGACAAGGCGGCCATTTCCGTTTATGCCCGCAATCGTGACTATCACGACGTCATCAAGGGCCGGCTGAAGGAGATCGCCACCCGCTTTGCGGCACGGGCGAAGGAGGACGTCAAGGTTTTCGTCGATACCGCGCCGGTGATGGAAAAACCGCTGGCGGCCGCAGCCGGCCTCGGCTGGCAGGGTAAACACACCAACCTCGTCAACAGGACACACGGGTCCTGGCTGTTTCTCGGCAGCCTGTTCACGACGGCCGATCTCGTGCAGGACGAAGCGGAGCGGGATCATTGCGGCTCCTGCCGCGCCTGTCTCGACGCCTGCCCGACGGATGCCTTCCCTGCTCCTTACAAGATCGATGCGCGGCGCTGCATCTCTTACCTGACCATCGAACACAAGGGCGACATCGATCCGGCTCTGCGCGTGCGGATGGGCAACCGCATCTATGGCTGCGACGACTGTCTTGCCGCCTGTCCCTGGAACAAGTTTGCCGAGGCGGCCTCGGAGATGAAGTTTCGGGCGCGCGAAGACCTAAAGGAGCCGTCTATCGCCTTCCTTTTGACGCTGGATGACCCGACATTCCGCAGTTTCTTCAGCGGTTCGCCGGTCAAACGCATCGGCCGGCACCGTTTCGTCCGCAACGTACTGATCGCCGCCGGCAATTCCGGCGACCGCAGCCTGATCGAACCCTGCCTGGAGCGCCTCGGCGACGAGATGCCCATGGTGCGGGCCATGGCCGTCTGGGCGCTGTCACGTTTGATGCGGCCCGAAGAGTTCAAAACCCTTGCCGAACGGCGGGAAATGGAACAGGACTCCTCGGTCTTGGCGGAATGGGAACGGGCAGGAAAAGCATGATGCATATGACGGTTTTTGGCGCCGGTTATTCCGGCAAGGCGATCGCCGATCTTTACCGGCAGGCAGGACACACCGTTTCTGGCACCACCCGGTCGGTGGAAAAATTCGACAATCTGCAGGCGCTCGGCATCGAGCCGCTGCAATTCGACGGAACCGACATCAGCCCCGAACTGCGGCAGGTTCTGACGAAAACGACCCATCTTCTGCAATCCATCGCTCCCGGTCGGGACGGCGATGCGCTGCTGCGGCTTGCCGGCGATGATCTGCGCAACCTGATGCCGCAGTTGCAATGGATCGGCTATCTTTCAACCGTCGGCGTCTACGGTGACCACAAGGGCGGCTGGGTGACGGAAGAAACGCTCTGCAAGCCGGTCTCCGCCCGCTCCGTCGAGCGCGTCGAGGCGGAAACGAGCTGGCTGGCTTTGGGGGAGAGGATCGGCGTGCCAGTCGCGATCCTGCGGCTTTCCGGGATCTACGGACCGGGCCGCAACGCTTTCGCCAACCTGGCAAGCGGCACCGCCCGCCGGCTGATCAAGCCCGACCAGGTGTTCAACCGCATCCGCGTGGAAGATATTGCCGGCGCCACCGTCTTCCTCGCCGACCGCCTGCTTGGCGGTCTCTATAATGTCACCGACAACGAACCCTGCGCTCCGCAGGACGTGGTCACGGAGGCGGCACGGCTGATGGGCGTCGAGCCGCCGCCGGAACAGGCCTTCGAGACGGCGGAACTGTCGCCGATGGCGCGCTCCTTCTACGGCGAGAACAAGCGGGTTTCGAATGCCCGGCTGAAGGAACTGGGCTTCGCCTTCCTTTATCCCAACTACCGCATGTCGCTGCAGCAGCTCTGGTCGTCAAATACATGGCGCAGGGAGGCTTCCGAGCCGGCCTGAACCGCGCTGTTTTTCACTGCGCGCAAAAACATTGCACACAACGGAAAGAGTTGAAAATTCCCTCTTCCGGTAAATTGAGAGTCAAATCTACCTCCCCGGAGATAGGCTCAGGGACGAAAAGACGCGTTTCCGGGCCTCAAAATTCATGTCAATAGAAAAAAATTTTAGCGCGATTTTGTGATCGACAGCACCTGCGGTGTGCCGCGCAAAATTCTTCTCATTTTCGACTGAATCTATTTAACTTTTTCCATGTTTTTGGAAAAATTTTGCGGATTTTCGGTTGCCGGCTAAATATCACAAATATTACAATCCGTAACATTGCGTGATGGAACAAGGCACTTTTTCGCCATTTTTGGCCGTCTTTTCCTCCCTCCCATTCCAACGCGGTTAATGCCGCCTTGAAGGGGACCTACCGATTTGAAGAGATTTTGCCGTTCTGTCGTCACTGCCGCTGCCGTTTTTGCCTGTTCGTCGGCATTGGTCGCCGAAGCCCAGGCCGCCGGATGCGGCGGTGCCTCATGGTACGCGCTTGGCTCGAAAACCGCCTCTGGAGAGCGCATGAATGCCAAGCTTCTCACCGCCGCCCACCGCTCGCTCAGGTTCGGCACCAAGGTGAAAGTCACCAACCGCAACAACGGCCGCAGCGTCGTCGTTCGCATCAATGATCGTGGCCCGTTCATCCGCGGCCGTGTTCTCGACCTGTCCAAGGCCGCTGCCCAGAACATCGGCATGGTCCGTTCCGGCACCGCCAAGGTCTGCTACGAAGTGATCGGCTGATCCGCCGGTCTTTCGAAATGCTTGCTCTTGCGTCCAATCGCAGGTACCACCCGGCTTGAACGGCCGTTCAGGACAGATCCGGGGCCTTAAGGGACACAGGAGACGATTTCATGCGATTGGGCGGACGGTTGGCAGGAGCCATCGAGGTGCTTGCCGACATCGAGGCGCGCAAGCGGCCTGTGGCGGACGCCCTGAAGGATTGGGGCCTTGCCCATCGTTTTGCCGGTTCCGGCGATCGCGCCGCCATCGGCAATATCGTCTACGACGCCCTGCGCATGCGGCTTTCGCATGCCTGGCTGATGGACGACGACAGCCCGGCCGCCCTCGGGTATGCCGTCATGCTGCGCCAGTGGGGCGAAACCGCCGAAACACTGGCCGCGGAACTGGACGGCGACCGCTTTGCCCCCGAACCGCTCAAGCCCGAATGGCTATCCGCCTTTTCCAGCCGCTCGCTCGACGACGCGCCGGCCCATGTCCAGGGCGACATTCCCGAATGGGTGCAGCCGTCGCTGGAAGCAAGTTTTGGCGCCGACTGGCTGCGTGAAGCCAAGGCGCTGGCGGAACGCCCGACGCTCGACCTGCGCGTCAACACCCTGAAGGCCGGCCGCGACAAGGTGCTGAAGGCGCTGGAACGTTCCTCGCCACAGGCTGCCCGCATCGCCCGCCAGGGCATCCGCATTCCCGCCGGCGAAGGCCCGTCCCGGCTTCCCAACGTCACGGCCGAGCTTTCGTTCCAGAAAGGCTGGTTCGAGGTGCAGGACGAGGGGTCGCAGATCGTTGCCGATCTTGCCGATCCGCATGACGGCGAACAGATCCTCGATTATTGCGCCGGCGGCGGCGGCAAGACGCTCGCCATGTCGGCGGCGATGCACAACAAGGGTCAGGTGCACGCCTATGACGCCGACCGCAAGCGCCTGGCGCCGATCATCGAACGATTGAAACGAGCCGGCACCCGCAACGTGCAAGTCCATGACAGCCGCAACGGCCTGCAGGGTCTTGCTGGGCGCTGCGACCGTGTGCTGGTCGACGCGCCCTGCACCGGCACTGGCACCTGGCGGCGCCGCCCCGACACCAAATGGCGGCTGACGGCAAAGAACCTTGACGAGCGCATCTCCCAGCAGCAGGAAGCGCTGGAGCAGGCGGCGGAATTCGTCCGTCCTGGTGGTTCGCTGCTTTATATTACCTGCTCGATCCTGCCGGAAGAAAACGAGCGGCAGGCGCAGCGCTTCTGCGAGGCCCATCCCGACTATCGCATCGTTCCGGCGCTCGATACCTGGAAGGCGCATTTCGGAGACGCAGCGCCCAAGCCGCGCTCTGCCGACGGCAAGACCGTGACGCTGACGCCGGCCAGCACTGACACGGACGGTTTCTTCTTCTGTCATATGCAGCGTAACGGTTAACCGGCATTTCTCCGGCTTGCTACTCGTTTGAAATCATTCCAAACTAGAGCGTTTGACACCAGTTTGGTTTTGCGCGAAGACAACCTGTCCGATTGAGGGGACGGCGAAAAACGCCGTCACAGGAGAGATCATGATCCGGAAAACCGTTCTGCGCGCCGCCCTGGCGCTTCTGGCTGCTTCGGCGGCCTATTCTGCCTTGCCCGCCAAGGCCGCGACCGACCCGGCCGCCGTCGTCAAGCACTACGCCGAAGTGGCGCATGCGAAATACGAGGACTCGCTGACAACAGCGAAGGCGCTGGACAAGGCGATCGACGCCTTCCTCGCCAGCCCGACCGAAGAGACGCTGAAAGCCGCCAAGACCGCCTGGATCGCCGCGCGCGTGCCCTACCAGCAGTCGGAAGTCTACCGCTTCGGCAACCCGATCGTCGACGACTGGGAAGGTAAGGTCAACGCCTGGCCGCTGGATGAAGGCCTGATCGACTATGTCGATGCCGGCTACGGCACGGAAAGCGACGAGAACGCCCTCTACACGGCAAATGTCATCGCCAACAAGCAGATCAAGATCAACGGCAAGGACGTCGACGCGACCAACATCACGCCGGAATTCCTTTCGGGCACGCTGCATGAGGCGGGCGAAGTCGAGGCCAACGTCGCCACCGGCTACCACGCCATCGAATTCCTGCTCTGGGGTCAGGACCTGAACGGCACTGGCGCCGGTGCCGGCAAGCGCCCGGCGACCGATTACGACCAGAAGAATTGCACCAACGGCAATTGCGACCGCCGCGCCGCCTACCTGAAGTCGGCCTCGACGCTGCTCGTCTCCGACCTGCAGGCGATGGTCGATGCCTGGGCGCCCGAAGGCGAAGCGACCAAGAACGTCAGCGCCGATCCGAAGGCCGGCCTCACCGCCATCCTGACCGGCATGGGTTCGCTCTCCTACGGCGAGCTTGCCGGCGAACGCATGAAGCTCGGCTTGCTGTTGCACGATCCGGAAGAAGAGCATGATTGCTTCTCCGACAACACCTACAACTCACATCTCTACGACGCCGTCGGCATCGCTTCGGCCTATACGGGCGAATACACCCGCGCCGACGGCACCAAGCTGACCGGTCCGTCGCTTTCGGCGCTGGTCGCCGAAAAGGACAAGGCGCTCGACGCCGAGATGACCGCAAAACTCACCAAGACGCTCGACGCCATGCATGCCATGGCCAAGCGTGGCGAGACCAAGGAAGCCTACGACCAGATGATCGGCGAAGGCAATGCCGAGGGCAACGCCGTGGTGCAGGCCGCCATCGACGGCCTGATCGACCAGACGAAGACCATCGAGCGCGTCATCACGTCGCTCGATCTCGGCAAGATCCAGCTTGAAGGTTCCGACAGCCTGGATAATCCTAACGCCGTCTTCCAATAAGCGAAAAGGCGGGTCACGGCCATCCCGACCGTGACCCGGACCCCCATGAACCGCATCCCGGCCCGTCGCATCCTCGCCCTGCCGCTTGCCGTTCTCCTCAGTTCTGCCGTGCTGGCCGCTGCCGAGGCAGGCAGCAACGATTTTCCCACGACCCGTACCGATCTTTCCGCCAAGGATTTCGCCCGCGTGGCAAAGGTGACGGCGAAAACCACCAATTTTTCCAAGGCGGAGGCCTATGAGGCGATGCAGGGCGGTGGCGGCACGTCGATCGATCCAGCCGATGCCGATGCCTTTTCGCATGTCTCCGCCAATCTGGCCGTCGAGAAACAGCAGGATTTTCATCTCGGCAATGCGCTGTTTCGGAAACTCTGGGTCTCTTCGCCTTCCTCGACGCAGGCCTCCGATGGGTTGGGGCCGCTGTACAACGCCCGCTCCTGCTTCAGCTGTCATATCCGCGACGGCCGCGGCCATCCGCCGGAAGGCGGACGCGACGCCATTTCGATGCTTCTCCGCCTCGCCCGGCCGGCCGCAACGCCGGCGGAACTGGCGGCGCTGAAAAACCACGTGGCGCTGAATTTTCCCGATCCGGTCTATGGACGGCAATTGCAGGATCTCGCCGTGCCGGGACTGGCCGCCGAAGGGCGGATGGCGATGCGCTACGACGAAGAACCGGTGACGCTCGCCGGTGGCGAAGTCGTCTCGCTACGCCGGCCGCATTATTCCGTCACCGATCTCGCCTACGGGCCGCTCGATGCAGCGACGACGCTGTCGCCCCGCGTGGCACCGACCATGCTCGGGCTCGGGCTGATCGAGGCAATCCACCCCGCCGACATCCTCGCTGCCGCGGACCCGGACGACCGAGACGGAGACGGCATTTCCGGCAAGGCGGCCCTGGTGCGCGACAGGACAGACGGCAGCATAACGCTCGGCCGTTTCGGCTGGAAGGCTCAGAACGCCACGGTGCGCGACCAGACGGCCGCCGCCTTTGCCGACGACATCGGCCTCTCGACCTCCATCGAAAAACGTCCCTACGGCGATTGCACCGAAAAACAGACGGCGTGCCTTTCGCTGGAAACCGGCGAGCAGGAAAGGCTGGGCGGCGCCGAGGCACCGGATCCGGTGCTCGACCTCGTCACCTTCTATTCCCAGAACCTCGCCGTGCCGGCCCGCCGCAAGGCAAGCTTTCCCGAGGTGCTGAAAGGCAAGCAGATCTTTTACGAGAGCGGCTGCACAGCCTGCCACGCGCCAAAATTCGTCACGCGCCGCGATGCGCCGGACAAGGCCTTCGCTTTCCAGCTGATCTGGCCCTATTCCGATTTCCTGCTGCACGACATGGGCGAAGGATTGGCGGACGGCCAGCCGGTCGGCCTTGCCGACGGGCGGGAGTGGCGCACGCCGCCGCTTTGGGGTATTGGCCTGACGAAGACTGTCAACGGTCACAGTTTTTTCCTGCATGACGGCCGCGCCCGCAATCTGACCGAGGCCATCCTCTGGCACGGCGGCGAGGCGGAGACCGCCCGCAAGACCTTTTCCGGCCTGCCGAAAGACGATCGGCAGGCGCTCATCACCTTCCTGGAGTCGCTCTGATGCGCCTGTTGCCCTCTTTGCTGATCAGCCTGTCGCTGGCCTTCTCCCCGCTTTTCGCCCATGCCGAAGAAGACGCGGCAGGCCCGGCGGCCACGCTTGACGAAAAGACTGTCGAAGCGGTCATGACGCGTGCCGTCGATGAGGTGATCCGCCCCGGCTACCGCGATTTCCATGCCAGCGCCGGCAGGCTGACGGCGGCGATGAACACGCTGTGCGGCGAAGCCTCCGCGCCGGCATTCGACGCCGCCAGGGCCGCCTTTGCCGACACGATCAAAGCCTGGTCGCGCATCGAGATCGTCCGCGTCGGTCCCGTCATCGAGAAGAACCGCTTCGAGCGCATCCTCTTTTATCCCGACCGCAAGAGCACCGGCCTCAAGCAGGTGCAGGCGACGCTGGCGAGCGGCGACGAGAAGGATACCGATGTCGATTACGTCGCGACCAAGAGCGTGGCAATCCAGGGGCTTGGCGCACTGGAATACATCCTGCACGGCACCGGCGCCGAAACGCTGACGCAGGAAAAATCCGGTTTCCGCTGCCGTTACGGTGCGGCCGTCGCCGGCAATATCGAAAACATCGCCGCCGGCCTGGTCGACATCTGGGAAAAACCAGACGGCATCCAGGCGGCGTGGAAACATCCGGGACCGGACAATCCGGAATTCCGCACCGGCGGCGAAGCGATCACCGCGCTGCTCGGCATCCTCGTCCACGGCGTCGAGACAGTGCGCGACCAGCGGCTGGAGATCTTTTACAAGGGCTCGCAGCCAAAGCCACGCACGGCCATCTACTGGCGCTCCGGCAACACATTCGTCTCGATTGCCGCCAACCTGCAGGGGCTGAAGACCCTGTTCGATACGTCGGGTATTTCAGACCTGCTGCCGGCAGAGAAAAAATCCGTCACCGGCGAGATCGATGCGCTGCTCGACGGGCTTCTGGCCACGGCGCCGGGCATCGATGCGGATGTCGCCAAAGCCGTGGAGGACCCGGCCGGGCGCCAGAAAATCGAATTGTTGATGGCGGAAACGCGCGACCTCATCCTACGCCTCAACGACGATCTCGGTGGCGCGCTCGGATTGACGGCCGGCTTCTCCTTCTCGGACGGAGACTGAAACCTTGCGTGGCGCGTTGATCGACCGGCGCGATTTCGTCAGGGCGGCGGGCCTGACCTTCCTGGCCGGACTATCGCCCCGGGCGGCGTTTGCGCTCGGCCGCAGCGACGCCGTCTTCGCCTCCGCCTATCGCGGCGCCGATGGTGGCTACGGCATCGCGACGCTGACCGAACGCGGCGAGATCGTCGACAGGTTCGACCTGCCCGCCCGCGCCCACGGCATGGCCTTCAGCCCGGCGACCGGCCGCACCGTCGCTTTTGCCCGCCGGCCCGGCACCTTCGCGATGGTCCTGGACCTCTCCGGCCGTTCGGAACCCGTGATCCTCTCGGCGCCAGAGGGGCGGCATTATTTCGGCCATGGTTGCTTTTCGCCGGATGGCCGGCTGCTGTATGCCAGCGAGAACGATTTCGAGGCCAATAGCGGCATGATCGGCATCTACGATGCGACGGCCGGTTTTGCCCGCACCGGCGAATACTCCGCCTTCGGCATCGGGACCCACGACCTTACCATTTCCGACGACGGCCGCATGCTGATCGCCGCCAATGGTGGCATCGAGACCCATCCGGATTTCGGCCGCACCAAACTCAACCTCGACCACATGGAGCCGTCGCTGGCCCTGATCGACGCATCGAGCGGCGCGCTGATCGAACGGCACGGCCTGCCGCCGTCCTTGAGACAACTTTCCACCCGGCATGTCGATGTCGATGCCGGCGGCCGCGTCTGGTTCGCCTGCCAGTACGAGGGGCCGCGCAACGACCTCCCGCCGCTGATCGGCCATTTCGCCAGGGGTGAGGACCTCGCTTTCGTGTCGCTGCCGGAGGATGTGACCATCGGGCTTGGCAACTATGTCGGCGCCATCGCCGTCAACCGCCGCGACGGGCTGGTGGGTATCACCTCGCCGGCCGGCGGTGGCATGGCGGTGACCCTCGACGCCAAGTCCGGACGGGTGACGCAAAGCCGCACCCTTGCCGATGCCGCCGGCGTGGCGCCGGCTGCGCACGGCTTCGCCGTCTCCTCCTATCGCGGTGCGTTTCAGGACCGCCACAGCCCTGTTGCCTGGGACCAGCACATCGTCCGGCTGGCGGCGCGAGGCTGAGCGCCTTGGCGCCATTCCAGCAAAAGTGCTGAGCGTTTTCGAATTTCGGAGAAAGGCGGAGAAAGGCGGAGACGCTCTATCCTTTTGTTTCCACGCAATTCCGGACGCAAAACCGCTACGCACTTTTGCTGGAATTGATCTATGCCATCTCCAGCCCGAACTGTCCGGCCAGATCGTCCCAGGCATAACCGACCTGGCCGAGCGTGACGCCGCCAATGGTCACCGGCGCTCGGCCGACAGGCACGGCACCAAGCCGCGAATAAAAACGGCGATTGGGATTGTCGGCCAGCACCCAGACCAGCATGGACCGGCGATCGCGCTGGACCGCATCGAAAGCGGCGGCACGCACAAGCCCCTGGCCGATGCCGAAACCCTGGAAGGCATCGAGCACATAGAGCGAATAAAGCTCCGCCCCATAAGGCATGCGCGGCACGCGCGAAGGGCCGCTGCTGGCAATGCCGACGATGCGGCCATCCTGCCTGTGCGCGGCAACGAGATAACTCGCGTCCGGTGCCAGCATCCGCCGGCGATGCCGCTGCATCTGCTCCTCGACCGTCATGGCATCGAGAAACGCACTCGGCAGCATGTCGGCGAAAGTGGAACGCCAGGTGGCGACCAGCACTTCGGCAATGCCGTGAAGATCGGCTGCCCGACCCTTGCGAATCTCGATGTCGGCCCTGTTGCTCATGGCGGAAGTAGACCATATTTTTGCGCCGGTCCCAAGCTTGCGGCGCTGGATTGCGCTTCGTGCCGCGCTAATTTGAAGCGCATGAGAACAATCGCGACCCATGCCCTCTTCATCGCCGCAGCACTCGGCGGCGGCCTCCTCATCGGTTCCATCTTCCTGCCCGGCGAATGGTACCAATCGCTGGCAAAGCCATTTTTCACGCCACCGAACTGGCTGTTTGCGCCGGCCTGGTCGATCCTCTACGTGCTGATCGGCATTGCCGGCGCCCGCACCTTCCTGCGGGAAAGGGCATCCCCGCCGATGGCGCTCTGGCTTTCTCAGATGATCCTGAACTTCCTCTGGTCGCCGGTCTTCTTCGGTGCCCAACGGCCGGCGCTGGGTCTCGGCATTATCATCCTGCTTTTGCTATCCATCCTTCTTTTCATCGTCCGCCGCTGGCGTCTCGACCGCGTTTCGGCCCTGCTTTTCGTGCCCTATGCACTGTGGGTAGGTTTTGCGACACTCCTGAACGCATCCATCGTTTATTTGAACTGATTTCACAATTCGACCGCTTGTCCTGACATCGGCCGCATGCCAATTTCGCACGTGCGAAGGGGACGGGGGTTCGGTGATTCACGGCGATTTTCAACAGCGGATTCGCAACAGTTTTGCGCGGCAACGCGCCATGGAGACGATCGGGGCGGAACTGACCCGCGTCGAACACGGCTCCGTGGAGATCGAGCTGAATTTCGATCCGAAACTGACGCAGCAGCACGGTTTCCTGCATGCCGGGGTGATTTCCGCGGCACTCGATTCCGCCTGCGGTTATGCCGCCTACAGCGTCATCGATCCGGATGCCTCGATCCTGACCATCGAATTCAAGGTCAACCTCATGTCGCCGGGCCGCGGGGAACGTTTCCTGTTTCGCGGCGACGTCACCAAACCCGGCTCGACCATCATCGTCGCCGATGGCCGAGCTTATGCGATCAGCGACGGACCAGCCAAATTGATCGCCTCGATGACCGGAACGATGATGGTCATCCGCGGGCGCGAGGGGATAACGGGATGAAGTTCGAACTGAAGGAAGTGTCGGGGAAATCGATCCTGTTCGTCATGGCGGCGAATGCGGAATACGGGCCGTTCCTGAAATCGCGCATTTCGCCGCTGATGACCGGCGTCGGCCCGGTGGAAGCGGCGATCATGCTGACCAGGGCGCTCGCGGCGCTGGAGGCCAGCGACGACCTGCCGAACCTGGTCGTTTCGCTCGGCTCGGCCGGCTCGCCGAAACTGACGCAGACCGATGTCTACCAGGTGACATCCGTCTCCTACCGCGACATGGACGCCTCGCCGCTCGGCTTCGAGCGCGGCCAGACGCCGTTTCTCGACCTGCCGGCCGTGCTGGAAATGCCGCTGCGCATCCCCGGCATCCCCGAGGCGACGCTCTCCACCGGCGCCAATATCGTGTCGGGCGCCACCTATGAGACGATCAATGCCGACATGGTCGACATGGAGACCTATGCGGTGCTGCGCGCCTGCCAGCTCTACCGGCTGCCGCTGATCGGCCTGCGCGGCATTTCCGACGGCAAGGAAGAGCTGACCCACATCGGCAGTTGGACGGAGTACCTGCATATCGTCGACCGCAAGCTCTCCTATGCCGTCGACAGCCTGTTCACGGCGCTGGAAGACGGCGTTTTCTGGTTCTGAGCAGTTCCAGCAAAAGTGCCGTGCGGTTTTGCCTCCGGGATGCGGGAAAACAGGTGGCGAAACACCGTTTTTTCGGCACAATCAGGACAATATAAATCCGTTCCGGCGATTGCATGCCGTGGTACTTTTCTTTAAAGGCTCGCCATGACCCAGACAGCACCGTCCGACACCGTCCTCATCATCGATTTTGGCAGCCAGGTCACGCAGCTCATTGCCCGGCGCGTGCGCGAAACCGGCGTTTATTGCGAAATCGTGCCGTTCCAATCCGCCGAAGAAGGTTTCGCCCGGCTCAAGCCGAAGGCGATTATCCTGTCCGGCAGCCCGGCCTCGACGGTCGACGAAGGTTCGCCGCGGGCGCCGCAGGCGATCTTCGACAGCGGCCTGCCGATCTTCGGCATCTGCTACGGCCAGCAGACCATGTGCATGCAGCTCGGCGGCAAGGTGGAAAGCGGCCATCACCGCGAATTCGGTCGCGCCTTCCTGGACGTCGAGAAGGATTGCGCCCTGTTCGACGGCGTCTGGTCGCTCGGTTCGCGCCATCAGGTGTGGATGAGCCACGGCGACCGCGTCACCGCATTGCCGGAAGGTTTTGAAGTCGTCGCCACGTCGCCGAACGCGCCTTATGCCTTCATCGCCAACGAGGCGAAGAAATATTACGCCGTGCAGTTCCACCCGGAAGTGGTGCATACGCCCGATGGCGCCAAGCTGATTGCCAACTTCGTACACAATATCGCCGGCCTCAAGGGCGACTGGACGATGTCGGCCTACCGGGCCCGCGCCGTCGAGGCGATCCGCAACCAGGTCGGCAACAAGCGGGTGATCTGCGCCCTGTCCGGCGGTGTCGACAGTTCCGTCGCAGCCCTTTTGATCCACGAGGCCGTTGGCGAACAGCTGACCTGCATCCTCGTCGACCACGGCCTGATGCGCAAGAACGAGGCGGCCGATGTCGTCGCCATGTTCCGCGAGCACTATAATCTGCACCTGCTGCACGTCGATGCCTCCGACCGCTTCATCTCGGCGCTGGAAGGCGAAAGCGACCCCGAAACCAAGCGCAAGACCATCGGCCGCCTGTTCATCGAGGTGTTCGAGGAAGAGGCGAAGAAGCTCGGCGGCGCTGAATTCCTGGCGCAGGGCACGCTGTATCCGGACGTGATCGAAAGCGTCTCCTTCACCGGCGGCCCTTCGGTCACCATCAAGAGCCACCACAATGTCGGCGGCCTGCCGGATCGCATGAACATGCAGTTGGTCGAACCGCTGCGCGAGCTGTTCAAGGACGAGGTGCGCGTGCTCGGCCGCGAACTCGGCCTGCCCGACAGCTTTATCGGCCGCCATCCCTTCCCGGGTCCAGGCCTCGCCATTCGCTGCCCCGGCGGCATTACCCGCGACAAGCTGGAGATTCTGCGCGAGGCGGATGCGATCTATCTCGACGAAATCCGCAAGGCCGGCCTCTACGACGCCATCTGGCAGGCCTTTGCCGTGCTCCTGCCGGTGCAGACCGTCGGCGTCATGGGCGACGGCCGCACCTACGAATTCGTCTGCGCCCTCCGCGCCGTCACCTCGGTGGACGGCATGACGGCGGATTTCTACCACTACGACATGGAATTTTTAGGTCGCGCCGCCACCCGCATCATCAACGAGGTGCGTGGCATCAACCGCGTCGTCTACGACGTGACCTCGAAGCCGCCGGGCACCATCGAGTGGGAATGAGCAAGGCATCGCCTGCGATTGCACGCTATTGGTCTCCGTGAACGACTGAGACCAAAAGGATAGAGCGTTTTCGCGTTTCTGAGAAAGGCGGAAACGCTCTGAGCTACGGCGCACGGGTGACGGTGATTATTCGGATTTGCGTCTTGTCGAGACCGCGGCCCATGGCACGCACGACAGTGACAGACTTCTCGGTGATCTGGCGCGTCATGCCGTCCTCGACCTCATACATCACGCGCTCGTCGAGAGAGACCTCCATCTGCCTGACGATGCTCTCGATCTGGGCAGGGGTTGCCTTGTCGCTTGTATTTGCCATTACCCGTGCGGTCAGGGATCGAACGATGGCATTCACCGAGTCTGGATCATAGACCGTCGTGTTGGTAAAAATGCGCCGCCCACGATCCGGGTCTGCTTCGAGGAACTGGAAGGTGGAGCTGGTTTTCAGTGTGCCGCCGCCCAGCGGGCTGGTTGTGGTATCCGAGGAATGCCTGGTTTCACCGAGCGCCATGCCGGTGTTTTGCGCCATGGCAAGCTGCGGAAGGTCGTCCAGATAGGATTGGGCGGCCGATGCGGGATCGGCGAAAATGAAGCCGGACATGATCTGATTGAGCACCGCCACGGTTTCGGGCTTGTCCTTGAACGGCGCGGTGATCCGGTCGGCCGCGGCGAGCAAGGCGGCCTTGGCTTCCTCGAGATTGTCGACGCGAACCGGCTTGCCGCTCAGGTCAGTGGTCGCTCGAACCGGAATATTGTCGAGCGCCTGCGTTGCCGAACGAATGAGCGGCAATCGTGAATCGTCGCCCTCTCCCGTGGTGCCACGCCGGATATAGGTGATGCGGAAGCCATCCGGCGTTTTTTCATCGATGGTCAGTTCGGCGCGGGACACGATCTTCAAGGTGCGGCTTCCATCCGACCTTGTCTCGATGGTGTCGCGCCTCGTCTCAATGATCCAGCGGCTTCCCACCGGCGGATCGAAAAGCGGCTCTGCAGCCTCGGCCTGCCTCCCCTGCGCAAAGTGCAACATCAAAAGGGTGACAAAGGCGAGCCCGATGGATCGCACACACGATAGATATGAGATAGTCAGTCGGCGCATGCGATCCTCCAGGGTTGGCTATGGAGTGAAATCGACGGAACGCACGGATCGAGTCGGACTATCTCCCGCGTTCCTCACCCAACGATCGTTCCCGAAAGTTCGGGTTTTGAGATTATTCCGAAAAATGCAATGATTTCAAACCGCGCCGCTTTGACGAACTGGCCGACGTCAGGCTTGCATCAAGGGTATTTTTAACGATGTTATTTCAACACGTTAAATCCATCCATCGATAATATTGGGGAATAATGGCTTCCATTCGGCCAGAGCAGTATAGGCCCTGCGCCTCCCTGAGACAGAGCGGCCAACCTACCGGAAATACGTTGCGATGCGCTGGCCGTCGATCATGTGGATGGCAAACGACGTACCGTAGATGGCTTCGAGCACCTCGGCGCGAACGATCTCTTCCGGGCTTCCCTGCTCGGCGACACGGCCGCCTTTCATGGCGATGATGCGGTCGGAATGGCAGGAGGCGAAATTGATGTCGTGCAGCACCACGACGACGGTCTTGCCGAGATCTTCCGCCGCGCGGCGCAACAGGCGCATCATCGTCACCGCATGTTTGATGTCGAGATTGTTGAGCGGTTCGTCGAACAGCATGTAATCGGTATCCTGGCAGAGCACCATGGCGACGAAAGCGCGTTGGCGCTGGCCGCCGGACAGCTCGTCGAGGAACCTTCCCTTCAGCTCTTCGAGGTCGAGATAGGCGAGCGCCTGGTCGATATGGCGGCCGTCATCCACCGTCAGCCGGCCCTTGTTGTGGGGATAGCGGCCGAAGGCGACGAGATCGCGCACCGTCAGCCGCGCGGTCATGTTGTTGTCCTGCCGCAGGATCGACAGGCGTCGCGCCAGCACATCGCCGGGCGTCTTCGTGACGTCCAGTCCGTCCACCGTCACCGTTCCGGCATCCATGCCGATCAGACGGCTGATCATCGACAGCAGGGTGGATTTTCCCGCGCCGTTCGGGCCGATGATCGAGGTGAGGCCGCCGGAAGCCAGTGTCAGGCTGACGCCGTCGACGACAAGCGTGTTGCCATAACGTTTCGAGACGTTGTCGATGCGGATCATCTGGCCGCTCCCCGGATCAGCAGAAGGATGAAGAACAGGCCGCCGACAAATTCGATGACGATGCCGAGTGCCGTGTCGAAGGCGAAGATGCGTTCGAGCACGATCTGGCCGCCGACCAGCGCGATCATGGCGAACAGCACGGCGGCCGGCAAAACATGGCGGTGCCGGCTGTCCGGCATCACCTCGTAGGCAAGGTTTGCGACCAGCAGGCCGAAGAAGGTGACCGGGCCGACCAGCGCCGTCGAGGCCGAAACGAGCACGGCGACGACGACGAGGATGATCGTCGTGACGCGGCGATGCGCGACGCCGAGCCCGATCGCCATCTCGCGGCCGAGCGACAGCACGTCGAACGTATGGGCGACGCGCCAGGCGACGAGCATGGCAACGGCGATCATCAGCGCGGCGATGCCGAGAAGGTCGCTTTCCACCGTGTTGAAGCTGGCGAACAGACGGTCCTGCAACACGATGAAATCATTGGGATCGATGATCCGCTGCATGAATTGCGACAGGCTGCGGAACAAGACGCCGAAGATGATGCCGACAAGCAGAAGCTGGTGCAGGCTGCGCCCGGCGCCGGAAAACAGCCAGCGATACAGCACGCAGGAAAACGCGATCATCGCGCCGCACTCCACCAGGAACATCAGCCGCGGATCGGCAGACGAGACCCGCGCTGCGCCGAACGCCAGGATGAACCCCGTCTGGATCAGCGCGTAAAGCGCGTCGAAACCCATGATCGACGGCGTCAGGATGCGGTTGTTGGTGATCGTCTGGAACAGCACGGTGGAAACGGCGATGGAAAAGGCGACGAGCAGCATGGCGGCAAGCTTCTTGCCGCGGAAAGGCAGGATGAAACTCCAGCTGCCCTTGGCGCCGAGCGTCATGAACAGGACGCAGGCCACCAGCGCGATGGCGCCGGCCACCAGCAGGATTCCAAGCGGCGGCATCTGCCGCTTCGTCTCAGGCGACACCGGCTTGCCTCCTCAAGACGAGATAAAGGAAGAAGGCGCTGCCGACGGCGCCAAGCACAGTGCCGACCGGGATTTCGAACGGTGCGATGACCACCCGGCCAACGATATCGCAGGCAAGCACCAGACCCGAGCCGCACAAGGCCACCCAGGGCAAGGATTTTCGCAGGCTGTCGCCGGTCACCATGCTGACGATGTTGGGTACGATCAGGCCGACGAAGGGCACCATGCCGACGGTGACGACGACGCAGGCGGTGACCACGGAAATGATGACGAGGCCGAACGCCGTCACGCGGCGGTAGTTGAGCCCGAGATTGGTGGCGAACTCCTCACCCATGCCGATGACGGTGAACCGGTCGGCGGCGACATAGGCAAGCAAGGTCAGGAACAACGAAACCCAGAGCAATTCGTAGCGGCCGCGCAGCACGGCGGAAAAGTCGCCGGTAGTCCAGCTGGCCAGCGATTGCAGCATGTCATAGCGATAGGCGAAGAAGGTGGTGCCGGCATCGACGACGCCGCCGAGCATGATGCCGATGAGCGGTACCATCAGCGGCGAGCGCAACGGGATTTTCCGGAGGACGAGCAGGAAGATGGCGGTGCCGGCCAGCGCAAAGCCGGTGGATACCAGCATGCGAACATAGACCGGCAGCCCGGGCGCCAGCAGGAGAATGAAGAGCATGCCGAGACTTGCCCATTCGACCGTGCCCGCCGTGGAGGGCTCGACGAACCGATTGCGCGCCAGCATCTGCATGATGGTACCGGACACAGCCATGCCGGCACCGGCGAAAATCAGCGCCAGAAGGCGCGGAATGCGGCTTTCGAACAGCACCAGCATCGCGGTTCTGTCGCCCGACCAGAGAGTGGCCAGAGACACGTCGCTGACGCCGACGAAAAGGCTCGTCACAGCCAGCACGACGAGAAACAGCAATGCGAGGAAGAACTTGAACGACAGCATCGTGACGGCGACATGTGTGGAACGGCAAACGGCCAGAATGGCCGTCCGGCCCCATCAGCCCTTGTTCAGCGCCGATGTCAATCGGTTCGCGGCATTCTGTCGGGGCGGCAAGGCGGCCGTGGAGCCCCGATGCCGGGATCGCGTGACCGGCCGCCGGCCATTCGCTTTGCTTGCACCGGTCAATCGTTGACGAGCTGCAGGATGAGGTTGTGGACGTTGCCGCCGGGACTGAGTTCGACGCGGTCGAAATCACGGCCTTCCTGGCGTTGCGCCTGGGACAGTCCGCCGAGCCGCGTGTTCATCTCATCCTTGATCTTGCGGCATTTGGGATCGTCGGGAACGGTCAGGCCGATGGTGGCGGCTTCGATCTTGTGCACCATCGCCTTGATGGTGTCTCCGTGGACGCGCTCATGGGCGGCGACACCGTCGATGAAAATCTCCCATCTCTGGCGCAGCCCCTCCGGCAAACGGCCGGCCACCTTCGGCAGTGTATAGGTGATGATCAGCTTCGGCCTCGCCGTGGCAAGCACGCAGGCATTATCGCGCGTTTCGTATTTCCGCGTCCATGTCAGCTTGAAGGTGGTGTGGGCGATGACACGCCCGCCGACGCCGACATTCGGGCCGCGCTCGCCGATCGACTGATACAGTGCTGCGCCGGTTTGCCCCGATATCGAATAGGTCTTCACCTGTTCCACCGCCTGCCATTCGGCCTGCGCAGCATTGGGCAACAGCATCAGAAAAGGCACAAGCAGACCATGCAGGCTTATTTTCACGTGAATCCTCGGGACATCATCAAGATTGCGGCAAACCTAAAGGGCGGGCGGCCCACTTTCAATCAAGGTGACGCGGTATTTCGTGAGAAAATGTTCACTTTTTGTTCTTTATGTCTATCCGGAAGCGGTTATGATCGGTTCTTTCTCAGGGAGGTCACGCGTCATGCCCAGGAAATCCAGCCCCCGATCCGCCGCAGGACAGCAGGAGATGTTTTTGCCAGGTGCCGGCAAGCGGAAGCCGCCGCCGCACCTGCCTGACAAGACCGGTCTGCAACGGATCTTCGTTGCCCTGATGCCGGGCATGCAGGCTGCCGCCAGGGCTTACGCCATCGCCGAAACGATGAGCCATCAACAACGCCTTGCGGCCAGTCTGCGGCCGCTGCACATTCTTCACAGTACTCTCTGCTTCATCGGTGATTATCCGAAGACACCGTATCCGGTACTCTTTGCCGCCAGCGAGGCCCTATCCAGACTTGATGCCCCGGATTTTGAGGTCAGGCTCGACCATACGGTCGATTTTCGTGTCAAGAATCGGCAGAGAGCATTGGTGCTGTGCAGCAACCACCCGAATGATGCCTTGTCGTTTTCGCAGCGACAGGTGGTGGAGGTGCTTTCGGAAGCCGGGGTGATCTCCTCGAAGCCGGGTGGCTTCACACCGCACATGACCTTATTTTATCACCAGCGGCAAACGCCGATCGAGACGCGGCGGCTGGACGAACCGATCGTCTGGAGAGCCGGTGGCTTTCGCCTGATCGAAAGCTTTTACGGCCAGACGCGGTATGTCAATCACGGTGACTGGCCGCTATCGCTGGACCATGACTGACACCGAGAGGCTGGCCAGATCGGCCGACGTGACGTTCGGCGGTCGTTTGGCCGCCGAACGTCGCTCCTCAATTTATGCGCCGGCCTTGTCGAGCAAGGCAATCGCGTCTGCCGGAAGCGTCAGGGTGGCCGCCTTTACCAGGCTTTCGAGCTGCGGCAGGCTGGTGGCGCTGGCGATCGGTGCTGTCACCGCCGGCTTGGCCATCAGCCAGGCAAGCGCGATTTCCGCATGTTTTGCGCCGGTTTCGGCGGCGATTTCATCGAGAGCCGCCAGGATACGCAGGCCCTTGTCGTCGAGGTATTTCTCGACGTCGCTGCCGCGTGCCTTGCCGGCCGTATCGTCCTTCGTCCGGTATTTGCCGCTGAGGAAACCGGAGGCCAGGCTGAAATAGGTGATGACGCCGATTTCTTCTGCCTGGCAGAGGTCGGCTAGCGCACCCTCGAAGCCGCCGCGGTCGTAGAGATTGTATTCCGGCTGCAGCACGTCGTAACGCCCCAGGCCGTTTTTCGCAGCCGCATCGAGTGACGCCTGCAATTGCCCGGCATCGAGGTTGGAGCCGCCGATGGCGCGGATCTTGCCCTGTTCCTTCAGCTTCGTATGGGCGGCCAGCGTTTCTTCGTAAGGCACCGAGGCATCCGGCCAGTGCGACAAATAGAGGTCGATGTAATCCGTCTGCAGGCGCTTCAGCGAATCCTCGACGGCCTGCACGATCCATTTCTGCGACAGGCCCTTGCGGCCTTCGCCGAGATCGGAACCAACCTTGGTGATAATGATCGCCTTGTCGCGCGAAACCGCGCCGCTCTTCAGCCACTTGCCGATGATGGTTTCCGATTCGCCGCCCTTGTTGCCCGGTGCCCAGGACGAGTAGACATCCGCCGTGTCGACCGTGTTGAGGCCGGCATCGAAGAAACCGGAAAGCAGGTCGAAAGACGTCTTTTCGTCGGCCGTCCAGCCGAAAACATTGCCGCCGAACACCAGCGGGGCGATCTTGAGGCCGGTTCGCCCAAGGGGACGCAAATTCATGATGAAAACTCCAGGATGAGAACGGACTGAAAGACCCGGCAACACCGGGCAGCGCAGACTAGCGGCGCTTTTTGCCAAATGCCATTCTCATTCCCGTGAAAGCATTTGGCCTGTGAAAGCATTTGGCCCGAAAGCATTTGGCCCGCGAAAGCGATGTCGATCGCTGGCCGCCATTGCATCACCCCCTGCCCCTGCCTATGGTGCGGCCAAAGACCAGCCAGGGAGATGAAAACATGCTGCGCTTCGGAATTCTGTCCACCGCCAAGATCGGCCGCGAACTCGTGGTGCCTGCCATCCAGGACGCCGAAAACTGCGTGGTGACCGCCATTGCCAGCCGCGACCTTGCAAGGGCGCGCGAAATGGCTGACCGCTTTTCCGTGCCGCATGCCTTCGGTTCCTACGAAGAAATGCTCGCCTCCGACACGATCGACGCCGTCTACATTCCGCTGCCGACCTCGCAGCATGTCGAGTGGTCGGTCAAGGCGGCGGATGCCGGCAAGCATGTGCTGGTGGAAAAGCCGCTGGCGCTGAATGCCGATGAGATCGACGTGCTGATCGAAGCCCGCAACCGCAACAACGTGCTGGTGACGGAAGCCTATATGGTGACCTACGCGCCGGTATGGCTGAAGGTGCGTGAACTGATCAAGGACGGCGCAATTGGCGCGCTGAAGCATGTGCAGGGCGCGTTCACCTATTTCAACCGCGATCCCGGCAACATGCGCAACGTGCCCTCACTCGGCGGCGGTGGCCTGCCCGATATTGGCGTCTACCCGACGATCAGCACCCGTTTCGTCACCGGCAAGGAGCCGAAGCGCATCCAGGCCGTCACCGAGCGCGACCCGGAATTCGGCACCGACATCTATTCCAGCGTCAAGGCGGATTTCGGCGATTTCGAGCTGACCTTCTATATCTCCACCCAGCTGGCGCATCGCCAGGTGATGGTGTTCCACGGCACCGAGGGTTACATCGAGGTGAAGTCGCCGTTCAACGCCGACCGTTATGGCGCCGAAGAAATCGAACTCACCAACCGCAACCACAACGAATCCCGCGTCTTCCGCTTCCAAGACAGCCGGCAATACAAGTGCGAGGCGGAAGCTTTTGCCCGCGCGGCCGGCGGCGAGGATCAGGAAGTGGTGACGCTCGAAAGCTCGAAGCTGAACCAGAAGGTCATCGACGCCATTTACCGCGCCAGCGAGAAGGATGGCTGGGAGACGGTTTGAGCCGTCTTAACTCCGGCTGACGAAGCGGACGTAACCGAACAGCGCAAAGGCGACGGCGGCCAGCGACGACAGGAGGCGCGCCGTCACAGGCTGTATATCCGGTGAACCGAAGACCAGGGCGGCGAACAGGCCGTAGCCGAACAGCGCCGTCAGCAGCAGGAGATAGCGCGCTCTTCTTCCGGCGGCGATGACCCACATCGCCGCCATGGCGGCGGCAAGCGCGGCAAGGCCGGGCAGAAACGCCGTGCCACCGCTTCCCGCATGCAGCAGATGCAGCACCAGCGCCTCAAGCAGGAAACCGGCGATCAGCGCGAAGATGAAACGGGCAAGGCGCATCAGGCGTTGATCGCGATCATGCCGGCGACGATCAGCACGGCGCCGAAGGCATAACGCAAGGTCACGGCCTCGCCCAAGAAGACCTGCGCCAAAAGCGGTACGAAGCAGAATGTCAGCCCCATGAAGGAATAGGCAATCGTCAGCGGCACCGATTTCAGCACGTAGATCCAGACCAGCGTGCCGAAGCCGTAGAGCGCCAGGGCGGCGAGCAGCAGCGGGTTGAATGCCAGCTGCATGAGACTGCGTGCGCTGAAATCGCCGGCAGACGCGCTGGTCAGTTTGAACAGCACCTGCCCGGCCGCAATCAGCAGCGGCGTGCCCAGAAGCCCGACCCATGTGGCGAGAGGAAGGGAGGAGAACATCGGCCGCTCCTCAATCCCGGTCTTCACGGTAAAAAATATCGCGGCCGATATCGATGCATTCGTGGATCGCCGGCACCGGATGGACGGCGCGCAGGAAGGAATGCGTGTAGGGAAAAAAGTTGAAGTGCGGATTGAAGGTGTAGCGGTATTCCCGCTCCCGCGGCACGACGATGATCAGCCGCCGACGGGCAATGCGCCGCAATTCGGCAATTGCCTGCCTGTAATCCAAGAGGTGCTCGATGACATGGGTGCAGACCACCGTGTCGAACTCGCCGTCGGCAAAGGGCAGGGCCTCGATCTTGGCGGCAACATATTCGATGCCCGGCAAGGCCGCCGCGTCCTCGACGACAAAATCGACGCCGGTCAGGCGCGAAAGCTGCGGATGCGCCGCCTGGATGTGGCTGAGCAGTGCACCAGTGCCGCAGCCGACATCGCACAGGCTGTCGCCAACCACGGAGGCATTGATACGGCGGATGGTGGCGGCGGAATTGTCGGTGCCCTGGTGCACACGCGGATGGTTTCGATAGAGCGTTTCGTATTCGGCCTCGGTCAGGAAGGGTGCGCGTTCGCGAAAACGGGCGAGATGATTGATGTGGTCACCCCAGGCGAGGCGCGCCATCCAGCGAAAGGCAGCGGAATCACGCAGGATCGGCGGCATGACGTCTTCGATGACGAAGCGGATGCGGTTGGTGGTTTCCCGGTTCATGGTCGCGCTCCACGGCCGCTCATGCCGCCCTCACCGTTTCGTCGGCTACGGGTTCCGCAGCGGCGGCGGGCCGCAACCGGCCGACCGGCAGGCTCATATAGTGGATGCGCATCTGCTCCGCCCGGCCCCTGGCGACGGAATCGAGGATGGTGCCGGCGGTGAACATCATGAAGGAAATCATCATCAACGCCATGGACAGAACCCATGTCGGCTGACGGTTCACCAGGCCGGTGGCGAAATATTCGAGCAGCACCGGCGTCATGAACACGGTGCTCGTCGCCATGAAGGCGACACTGAGCGCGCCGAAGAAGGCGAAGGGCCGCGTCTCCTTCATCAGCATCGCAAACATCCAAAGGATCTTGGCGCCGTCCTTGAAGGTCGAGAGCTTCGAATGCGAGCCCTCCGGCCGGCGGCCGTAATCGAGTTCCAGCTCGCTCACCGGCAGTTTCAGCCGCGAGGCATGCACCGACATTTCCGTTTCGATCTCGAAACCGGCGGAAACGGCCGGGAAACTCTTGACGAACCGGCGCGAGAAAGCGCGGTAACCAGAGAAGATATCTGTGAAATCGCTGCCGAAGATCATGCGGTAGAGGCGGTTGAACAGCCGGTTGCCGATGGCATGGCCCTGGCGTCCGGCATCGGCATGCACGCCGCGGCGGGTACCGACCACCATGTCGGCGCGCTCGGTCAAAAGCGTGCGGATCAGGTCTTCGGCATCGTCGGGCGAATAGGTGCCGTCGCCATCGGCCATCAGGTAGACGTCGGCCTCGATGTCAGCGAACATGCGGCGCACGACATTGCCCTTGCCCTGGCGCCGCTCGCGCACCACCGTGGCGCCGGCCAGCATCGCCTGTAGCGCCGTACCGTCGACGGAATTGTTGTCGTAGACATAGATGCGCGCGTCCGGCAGCGCCTCGCGAAAGCCGCGCACGACGGCGGCGATGGTGCCCGCCTCGTTGTAACAGGGCAGCAGAACCGCGATATCCAGGGCACCGGCGTCAGCAACAACCATGATTTCTACCTGCAACTCAAGAAAACCATCGGCAAACTGCGCGCGACGTCTGGATTTTACTATTTCTTGAGAAGGTTAAGGCATGGTTTCCGTCACCTTCTTGCATTGCGTTAAAGGACCGGCAGCATGGCGAATGCGGCACTGACGACGGAAACTGCCGGCCGAGGTGCGGCTTCGCGCCCGGCATCCGGGCGCCTGCTCGCCCAGCTGCGGTTTGCCGTGGTCTTTTACGGCATCATCACCATGCTGGTGCTCGCCGCGCTGAACCTGCCGGGCTCCCATGACTATGTCGGCGCCGACAATGACGATGTCACGCGGCTGATCGAGGTTCGCGACCTGCTGGCCGGCCAGAACTGGTTCGACATGCAGCAGTACCGGCTCGGCCTCGAAGGCGGCACGCCGATGCACTGGTCGCGCCTCGTCGACCTGCCGATCGCCAACCTGATCTCGTTCTTCGACCTGTTCCTGCCGCATACGGCGGCGGAAGCCGCAGCGCTTGCCGCCTGGCCGATGGGCTTGGCCGTCGCGCTGCTTTTCGTCATGGGGCTTGCCGGCCGGCGCATTGGCGGCACCGCGGTGATGCATGCGGCGATGGGTCTGACCGCCATCTATCTCATCACCAGCAACCGCTTCCTGCCGGGCGCCATCGATCACCACAATGTCCAGCTGCTGCTGATGACGATCATCGCCGCCATGCTGGTCGATCCTGAGCGCCGGCCGGCGAGTTTTGCGATTGCCGGGCTTGCGGTGGCGCTGGCGATTGCCGTCGGCGTCGAGACCGTGCCGCATGTCGCCGTCGCCTGCCTGATCGTCGCCGGGCTGTGGGCCTGGCATGGCGCCGATATCGCCCGCCCGACGCGCGCCTTCTGCATCGCGCTCGTCATCGGCATGTCCGTCGCCTTCTTTTCGACCGTCCCGCCTAGTCTTTATGGCCTGGTGACCTGCGACAGCCTGTCGCTCGGCTTTTATGGCCTGACCTCGGTCGGCGCCACCATGCTGTTTGCCTCGACCTTTGCCGCCAACGGTTTTTCGATGCCGGTGCGGCTGGCAGCACTCGGCGCTTCCGGCATCATGGTGCTCAGCGCGCTGGTGACGCTGGCGCCGCAATGCCTCGGCAATCCACTGAGCGACCTCGATCCGATGATCGTCAATCTGTGGCTTGCCAATGTCAGCGAAGCGCAGTCGCTGTTCCAGCTCACCCGATTGGATCCAGGCTCGGTCGGCGGTTTCTACGGCACGGGGATATTTGCGCTCTTTGTCTGCGCCTTCCGCATCTGGCGGCGGGACAGGGTTGAAATGCATGCCGTGCTCGGCGCCCTGCTGCTCGTCAGCGTCGCGGTGGCGATCTTCCAGGTGCGCGGGGCGGCCTTCCCCAACCTGCTCGCCATCCTGCCGCTCGCGCTGCTTCTGATGGAGATCCGCCGCATCGCCAATGCCGATCCGGAAAACATGGGGGCGGGTTTCGTTTACATCGTCATGGCGTTTCTCTGCGTACCCTCCGCCTGGGCGCTTGGCGGCGTTTTGGGCGCCCAGGGCGTCAAAGGCCTTGTCGAACGTTCGCCCTTTGCCGAAGCCAAACCCGGCCCGCGCTGCATGTCGCAAACGGCACTGGCGCAGCTTTCGGCACTGGAGCCGGGTGTCGTGGCGTCATCCATCGAGCTCGGCGCGGCGATGCTGCGTTTTACGCCGCACCGCATCCTGTCGGCTCCCTATCACCGCAACCAGGGTGGCATCTTGACGGAGATGTATATCGGCCTGTCCAATCCGCAGCAGGCCCAGTCCTTCTTGCGCGGCGCCGGCGTCACCGTGATCGCCTATTGCCCCGGCGACTGGCAGACACAGCATTTTGCCGAACTGGAACCACAGGGACTGTATGCCGATCTGGCACGCGGAAAAATCCCCGCCTATCTGGAAGCACTGCCGGCTGCCGAAGGTTCCGACCTCCTGCTTTACCGTGTTCGGCCGGAAGAGAAATGATTTGATCGCGCCCGGCCGGATTGCCGGACGTGGCGCATCTCAAAGATGCGCCACCGCCTTGGCCGGCAATGCGGTATCTGTCATGCGGAACGGATAGACTGCAATGAAATCATAGTGGCCGGAAGAGACGTTGCCGCTCTCAGCGCGACCGAGATAACTCTTCGACAGGGTCGTATCGAGCGTTACCGCCGTATTTTGCACCGTCCCGCCATTATAGGATCCCGCTTTGCCCGACCCGTTCCAGGCAGCGGCAACGCCGAAAGGCGGCAGGGGAGCGGTAGCCGATGCCAGGGTGACAATGCTGCTCGCGCCAAAAACGAGGCTGTTCTGCGTGCTGTTGAAGCCGATGAGCCGCGACATGGCAGATCCGCCGACAAAGGCGCCGAACGCCCCGCGCATCCCCTGCCCGCGGATAACGATGCCGGCGGCGGCGCGCTGCAGCACCGCTTCGGCAGTTGGCGAGAAGCGGCAGACATCGCCGCTGCGTGTCACGGACGCCGTTGTCGTCGGCACGTAGGACGATGGCGCCGGGCCGCTTTCCAGCTGCAATCCGTCGAAGAACATTGTGCCGGCACCGCTGAAATGCTGCAGCAGCAACGCCGCGCCGGCCGGCGCAAAACTGAAGCCGACACGGTAATAACCACCGGGAAAGGCCGTGACAAAAGGTGTGGCCGAACCACTTCCGGTGCTGGCGGCAGTGCGGCTGGACCAGGTGACGGTGATTTCGTAGCCGGTGGTATTGGCGCTGTCATAGGCCTGCAGCCGGGATTGCGCCGCCGTTCCCGGTTTCATCCACGCCCAGAAACAATAGGTCTGGCCGGCGGTGACCGAAACCGACTGGGAATAACGGGCATCGGCAGATGCACCCGTCAGCCGGAAGGCATCGTTATCGCCGAAGAGGCTCGGCTGGCCGCGGACGGATGCCATGTCGACGGCAGTCCAGGGCGAAGCCGCGAGATTGCGCGACTGCAGCAAAAGGTTGGCCGCCTGCGCCTCGACCAAAAACTGCCGGCTGCCGTTCGACCAGTCGAAACGTGGACTGTCGGCAGCTGCGGTGCGGACCGTGCCGTCGGCATCAAGATAGGTGGCCGTCCCGGCGCGGGTAAAAAGAAAGAGATCCGCGAAGGCGACCGGGCGGACGGCGTCGCCGATCGCGGTTGCGGTGGCCGCGGCAATGCTTGATGGCGCTAGGCTGGTGAGCGCACAGGCGTTTCGCCGGGCATCGAAGGCAAAGGCCGGCGGTTTGGCCGGCCCGCCGGCAAGATCGGCAGCAAGGGCAGCCGGCCGCGCCCAGAAGGGCAGCGAACGCCCGGAACCGGTCAACGAGATCTGGGCATCGACCATCAGACCAGACCCACGATATCGGTGGCAGTGGTGCCGGTGGCGCGCACGCGCACCGCCCTGAGCGGCAGGATCGAGCCGGCAAAGACATTGGCCAGCGTCAACACCTCACCCGACAACATCGTGACGCTGAGATTGCCGCCGCCGCCGACATAAAGCGCCCGGACCGTCTCCGTGAGATCGGTCGCATCGTTCGGCGTGATCGAAAAGCCCGAGCTTGCAGGCCCGGACAGCGAGGCTTGGGTATTGGCAAAACGGTCGACCATCGAAAGCTCCTTGGACATGACGGTCCCTCATGATGCGTTCTGCCGAAGCCGCGGGGATCGGCGGGGACGATCTTTTCGGCGCAGCACACGATGCTTCGCTCACGGCGCACCCCAACCCACTGACAAGATTGAGATCGTTCAGCAGGTGCACGGAGGGCACACAGAACGACATCCGTTGTGACAGCGAAAATCTTCCCCGTGCGCCCCGCTTTTTCGGTGAAGAGGCGGACGGGCCGGAGGTTTGCTGCTGACCACGGCGCGGTCATCGGCTAGGATGGCGCCATGGCCAATCTCTTTGACGTCGACACCCCTTCGAACCTGACCGAATACAGCGTTTCGGAACTCTCCGGCTCGATCAAGCGCACGGTGGAAACGGCGTTCGACCAGGTGCGGGTGCGCGGCGAAATTTCCGGCTATCGCGGCCCGCATTCCTCCGGTCATGCCTATTTTTCGCTGAAGGACGACCGCGCCCGCATCGATGCCGTGATCTGGAAAGGTTCGATGAGCCGGCTAAAGTTCCGGCCTGAAGAAGGCATGGAGGTCATCGCCACCGGCAAGGTCACCACCTTTCCGGGCTCATCGAAATACCAGATCGTCATCGAAAGCCTGGAGCCGGCCGGCGCCGGCGCGCTGATGGCGCTGATCGAGGAGCGCAAGCGCAAGCTTGCCGCCGAAGGCCTGTTCGATCCCGAACGCAAGCGGCGCCTGCCGTTTCTGCCGCGGGTGATCGGCGTCGTCACCTCGCCGACCGGTGCGGTCATCCGCGATATCCTGCACCGTATTTCCGACCGCTTTCCGGTGCGGGTGCTGCTCTGGCCGGTCAAGGTCCAGGGCGAAGGGTCCGGACAGGAGGTCGCCAATGCAATCCACGGCTTCAACGCGCTTTCGCCCGATGGCGCCATTCCGCGACCGGACGTGCTGATCGTCGCCCGCGGCGGCGGCAGTCTCGAAGACCTCTGGAGCTTCAACGACGAGATCGTCGTCCGGGCGGCGGCGGAAAGCCGGATCCCGCTGATCTCAGCCGTTGGCCACGAGACCGACTGGACGCTGATCGATTATGCCGCCGATGTGCGCGCGCCGACCCCGACCGGAGCGGCGGAAATGGCCGTACCTGTGAAGGCCGAGCTGCAGTCGCAGCTTGCGGCACTTTCCGCCCGGCTGCAGGGCGGCACCGGCCGCCACATGGACCAGCGCCGCCAGAACCTGCGTTCGCTGGTGCGGGCGCTGCCCTCGCTCGACCAGTTGCTGGCTCTGCCGCGCCGGCGCTTCGACGAGGCCGCCGCCGGCCTGGGGCGTGGCCTGTCGCTCAATACCCTCAACAAGCGCCGCGGTTTCGAGCGGTTCGCCGCCCATCTGCGGCCGGAGTTGCTGACCGGCCGCATTAACGAACGCCGCCAGACGGTGAACGACCGGATGATCCGCATCGAGCGCTTCATCGAGCGTCGCGCCGCCGAACTCGGTTCGCGGCTGAAGCGGGCGGATGCCGTGCTCGGGCTGGTGCCGGCACGCCTCGATACCCAGGTGGCGCGCTTCCGCGACCGGTTGTCCAATCTGGGACGGCATGCCGACAGCACGCTCGCCCACCAGCTTCGCCGCTGGCGCGCCGACGTGCTGGCGCAGGACCGGGTGCTGCAGTCGCTGTCCTACAAGAACGTGCTGCTGCGCGGCTATGCGGTGATCCGCGATGCCGACGACAGGCCGGTGTCGCGGGCGGCGGCGCTTGTCGCCGGCGCGGCGATCTCCATCCAGTTCGCCGATGCCCGCGTGAGCGCCGTTACCGGCGGCGAAGCCGGCCCGCCGCCGCCAGCTGACACGCCGCCTGCAGCGCCCCGCAAGCGCAGCGCAAAGCCGGCCACGCCCGAAAAACCGCCGGAGCAAGGGAACCTGTTTTGACCATGCACCTGCTTCTGGTTTTAGCCCATCCGCTGGAAGACAGCTTTGCCGCCGCCGTCGCCCGCACGGCGAAGGAGACGCTGGAGGCCGGCGGCCACAGCGTCGATATGCTCGATCTCTACCGCGAGGGTTTTGACCCGAGACTGACGGAAAGCGAGCGGCGCAGCCAGTACACCGTGCCCTACGACGGTTCCGCAGTTGAGGACCTCGTGGCACGTTTGCGGGCGGCGGAAGGCCTGATCTTCGTCTTTCCGCAGTGGTGGTTCAATTTTCCGGCAATCCTCAAGGGCTTCTTCGATCGCGTCTTCGCCCCCGGCGTCGCCTTCGATCACGATCCCGATGGCGGCCGCATCGTGCCGAAACTGGGCAACATCAAGCTGTTCTGGGCGCTGACGACCACCGGCTCACCCTGGTGGATCGTGCATCTCTACATGGGCAATCCCGTGCGCCGCATCCTCCGGCGCGGCATCGCGGCCTTCTGCGCCAAGGGTGTCGATTTCCGCATGATGAACCTCTACGACATGGACCGCAACACGGATGCCAAACGCAAGGCGCATCTGCAGCGGATCCGGCTGGCCCTGTCGAAGATTTAGAGCAAGTCCAGCAAAACTGCGGAGCGGCTTTGCGTCCGGAAGCGCGTGAAAACAGACGGATAGAGCATTTCCGGCCTTACTCGAACGCAGCCAGCAGCTTGCGCAACAGCCCGTCGAGCGCCGCCTTCTTTTCTGCCGGCAGGCTTTCGACCAGCCGGTGCTGGTTGGCGACATGGTCCGTCACCGTCTTCTCGACCAGGGCAAAACCCTTTTCCGTCAGGGCGATGAGCACGCTGCGGCGATCCTCCGGATTGACCACGCGCTCCACCAGCCCGGCCTTTTCCAGCTGGTCGATACGGTTGGTCATCGTGCCCGAGGTCACCATGGTTGTCGCCAGCAAATCCCCCGGCGACAGGCGATAGGGCGCGCCGGACCGTCGCAAGGTCGCCAGCACGTCGAAACTCGACGACGACAGGCCGTTTTCCTGCAGGACGACCTCGACCTCGCGGGAGAGATGGGTCGAAAGCCGCTTCAGCCGGCCGAGGATGCCCATGGCGGTGACATCGAGGTCCGGCCTCTCGCGCCGCCACTGATCCAGAATTCTGTCGACGTGGTCCATGCATCGTCCCTCGGTGATCCTTTTCCGATAAGACCGGGACATCTTGACGTCAAGATATTTGTCGCTATGCTGAATTTATCTTGAGATCGAGATTATTGAGATGAAGACAAATTCGAGCCATGTCGTCGACGTGCTGCTGACCGCCATCGCCCCGGCGATCTGGGGCAGCACATATTACGTCACCACCAGTTTCCTGCCGACGGGTTATCCGCTGACCGTATCGCTGCTGCGCGCCCTGCCGGCAGGCCTGCTGCTGTTGCTGCTCGTGCGCCAGTTGCCGCAAGGCATCTGGTGGGGGCGGACCTTCGTGCTTGGCGCGCTCAACTTTTCCTTCTTCTGGGCGATGCTGTTCGTGTCCGCCTACCGCCTGCCCGGCGGCGTGGCCGCCACGGTGGGCGCCGTGCAGCCGCTGATCGTCATCGCGCTGTCGCGCATCGTGCTGGCAAAACAGATACGGCCGCTGGCCGTCGTGGCGGGATTGACGGGCATTGTTGGTGTCGCGCTGCTGGTGCTGACGCCCCGGGCGGCGCTCGATCCGATCGGCATCGTGGCCGGGCTCGCCGGTGCGGTATCGATGGCCTTCGGCACGGTGCTGACCCGGCACTGGAAACCGCCGGTCTCCAGCCTCACCTTCACCGCTTGGCAGCTGACGGCCGGCGGCCTGCTTCTGATCCCGCTCGTGCTGTGGCTGGAGCCGGCGCTACCGGCACCGACAATGGGAAATGTGCTGGGCATGGCCTATCTCGGCCTGATCGGCGCTGCCTTCACCTATCTTCTGTGGTTTCGCGGCCTCTCACGCATCGAGCCTTCGGCGGCAGCCTCGCTCGGGTTCCTCAGTCCGCTCGTCGCTACCCTGCTGGGCTGGCTGCTGCTCGGACAGAGCCTGACGCCGCTGCAGATCGCCGGTTTTGTCGCCGTGCTGGCGAGCGTGTGGATAAGCCAGCAGGCAAGCCTGCCCGCCGGCGCCAAACCGGCGGGTAGCCGCGCCGGCTGAGGTGCCGGCCGACCGTCGACGATGAGAAGCGCCGTTACCGCGCCCATTCGCCCTTGCGCATGACAGCAACGCGGCTGCCGTCCGCCGTCACGCCGTCGATATCCACGTCGCCGGAGCCGATCATCCAGTCGATGTGAATCAGGCTGGAATTGCCGCCCTGCGTGGCGATCTGTTCCGGGCTGAGCGAGGCGCCATCGAGGAAGCACTTCGAATAGCACTGGCCGAGCGCGATGTGGCAGGAGGCGTTTTCATCGAACAGCGTGTTGAAGAACAGGATGCCACTTTTCGAGATCGGCGAGGAATGCGGCACCAGCGCCACTTCGCCGAGACGCCGCGCACCCTCGTCCGTATCCAGCACCTTGTTCAGCACTTCTTCGCCACGGCTCGCCTTGGCCTCGACGATGCGGCCCGCCTCGAAACGCACGCGGATGTCGTCGATCAGCGTGCCCTGGTGCGACAGCGGCTTGGTGCTCGATACGTGTCCTTCGACCCGCAGCGCATGCGGCGTGGTGAATACCTCTTCGGTCGGGATGTTGGGATTGCAGGTGATGCCGTTCTTGGCGGTGGAGGCGCCGCCGTGCCACTCGTGGCCATCGGCCAGGCCGACGGTGAGATCGGTGCCGGGACCGGTGAAATGCAGCGCGGCAAAACGCTCGCCGTTCAGCCAGGCGGAACGCTTGCCAAGATCGGCGTTGTGGGCCGCCCAGGCGGCGATCGGGTCGGCGACATCGACACGCGAGGCGGCAAAGATCGCATCGGCCAGCCGGCGCACCGCCTCATCCTCGGCCAGGTCAGGGAAGACCTGCTTTGCCCAGGAGGGATTGGGATAAGAGACGATGTTCCAGTTGATGTCGAAATTCGAGATCTTTTCCAGCGCCGGCTTGTAGGCCATCGAATTGGCACGGTTTGCCCGCGCCACCTTGGCCGGATCCTCGGCCGACAGCAGCATCGGGTTGTCGCCGGCAATCGCCAGCCGGGCAGCACCGTTGGCAAAGGCCTTGGCCATGCCATCATAAAGCCAGCCGGACGCCTTGTCGAAACTCTCGTCAGGCGCATGGCGGTAGCGGGCGAGCGTCGCCTCCTCGTCGGCATAGAAGGTGGTGACGAGGCCGGCGCCGGCAAGATAGGCATGCTTGGTGATCAGCCGCGCCAGCGGCAGGGCGGCGATCGGCGCGGTCACGACGAGATCCTGCCCCTTCTGCAGCTGCAGGCCCACCCGGATGGCGGTTTCCGCGAGCTTTTCGAGTTTGACGGGATCGACGGGGGACGAGGAGGAAACGGTCATGGACGGCTTTCTGTGTTGTCTGCTTCGCATGACTATGTAGGCCATGACCGGACAAAACTGAATGCGCACGCCCAAGGATTTTGGCTTTTGCCGGAAAGCCGGCCAATGATATAGAGCCGCCAGACGCACTCCTGCCAGCGCGGATCACCATGGACGTTTCGGCCAGCGACGACTATCTCGGCTTTCGCAGCTATGGCGGCGAGGCGGAGCTGCATTGCCATGATTTCCACCAGATCGTCCTGCCGCGGCTCGGCGTGCTGGAACTGGAGATCGGCGGCAAGGGCGGCGTCGTGGCGAGCGGTCGCGGCGCAGTCATTCCCGCCGGCACCCGCCATGCCTTTCGCGCCGGCGGGCGCAACGGTTTCATCGTAGTCGACGCCCGCTGCCCGGCTCTGGATGAACCGGCCGTCGCCCGCTATTCCGCTTCCGCCTTCTTCGAGGTCCGCCCTGCCGTGCAGGCCTTGCTCGACCATCTCTCTGCTGCCGCCGGGGAAGGCGAGGTCACAGGCAGCCTGCGCAGCAATTGGTGCGGCCTGCTGTATGCCGCCCTTTCGCAACCGGCCAAACCCTCCGCCGATGGCTCCACCCGACATCTCGACCGCGCGCTCGCCTTCATGCGCGCCCATCTCCACCGCCCGCTCGGCGTCGCGGACATCGCCCGCGAGGCCGGCGTCGGCGAGACGCGGCTGCACGGCCTGTTCCGCACGCATCACGGCACGACGCCGCATGCGATGTTGATGGAGATACGCCTCGACGCCGCCCTCGAGCTGCTGGCGAATACGGAACTGCCGATCGCCGATATTGCGCTCCTAACCGGCCATGCCGACCAGAGCGCGCTGACCCGCCGGCTGCGCCAGTCGCGCGGCATCACGCCTCTGCGGTTTCGCAAGGGTCATTGAGCCGGGCACGCCGTCCTTTCATCGCATGCGAAGGATTTGCACAAAATCACGCAGGATCTGGCTATCCGGCTTTTCGATGAGCGGTTAGGCATCTGCCGAGATGGCGACGGGAGACTTTGGCATGAGCGGGTGCCACCTGCCCCTTCTCCCCCTGGGGAGAAGGGTCCGTAGGACGCAACGGGATGAGGGGGTGCCACAAGCGCATCCCCTGCCGTATGCCCCCCTCATCCGACCCTTCGGGCCACCTTCTCCCCGCTGGGGAGAAGGGAAAAAACAACGGCCTCAATGCCAGACAGGAAACGACATGACGACGGCAAACCGCACGAGAGCAACGACGATCGGCATCGTGGCGATCCTTCTCTGGGCGTGCCTCGCCCTGCTCACCGCCAATGCCGGCAGCCTGCCGCCGTTCGAGTTGCTGGCGCTGACCTTTGCTGTCGCCTTCATCGCGGGCATCATCCTGCTCGCCGTGCGGGGCCGGGCGGCGCTGGCGGAGATGCGCCAGCCCTGGCAGCCCTGGATCGTCGCTTTTCTCGGTCTGTTCGGTTATCACGCCCTGTATTTTTACGCCTTGCAGACGGCGCCGGTCGCGGAGGCGAGCCTCGTGGCCTATCTCTGGCCGCTGTTCATCGTGTTGTTTTCCGCCTTGCTGCCGGGTGAAGGCTTGAAACTGCGCCATGTCGTCGGCGCCCTGCTCGGTTTTGCCGGAACCGGCATCATCATTCTCGCCCGCAACGGCGGCGGGGAAGGGTTTACCGGCGCCGTCAGCGGTTATCTCGCCGCCTTTGCCTGCGCCCTCGTCTGGTCGGGTTATTCGGTGCTCAACCGCCGCTTCGAAGGCACGCCGAGCGGCATGATCGTCGGCATCTGCGGCGCCGTGGCGCTCGCGGGCGGGCTTTGCCACCTGGCGTTCGAAACCAGCGTCGCGCCGGATACCGGCCAGTGGATCGCCATTTTCTGCCTCGGGCTGGGGCCGGTCGGCCTCGCCTTCCTGGCGTGGGATCATGCCACCAAGCACGGCCATCTGCCGCTGCTCGGCGCGCTGTCCTATCTGGCGCCCCTGATTTCCACCGCGCTGCTGGTGGCGACCGGCGCAGCACCGGCCACACTGACGCTTGGTCTTGCCGCTTTGCTGGTCCTCGGCGGCTCCGTCTTGGCAACCGTCGGCGGCAAGCGCGGCTGACGCTTTCTTCTTGGAAAGGCGGGCGGCCTGTCGTATCACCGGCCCCGTTTCTCCGATCCGAAGGCCCCGGCATGCGCGTCCTGCATTTCTTCAAGACCTACTGGCCCGATACGTTCGGCGGCGTCGAGCGGACGATCCATGCCATCGCCAAGGGGACCGCACCGCTGGGGGTACAAACGGACGTGCTGTCGCTCAGCCGGGAGCCGGACCTGAACACGGTGCTGTTCGAGGGGCATTGGGCCCATAAGGCAAAACTCAATCTGGAAGTCGCCTCGACCGGTTTTTCCCTGGAGGCATTCGGACGTTTTCGGGCGCTCGCGGCGGAAGCGGACATCGTCCACTATCATTTCCCCTGGCCGTTCATGGACCTGGTGCATTTCGCCAGCTGGCTCAAAAAACCGTCGCTGGTCACCTACCATTCCGACATCGTCAAGCAGAAGGGGCTGCTGACACTCTACCGGCCGCTGATGCGGGCGTTCCTCGGCAGCGTCGACCGCATCGTGCCAACCTCGCCCAACTACCTGCAATCGAGCCTCGACCTGCGCGATTTCAGAGACAAGTGCACGGTGATCCCGATCGGCCTCGACCGCGCCTCCTGTCCGCCGGCCAGCGAGGAAAGAAAGGCGGCATGGCGGCTGAAACTGCCGGAAAAATTCTTCCTCTTCGTCGGCGTGCTGCGTTACTACAAGGGCCTGCACATCCTGATCGACGCGGCCAAACGCACCGGGCTGCCAGTCGCCATCGTCGGCGCCGGGCCGATGGAAGCGGAACTAAAACAGCAGGCGGAGCGGCTTGGCGCCGGCAATGTGTTTTTCCTCGGCGCGCTCGACGACGAGGACAAGAGCGCGCTGCTAGAACTGAGCTACGCCACCATTTTCCCTTCGCACCTGCGCTCGGAGGCCTTCGGCCTGTCGCTGGTGGAAGCATCGATGTTCGCCAAGCCGATGATCACCTGCGAGGTCGGCAGCGGCACCAGCTACGTCAACCTGAACGGCACGACCGGCATCGTCACCGCGCCGAACGATCCCGACGCCCTTGCCGAGGCGATGACCCGGCTTGCCGGCGACCCGGCCCAGGCCGCCGTCTTCGGCCAGGCGGCGCTCGCGCGCTACGAAGCACTGTTCACCATCGACCGCATGTGCGCCGCTTATGCCGATCTCTACGGTGAGCTTCTGTCGCGGAACAGGCCAAGATGATCCTGGTCACCGGCGCCACGGGTTTTGTCGGCCAGGCCCTGACAAAGGACCTTGCTCAACGCGGGCTGGCCTTTCGCGGCGCGAGCCGTGCGCAGGGAACCGATTACGTCGCGGTGGGTGAGGTGACGGCCGGTACCGATTGGAGCGCGGCGCTCGACGGCGTCGACACCGTCATCCATCTCGCAGCCCGCACCCATGTGCTCAACGAAACCGCGGCAGATCCGCTCGCCGCCTACCGCGCCGTCAATGTCGATGCCACGCTCAACCTCGCCCGCCAGGCGGCGCGGGCCGGCGTGCGCCGCTTCGTCTTCCTGAGTTCGGTCAAGGTCAATGGCGAGCGCACGCTTCCCGGCCACCCATTCCGCGAAAGCGATCCGCCTCGGCCGGAAGATGGCTACGGCATATCGAAACGGGAAGCCGAAGACGGCCTGTTTGCGCTGGTCGGCGAAACCGGCATGGCGGTGACCGTGCTGCGCCCGCCGCTGGTCTACGGCCCGGGGGTGAAGGCGAATTTCGCCAGCCTCGTCAGGCTGTCCACGGCCGGCCTGCCTTTGCCTTTCGGCGCCGTTCGCAACGAACGGTCGCTGGTCTATGTCGGCAATCTGACCGACGCCATCATTCGCGTTCTCGATCACCCCGCCGCCGCCGGAGAGGTGTTTCTGGTCGCCGATGCCAAAACTCCGTCCATCGGTGCGCTGGCGAAGGAGATCGCCGCGGCTGCCGGAAAGCCGGCGCGCCTGATTTCCGTTCCCCCGTTCTGGATTTCCGGGGCGCTGAAATTTTTGGGCCGTGGGGCGATGGCCGAGCGGCTGCTCGGCTCGCTGACGGTGGATACGGGCAAGATCGCCGGCCTTCTCGGCTGGACGCCGCCCTATTCGCTACAGGACGGATTGCGTGCGACCCTTGGGTCGAAGCCGCCTGCATAGAAAGCGATGCATCGCGGCGAATATGCTCCGGCATTGCCGCCGGAGATCAGCCAAACAGGCATGTCCTCCGTTCCCGGCACCCCGCAGTACAGACGCCCGAAATCCCTCCGATCAATCCTCCAGCGTGCCCGGCTTGCGGTTCGCACGGCTCGGTGAATCGCAGGCGATCTTCATCAAGTCGCCGCGGCGGCGGGCGAAGCGGCTGGAGACGCGGGTGACGATCAGGCCGGCCTGCGGCGCCCGCACCTCGATGGCACCATCCGGGAAACCGGGGCGGGTGACGATGGTCGCCAGCCGTTCGCCGGCCTCGACGCGGTCGCCGATGTCGCGGTGAAAGAGAACTGTGCCCGCTTCCGGGGCGCGGATCATCTCGATATTGTCGAGCGGTGCGGCCGGGCCGGCAAAGGCAGGTAGAGGTTCCGACACGGCCCTGACGATACCGCGGGCGACGAGGAACCGGAAAAGCCCTTCGGCATCGGCGGCCGCCATCTCGGGATAGACCTCCCGCGTGCCGCGCAGTTCCAGCGTGGTCGACAGCCGGCCGGGCAGGCTGGTTTTCCGCTCGCCGGCGCCCTCATGTTTCCAGGCATATCCTACCGCTTCCTCGAAGGCGGAGCTTTCGCCGTCAGAGAGCAGTACGGCATCCATGGACAGCGCCGAAGCCAGATCAGACGCCTCCGGCCAGAAGGCGGTGTCGATATAGGCATATTGCAGCGATTCATCGTCGCAATGCAGGTCGAGCACCAGATCGGCGCCGAGCGCCATGTGCAGAAGCTTGCGCTTCAGTCGGTCGGTGGCGGAAAACCGATCGAGATCGGCGAGCAGCGTGTCGCGCTTTTCCAGTGGGATCAGCGGAAAATCGCGGTTGAAATTCGCCCGCGAACCAAGGTCGAAACGCCCCTGCAACTCGCCGAAATGCAACTGCGCCAGGCCGATCGGGTTGGCATGCGGCACGATGGTCAACGAACCGGCAATCGCCCCCTCCGCTTCGGCATGGCGCAGCCGCTCGCAGAGGAAATGGATGAGCGCCGTGCCCGGCAGCTCGCCGGCATGCAGGGCCGCCTGGATGTAGACGGTCGGCGCCCGGCTGTCGTTGCCCTTGAAGTGGAAGACCGGCAGGCGCCAGGCGATGCCGGGCGTATCGCCTTCAATGGTGATTTCGGAAATATCCATGGTCTTTTCCTTCCCGCGCCGCATTCAGGCTTGCCTATCGCCTATTCCTTCGGCCGGACGAAGGCAAGCTCAGCCTTTCAGGTCGGGACCGGGTGGAAACCCCCGGTAGAATTCCGCATGGCTTCCCTCATGGTTGGCCATGCCCGGCTTGGTCAGCAGGCCGCGGGGAGCGGCAAAACTGCGGATCGTGCGGCGCGGCATTTCGTGCCACTGGATATTGACCGCCCAGAGTTTCGGAAAGAAGCACAACGACGCATAAGGCAGGTGATCGTGGATCCACCAGGCAAGAGACTGCCAGCCGCCCTCCTCGCGCCGCCGGTCCCAGGCCCACGGCACGACGATCGTCGCCGTGGCACCCATGAAGCCCTGCGCGTCGCGCCGGTCCCAGATGTGGTCGGCGGAACTGGCCTCGTTGGAGGAACAGTTGAGATTGTGCTTGTTGCCGAAACCGTTGACAGCGGCATTGCGATACGCTGAGCGCACATGGATACGCCCGAATGTCTGCTGCAACGGTTCGAGCAGCTCCTCGCACAGCTTGGTGCCGGCAGCGATCGCCAGGTCCGGATCGTCCGGTATATTCGGTATCTGGTAGAAATCGGCGATTTCCGAATGCAGGAATTCGCGCATGAAGAAGTTCTGGGAAAGCCGTACCCGGCCGAACTCCTCCAGCCCCTTCATCGATCCCGGTTTCTTCATCTCGTCCTCCACCCCTCTGCCCTATGCCGGAAGGGCGAACCGGAAACCACCCGATTCCTGCGCAAGTCGCCTGGGATGGCGCCTTGGGTGGCCGGTTCAGCCGTTCAGCTTCAGTTGTAACTGTACGCCGTTCTTCAAAACATATTTCGGCTTGGTGGAAAGGTCGATGCGGGCGAGCCGCTTTCGGCGCATCTCCATCTCGCGCTCGCGCGCCGCCCTGCACTGCGCCACCACCGCCATTGCCCGTTCGATCACCTGTTCCGCATGGGTTATAACGATCTCCTTTGTTCACTGTATGTTCTCATTGGAATTTTGATCTGTCAAGAGAGAGGAACACCGGGATTTTCAGGCACCGGCACCAGCCGGAATCTTCCAGCAAGGGATTGAGGTCGTTAACGTTTTCTCAACAAAGCCTTTAACGCCCCCTTAAATCGCCGCATTTAAAGTTCATCGCCAATGCCGGGGAAAGAACGGCCGCAACGCATGTGCCGTTCGGCAACTTCAAGGCTTTGGGCGGCACGCAAAACGCTGACCGCATCGAACAGAACGGGACGCAGCCGGTCGGCATATGGCAGGGAACGACAGATCACGTCAGCGCATTGAACCTTCCTTCGAGGCGGACCGCCCGCGTGGCGGCGGCGAGATGCGCATGGAAGCGGAAGACCGCATCGGCGGATCGGGGCGCGGCGCACGGCCGGCAAAGGCAGCCAAGCCGGCGAAGGCCGGCAAGACCCGCCGCGCCAGGGGCGGCGGCATCAGCGGTTTCCTGCGTTTCGTCACCTACTGGTGCCTGGTTCTCGGCATCTGGGGCGGCATCGGGATCGCCGGCCTGGTCATCTATTACGGCGCCCGCATGCCGAGCGCCAGCACCTGGTCGATCCCCGACCGGCCGCCGAACATCAAGATCACCGCCGTCGACGGCACGACGATCGCCAACCGCGGCTCCACCGGCGGCGAGGCTTTGTCGCTGGAAAACATGTCGCCCTATATTCCGATGGCGGTGATCGCCATCGAGGACCGGCGGTTCTATTCGCATTTCGGCGTCGATCCGCTCGGCCTTGCCCGTGCCATGCTGACCAACGTCACCACCGGTCGCATGGTGCAGGGCGGCTCGACGCTGACGCAGCAGCTGGCGAAAAACATGTTCCTGTCGCAGGAGCGCACGCTGGAGCGCAAGGTGCAGGAAGTGCTGCTCGCCTTCTGGCTGGAACAGAGCTACTCCAAGGACCAGATCCTGGCGATGTATCTCAACCGCGTGTTCTTCGGCTCGAACGCCTATGGCGTCGAGGCGGCCTCACGGCGCTATTTCAACAAGTCGGCCCGCGACGTCAATCTCGGCGAGGCGGCGCTGCTTGCCGGCCTGCTGAAAGCCCCGTCGCGGCTTTCGCCGGCGCGCGATCCGGCCGCGGCCGAGGCGCGTGCCCAGCTGGTGCTGGGGGCGATGCGCGAGGAAGGTTTCATCACCGAAACCGAGATCAAGACGGCGATGTCGCAGACACCGACGCAGGCGAAAAGCTATTGGTCGGGCGCCGAACACTATGTCGCCGACATGGTGATGGACCAGCTGCCGGCGCTCGTCGGCGACATCAAGGAAGATTTGGTCGTCGATACGACCATCGATATCGGCCTGGAAAAGAAGGCGGAAGAGGCCCTGACCAAGGCACTCGACGCCGACGGCAAGAAGCTCAACGCCTCGCAGGCAGCACTCGTGTCCATCGACGGCACCGGCGCCGTCCGCGCCCTCGTCGGCGGCCGCGACTATGCCGAAAGCCAGTTCAACCGCGCCGTCACCGCCAAGCGCCAGCCGGGGTCGGCCTTCAAACCCTTCGTCTATGCCGCAGCGCTGGAGATGGGCATCAGCCCCGGCTCGATCCGCAACGACGCGCCCGTCAAGATCGGCAAGTGGACGCCGGAAAACTACGACCTGAAATATCGCGGCCAGGTGACGCTCGCCTCGGCGCTCGCCAATTCGCTGAACACCATCGCCGCCCAGCTCGTCATGGAAGTCGGGCCGGCGCAGGTCGCCAAGGTCGCCCACCGGCTTGGCATCGAATCCTCGCTGCAGGCGAATGCCTCGATTGCGCTCGGCACCTCGGAAGTCTCGCTGCTGGAGCTGACTTCGGCCTACGCGCCGTTCATGAACGGCGGCTACAAGGCTACCGCCCATGTCATCCGCCGCATTTCCACCGCCTCCGGTACGGTGCTGTACGAAAACACCTACGACAACCCGCCGCGGGTGCTGAGCGAGGCGGTGGTGATCAACATGAACGCCATGTTGATGCGGGTCATCACCGAAGGCACCGGCAAGAAGGCACGGCTCGATGGCTGGCAGGTGGCGGGCAAATCCGGCACGACGCAATCCTTCCGCGATGCGCTGTTCGTCGGTTACACCAGCAACCTGACCACCGGCGTCTGGTTCGGCAACGACGACGGCAAGTCGATGAAGAAGGTCACCGGCGGCGGCCTGCCGGCGATCGCCTGGCACGATTTCATGACGGCGGCGCATGAAGGGCTGTCGCCCGCGCCGCTCTTCGGCAGCGGCCAGCCGGCCGAAGAAATCCCGCCGAGCACCATCGAGCCGGCGGAAGAACTGCCCTCGACCATCGGCGACATCATCTCCAACGCCGACCCCGAAACCAACGGCAATTTCCCCGACCTGCCGGCCGAAGGCGTCGGCGGCGAGGCGACGGCCTCCACCCCCCGCCGCCTGCCCGGCGACCTGGAGGAGGGCGTGCCCATGGAGTTCCCGGAAGACAGTACCGATGCCGCGCTGAACCAGGATCTGGTGCCGCCGGCGGAGGTCGGTGGGAATGCCGTGGTTTCAACGCAAAACCAGCGCCGGACGCTGCTTGACGTGCTCATGGGTCAATGAGGTTTTCATCCGCCCGGGGATGACTTATATCAGTGCGAACGGCGCGCTTGTCCGCTGTGGCCGATTCGCGTGACCATACCCCCTGATTTTGTGTAGCAAAGGGCTCAATTTGCTCGCTTCTGGGCGATCATCCGCCTTGCAGTCGTCAAAAGCCCTTCTTATATACGCCGCATCGCCGCAGCACACGCTTGCGAAATCCAACAGACCATCCCGTAAGGGGCTGTCACAGGAATGCCTGGTAAGGGTCCCGACAGCTTGCTTCAAGGAGAGAATGATATGGCTAAAGTTATTGGTATCGACCTCGGAACCACGAATTCCTGCGTCGCCGTCATGGACGGCAAAGACGTCAAAGTGATCGAAAATGCCGAAGGCGCGCGTACGACGCCGTCGATGGTGGCATTTTCGGATGATGGCGAGCGCCTCGTCGGCCAGCCGGCCAAGCGCCAGGCCGTGACCAACCCGACGAACACGCTCTTCGCCGTCAAGCGCCTCATCGGCCGCCGCTACGAAGATCCGACCGTCGAGAAGGACAAGAAGCTCGTTCCCTTCGACATCGTCAAGGGCGACAATGGCGACGCATGGGTCGAAGCCAACGGCAAGGGTTATTCCCCCTCGCAGATCTCGGCCATGATCCTTCAGAAGATGAAGGAAACCGCCGAATCCTACCTCGGTGAAAAGGTCGAGAAGGCCGTCATCACCGTTCCCGCCTATTTTAACGACGCCCAGCGCCAGGCCACCAAGGATGCCGGCCGCATCGCCGGTCTCGACGTGCTGCGCATCATCAACGAGCCGACCGCGGCAGCGCTTGCCTACGGCCTCGACAAGAAGGACGGCAAGACCATCGCCGTCTACGACTTGGGCGGCGGCACCTTCGATATCTCGGTTCTCGAAATCGGCGACGGCGTCTTCGAAGTGAAGTCGACCAACGGCGACACCTTCCTCGGCGGTGAAGACTTCGACATGCGTCTCGTCGAATATCTGGCCGGCGAGTTCAAGAAGGACCAGGGCATCGACCTCAAGGGCGACAAGCTGGCCCTGCAGCGCCTCAAGGAAGCTGCCGAAAAGGCCAAGATCGAGCTGTCCTCGTCGCAGCAGACCGAAATCAACCTGCCGTTCATCACGGCGGATGCGACCGGTCCGAAGCACCTGACGATGAAGCTGACCCGCGCCAAGTTCGAAAGCCTGGTCGACGACCTGATCCAGCGCACCGTGGCACCCTGCAAGGCCGCCCTCAAGGATGCCGGCGTGAGCGCCGCTGAAATCGAGGAAGTGGTTCTCGTCGGCGGCATGAGCCGCATGCCGAAGGTACAGGAAGTCGTCAAGCAGCTGTTCGGCAAGGAGCCGCACAAGGGTGTCAACCCGGATGAAGTCGTCGCCATGGGCGCCGCCATCCAGGCCGGCGTTCTGCAGGGCGACGTCAAGGACGTCCTGCTGCTCGACGTTACCCCGCTGTCCCTCGGCATCGAAACGCTGGGCGGTGTCTTCACCCGTCTGATCGATCGCAACACGACGATCCCGACCAAGAAGAGCCAGACCTTCTCGACCGCCGAAGACAACCAGCAGGCCGTCACCATCCGCGTTTCGCAAGGCGAGCGCGAAATGGCGCAGGACAACAAGCTGCTCGGCCAGTTCGACCTCGTCGGCCTGCCGCCGTCGCCGCGTGGCGTTCCGCAGATCGAAGTGACCTTCGACATCGACGCCAACGGTATCGTCCAGGTTTCGGCCAAGGACAAGGGCACCGGCAAGGAACAGCAGATCCGCATCCAGGCTTCGGGTGGTCTCTCCGACGCCGACATCGAAAAGATGGTCAAGGACGCGGAATCGCATGCGGCCGAAGACAAGAAGCGTCGTGAAGTCGTCGAAGCCAAGAACCAGGCCGAAAGCCTGATCCACTCCACCGAGAAGTCGGTGAAGGATTTTGGCGACAAGGTTTCGGAAGCCGACCGCAACGCCATCACGGCTGCGATCGAAGCGCTGAAGACCGCCACCGAAGCTTCCGAACCGGATGCAGAGGACATCAAGGCCAAGACCCAGACGCTCATGGAAGTCTCCATGAAGCTTGGCCAGGCGATCTATGAAGCCCAGCAGGCCGAAGGCGGCGCCGAGGCCGGCGCTGGCGGTGACGACAACGTGGTCGATGCCGACTACGAAGAAGTCAACGACGACGACGATCGCAAGCGCTCCGCGTAAGGCTGAGCCAAGTCTAATATGACAATGAACTCCGGCTGCCTCGGCAGCCGGAACGCTATTGACCGGGGTCTCCAACTTTATGGCTAAAGCTGATTTTTACGAAACGCTCGGCGTCGCCAAGACGGCGGACGAAAAGGAGCTGAAAAGCGCCTTCCGCAAGCTGGCGATGCAGTATCATCCGGACAAGAATCCGGACAATGCCGAAGCAGAGCGCAAGTTCAAGGAAATCAACGAGGCCTATGAGACGCTGAAGGACCCGCAGAAGCGGGCGGCCTACGACCGTTTCGGCCACGCTGCCTTCGAAGGCGGCATGGGTGGCGGCGGCGGTGCCGGCTTCGGCGGCGGCGGCGGTTTCTCCGATATCTTCGAAGACATCTTTGGCGAGATGATGGGTGGCGGGCGTCAGCGCCGCTCCTCCGGCGGACGCGAACGCGGCGCAGATCTGCGCTACAACATGGAAATTTCGCTGGAAGAATCCTTCGCCGGCAAGACGGCGCAGATCCGCGTACCGACCTCGATCACCTGCGATCTCTGCACCGGTACCGGCGCCAAGCCCGGCACCAGCCCGAAGACCTGCGCCACCTGCCAGGGCTCCGGCCGCGTGCGTGCTGCGCAAGGTTTCTTCTCGATCGAACGCACCTGTCCGACATGCGGCGGGCGCGGCCAGACGATCACCGATCCCTGCACCAAGTGCCACGGCCACGGCCGCGTCACCGAGGAGCGTTCGCTCTCCGTCAACATTCCGGCCGGCATCGAAGACGGCACCCGCATCCGCCTTCAGGGCGAAGGCGAGGCCGGCGTGCGGGGTGGCCCGGCGGGCGACCTCTACATCTTCCTCTCCGTCAAGCCGCATGAGTTCTTCCAGCGCGACGGCGCCGACCTCTATTGCACCGTGCCGATCTCGATGACGACGGCAGCGCTTGGCGGCAAGTTCGACTGCGCCACGCTCGACGGCACCAAGTCGCGCGTCTCGGTCCCAGAGGGTACGCAACAGGGCAAACAGTTCCGCCTCAAGGGCAAGGGCATGCCGGTGCTGCGCTCCAACCAGGTGGGCGATCTCTACATCCAGATCCAGATCGAGACGCCGCAGAAGCTGACCAAGCGCCAGCGCGAACTGCTGCAGGAATTCGAGCAGATCTCCTCCAAGGAAAACAACCCGGAATCGACCGGTTTCTTCGCGAGGATGAAGGATTTTTTCGACACTCTGAGTGATTGACGCCCGTATTGCGTCGTTTTTGCAAGGCCGGCAAGCGATTGCCGGCCTTTTGTTTACATGAAATCCGCAAGCACGGAGATGGCATCGGCCCCTCCCCGATTCTGGCGGTTTTGTCGTCAATTAAATCGATTGTATAACTGTACTTGCGGCACCTGCAGGGACTGAGGCTAATCATTTGACATTTCAAATATTGGCCCCTAGATCATCTGTTGCGGCTATATGTGGACACATGAACATGGGCGTCGAGACGATGGAAGCGGACAGCGAAACAATCGATCTGGAAATCATCGCCCATGGCGTCCATGGCGGCGGCAAGCCGGAATTGCGGCTGTGGCTGCGCATGCTATCGACCACCAAGCTGATCTCGCAGGAAATCCGCCGCCGGCTGCGGTCCGAATTCGGCGCCACCCTGCCGCAGTTCGACCTTCTGGCCCAGCTTTACCGCGAACGCGACGGTCTCCGCCTCGGCGAACTCTCCAAGCGCACCATGGTAACCAACGGCAACATCACCGGCCTGGTCGAGCGGCTGGAATCCGACGGGCTGGTGCTGCGCGAAACGCCCGACGGCGACCGGCGCGTGACGGTGGCCAAGCTCACCAAGCGCGGCGAGGAGTATTTCAGTTCCATGGCCAAGGCGCATGAGGGCTGGCTGCGCGACATCATGGCCGATGTCGATCCGGACATGGTGGCGACGCTGCTGACACAGATCGGTGTCGTCAAGACCTCCGCCAACAACCACCTCTCCGCCGGCGCTTTCGACTGAAGGCGCGCACGCCTTAAAGCATTTTTTGTTTTGCCGCTTTGTCCGACGCCAAAGCGATTCCGCTTCGGCTGGAAATGCTTTAGCGCACCTTTTCCTTCTGGAACCGCTTTTCGAGCAGGCTGACGAAACGCACCATCGGCCACAGGCAGATGATGTAGATGATTGCTGCGCCGATCAGCGGCGAAGGGTTGGCATGCAATGCCTGCGCATCCGTCGCCTCCTTCAGGAGTTCCGGCAGGGCAACCGTCGAGGCGAGCGCGGTATCCTTGAACATCGACACGCAGTTGCTGGTGGTCGGCGGGATGACGATGCGCATCGCCTGCGGCAGCACCACCAGGCGCAGGGTGACGATGAATGGCAGGCCGAGCGCGGCGGCGGCCTCGAACTGCCCCACTGGCACGCTCTGGATGCCGGAGCGAAACACTTCCGCCGAATAGGCCGCCATGACGATCGACAGCGCCAGCGCCGCAGACGTCCAGGACGAGAAGCGGATGCCGAGGAACGGCAGCGCATAATAGATCAGGATCAGCACCACCAGCACCGGCGCAGCGCGAAAAATGTCGATGTAGAACACCGCCAGCAGCCGGAAGGGTTTTGGCGCATAGAGGCGGACGAGGCTGATGAACAGACCGGCCGTCACCCCGAAGACGATGCCGGCGATGCCAAGCAGGAATGTGGTCAGCAGGCCGCGCATCAGGGCCGGAAAGCTGGCGACCAGCACGTCGTAGTTAAAGAAGGTTTCGACCAGCGTCATCGGCGTTCCAAGCGGCTTGCGGGGCAACTCCGGCTAAAGGCGCGCAGCGGATTCGGCATCCGGAATTGCTGGGGAAAAAGATGGCCGGAGCGTGCTGCGGCTTCTGGGAAGCGCAATGCCCCGGATCATGGAGAATGCCCGCGCCGGACGATCAGCCGGCGCGGGTCTTCGATTGGTTCAGCGCAAGGCGATCAGGGCGTCGGGATCGGCAGCTCGGTCACCGTTGCCGAACCGGCCGGTGCGTCGGTGCCGAACCACTTCTTGTGGATCGCGGCCAGCGTGCCGTCCTTCTTCATCTCGGTGATGGCGGCATTGGCCTTTTCGAGCAGCGGATGGTCCTTGGTCATCATCAGGCCATACTGTTCGCCGGTCTTGATGCGTACCTTGACGGTGAGGTCCTTCATCTTCAGGAAGGCGTATTCCATGCCCGGAATGTCGCTGACGGCGGCATCGACGCGGCCGGCGGTCAGATCCATCAGCAGGTCCTGCTGGGCGTTGTAGCCCTTGATTTCGGTGATGCCGAGCTTTTCCTGGTTGTCCTTCGACCACTTGTCGCCGGTGGAGCCGGAGAGAACGCCGACGATCTTGTCCTTGAGGTCGGCTTCGGCCGCAACGCCCGATTCCTTCTTGGCAGCAATGCCCATGTCGGCATCATAGTAAGGCTGCGTGAAGGACTGGCTGCCGAGACGCTCCTTGGTGATGGTGATCGAGGAAATCGCCACGTCGATGCGCTTCGAGCTGGTGGCCGCAAACAGCGCCTGGAAGCCGAGGTCGGAGATTTCGGTGGTCAGGCCGAGACGCTTGGCGACTTCGGTGGCGATATCGACTTCAAAACCCTCGAAGGTGCCGCTCTCGGTCTTGTATTCGAACGGCGGGTTGCTCGGGTAGGATCCGATCACCAGCGCATCGGCGGCAGCGGTATGCGCGGTGGCGGTCATCAGGCCGACGGCAGCCATGATGCCCATGAGATGACGGCGCGTAAAACTCATTTCGTTCTCCCTCTGGCGTTGAGCCATTGTGCACTTGATTGTTCTTCACTTGCCTGCCGGCCGTGCGGGGCCGGCAATCTCTTTATGACAGGGCATCAACCATTCGGTCGAGCGCCGTTGCAATCTGATCCTTATCACGGAAAACGCACATCCGCAGGAAGGCCTTCGACGAGTCGCCGAAAAGATAACCGGGCGCCAGGCCGACTCGGGCGGCCTCCAGAATCCGGGCGCAGGCGGCCCTGGAATCCGGCTCGCCCTCCAGCGCGAAAAAGGCGTACATGCCGCCCTTCGGCTTGTCGGGCAGGATCATGCCCGGGATCGACGGCAGCCGTTCGTAAGCGAGATCGAGGCCGGTCTTGGCGCGGTCGCGGATTTCAGCGACCAGCGGTTCCCCCTGGCGGATCGCCGCCACGGCGCCCGCCTGCACCATGCCCGAGGTGCCGCTGTTGATATACTGCGTCATGGCGCCGAGATGGGCGGCGACACCGGTCGGATGCGTCAGCCAGCCGATACGCCAGCCGGTCATCGCCCACGCCTTGGAAAAACTGTTGATCGAAATCACCCGGTCGTCATCGCCGGCGATCTGCAGGATCGACGGCGCCACCGGGCCATCGAAATACAGCCGGCCGTAAACCTCGTCGGAAAGGATCCAGATGCCGGTCTTGCGGCTGAAATCCAGAAGCGCCTGCATCTCCTCCAGGCTCGCGGTCCAGCCCGTCGGGTTGGAGGGGGTCGAGAGGAAGATCGCCCGGGTGCGGGCATCGCAGCGGGCGAACAGCTTGTCGAGGTCGAGGCGGAAATCCGTGTCGAAGTCGAGCGCCACCGGGCGCGGCTCGCCGCCGATCAGGTGGATGGCATTATGGATGTTCGGCCATTGCGGCGCGACGTAGACGACGTTGGTGCCGACATCGACCAGCATTTCCAGCGCGATGTAGAGCGCCTGCATACCGCCCGGCGCCACCGTGGTGCGCTCGATGCCGATTGGACAGCCGTGCAACGCCGTCTGGTATTCGCTGAGTGCGACATTGAGCGGATCGAGGCCGCGCATGTTTGGAATGTAGAAGGTCTTGCCTTCGTCCAGCGCTGCGGCCGCCGCATCGCGGATGAATTTTGGCGTCACCACATCGCCTTCGCCGTACCACAACGGAATGACGTTGCCGAGTTCGCGGGCACGCATGGCGAGCAGCGCGATGTTTTCCGTATGCAGGTCCTGGATCTGCGGCCGGATGCCGGAGAGGGCGTATTGCCCCGAATTATGTCCCTGCCTGAACGAAGCATGGTTGACGGTCATCGAAACGCTGCCCTTGACGTGTTTTTTGCCCGTTTCCGCAACAAAGGCGGAAAAAACGGCTCGTATATTGCGAAAGGGTGAAACAAATCCTCGCGCATTTCAAGCGAGAAGTTTTAAGTTTAAAAAGAATCTTGCCGCGTCAAGACCGCCGCACGGCGGCCTTGACGCAACGGCGCAACCGTCAATCGACAATGGCCTCGCAATCGATCTCCACGAGGTAGTCACCGATGAGATCGCCGACCGCAAGCAGGGTGTTGGCCGGACGGATTTCACCGAAATAACGGCCATGAATGCGCGACACCGGCTCCCAGTCATCGACATGGCGGAGGAAGACGCGGGTGCGCACCACATCCTCCATTCGCGCGCCCAGCGCTGCCAGGCTGGCGGCGATCTTGTCGAGAATGAAGACGGTCTGGCCGGCGGGATCTCCGGGGCAGACGACTTCACCGGAGCCGTTCGTCGCCGTCGTGCCGCTGACGAGCACGCGGTCCTTGACTCGTACGGCGCGGCTGTAGCCGGCCAGCGGCTCCCAGACACTGCCGGAATCGACGCGCAGACGACCCGGTCGGCCGGGCGTCGGGGTGGCTGTGAAATATTTCGGCACGCTGTCGAGGTGGTGGCTGAGGTCTCCCGATGCCGTGAGGAAAGGCGGACGACGGTATTCGTCACCGCAATCACCGGCGAGCATATGTGTGCCGGCGAGTGCCTTGTCGATGGCGGCATGGTCTTCGCCATCCAGCGCGAAGGAGAACAGTTTCAGGTTGTCGCCGCGGTGCTCCCGTTCGCCCAGCCGTGCGCCGATGATGGTGGCGGCCACCGCCTCGTGCTCCAGCACCCAGCGTGTGGCGACGTTGGAGATCGAGACGCCATGACGCCTGGCGACGACATCGAGGGCAGACAGAATGCCCTGCAGCGCCGGCCAACCGCCGATCTCGTCGACGAAACGCTTGTATTTCGACTTGCTCCAGTCGGCGATGTCGCCTTCGGCCGGCTCCGGCTTGCCGAGCCAGCGCTCCGACATCAGCCCGCCGGCGAGCGTGCCATAAGCGAGGAGCCGGATACCGTTTTCCAGGCAGAAATCGCTCATCTCGCCGGCGGCACGCCGATCGAGCAGCGAGAAGCAGACCTGGTTGGAAACAACGGGAATACCGTGCTTGACCAATACCTGCAGGTGCGCAGTGTCGAAATTGGTCAGTCCGATATGGCCGATCAATCCCTCCTCCTTCAGCACCGCCAGGCCTTTCATGGCATCGAGATAGGCCGGATGCTCAAATGTCCACCAATGGAACTGCATCAGGTCGATACGCGAAACGTTCAGCCGCTTCAGGCTGCGCTCCACCCCCTCCCGCACGACGGACAACGGCATCGGACCGGGAACCGGGCACCATTTGGTGAAGGCAACCGGACGGTTAGGGCCGGCCGCTTCGCCGGCGGCGGCACGTGCCAGCAGGCGGCCGGCGATGATTTCGGCGCTGCCGTAATGATCGGCCATGTCGAAACTGTCGAAGCCGGCGCGGGCGTAATCGAGCAGCACGGAGGACATGGCGTCTGGATCGAGCGCCGGACGATCGCGCTCCATGTCCGCCACCTGCCAGAGGCCGGTGACGATGCGGGAAATTTCGAGATCGGGGGCAAGCTTGAAACGGTCGGGCGTTGTCGGGACGGTCATGGCTTTATTCCGGAAAAGAGAAGGGATCAGTCGGCTTTGGCCGAAGCCGGCGGGGCGAGTGTATCGGCAAGGTCCATGTGGCGGGAGACGATGATCTTTTCACCCAGCAGGCCGCGCGGCCGCAGGATGAGCGCGACCGAGAGCAGCACGCCGATGCCGGTGATCTGCAATGCAGCCGCACGCGCCTGCTGTTCCGGCGGAAAGATCGCCTGGATGGCGCTGCCGGACAATGCCCAGAGCGCCCAGATGACCACGCCGCCAAGGATGGCGCCGAGATTGTTGCCGGAGCCGCCGATGATCAGCATCGTCCAGACCTGGAAGGTCAGGGTCGGCAGGTAGTTTTCCGGCGCGATGAAACCGATGAAATGCGCCTGTACGGCACCACCCAGCCCCATGATCGCACCGCCGAGCACGAAAGCCTGCAGTCGGTAGCGTGCCGGGCTCTTGCCGAGCGAGGTGGCCGCCTCCTCGTCCTCGCGCACGGCGCGGAGAACACGGCCCCACGGGCTGCGCACCAGCCGCTCCAGCGCCAGATACAGCACCAGCACGACGACGGCGATGGTGGCGAGATTGGCGAAGTTGAAGGCGAGTGCATTGCCGGCCAGCCCGCCGAACAGCCGCGGGATGAAACCGATGCCGAAGGGACCGCCGGTCAGCCATTGCGCATTCAGCGCCACCAGCTGGATGGTGACGGCAACGCCGAAGGTGGCAATGGCGAGGTAGTCGGAGCGCAGCCGGAGCGTCGCCAGGCCGATGAAGCCGGTGACGGCGGCGGAAACCAGCATGGCGCCGGCCCAGCCGACGACGATCGGCAGGCCGAAACCGCCGAAATGCACATCGCTCGGCGGCGTGGTGAGGATCGCCGAGGTATAGGCACCGACAGCGGCAAAACCGGCGACGCCGACATTGAACAGGCCGGTCTGACCCCATTGCAGGTTGAGGCCGAGGCAGAGGATGGAATAGCTGAGCGCCGTTGCCAGGAAGAAGGCGATGTAACCGGCAAGGCCGAGATTGATGAGGTCGAGCATCAGGATCTAGCTCCGAACAGGCCGGACGGCCGCACGATGAGGACGACGATCAAAAGGAGGAAGGCGACCGCGGCGCGCCATTCGGCGCCGACCGTCTGTACTGCCATCGCCTCGGCGATGCCGACGATCAGACCGCCGATCAGAGCGCCCGGCACGCTGCCGATGCCCCCGAGGATGGCGGCGGCAAACAACGGCAGAAGCAGATCGAAACCCATATAGGGACGGATCTGCACGAGCAGACCGACCATGATGCCGGCGGCGCAGGCAAGCGCCCCGCCGATCATCCAGGTGATGTTGACGATGCGGGCAACATCGATGCCGGCCACCCGCGCCAGATCCGGGTTTTCGCTGACCGCCCGCATCGAGCGACCGGTCTGGGTGCGCGTCAGCAGCAGATGGATGGAGAGCACGAGAGCAGCGGTAAGGCCGATCAGCACCATCTGGTCCGGCGTGGCGCGGATGCCGAGACCCAATTGTTTGGCGATCTGCAGCTTCTTGCTGAAATAGGTCGGGCTGGAGGTGAAGAAGAATTCGAGCAGGCTGCGCAGCGCCATCGAGGCGCCAAAACTTGCCATGACGGCGGTGATGGCGTTGGCGCGCCGGCGCAGGTGGCGGAAGAGCACGTAATCGAGGCCGAGCGCCAACAGGCCGGTCAGGACCATGGCGATGATTGCGGCGACAAGCAGCGTCCAGCCGAAGGAGAACGGCCCGATGGCCGGCACCGCGCCGCCCATGGCCCAGCCGAGAATGCCGGAGGTAAACAGCGTCGCATAAGCGCCCCAGGAGATGAACTCGCCATGGGCGAAGTTCGAAAACCGCAGGATGGAATAGGTCAGCGTCACGCCGATGGCGCCGAGACCAATGATCGAGCCTGTCAGCAGGCCGTCGACGAGGAATTGCAGGTTCATGCCGGCACCTCCTTGCCGCGCAGCTTGCCGCCGCCGAGATAGAGTGCGGCAATGGCCGGATCGTTCCAGAGGTCGGCGGCACCGCCCTCATGGGCATTGCGGCCTTCGGCGAGGATATAGGCGCGGTCGGCGATCGCCAGCGCCGCCTTGGCGTTCTGCTCCACCAGCACGATGGTGACGCCCGCCTTGCGGATGCCGGCAAGATTGACGAACACCTGCTCTACCAGTTTTGGCGACAGGCCGGCGGAGGGTTCGTCGAGCATGACGACACGCGGCGAGACCATCAGCGCCCGGGCGACCGCGACCATCTGGCGCTGGCCGCCGGAAAGCCGGCCGGCGAGGAGATGGCGCTGGCGGGCGAGATCGGCAAACATGCCGTACATCTTGTCGAGCTGCGGCGCGCGTTCGGCCTTCGGCAGAATGCCGGCGGCGAGCCGCAGATTGTCCTCGACGCTCATCTGGCCAAAAACGTTTTCCGTCTGCGGCACGAAGGCAAGCCCTTCATGCACCAGCCGGTGCGCCGGCAGCGCGGCGATTTCCCGGCCTTCGAGCCGGACCGAACCCGACTGTTTCGGCACCAGGCCGGCAATCGACTTGATGAAGGTGGATTTGCCGGCACCGTTCGGGCCGAGGATGACGACGATCTCGCCCGGCGCCACCGTCATCGAGGCGCCGCGGACGATCGGCACGCCCGGATCGTAACCCGAGACGAGGTCGGTGACGGCGAGGATCGGCTCGGCCTGACTTTCAGGATGAGGGGCGCTCATTGCAGGTGCCCTCCGCCGAGATAGGCCTCGATCACCCGCGGATCGGCCGCCACATCCTCGGGCGTGCCCTCGCAGAGCAGCTTGCCCGTCGCCATGACGAAGACGTGGCTGCAGAGGCGAGCGATCATGTCCATATTGTGCTCGATGATCAGGAAGGTCGTACCGCGGCGGTTGATCTCGACGATTCGGTCGATGATCACTTCCAGCAGGCTGGGGTTGACGCCGGCGGCCGGCTCGTCGAGCAGGATGATGCGCGGTTCGGCCATCAGCACGCGGGCAAGCTCGAGAAGCTTGCGCTGGCCGCCCGAAAGTACCTTGGCCGGCTGGCGGGCAAGATGCGTCAACGTCACGAATTCGAGCAGCGCCATCGCCTTGTCGTAGGTTTCTCTTTCCTCGCGGGCGACACGGCCCGGCATGATCCAGTTGGGCAGGATGTGTTCGCCGGCCTGGTTCTGGCGGCCGAGCATGACATTTTCCACCAAAGACATGTTGGGAAAGGGTTTTGGGATCTGGAAGGTGCGGCCGAGGCCGCGGGTGATGCGCCGGTGCGCCGGGCTTGCCTCCACCGCCTCGCCCTCGATCAGCACGCGGCCGGCTGTCGGGCTCATGGCGCCGGCGAGCAGATTGAACATCGTCGTCTTGCCGGCACCGTTCGGGCCGATCAACCCGACGATTTCGCCGGCACCGATCGATAGCGATACGCCATCGACGGCGGCGATGCCGCCGAAGCGCTGCACCACGTTTTCCGCGGCAAGCACCGGCCTGTCTCCGGTCCGCTGGCGCCGGCCTTCCGGCGGCGCTGCCCCTGTCTGCTGCATCCGGCGAAACCTCAAAAAAGAGTTTGATATTCAATTTGTGATCAAATATCGTCATTTACACGGTAACGCGCACTTAACCCTCTGGCAAGAGTGATCCGGGCAGGCAGATGGCGGATTTTTCAAGGGTGCTGAAAATCGACGGGAGGCCGCGGGAGCCTGCGCCTCTGCGCGACAAGCTGACGCCGGTCGTGCGCGAAACAGTGCAGGACCGGGTCTACCAGCAGCTGCGCCAGGCGCTGATCTACGGGCTTTTCGATCCCGGTGAGGTGCTGATCATCCAGGATCTCGCGGTTTCGATGCAGACCAGCACCATGCCGGTGCGCGATGCCCTGAGCCGGCTCATTTCCGAACAGGCGCTGGAGGCGCTGCCGAACCGCTCCGTGCGCGTGCCGGTGATCGACCCGAAGCGGCTCGACGACCTCCTCAAGGCCCGTATCGTCATCGAGGGTGCGGCCCTAGAGCTTGCCACCCATCGCATCACCGACGAAGAGATCGAGGCGCTGCATCCGCTGATCGGCCATTACGACGAGGCGCTGGCGAACCGCTCCGATTATCCGATCGAGGAGGAGCTGGATCTCAACAAGAGTTTCCACTTCCGCATCTACCAGCATTCCGGCTCCGACGTGTTGTTTCCGATCATCGAGAGCCTGTGGCTGCAATCCGGCCCTTATGTGCGTGCCGCCGTGCTGAAATTCGATCCGAAGAGCGAAATATCAGCGCTGCATTATCACCGGGAAATCCTTGCAGCCCTGAAGGCACGCGATGCGGAAGCTGCAAAACGGGCGCTCGCCTCCGATATCAGCCGCGCCTTCGACCTCTTGCGCGACACGCCGCTGACCGACAGCGAACCGGCGCCGCCGACCAAGAGACGTTACAGGCGCAAGACGTGAAGAACAGGATGGAACGGACATGACGGCGACGGATGACGGTTTCGAGCTTTACGACCTGCGGGTCGAGGCGGTGGTGCCAGAGGGCAAGCCGATCTATTGCGGCGCCAAGCCCGGCGATCATTTCGAACTGCGCGGCGAGATGCTGAGCCTGCCACCGGGCCAGGGTTTTTCCATCTATTCGCTGGCCGCAGTGTTGCCGCTCCTCGCCGCCAAGCAGCGCGTCACCCACAAGAACGACTGGATGACCAGCGACGCGGAAATCGCCTGCCCCGACCCCAACTGCGCCAGCCGCCTGAAAATCGTGCGGCTCGGCAAGCGCCGTTTCAGCCATGCCGAAACCACCGCCGTGCCGCTGCCCAAGGAAGAATGAAAATGACCGCCAAGACCTATGACCTCCGCCCCGGCTATACGATTTCCCGCGTCATCCGCGGCGGCTGGCAGCTTGCCGGCGGCCACGGCCCGATCGATCGCACCCAGGCAGTAGACGACCTGATCGCCGCCTATGATGCCGGCCTGACCACCTTCGATTGCGCCGATATCTATACCGGCGTCGAGGAACTGATCGGCGATTTTCGCGTCAAGCTTGCCGACAAGCGCGGCGTCGATGCGGCGGCGAAGGTGAAGGTGCACACCAAGATGGTGCCGGATCTCGACGTGCTGCCGCGCATCAGCAAGGCCTATGTCGCCGGCATCGTCGAGCAGTCCCTGAAGCGGCTACGGCTCGAGCGGCTGAACCTCGTGCAGTTCCACTGGTGGGACTATGCTTTTGACGGCTATCTCGACGCCTTCGGCTGGCTGAACGAACTGCGCCAGGAAGGCAAGATCCAGAATGTCGGCGGCACGAATTTTGACGTGGCACGGGTAAGACAGGTGCTGGACGCCGGCATTCCGCTCGCCAGCATGCAGGTGCAATATTCCGTGCTCGACAACCGGCCGGAACACGGCTTTGCCGACCTCGCCGCCGCAAACGGCATCACCCTGCTCTGCTACGGCTCCGTCGCCGGCGGTTTTTTGAGCGACCGTTGGCTCGGCGTGTCTGAGCCGGAAATGCCGCTCGAAAACCGTTCGCTGGTCAAATACAAGCTGATCATCGACGATTTCGGCGGCTGGGACCTGTTCCAGGAACTTCTGCACACCCTGAAAACCGTTGGAGACCGCCACGGCGCCGACATCGCCACCATCGCCAGCGCCACCATGCTGGAGCAGCCGGTGGTCGGCGCGGTTATCGTCGGCGCGCGCAACCAGGCGCATGCGCTCGCCAATGCGAAAATCATGGACATCGCCCTGACGGAAGCCGACCGCGCCGCGATCGCCGCCGTTTTGTCCCGCCGCACCGGCCCGGACGGCGATATCTATACGCTGGAGCGCGACCGCCACGGCCGCCACGGCTCGATCATGCATTACAACCTCAATGCGGGACGACACTGATGGCTTCGACCCTTCTCGATATTGCGACACGCGAAATCGTCGAACTGCACGAATTCTTCGTCCGGTGGTTTGTCGATGACGGCTCGCCGGCGCCGGATTTCTCCCGTTTCGAAAAAGCCATGGCAGCCGACATGACGATGATCCCGCCGGAAGGCGTCATCCTCGATCGCGCCGCCGTCGTCGAGCACGTGCGTTCGGCGCGCGGCAAGGTCGCTGGCGATTTCTCGATCACGATCGAGGACGTCTGGTCGGCCTATGAGGACGAAAACAGCATTCTCGCCTGCTACGTCGAGGTGCAATGGCGCAATGGCCAGTGGAGCCGGCGCCGCTCCAGCGTGCTTCTTTCCAAAAATTCATCGGCGCCGCTCGGCGTCGAATGGCGGCATCTGCATGAAACCTGGCTGCAGGCGCCGAATGCATCACAGGCTCCGTAAGTGTTCAAACTCTGAGTGTTAAAATAAGGGGAACCCGCATGAAAAAGACACTTCTTTCTCTCTCCACCGGCCTGGCGATGCTCGCCGCCGCCGGTGTCGTCCAGGCCGCCGATTGCAAGATCACCGTCGGCCTCGTCATGGAACTGACCGGCCCTGCCGGCGAGTATGGCCAGGCCGGCGCCAAGTCGGTGGAAATGGCCTTCCGCGACATCAACGAGGCCGGCGGCGTGCGCGGCTGCGATCTCGTCACCGATACCCGCGACAGCCAGAGCCAGGGCAACGTCGCCGTCGATGCGGCAACGCAGCTGGTGCAGGTCGGCAAGGTGCCGGTGGTCATCGGCGGCATCATCTCGTCGGTATCGATCCCGATCCTGACCTCGGTCACCGGCCCGGCCAAGGTGGTGCAGGTGTCGCCTGCTTCGTCTTCGCCGACGCTGACCGCACTCGGCCGCGACGGCAAGACCAACGGCGTCTTCTTCCGCACCATCACCTCGGATGCGCTGCAGGGTGTTGCGGCGGCGAAATACGCCCTTGACCAAGGCTTCAAGAAGCTCGCCGTCATCCACGTCAACAACGACTTCGGCGTCAACATGGTCTCGGAATTCTCCCGCGCCTACAAGGCGCTGGGCGGCGAGATCGTCTCGGTCACGCCCTACAACGAAAAGCAGTCGAGCTACCAGTCGGAAGTCACCAAGGCGATGGAAGGCGGCCCCGACGGCCTCTACCTGATCAGCTATCCGGTCGATGGCGCCACCATTGCCCGCGCCTGGATCTCGCAGGGCGGCGTGCAGAAATTCCTGCTCAATGACGGCATGAACAGCGCCGACTTCATCTCCGCCGTCGGCGCCGAATATCTCAACGAAGCCTATGGCACCTCCTCGGGCACCAGCCCGACGAAATCGACCGAATATTTCAACGCCAACTACAAGGCCTTCTCGAACATCGGACCGTCGAACCCGGCGGCCGACCGTTCCTACGATGCCGGCGCCATCGTCGCGCTTGCCATCGCCGCAGCCGGTTCGGAGGATCCGGCAGCGATCCGCGACGCGATCTACAAGGTCGTCGATCCCGCGGGCGAGCCGATCTTCGCCGGCAAGGAAGAGTTCGCCAAAGCGCTCGGCCTGATCAAGGACGGCAAGCCGATCAAGTATGAAGGCGTCATCGGCCCTGTTTCCTTCGACAAGTACGGCGATATCACCGGCCCGTTCCGCCTGTGGAAGGTGACGGACGGCGAGGTCAAGACGGTCGGCGAGATGACCACCGACGACGTCAACAAGCTGAAGGCTGAAATCGACAAGTAAGCCGGTTAGCCGACAAGACGAAAACCCCGGAGCGCAGCCTCCGGGGTTTTTCTATTCCTGACTGTTTCGCCTGCATCGGTTCATGCTGCCGGGCTTCCGCATCTTTCACTGGCGCAGCCTCGATAACTGGTATAATGAGTATATCAATAATCGATTGAATTCCGTGGCTGGTGACAAGGCGATAACGGCATTTCCCGCTTTCCAACCGCATCGATCCCGCCTAACCATGAAGCGTGCCAAACCGAGACCGACCATGAGCCCGCGATCCGAACCCATCGTCCGCCGCAAACTGTCCGACGAGGTCTTCGACCGCCTCGAACGTTTGATTACGTCCGGCGAGTTGAAGCCCGGTGACGAGATGCCGTCCGAGCGCGAGTTGATGGAACGTTTTGGCGTCGGTCGCCCGGCGATCCGTGAGGCAATGCAGTCGCTCGCCAACATGGGCCTGGTGGCGATTTCCCATGGCGAGCGCGCCAAGGTGCTGGAGTTGACGGCCAAGTCTTTGTTCCGGCAAGTGGATCTCACCGCCAAGATCATGCTGTCGAAATCCTCCGACACGCTGGAACACCTGAAGAATGCCCGCATCTTCTTCGAGCGCGGCATGGCGCGGGTGGCCGCCGAAAAGGCTTCGCCGCAGGACATCGCCGATCTGCGTGTCATCCTGGAGCGGCAGCGCTCGTCGCTCGGTCAGGCCGAAGCTTTCATCGCCGCCGACATGGCGTTCCACACCCGCATCGCCGAAATTTCCGGCAATCCGATCTTCACCGCCGTCAGCGAGTCCATGCTCGCCTGGCTGAAGGAATACCACACCGAGATGCTGATCTGGACCGGCAAGGAAAAGTTCACGCTGGCCGAACACGAGGAGATCATCCATTGCCTGGCGCAAAACGACGCCGACGGCGCCGAACAGGCCGTGCTGAAACATCTGGAGCGATCCCGGGCCCTCTACGCACTGGCGAACGCCCGCACCGCGGAGGAATGAACCGCCCGACGGCGGTGCCGCTATTCGAAAGCCGTTTCGCACACCGGCCGTTTGGGCTATAGCCAGCTTCCGTTGACCAGCAGAGTTCGGAGTTTCCCATGGCCGCCACCATCCGCTACCACGAAGGCGATATTTCCGCCGCCGATGCCGCCCGCTACACCGGCGACGTCGCCATCGATACGGAAACGCTCGGCCTCGTGCCGCGCCGCGACCGGCTATGCGTGGTGCAGCTTTCACCGGGGGATGGAACCGCCGACGTCATCCGCATCGCCGCCGGCCAGACGCAAGCGCCGAACCTCGTCGGCCTGCTCGCCGATCCGACGCATCAGAAAATCTTCCACTTCGGCCGCTTCGACATTGCCGTGCTTTTCCATACCTTCGGCGTGACGACGACACCGGTGTTCTGCACCAAGATCGCCTCGCGGCTGGTGCGCACCTATACCGACCGACATGGGCTGAAGGACAATCTCAAGGAAATGCTCGAAGTCGACATCTCCAAGGCGCAGCAATCCTCCGATTGGGCCGCCGCGACGCTGTCGCAGGCGCAGCTCGAATATGCCGCCTCGGACGTGCTGCACCTGCATGCGCTGCGCGACAAGCTGACGGAGCGGCTGGTCCGCGACGGACGCAAGGATCATGCGGACGCCTGCTTCGCTTTCCTGCCGACCCGTTCCAAGCTCGACCTGCTCGGCTGGGAAGAAACGGATATTTTCGCGCACAGCTGAGACCAGCCGGTATTCATACATCTTGGGATTGTCTATTAACGCGACATTAAGCATCGCGACCTATTTTCGTGCATATTTCAGAGGAAATATTCTCGGAGGTTTTTCGTGCTGCTCCCCACCCAACAGGCCAGCGGCGATTTTCTGACCGGCTTCATGCGCAACATGCTCGAGCAGATCGAGGAGCGGCGCACCGAGGAGGAAGAAAAGACCAAGGGCAAGAAGGATACCAAGGACGACGATCTTCTCAAAGCGAAGATCAAGTCGGACGAAGCCCAGCAGTCCGCGAATGCCAAGATCAACGAGCATTTCTTCGGCGCGCTGCAGAACGACCAGAACCGCATGGCCGAGCTGATCTCGCGCTTCTCCGACGTGCTCGGCGTTGCCCAGGCCGATGGCGAGAGCGCTACCGATTTTGCCGACCGGCTTCAGGACGCCCTGACCATGGTCGGAACTGCGGCGAAGAACTATTCCGATGGCTCAGCCATTCCGATCGGCCTGAAGACCCTCAAGGTCTCGACCGAAGATCTCAAGGCGGTGTTGAACAACACCTTTCCGGAAGGAGAGGAGCCGAGCTCGATGACGCTTTATGCGGCCCGCATCGTTTCGGCTGCCGGCGTCAGCACCAGCAGTGAAACATTCTACGAAGATGTGGTAAAAGCCCTGACGGATTACCGCCAGACGCTCGCCAATACCGTCGAGGATGTGGAAAAGCAGTCGGGCCTGACCGAACTCGGCATATCCGCCGCGCAGATGATCGAAGCGATTCGCCGGCCCTGGGGCGAGTCGGCACAGGCGGTGACCAAGGCCTTCGACGACCAGGCCGCTCAGGACAAGACCCTGACCAAGGATATCGCCAAGGCCATCCAGCGCCTCGAAGATGTCGCCGATCCGAAAACCGTTGCCGAACTGAAGGTCGAGCGGACGGAAAACGACCCGACGCAGGTCGAGGACGAAGAAACCCGCCAGGAACGCGAAGCCGATATCAAGGCACAGGAGGTCTTCGAGAAGGTTGAGGACGTCAAGAAGGCGCAGGACGCGATCAGCGAGAGCAATGAGGCCACGGCAGGATCCGGAGAAACCGATCCGGCGGCCGATGCCACCGAGGTCATCCAGGCGCTCGCCGCCAGCGCCGAGGCGATCGAACAGAGCGAAGACGGCAACGAGACGGAAACCGCCGAGGAACCCTCCGCCGTCGACGACGGCGACCCGGCCACGCTTTCGCGCGATGAACAGATCGCCATCGTCGTCGAACACACGCCGGAGGCAGCCATGCAGGCGGCGGCCGAGGCCGCCAACGACATCGTCGCCGTTTCCGTCGACGAGATCGGCATCTACGAGATCCTCAAGAAGCAAAAAGAAGCCGCATAATTTTTGCGGCTTTTACGCGGTTATTAAGCATTTTGGCGTTTCATAGGCACCGCCGGATCGGGAGCGGACCACCGCAAGAGACCCGCCCGTGCGCTACCAGTGTGTGTTGTGAGTAGGAGTAGGAATGGGAAGTGTTTTCCCGGCGGTTCAGGGCTCCGAGGGTTTTACCTCATCCTCCCTGGACCTGGGCGAGCATGCCGACATGTTTGCGGCTCTGCTCGATCCCGAAACAGCAAGCGCGTTCGATCCCCACGCGGCCGAACCGTCCTTCAATGACAATCCCTACGATACCCCTGGCGGCATGCACGGCATGGCGGCGCCATCGGCAAAGAGCGTCAAGGGAACATGGCTCGATGCATTCCAGCGCGAGAACATGGACGAGTTTCAATCGGAAACCGGCCATCTCACCGCCGTCAACTCCGACGAAACCGGCCTCTACCGGCTGTTTCGCAACCTTTCCCCCTGAACCGCTGGCCTAGAGCAATTCCAGCAAAAGTGCGTAGCGGTTTTGCTGGAATTGCTTAGAAACAATGAGATAGAGCGTTTTCGCGTTTCAGAGAAAGGCGGAAATTCTCTGAAGAAACGCCGGCAGAAGCGCGCTCCGCGCCCTGCCGGATCTGTTTCAGGCCTCTGCGGCGCGGCGTCGAATATCGTCGAACGACTGGTCGACGAGCAATTCGCCGTTCTTCCAGACGGGGATCAGGCTGTTGGGCTGGCGTCCCAGCTCGTCGAGCCGGATGCCGGCGAGATCGCCGAGCTGGTTCGTGACGGCAAGGCGGCCGCTCTTCGACGCCTTCTCGTGCATCGTCGCCGGGCGCTTGGCGACATCGTGCCAATGGCCGGTGGCATCCTGGCGGGCGCTGGCCTTCATCGTGAACGAATAGCTGTCGCGCGTCACCTTCTGCATCAGGCCCGAGCCCATGCCGAACAGGATGTTTTCGGCGGAAAAACCCGCCGCTTCCATGCGTCCGAGCACCATGGTGATATCCTGCCCCGAAACGCCGTCGCCCTGCAGCACACGAACATTGTCGTTGATGACCTTGAAACCCTTGGCATTGAGATGGGTGCCGAAAGCGTAAGCCAGCTGGGCGACCACCCGGACCGGGGTATCGATCGGATCGCCGCTGTCGGGGCGGACGATCAGCGTGCCGCCGGCGGCGCGCACCCTGTCGATCAGCTGTTTGCCCCAGATCTCCGCCACGGCATTGTTGATATCGTAGCTGTCGGAGACCACCGAATAGGTTCCGGTCCCGAATTTTTCGATCATGTTGGCATAGGCTTCCGCCTCGCGGGGCTGGCCCCAGGAGGTCATCGTCGCATGTTCGGCCGCCGGAAACGACGTGCCGGCCATGCGCGCGCCGTAATATTTGCGGGCGTAGAGGATGCCGACCAGCGTATCGGTCGTCGCAAACTGCACGAGATGCGCCGCGCCGCCGAGGCCTGCCTGTTCATGGCTGGTTGCCGCCCGCGAGCCGAAATCATGCAGCCGTGACGGCAGCATCGCCGCCGGATCCTCGCAGGTGCGCTCCAGGAAGGGCATGAGGATGTCCTTCAACTTGCGGGCGTTGCTGGCGACGGAAGACGGATACCAGACGGCGCGCAACAGCGCCGTTTCCAGGTAGGAGGTCACCCAGGCGAAGTCCGGATCGGTATTGACGATCTGCAGCACCGGCACGCCGCGCCGCACGACGGTTCCTTCCGCCAACGCCTCGATCGCCACCGGCATATGGCCGCCATGCCGTTCGACGATGCCCAGCCAGCCTTCCCGGTTGAATGGCAGGCCATGGGCGACGGAGATCTCGGCCGCCTCCAGGATGTCCATCTTCGTCACCGGTCGGGCGAGATACTCCTTCAGGAACATCTGCAGCCCGAAAAACACCACCTCGGGCCGTTGCGACAGGCCGCGCGCCTCGATGTAGGAGGAGATCGCCCGGGTATCAGCGGGGTACTGCAGGTAATGGCTGAGCTTGTAGCTGTCGGTGTTGAGGATGGGATTGGCGAGGCTCATGACGGGTTCCGGCAGGCAGGGTTGATGCGGGCTGCGGGCAGCATGATGCGGCACGCCGATGGTATCTATAGCAATCTCCGGCACTTGGCATCGCCATTAGCGTTTTATTAACCATTGGAGGATAAATTAAGGGTTAATAAAGGAGCATTCGCAGGCGCTATGAAGCGCCACGCAGCTTTCAAAGCTCGCGATGGGATGCCGCGGACCGCATGAGCGGCCTTGTTGAACCCCTGCTTTCCATCGCCATCGATACCTGAAGGAGTCACCATGCTGCCTCCGCTTCGCTCGTCGTCAAATTCGAATTCACAGTACCAGAACCAGGCAAGCCTGAACACGTCGGGTCAGACCGTGTCCGTCTCCGCATACAAGGTGCATTTCGCCGGCGGAGATCGCGACCCGAATTCCAATGCCGCCGGCAAGCTGAGCGTCCTGCTTCTCGCCGGTCGCGACCGCATGACCGATCACCTGGCAATGCTGGCCGATATCGTCGGCGAGACCATCGGCATGCCGCGCAAGGACGGTGAAAGCAGCGTCGACTACATCCAGCGCCTCAGCGAGGTGATCCGCAAGCTGACGCCGGCGCAGCGGATGGAGGTGGAACGGCAGCTCAACCTGGCGATCCAGGGTCTGAAATTGCGCTTCCTGCTGGCAGCCTTCGAAAACCCCACCGGCCCGGAAGCCGCCCGCATCGCCGCCTACCTGGAAACGGCCCGCAACGTCGAGCGCGATCTCGCCGCCAAATCCGTGGTGACCTCCTACCGGCAGCACGAAGAGGCCGAAACACCGCAGGCCCAGCAGCTGGAAGCGGAAAAGACACCGGCCGCCGGCAGCGGCAACACCGCCACGCCTGCCTCCGCGGCCGCCGAAGACACGACCGAAACCGGCGATGCCGCCCCGGACCACCAGACAACGACAAACCAGGCATCTGCTGCAGAAACGCCGACCGACGAAACACAGGAAGGGGAAACATCCATGCGACGTGAATTTCCGGAGCAATATCTGCTCGAGGCAGAACCGGAAACCCAGGCCGGCCCTTCCCCCGAGATGTCGGAGAAAACTCCGGATGCCCGCACCCTCCAGGATATGCTGAAAAAGGCGTTCCAGCAGGGGGAAAGCAACGATGCCACCATCCAGGCCAAGGCGACGGCGCAACTGCGCGAGGAAGCCTCGCGGGCGGCACTGCTCGACATCGCCTCCGGTTTCGAAACCGTCCAGGAGGAATTGACCGAGTTCGATTTCGACTCGCAGCCCTCCCTGCCGGCGCGCACCGAAACATTGGCGAAACGCACCGCCGACACCACGGCAGAGCGCCCGGCTCAGGCTTTCGAGCAAATGGAGACCGAAGACACCGCCGCGCACGGCCAGACAGCCGTCCGCCAGCAGGCGACGGCCGCCAAGCTCGATGCCGCTGCGCTGCGCAGCGTCTTTACGCCCAATCCGATCCGCGAAGGCGACTACCATCCCACCCTCTATGTCCTCAAGGGCTGGACGGAACTGACCACGCCCGAAGGACAGCTGCCGCTGGACGAGATGTCCGTGCCGCTTTCCCTTTCGGAGGCGGAAATCGAGATGGCGGCGATCCGTTTCTCATCCAGCGCCGCGAAAGCGCCGGCCGGCGAAACGACCGAACCCACAATGCCGTCCCTGAGCGCTGCCGCTTCGGAACCCGAAGCCGAGGCCGAGGCAGCGCGGGGCGAGCGCCACACGGCGACGGCTGACGGCGCGACCGCCAAGGCCGCACCGACCCTGATCGAAAAGCAGGTGCTCATGCAGCTGGCGCTCGCCGCCCGCGACGGCGTCCCCTACCCGCTCGTCGGATATCCGTCGGCGCAGGAACTGCTTTCGGACGACGTCGAGGAAGCGCGCCGACGCGAAGATGACGAAGACACCGAAGAGGACGACAGCCGGCAGAACGACGAAGACCGGCAGGCCGGACAGGACGACGAACTGCTTTCCCACGAGGAGACGGACGAACTTTCGCCACTCGCCGACAATGACGACGATGCCGAACGCGCCCATGACCTCTACCAGCGCATGGCAGGCTGGTCCTGAGGCTGGCCTCCCACAGCCCGACAGGTAAAACGCCATGAAAAAACCCGCCGGAAGATCGCTTCCGGCGGGTTTTCTTATTGTCTTGAGGCCTTGGCCGCCGATGATTATTCGGCGTTGCGGTTCTTCAGAGCCGCGCCGAGGATGTCGCCGAGCGATGCGCCAGAGTCGGACGAACCGAACTGAGCAACGGCTTCCTTCTCTTCGGCAATTTCCAGTGCCTTGATCGACAGAGTGATCTTGCGATCCTTCTTCGAGAAGTTGGTCACGCGTGCATCGACGGTCTGACCGACCGAGAAACGCTCCGGACGCTGCTCGTCGCGATCACGCGACAGGTCCGAACGGCGGATGAACGAGGTGATGTCTTCGTGGTTGACGAGACGCACTTCGATGCCACCGTCGTTGACAGCGATGACTTCAGCCGAAACGACGGCGTTCTTGCGCAGTTCGCCGGAAGCGGCGGCTTCACCGACAGCATCCTTGCCGAGCTGCTTGATGCCGAGCGAGATGCGCTCCTTGTCGACGTCAACATCGAGAACGACGGCGCGAACGACGTCACCCTTGTTGAACTCTTCGATGACCTGTTCGCCCGGACGGTTCCAGTCGAGGTCGGAGAGGTGCACCATGCCGTCCACGTCGCCGTCGAGGCCGATGAACAGGCCGAATTCGGTCTTGTTCTTGACTTCGCCTTCAACTTCCGTGCCAGCCGGATGGCTGTGCGCGAATGCCTGCCACGGGTTCTCGAGCGTCTGCTTGAGGCCGAGCGAGATACGACGCTTGGACGGATCGACTTCGAGAACGACAACGTCGACTTCCTGGCTCGTGGACAGGATCTTGCCGGGGTGTACGTTCTTCTTGGTCCAGGACATTTCCGAGATGTGGATCAGGCCTTCGATGCCCGGCTCCAGCTCGACGAACGCACCGTAGTCGGTGATGTTCGTGACGGTACCGGAAATCTTCTTGCCTTCCGGATACTTGGCCGAGATGCCATCCCACGGGTCGCTCTCGAGCTGCTTCATGCCGAGCGAGATGCGGTGGGTTTCCTGGTTGATGCGGATGATCTGAACCTTGACCGACTGGCCGATGTTCAGGATCTCCGACGGATGGTTGACGCGGCGCCATGCCATGTCGGTGACGTGCAGCAGGCCGTCGATGCCGCCGAGGTCAACGAACGCACCGTAATCGGTGATGTTCTTGACGACGCCGTCAACAACCTGGCCTTCTTCAAGGTTCTGAACGATTTCAGAACGCTGCTCGGCGCGCGACTCTTCAAGAACCGTACGGCGCGAAACGACGATGTTGCCGCGACGCTTGTCCATCTTGAGGATTTCGAAGGGCTGCGGAATGTGCATGAGCGGCGTAACGTCGCGGATCGGACGGATGTCGACCTGCGAACGCGGCAGGAAGGCGACAGCGCCGTCGAGATCGACGGTGAAACCACCCTTGACCTGGTTGAAGATGACGCCTTCGACGCGCTCGCCGGCTTCGAACTTGACTTCGAGACGGGTCCAGCTTTCTTCGCGGCGAGCCTTGTCGCGCGACAGAACGGCTTCGCCCAGGGCGTTTTCGATGCGCTCGACGTAGACTTCAACTTCGTCGCCGACCTTCAGCGTGCCGTCCTTGGCCTTGGCGCCGAATTCCTTCAGAGCGATGCGGCCTTCGACCTTGAGGCCGACGTCGACGATGGCGACGTCCTTCTCGATAGCCGTGATGATACCCTTGGTTACGTAGCCTTCAGCCAGATCGTTCTTGGCAAAGGACTCTTCGAGAAGGGCTGCGAAATCCTCACGAGAGGGAGTAGCTACAGACATAAAATCTCCTGGTGTGCCCGGTTACGGACACGGCGCGCCGGTGGCTGGTGTTGAACAGGCCTGAACCCAGTCCGCCTCCATCAGAGGCTATCCGGCGCATGGACGGAATTTCAGGCTTTTGTCAAAACTAACAGGCCTCGTGCGAAAGCACGCAAACCCGATAACTTTTAGGCATTCTGGCTCAGGGCCGCGTCGATGATCGATTTCGCCGCCTGAAACGCGGCCTCTATACTCATTTCCGACGTATCAAGCAAGTGCGCGTCTTCAGCCGGTTTCAAAGGGCTGTCGGCGCGCCCCATGTCGCGTTCGTCACGCTGCTTCACATCGGCGAAGATTGCCGCGTAATCGGCCGCACCACCCTTGCCGACGATCTCGTCGTAACGCCGCCTTGCCCGAACCTCCGGCGACGCCGTGACGTAAAGCTTCACCAGCGCATCCGGGCAGACGACCGTACCGATATCGCGGCCATCGAGCACCGTTCCCGGCGCCTTTTTCGAGAAGGCGCGCTGCGCCTCCACCAAAGCCTTGCGAACCGACGACATCACCGCAATCTTCGAAGCGGCCTCGCCGATCGCGTGTTGCGACAGGATATCGCGCTCCAGCCCGGCCAATTCAAGGGTTTCCGCCACTTTTGCCGCCACCGGCTCGTCGTCGAGCGGCAGGCCGGCATCGACCAGCGCCTTGGCCGTGGCGCGATACGTCAGGCCGGTATCGAGGTGGTGAAACCCGTAAGCCTCGGCAATCCGCCGCGACAGCGTGCCCTTGCCGGCCGCTGCCGGGCCGTCGATGGCGATGACCGTGGTCAAGCGGCTCCGCCTTCGTGCAGCTCGATCTTTGCGCCCAGTCGCGCCATCAGGTCCATGAATTCCGGGAAGCTGGTGGCAATCATCGTTGCGTCGTCCACCGTTACCGGATGTTCGGATGCAAGCCCCATGATCAGAAAACTCATGGCGATGCGATGGTCGAGATGGGTGGCGACGGCCGCTCCCGAAGCATTGCCGAGGCCCTTGCCGCCGGGCACGCCACGCACGACCAGCGAGCTTTCGCCCTCGTCGCAATCGACGCCGTTGAGCTTCAAACCGTTGGCGACGGCAGAGAGGCGATCCGATTCCTTCACCCGCAGCTCCTCGAGGCCGTTCATCACGGTCGCGCCCTCGGCAAAGGAGGCGGCCACGGCCAGCACCGGATATTCGTCGATCATCGACGGCGCCCGGTCTTCCGAAACCGTCACACCCTTGAGCTCCGAGGAGCGCACACGAAGATCGGCGACATCCTCACCGCCGGCAAGCCGCGGATTGAGGATCTCGATATTGGCGCCCATTTCCTGCAGCGTCAGGATCAGGCCGGTGCGCGTCGGGTTCATCAGCACGTTGAGGATGGTAATGTCGGAGCCGGGCACCAGCAGGGCCGCCACCAGCGGGAAGGCGGTGGAGGACGGGTCGCCCGGAACGTCGATCGTCTGGCCGGTGAGCTTGCCGCGACCTTCAAGACGGATGGTGCGCACGCCCTCGCCGTCGGTCTCGACCGTCAGGTTGGCGCCAAAACCCTGCAGCATCTTTTCCGTATGGTCGCGGGTCATGATCGGCTCGATCACCGTGGTGATGCCGGGCGTGTTGAGACCGGCGAGCAGCACCGCCGACTTCACCTGGGCAGACGCCATCGGCACGCGGTAGGTGATCGGCGCCGGCGTTGCCGGGCCATGCAGCGTCACCGGCAGGCGACCGCCTTCGGCAGACTTTACCTGCACACCCATCTGCTTGAGCGGATCGAGCACGCGGCCCATCGGTCGCTTGGTCAGTGAGGCGTCGCCGATGAAGGTGCTGTCGAAATCATAGACGCCGACGAGGCCCATTGTCAGGCGGCAGCCGGTGCCGGCATTGCCGAAATCGAGCGGTGCTTCCGGTGCCAGCAGCGCGCCGTTGCCGGTGCCGTTGATGATCCAGACGTCGCCGTCCTTGCGGATCTTGGCGCCCATCGCCTGCATCGCCTTGCCGGTGTTGATGACGTCTTCGCCCTCAAGCAGGCCGGTGATGCGCGTTTCGCCGGAGGCCAGGCCGCCGAACATGAAGGAACGGTGCGAAATCGACTTGTCGCCGGGAATGCGGGCTGTGCCGGAGAGGTTGGACGAACGGCGTGCGGTGGCAGGTTTAGCGGCGGCCCCATGCGACATGGAAAAATCCTTTGCAAAGCGCTTCATTCTTCCGCACAGTCCCCTGACCTCTGGCGGTCGGGCGGCGGGTTCGGCGGGGTCGTTAACACAAACTCCCGGTGCGGTCATCCGCCCCGCCCCAGAAAAGCAGGCGAAGGCGGCATAAAGTTTGCTTTGACATGAGAAGCCGCAACGATTAAGGGGACCGGCTGATAAATTCCCCTAAAACGCCGGTTGTAACGGCATTTGCCGAATCTTTCATTCGGCCATTCTCACGAGGCATTGACAGTGGCAAAAGCGGAACTTGGAACCAAACGCACCGATCCGGATACCGGCAAGAAGTTTTACGACCTGAACCGGGATCCGATCGTTTCTCCCTACACCGGCAAATCCTGGCCGTTGTCCTACTTCGAGGAAACCTCCGTGGCCGCCATCATGGAGAAGGCCGAAGACGAGGAGGTCGCGGAAGTCGATACCGAAAGCACGGAAGTCGAACTGGTTTCGCTGGAAGACGGCGACGATTCAGCCGGCGGCGACGACCTGCCCGACATGGGCGATGACGATGTCGATATCGGCGACGATGACGACGATACCTTCCTGGAAGCCGACGAAGACGAAGACGAAGATGACGTCAGCGGCATCATCGGCGTGACCGGCGACGACGACGACGTTTAAGCATTTGATTGTGCCCGGCGAACAAAAAATCGCCGGGCATCGTTTTTTGGGCTTGCACTCTGCGAAAAGCAGAAGTAATAAGCCGCCACCCCGACGGACACAGCGCCTTCGGACTTCCCGGACCCGGTTCGCCGGACCCAAGAGATGGGGCTATAGCTCAGCTGGGAGAGCGCTTGCATGGCATGCAAGAGGTCAGCGGTTCGATCCCGCTTAGCTCCACCAAATCTTTCCAGACGTACAGATTTGATAAATTTAACAAGACTTTGAAATCTATTTTGCGAGAGTCTCTCGCCAAATCCTATAAACATTTCTGGCCAAATTTTCTCAATCGCTGGTTCGCCTTGGAACGATGAAGACCCTGCTGAACGAAAAATTTGAGTTGATTGCGTTATCGCAAAAGATTTTTGGAAACCAAGAGGATCTTTCCGATTGGAGTCCGGTTATCAGCATGAGTGGGCACCTCAGTATGGAACATGCGCCCCATTCGGTCATCAAGATTGAGCAGCGCAATGGCAGCGGCCTTATCAAGCTCGCTCCAAACATCGACACGATAACCGACACATCCAGGATACTCGCCTTCCAAATTACGTTAGATCGCAAACTCGTTGCGACCTACTTGGAGCGAACTCGCGAGCTTATAGCCGCGAAAATCAAGGCGAGCGAGCGCCCCAAAGAAATCAATATCGAACAGGTTTTCCGCCGCTCCAAAGGTACGATTTTCCGTGGCGAATTAGTTCGGGATTTTGAGCTAAAGGCATATTCGATACTGGTGGCAGCACATCTGGCGGACCCGCTGGGCGTCTCGACCCATCGGATTGTCTCTCTCAACGGGGGTGACACGGCGACTTCAGAAGGCTTCAAAATGAGCCTTGGCCCCCGTGGAGCTTTCGCGTCCGACGTTGCGCTGCGGAAGCTAGCTCCGAGGACCGTGTTTGACTTTCTTTGGGCCAAGCCGCAAGAGATCGCGGGCGAACCAAAGTCGCAATTCATGAAGGGCTTAAGCTACATTTCTCAAAGCTTTAGATCCTCACAGGATCCCTTGGTTACGTTTATGTGGTCCCTGTCTGCAATTGAGGCAATGCTTTCCACAAACTCAGAAAAAGCAAACATCGGAGTTTTGGAGTTTCGACTGCGTGCTTTACTAGACGAAAACCAAGACAACATTGTCAGTAAATTTCGCGAACTCTATAAATACCGAAATGCAATTTTTCATGGCAACGTTTCGCTTCCGTACTCATTTGATAGCCGAAACCTGTTTGGCTTTAGCGGCGTCAAGCACTCGAACACGATGCCGTTTGAGATTGCAACATTTACGTACGCGCTGTCTTTAAAGATCCTCCAACGGTTTGTTGAGTTGGGAAGGCGTGATGTTGCTTATCAGGCAGTCATTACGGCTGCGGGCCCGTAAATCTGTCTACCATGGCAAAAGCCGCGCGCACCTGACGAACCGGAAACGCTGCCGTGATCGTGGCCAAGGCAGCGTTGTCCGGTATTGTCGCCGATGTATTCGACAGCAGACTTACGTCAGGAAAATCCCGTCGTCGATCTGGGGCGAGACGCCGGTGATGTTTTCTGCGCTTTCCGAGAAGCCGAACAGGACGCGGGCGCGGTCGGAGGCGCCGGTGTCGAGCTGGCCGGTCCAGAAGGTGATGCCGGCTGCTTCGCCTTCTCTGCCGAGAACGTTCTGGTAGAGTCGTGCCACAAACTGGGCATTCGTCGAATTCGACCCGTATATTTCGACGAATTCCGCCGAGACGATGAAGTTTTTCGACACGTCGAGCAGCGACATGCCTGCATCCATCTTGTTGATCCAGAATTTCAGGCCGGGAATGTCGGGCGTCCGGTCGAAGGCCGCCTGGTAGATCCGGTAGGAACTGCCGGCTATCTCGCCGCCCTGGACATCCAGCCGCAACACGCCGTTGTTGAATGCGATCTGGTCGGCGTCGACATAGATCCGCTGTCCGTTCGCAAATGTGAGAAGATCCGATCCCGGGCGGATGGAATCGAATTGTCCTGCCGCAAAATTGGTCGCTATTTTCACCGATTGTCCGGCCACCTCGATGGTGCCGTTGCCTGCAAAGCTGATGTCACCGCCGCCAAGCAGGATGTCACGGACGAAATCAGCGGCGCTCGGACCGTTCGGCAACTCGGCGAAGACCTGTGTCAGCGCCGTCGCGAAGGCCACTTCCGCGGCGGGATCGAAGGGACCGGCCGCCTCGATCTCCGCGTCGCGTGCCGGTATGTATGTTCCGTCGATCCCCTTGCCGAGGAAAACCTGGTCCATCGCCAGAAGCTCGGCCCCGTCGAACTCGCCATCATGAGAGGATGCAAACAGATCCTCGATGATCCAGTCGAGCAGCTGATTGTCCAGGTCGGCTTCCGAGGGCGGGTTGAGGATGAAGGTCCGTTCGAAATTGTCGATGACGCCATCCTTCAACACGAGATTGACGTGAAACTGATCGGCGACATGGTTTGCAGCAAGATCGTCGTTTTTCACCGTCGACACCGCCGAGCCGTCTATGCCCCGCGCCGTCACCGAACTTTCGGTGGCGTTGATCTGCCCCCAGGAGGTCAGGGTCAGGCGGATGAGTTCGTCGTTTTCGACAAGACGGTCACCGCGGACGGCAACCGAGATGGTTTTCTCCGTCTCGCCGGGATTGAACACCACGCCCAGCCGGGTGTCGTCCCGGCCGAAGACGCGGCCTTGCGACGGGTCGAAGGAGAACCCGTCGAAGCCGTCAATATCCGGCGTGTCGAGTTTCAGGTGGACACGCTCGAACTCCGCATCGGGGTTCAGCGCCCCGGCTCGGGTGATCGTGAAACGGAACAGGGTAACGCCGTCGTCGCCTTCCGGTTTGATGGCGTCAAGTGCTTTGATCGTATAGGTCGGCATGGAAATCCCCCATGGCGGGCAACACCCGCCCCTGATTGTTTTTAGGAAGGCTTCGTGCTGGCCAGAGGCTGAAGGCAATGTAACCGGTGGTCGGCGCGTTGGGTTACCTGAGATGCCTGCGTCCCGTTATTAACGGATCGCTAATATTAACATGAGACCAAACTGCCGTAAAGCAGATGGTGGTTGTGTGACGGGCCGCCTGCCGAAAATCACACGGTCCTGACCGAAGACCCGGCATGCCTCACTTCTTGGCGGCAGGGGTACAATGCGTCGCCAGGTTTGCTTCGATCCAGATCATCCAGCGGTGATCGTCAGCAACCAATGCCAATCGCGACCAGCCGACCGGAGAGCCCGGTATGCCCTTGATATGGCCAACGACATGCGCGAGATCGGCAAGCGTGCCGGTAAAGACGCCGTAACGGCAATCCTCGAACGCGACCAGGGCGCTTTGGCTGTGCAGCGTCGCTTCGAACCAGAGAACGACGTTGCCATCTGCGCCATGCGGATGCGCGAGCCTTATCAGCGCATCGGCAATTGCCGCCGGATCGTCAGGGAGTGCGATTGTCCCAACGACGGTGCCGCCCCAATTCGGCAGCATCGGCTCGATGGCCCGGCCGACCGCATCTTCCGTCGCCGCGTCGCACGTGTATGCGTATCCGGAGGCGCGCTCGCGCAACACGCCGTGCAGCGGCTCCAGCATTTTCGCGCGTTCCGTCTCGACGGCGGCCAGAGCCCTGTCCAGCAGTTTCTGTTGCAGCGGGGTTCGCTGTGGCATGTGTCGACGATCAGGCACCAGGCGTCTCCGGTTGGGCAACATGCCGATCGCCAAGCATTTCCAGCCGAAGCGGCATCGCTTCGGCATCGGACAATGCGGCAAAAGACAAGCAAATAGAGCATGGCCGGCGGAGCGCCGGTTGTCACGGCCGGAACATCTGACGCAGAAAAATCGAATAGAGTCCCAGTCTATGCAGACGGACAAGGCTCTACCGGCACGGCGATCCGGCTACCAACATCTGGAAGGTTGAGATTATGGCGATGAACCTGCTTTTTCCCGAAGCGATGATCGCAGTCGCGGCTGCCGGCGGCGGCCTGGATATCGATTGTTCGCTCGATTACATCGATGCTGATATCATGGAACAGGTGGCCGCCGCCGCGGCCGGCAGCGGCAAGCGGCCGCAGATCATATTCCGCAACCTCACCATGCTCATACCGCACGTGGCAGAACGCATCGCCAAAGCCGGTGACGGATGCGTGATTTTCGTCGTGTACTGAGACGTCGCGAAAACCTGCGCCTGCTATGGCGCAGGTTTTCGGCATGCTGCCATTATTTGCAGATGCGGATCCGCTCGTAATAGACGTCGCCATATTCGTCATACCGGCGAACTTTCTTCCACCAGCAATGTTCTTCCTGGTAATAATTCTTTCTCTTGTACTTGCGGCGATGACCGTAATAATGATCGACAGGAACCACGTCACTGCCAATCCCAAGGCCTCGATGGCTGCCAGCGGTGTTTATCGGGGATGCATCCGCCATTGGCGTGAATCCGGTGATAAAGAATACTGACATGGTCGCAGCTACGATGAATTTTCGCATTTGCCTTCTCCCAAACAGACATTATTAAGTGAAAAATCCACGTATTACATCCTATACGTTTCTTTTCACTCACATATTTGATCTTGAGACATTTAAGCTACTACGAAATTACACTGGCGCAAAATCCAGCATCAGGCAATTGGAAATATGGCGCCGGACAATAGAATTTTCGCCTCCCGCCATGAATCCCGGCACTCGAAAGCAAAAATTCCGCCTTGTTATTTGCCGGATATGCCCTTGCAAGCAGTGCAACCGCCCTCCGGCGCAGCGGTCAAAAACTCGGGCCAACCGGATTTTCTTAACACTTCTTATAGTCATTCCGGCTCAGGATTTGCCCGCAAGAGAGGGTGATCCATGCGCTTGTTTCCCAGCCGATGGTCCTACGGCCTGATCGCGTCGATCGGATTGATCGACGGCATCTGGCTTGCCCTGTCGCCCGTTGGCCTTGCGCCCGCGCAACTGCTTCTGCCTGCCACCGGCATCCTGAGCGCTCTTCTCGCCCTTCATCTTGCCCGCCGGGCGCTGCACGGCAACGCTGCAAACCCGGGCCTGCTGACCGCGCTCGATCCACTGCTGCAGGGCATCGTTTTTCTGCAGCTGGCATGGGTCTGCCTGCGGGTCTTCAACCATGTCAGCATGAGTTCCGGCTTTCCTTATGCCGATGGCTTGCTGATGGCCGCCGATGCCTATCTGCCGCTGCGCTGGATGGATTATTTCGAGTTTTTCCAGGCGCGGCCGGTGCTCCTGTGGGTGCTGGAGCGCAGCTATACCTCCCTCGACATGCTCAGCCTGGCAGCTTTCCTTATCCTGGCGGCAAGGAGCGACAGGCTCAGGATGGCTTATTTCCTGGAAGCCTTCCTGACCGTGGCGACGCTCTGCACCGCCGTCGGCCTGTTCCTGCCGGCAAAAGCCGCCGTTGCCGTCAATTTTCCCGGTGTCGAGGTCTTCGCGAATTTTTCCTCGCCGCCCGGCCTCTACCACCTTTCGCACCTGGAACGCCTGCGCGCAGGCGGCCTCCACATGCTGGAACTGGGAAACCTGCCGGGACTGGTGACATTTCCATCCCTGCATACAGCGGCCGGTATCATTCTCGCGGTCAGCTTCTGGCGGACGGGCCTGTTTGCCGTCGCTGCCGCCTATTGTGCCATCATGATCCTCTCCACGCCGATCTTCGGCGGGCATTATTTCGTCGACCTGTTCGCCGGCGCGGCCCTCGCCGCCGTCGTGTTGCGGTTGCTGGCCGCGTCGCCACGCTATGCCGGCCTGTTCCGCGGGGCGAGCCGGCAGCCGCGGTCCCGTAAACTTTTGACTGCATAGGGCAACTCCAGCAAAAGTGCGCAGCGGTTTTGCCGGAGTTATCCAGGCGGCCAGGGAGAGGGCTGCCGTTTCAAGGGAGGATGTGATGAAACGTTTCGAAGGCAAGGTGGTGATCGTTACCGGTGCCGGTGCCGGCATGGGCGAGGCGACGGCGCGACGGTTTTCGGCGGAAGGAGCCGCGGTCGTGCTGGTCGATGTCGAGGAAGCACGGCTGCAGGCAATCGCGCGCGACCTGGACCCGGCGCGCACGCTGGTGCGAACGGCCGATGTTTCGGTGTCGCGGTCGATCGAGGCGGTGGTGGCAGCCGCCGTGGAGACTTTCGGGCGGCTCGACGTCATGGTCAACAATGCCGGGGTACACGATGCCGGCCAGCCGGATGAAATCACCGACGAGCGCTGGCGCCGGGTGATGAGCGTCGATGCCGATGGGGTGTTTTACGGCTGCCGTGCCGCCATCCCGCATCTGGAAAAGACGAAGGGCTGCATCGTCAACAATGCCTCCGTCTCCGGCACGGGCGGCGACTGGGGGATGAGCGCCTACAATGCCGCCAAGGGCGCCGTCGTCAACCTGACGCGGGCCCTGGCGCTCGATCTCGGCAAGCGCGGCATCCGCGTCAACTCCGTCTGCCCCAGCCTGACGCGCACGGCGATGACGGAAACGATGCTGGAGGACCAGGCGCTGGTGGCAAAATTCCGTCAACGCGTTCCGCTCGGCCGCGTCTGCGAGCCGGAGGAGGTGGCGGCCGTTATCGCCTTCCTGGCAAGCGACGATGCAAGCTTCGTCACCGGCACCAACATCGCCGTCGATGGCGGCGTTTCGGCATCGAACGGTCAACCTTCACCCTGAAGGGAAAGCGACCTGCGAAGCCCGCGTTGAGATGATTGTCGTTCGACCGCCGGCCCGGCAGGTGCTTCTCTCACCCGCCGGGCCGAGGCCACCTGCAGGGAATTCTACTCGATTACGGCAGGCGACTGGGTCTCGGCTTCGGCTGTCCGCCCGGTCTTCATCACGGCCTCGTCCTTCAAGTCCGTCTTTTCCGTCACGATGCTGGCGGTGGTCATCATCCGGTCGACATCGGCCGAAGCCGTCGTCTTGGTGTGGCCGATGCAGTCTGCAAGCGCACCGGTCGCCGATAGTCCAAGGGCGGCGGCGACTACAAGCACTGTCTTCATCGTCTGTCTCCTTTTCACTGTCGTTGCGGCAATAAAGGTAATGCCGCGTCGGCCGATCCCCTAATCACGATTTGGCGATGGCGTGCCGCACGCATGGCCGGACCTGCAATGGCCGGGAAAAGCCGGGCACCCCTCCAAAAGCGGCTGTCCGGCCAAAACGTTTTGCCGCGTGCGCGATTCCGTTTCGCCCGGATGGCGAAAACGCCTTGTCTTTTTGCCGTTACGCAATTGCGGGAGCAAAACCGCTTCGCACATCCATCGGAATTGCTTTAAGCTTGCGGGCAAGGGGCAGGCCGCTTTTTCTCTTCCGCAACCGGCGGCCGATGGATGGAATGACACGGCAGAGACGCAGGCGGATCATCGAGGCCCGGCGCACGGGAACCGGGCTTGCCCTTGTGGCAACCATTTCTTTCGTCGCCGGCATGACCGACGCGGTCGGCGTGATCATGTCGGGCGACTTCGTGTCCTTCATGACCGGCAACACGACCCGCGCCGCCATCGCGCTCGGCACCGGCAACCTGCAGCATGCGCTGACGCTTTTCCTGGCGATCGCCACCTTCGTCGCCGGCAATGCGCTCGGCGTCGTCGTGGCCTATTCAGCGCCGCGACCGATCTTTGCCGTGCTCGCCGGTGTCAGCCTCGTGCTGGCGGTTGCCTCGACGGTGCGCGCGCCGGATCTGGCACTTCTGCAGTTCCTGATGATCGTGCTCGGCATGGGCATGGTCAATGCCACCGTCGAGCAGGTCGGCGGCCTGGCGATCGGCCTGACCTATGTGACCGGGGCGCTGTCGCGGTTCGGGCGCGGCATCGGCCGGTTCCTGATGGGCGACAGGCGCCTCGACTGGACGATCCAGATCATTCCCTGGCTCGGCATGATCGCTGGCGCCATCGCGGGCGCACTGCTCGGCCAATGGCTGCAATCGGATGCCTTGTGGATCGTGGCCGTCTTGACCATGGCCGCCGCCCTTGTGTCGCGGCTGATACCGAGACGCCTGCAATCGCGCTTCGGGCATCAGACCATGCACCGGCCGCTGCAGCAGCGGCGTTGATGCGCCTCGCGCCAACGTCCCAAAAATGCTCTGCCGGCACAGCAATATGATCATGCCCCATTAAGAAGAATCTGCTACCAGAAAACAGAGGGCGAGCCCGCTCGGTTGCGAGCTTCGCGCAGTTTCGAGGGGCGGAACATGAGCTTTACGGAAACCACCACAACATCCTGGCTGTCGCGCATCAAGGGCGCCATCGGCCGGATCTTCTTCGGCATTATCCTGGTGATCGCCACCACGGTACTTCTGTTCTGGAACGAGGGCCGGGCGATCAAGACCTATCGCGCCCTTGTCGAAGGGGCCGGCCTGGTCGTCTCGGTCGACAGCGCCAGCGTCGACAGCGCCAATGAAAGCAAGCTCGTGCACATTTCCGGCCCGGTCAAGCCGCTGGCCACCCCGCAAGACGACACTTATGGAATCGTCGCCGAGAACGCACTTCGCATCGTCCGCGAGGTCGAGATGTACCAGTGGGTGGAAAAGAGCGAATCGAAGACCGAAAAGAACGTCGGCGGCAGCGAAGAAACCAAGACCACCTATACCTACTCGAAGGAATGGCGCACCGACACGGTCGATTCCAGCGACTTCAAGCAGCCCGGCGGCCATGAGAATCCGTCGCGACCGCTGGACGGCGAAACCTTCACGGTCGAGAAGGCCTCCGTCGGCGCCTTCACCCTCGATGGCAGCGACGTCGCGCCGCTTGGTTCTTCCAAGCGCATCCCTCTCGGTGCCGACCAGGCATCGGCCTTCCAGACGTCGCTCGGCGTGAATGTCCGTCCGCAGAACGGTGAACTATACGCCGGCAACAACCCGAATTCGCCGGTGATCGGCGACCTGCGCATCCGTTATGAGCGCGTCGATCTTGCCGAGGCAAGCTTCGTCGGCGGCCAGCACGGCGATACGCTGACCGCCTTTACGGTCAGCAACGGCCGTGAAATCTTCCTGAGTTCGGCCGGCAAGCAGACTGCTGCCGAGATGTTCGAAACCGCGCAGACGGAAAACAATATCATCACCTGGATCGTCCGCGTCGGCGGCCTGATCGGCATGTTCGTCGGTTTTGCCTGCATCCTGTCGATCTTCGGCGTCATCGGCGATGTCATCCCGTTCATCGGCTCGATCGTCAGCTTCGGAACGACGCTGATGGCAGCGGTCGCCACCCTGATCCTCGGGCCGATCGTCATCGCCATCGGCTGGATCGCCTACCGGCCGATCCTGGCGATCTCGATCATCGTCGGCGGCATCGTCCTCGCCTTCCTGTTCATCCGCCTGCGCCGCAAGCAGCCGGAAACGGCAGCGCTCGGCCGCCCGGCAACCTGAGCAATTCCAGCAAAAGCGTGAAGCGGTTTTGCGTCCGGAATTGCGTTAAAACAAGGAGACAGAGCATTTCCGCGTTTCGGAGAGAAGCGGAAATGCTCCAAGCGCCGATACCGTAAGCAGGGCGGCAAGCGTGGCGCCCTCCGGCAGAATAGGGTAACGAAACCTGTCTCGTTACCAACCTGCCCATGGGAAACCCGATTTGTTTCTTCTGTCGAAACTGTTCTGGCTCGTCGCCCAACCGCTGTCGCTTTGCTTTTTCCTGATCGCGTTCAGCCTGCTGGCCGGCCTGTTCGGCTGGCGCAAGCTGCGCGGCCTCTCGGCGTTCCTGGCAGCACTTATCCTGTTCGTCACCCTGTTCACCAGCAGCGGCACCGTGCTGCTGCAGCAGCTCGAAGCACGGTTTCCACGGCCGCAGGAGCCAGCAGCGGCAAGCTGCATGATCGTACTCGGCGGCGGCTTCGAGACCGAGGTGACAACGGGACGGGGCGGATACGAACTCAACCAGGCAGGCGACCGTTTTACCGAGATGCTGCGGCTGGCGCTGGTGCATCCGCAGGCGCGTATCCTCGTCTCCGGCGGCGACGGCTCGTTCAGCGGTCGCTACGAGGGCGATGCTGCGGTTTCGGAGCGCTTCCTGCAGGCCTTCGGCGTCGATCCGGCGCGGCTCGTCCGGGAAGACGCCTCCCGCACCACTTTCGAGAATGTTGCCAACACCAAGGCCTTGCTGGAAGAGCATGGCCTCAGCGACTGCCTGTTGATCACCTCGGCCTTCCATATGCCGCGCGCCATCGGGCTGTTCCGCAAGGCCGGCATACCGGTGATCCCGTGGCCGTCGGATTATCGCACCAGCGGCGACGTGAAACTGGGTTTCGATTTCACCCAGCCATCGCTCAACGCCCAGCAGACGACGACGGCGACGCGGGAATGGATCGGCCTTCTCGCCTACTACCTGACAGGGCGCACCGATGCGCTCTATCCGGGCTGAACCTTATTTTTTCGAGATCGTCACCATCTTGGCGCCGCGCACGCGCACGGTCATCAGGCAGGGTTCCGAATCGGTGCGCTCGCAATAGCGCGGATGCATCTTCATGACGAAGACCATGTTGCCGAAACGCTTGATGAAATCGTAGCTGTAGATCTGGGCGGTGGCGATCATGAAATAACCGCCTTCCTTGACCTGCAGGTAAAAATTGTAGGGGCAACCGTCGTCGTTGCAATCCGGGCCCTTCTTGCCGTCGCAGGTCAGTTCACCCTCATTGACGACGGCGTCGGTGATGCCGTCATTGTTGATGTCGATACGGCTGATGTAGCCATCGCCGAATTCCGCCGTCTGGCACTGCTTCTGGAAATGCGATTTTTCGTAGGTCTCGGGATCGCCGATCAACTCCTGCTGCGAAAACGCCGGCAGTGGCGACAGGAGGAGAGCGATCTGTGCGAGAATGGCAATGGCATGTTTCATGAACGGCTCCCTCCGAGGCAGGCATCGCGGCAATGGCCAACGACGCTATCGGCGAGGCACTAACAGCTTCGGCTTGCGCCGCCCTTGACATTGCCGCCGCGACAAGGTGCCCTGACACCGATCGGCGCGAAGCAGCGTCGAGGCCCGGGGGAGCATCGATGTCGCCGTTGGAAATTCTCGATTATGCCGGCGTCGCGGTGTTTGCAGCAACGGGCGCGCTTGCCGCCTCACGCAAGCAGCTCGATATCATCGGCTTCCTGTTCCTGGCCGCCGTCACCGGGCTTGGTGGCGGCACCGTGCGCGACGTCGTCCTCGGACGGGCAGTCTTCTGGGTGATGAATCCCACCTACATCCTGGTCTGCGTCGGGGTCGGCATCCTCGTCTATTTCACCGCCCACGTCATCGAATCGCGTTACCGCCTGCTGATCTGGCTCGATGCCATCGGGCTTGGCGCCTATTGCGTGCTGGGCGCTGCCAAGGGGCTGGCGGCGACGGGCTCGCCGACCGTAGCGATCATCATGGGCATGCTGACGGCAAGTTTCGGCGGCATCCTGCGCGACGTATTGGCCAGCGAACCATCCGTGCTGCTGCGGCCGGAAATCTACCTGACGGCGGCACTTGCCGGTGCTGCGGTGTTCACCGCCATGCATGCGTTCGGCCCGCCGCTGTTCGTTTCGGCGAGCGTCGGTGCTGTCGCCGGTTTTGCCGTGCGCGGCGGCGCGCTGCTGTATGGTTGGACGTTGCCGCGCTACAAGGCGCGGCCGGGCCGGCATCCGGACGACGTTCTCTGAAAATCGAAGGAACGGATCAGCGGCTCTTCGGCCGCAGGCGGATCACCACGTCGACATGCGAGATTTCCATGCCCTCAGGCGGTTCCGGCAGGTTGGAAATCGAGATGTTGCTCACCGGGATATCGAGAACCTCGTTCTCTCCCTCGATGAAGAAGTGATGGTGATCGGAGACGTTGGTGTCGAAATAGGTCTTGGCGCTTTCCACCGCCAGCACCCGGATCAGGCCGGCCTCGGTGAACTGGTGCAGCGTGTTGTAGACGGTCGCCAGCGACACCGGCACATTGGCGGTCACGGCTTCCTCGTGCAACTCCTCGACCGTCAGATGCCGGTCGCCCTTGGCGAAAAGCAGGTCGGCAAGGGCAATACGCTGGCGCGTCGGACGCAGTCCGTAGCGCCGCAGCCTTGCTTCCACAGTCATGATGCCTTCAGCCGTCATGGGGGCCAAAACGCTCTTTCCTCTTCAAAATTCGTCCAGGGACATTCTGCCATATAACTTTTACTTGAGTGGCTTTCAATAGTTTAGACAGCTGCGCAAGCGGTGGTAAATCGGGACAAACCCCACAAAGCGGCCTGCAAAGGCCGGGATTTGCCATTTGCCTCTGGTCCCTGGCCTGCGCTTCCTGTATGCGAACCTTCATCAACGATCGCAAGGATCACACCTTACAGGCGGTTGCGGGAGCAAGGTTGTTCGTGTTGCACTTCAATTCGGACCGATCTTGCTCTAAAGCTGCAGAACCGCCGGCGGCATTCTGAGGAAACCAGGGTTCATGGCAACCAAACAATCGAGCTACAACTACGAAGAAATTCTCACCTGCTCCCACGGCAAGATGTTCGGCCCGGGCAATGCGCAGCTGCCGCTGCCGCCGATGCTGATGTTTCATCGCATCACCGAGATTTCCGAGACGGGCGGCCCGAACGACAAGGGTTTCATCCGCGCCGAGTTCGACATCACGCCGGACCTGTGGTTCTTCCCCTGCCATTTCGAAGGCGATCCGGTGATGCCGGGCTGCCTCGGCCTCGATGCCATGTGGCAGCTCACCGGTTTCTATCTCGGCTGGCTCGGCGAACCCGGCAAGGGACGCGCCATCTCCACCGGCGAAGTGAAATTCACCGGCATGGTGACGCCGCAGACGAAGCTTGTCGAATACGGCATCGACTTCAAGCGTGTCATGCGCGGCCGCCTGGTTCTCGGCATTGCCGACGGCTGGATGAAAGCCGATGGCGAAACTATCTATAAGGCGAGCGATCTGCGCGTCGGTCTTTTCCAGGAAAAGGCGGCCTGACGCTCATCGGAGCGCAGTTCGTTTTCCTGAAGCACTTAGAAAAAAAGAGGTCCTGAATATGAGACGGGTGGTTGTTACGGGTCTGGGCATCGTTTCCTCGATCGGAAGCGATGCTGCCGAGGTTGCCGCTTCCCTGCGCGATGCCAAGTCCGGCATCTCCTTCTCGCCCGATTTCGCCGAGCATGGCTTCAAGTGCCATGTCTGGGGCCGGCCATCGCTGGATCCGACCGACCTGGTCGACCGCCGCGCCATGCGCTTCCTGTCGCAGGGCGGCGCCTGGAACCATGTGGCGATGAAGCAGGCGATTGCCGATTCCGGCCTCGAGGAAAAGGACATCACCAACGAGCGCACCGGCATCATCATGGGCTCGGGCGGTCCTTCGACCAACACCATCGTCGAGGCGGCTGAAATCACCCTGAAGAACACCAGCCCGAAGCGCATCGGCCCGTTCGCCGTGCCGAAGGCAATGTCGTCGACGGCTTCTGCCACGCTCGCCACCTGGTTCAAGATCCACGGCGTCAACTACTCGATCTCGTCGGCCTGCTCGACCTCGGCGCATTGCATCGGCAACGCCGCCGAGATGATCCAGTGGGGCAAGCAGGACGTGATGTTCGCCGGCGGCCACGAGGACCTGCACTGGACGATGTCGAACCTGTTCGACGCCATGGGCGCGATGTCCTCGAAATACAACGACACGCCGGCAAGCGCCTCGCGTGCCTATGATGCCAATCGCGACGGTTTTGTCATCGCCGGCGGCGCCGGCGTGCTGATCCTCGAAGAGCTGGAGCATGCCAAGGCGCGCGGCGCCAAGATCTATGCCGAAATCACCGGCTACGGCGCGACGTCGGACGGCTACGACATGGTCGCCCCCTCGGGCGAAGGCGCGATGCGCTGCATGCGCCAGGCACTTGCCACCGTGAAGACCGAGATCGACTACATCAACACCCACGGCACCTCGACGCCGGTCGGCGATTCGAAAGAAATCGGCGCCATCCGCGAGGTCTTCGGTGACAAGATCCCGCACATCCAGTCGACCAAGTCGCTCACCGGCCATTCGCTGGGTGCGGCGGGCGTGCAGGAATCGATCTACTCGATCCTGATGATGCAGGAAGGTTTTATCGGCGAAAGCGCCCATATCACCGAACTCGATCCGGAATTCGACGGCGTGCCGATCGTGCGCAAGCGCATCGACAATGCCAAGATCGATACGGTTCTTTCGAACTCCTTCGGTTTCGGCGGCACCAACGCCACGCTCGTTTTCCAGCGCTACAACGGATAAGATTTCATGACCGGAATCATGCAGGGCAAGCGCGGTCTCATCATGGGGGTCGCCAACAACCATTCGATCGCCTGGGGCATTTCCAAGGCCCTGGCGGCACAGGGCGCCGAACTCGCCTTTACCTACCAGGGCGAGGCACTCGGCAAGCGGGTGAAGCCGCTGGCGGCGGAACTGAACTCGGACTTCCTGCTGCCTTGCGACGTCGAAGACATCGCCTCCGTCGATGCGGTGATCGCGGCGATCAAGGAGCGCTGGGGCGGCCTGGACTTTATCGTCCACGCCATCGGTTTCTCCGACAAGAATGAACTGAAGGGGCTTTACGCCAACACCACGCGGGAAAACTTCACCCGTACCATGGTGATCTCCTGCTTCTCCTTCACGGAAATCGCCAAGCGCGCCGCCGAACTCATGGGTCCGGGCGGCACGATGCTGACGCTCACCTATGGCGGTTCGGTGCGTCTGATGCCGAACTACAACGTCATGGGTGTCGCCAAGGCGGCGCTCGAGGCATCGGTGCGGTATCTCGCCGGCGATTACGGCCCGCGCGGCATTCGCGTCAACGCCATTTCGGCCGGCCCGATCCGCACGCTCGCCGGTGCCGGCATTTCCGATGCCCGCGCCATGCTCTCCTGGCAGCAGAAGAATTCGCCCCTGCGCCGCACGGTAACGATCGAGGATGTCGGCGCTTCGTCGCTGTACCTGCTTTCGGACCTCTCCAGCGGCGTCACCGGCGAAATCCACTACGTCGACGCCGGCTACAACATCACCTCGATGCCGACGCTGGAGCACCTGCGCCGCGCCGACAGCGATTGAGCACGAATTGATCGACAGACAGTAAAATGGCCGCTTTCGCGGCCATTTTCGTATCCAGCTTTATTTGCGCGCCCACAACACCTTGTAGCGGGCGTTGCGGCAAACCTCGCCGCTCTCCCTGAAACTCTCCGCCAGCACCGGCTCGTAGGGCAAGCCACGATTGGCGACCAGCAGCAGGCGGCCACCATTCTTCAAAACGCCGGCAGCGCGGCGGATGAAGGCCTGGCCGAGCGAGGGTTCGGCGGCATGCCCTTCATGGAAGGGCGGGTTCATGATGACGAAATCGTATTTGTCGCGAATCTCTTCCGCCGCCAGATCGTGCCAGAAGAAGCGTGTCGGCGTGTTCGGGCAGTTGGCTGCCAGATTGGCCTTGGCGCTCTCCAGCGCCTCGTAATCGGCCTCGTAGAGGTCGATACGATTGGTCCGCGGTGCACGTTTTGCCAGTTCCACTGAAAGATAACCCCAGCCGGCACCAAAATCGGCGACATTGCCGTCAAAATCGGCCGGCAGGCGTGCTGCCAGCAGTTCCGAACCGGCGTCGATGCGGTCGTGTGAGAACATGCCCGCCGACGTATCGAACCGGCCTTCGACACGCACCGGCTGCTTTGCGAACTTGGCGACGGCAGCAGACACATCCGCCGGGCGGACGAACGACAGGGCGACACCGTGATATTTGGGGGTCGATTCGGCATTGAGCCCAAATCCTTCGAGGCGCTTGCGCAGCGACTGGATGCCGTCTTCCTTGGCGCCGGCGATGACGACGGTGCCGCCTTCGCGCACCTGCTGCAGCGCCGTGGCGATGCGATCTTCATTCTCGCCCTTGTGCTTGCCGCAGAGGACAAGGGCGTGGTCGTAGACGCCTTCCTCCAGCACCGGGGTCACATCGGGATAACTTGCCTGCAACGGACGGAACAGCGCCCGCTGGCCCTGCACCGGCACAAGCGTCGCTTCAAAACCTTTCGGCAGGGCAAAACCCGCCTCGGCGCCGAGAAAGAGTACGCGCTCGCCGGCAACAGGGTTTTGCACCACGCCGCTGGCAAAGGGATGGAACAGGGTCTTGACGGCATCGCGGGCCATGAAACACCTCATGAGCTAAAGCATGTCGCGCACAATGCGCATCCGTCCTGCGACAAGACATGCAAACTGTCAAAAAAGAAAGCGCCGGAGCGGATCGTCGCCGCTCATCATGCGCTTCGGATAAGAAAAAGGCGCGGAAATCATCCCGCGCCTCGAACTCGGAACAGCGTGGCCGATTATTCGGCGGCTTCGCCGTCGTCCTTCTTCTTCTTTTCTTCGCCGACAACTTCCTTGCCGGTCGCCTGGTCGACGGCCTTCATGGAGAGGCGAACCTTGCCGCGCTCATCGAAGCCCATCAGCTTGACCCAGACCTTGTCGCCTTCCTTGACGACGTCCTGGGTCTTGGCGACACGCTCGGAAGCGAGCTGCGAGATGTGGACGAGGCCGTCACGGGCGCCGAAGAAGTTGACGAAGGCGCCGAAGTCGGCGGTCTTGACGACCGTGCCTTCGTAGATCTGGCCGACTTCCGGTTCTGCGACGATCGAGTGGATCCACTTGCGGGCCGCTTCGATCTCCTTGCCGGAGGACGAGGCGATCTTGACGGTGCCGTCGTCTTCGATGTTGATCTTGGCGCCGGTCTTTTCGACGATTTCGCGGATGACCTTGCCGCCCGAACCGATGACTTCACGGATCTTGTCGACCGGGATGTTCATCACTTCGATGCGCGGGGCGAATTCGCCGAGCTGGCCGCGGCTTTCGGTGATGGCGTTGGCCATTTCGCCGAGGATGTGCTTGCGGCCGCCCTGCGCCTGGCTGAGCGCGACCTTCATGATCTCTTCGGTGATACCGGCGATCTTGATGTCCATCTGCAGCGAGGTGATGCCGTCGGCGGTGCCGGCGACCTTGAAGTCCATGTCGCCGAGATGATCTTCGTCACCGAGAATGTCGGAGAGAACGGCGAAACGGTCGCCTTCGAGGATCAGGCCCATGGCGATACCGGCAACCGGCTTGGCGATCGGAACGCCGGCGTCCATCAGAGCGAGCGAGGTGCCGCAGACGGTAGCCATCGACGACGAGCCGTTCGACTCGGTGATCTCGGAAACGACGCGCAGCGTGTAGGGGAACTGCTCTGCAGACGGCAGCATCGGACGGATGGCGCGCCATGCGAGCTTGCCGTGACCGATTTCGCGACGACCCGGCGAACCCATGCGGCCGGTTTCACCGACGGAGTAGGGCGGGAAGTTGTAGTGCAGAAGGAAGCGTTCCTTGTACATGCCGGTCAGGCTGTCGACATACTGCTCGTCTTCGCCGGTGCCGAGCGTGGCGACAACGATCGCCTGGGTTTCACCGCGGGTGAACAGGGCAGAGCCGTGGGTGCGCGGCAGCAGGCCGACTTCCGAGACGATCGGACGAACGGTTTCCAGGTCGCGGCCGTCGATGCGGCTCTTGGTGTCGAGGATGTTCCAGCGAACGATCTTGGCCTGCAGGTGCTTGAAGATCGCGCCGACTTCTTCAGCCGTGTACTTGGCTTCGCCTTCTTCCGGCAGGAAGTGGGCCTTGACCTTTGCCTTGACGGCGTCGACGGCAGCGTAACGAACGGCCTTCTGGGTGATCTTGTAGGCTTCGCGCAGCTCGGCTTCGAAATGCTTGAGCATTTCGCCTTCGAGTTCGGAATAGTCTTCCGGCTGGAAGTCGCGCGGCTCCTTGGCGGCAACTTCGGCGAGCTGGATGATCGCGTCGATCACCGGCTGGAAGCCCTTGTGGCCGAACATGACGGCGCCGAGCATGATCTCTTCGTTGAGTTCCTTGGCTTCGGATTCAACCATCAGCACGGCGTCCTGGGTGCCGGCAACGACGAGGTCGAGAACCGACTCGTCCATCTCGTCGAGATGCGGGTTGAGCACGTATTCGCCATTGATGTAGCCGACGCGGGCGCCACCGACCGGGCCCATGAACGGAACGCCTGACAGCGTCAGGGCGGCAGACGTCGCAACCATGGACAGGATGTCCGGGTTGTTTTCAAGGTCGTGCTGGACGACGGTGACGACGACCTGGGTGTCGTTCTTGTAGCCTTCCGGGAAGAGCGGGCGGATCGGGCGATCGATCAGGCGGGAAACGAGGGTTTCGTTTTCGCTCGGACGGCCTTCGCGCTTGAAGTAGCCACCCGGGATCTTGCCGGCGGCGTAGGTCTTTTCCTGGTAGTTGACGGTCAGCGGGAAGAAGTCCTGGCCCGGCTTCGGCGCCTTGGCGGAAACGACAGTGGCGAGAACGACGGTTTCGCCGTAGGTCGCGAGAACGGCACCGTCAGCCTGGCGGGCGATCTTGCCGGTTTCGAGCTTGAGCGGGCGGCCGGCCCACTCGATTTCAACGGTATGGGTATCGAACATAACTTGTCCTTATGGAATGCGGAAAGCGGGCCGCGTTGCTGTGCGGGACCGGCTCGAGCCGCATAAACATGACACATCACGGGCAAGACAACGGGAGGCTTCATTGGCCGGGCGGCGTGCATCCTCATTGCACGCGGCACACAAGGCCGTTCATCCGGTACGTCCCTTTCGGGTTTTCTAGCGCACCGCTGCCGAAAACTTCGGCAAAAGCATCCGGCAATCCTGCCCCATGACAGGTCATCGGTTGGTTTTGGCAGATCCGGCCCATCCGGGCCTGCCGGTCTTACAGCATCCGACTGCGGCAACAGCTAGGCGCCATCGGATGAAGTACAAGGGCAACAGCCCTTAAAGAACTGGCGGGCGCCTCTTTTCGAGGCAGCCCGCCAGGCAATCTTAGCGGCGGATACCCAGGCTGGAAATCAGCTTGGAATAACGGCCTTCGTCCTTCTTCTTGAGGTAGTCAAGAAGCGAGCGGCGGCTGGAAACCATCGTCAGGAGACCACGACGGGAGTGGTTGTCCTTCTTGTGGCCCTTGAAGTGCTCGGTCAGGTTGTTGATGCGCTCGGTGAGGATCGCGACCTGAACTTCCGGAGAACCGGTGTCGCCTTCAACGGTTGCGTATTCCTTGATGAGTTGCGCCTTGCGCTCAGCAGTGATCGACATCGGACAATCCTTTCTAAGAGGAGGAAACAAGTCGCCAAAAGCCGGGATGTCGTCCAGCTTTGGCCGCGAAAAGCAACGGAAGCCCGTGTGCTGGCGCTGCCTATAAACCATTCAGGGCGCAAAGGGAAGAGGCACGCTCTTCCCGGTCCTTGCGGCCCGTTGCGGCAACCGTCAGGCGAAGACCCGCTTGGGGCGGAACTCGCCTTCGCCGATCTCGCCGATGGCAATCAGCTTGCCGCGCGCCGTGGCATAGGCCTCGGATTCGGCCACCGGCGCATCCCGGCCGCGCAGCAGGATCGGGTTGCCCATCTTCAGGCGATGCGCCTGGTCGTCGGAGATGACGATGTGCGGCAGCGCCGACAGCGCTTCTCCGGTATCGATGAGGAAAGCATCCAGCGCGGCGATCCGCTCGTCGCGATCCTCGATCGCTTCCAGCGCCGTCAGCGTGGCCAGCGGCACCATCACCTCTTCGGCGAAAGGCGCGACAAAGGAGCGGCGAAGTTGGGAAATATGGCCGTAGCAGCCGAGATCACGACCGAAATCGCGCGCGAGTGCCCGCACATAGGTGCCCTTGCCGCACTCCACCTCGAAATGCGCCGTATTGGCATCCGGGCAGGCAAGCAGCGTCAGGCGAAAAACCTCGACCTCGCGCGACGGGATCTCCACCACTTCGCCTTCGCGGGCGAGATCGTAGGCGCGGTTGCCGTCGATCTTGATCGCCGAGAACTGTGGCGGGATCTGGCTGATCGTGCCGGTGTAGTTCGGCAACAGGGCGCGGATCGCCTCTTCGCTCGGGCGCTGGTCCGAAGACTGCGTTACATCGCCCTCGAGATCGTCGGTCGAGCGTTCTTCACCCCAAGTGACGGTGAATTCGTAGATCTTACGACCATCCATGACGTAAGGCACGGTTTTCGTCGCATCGCCGAGCGCGATCGGCAGCATGCCCGACGCCAAGGGGTCGAGCGTGCCGGCATGGCCGGCCTTCTGAGCGTTGAACAGCCACTTAATCTTGGAGACAGCCTCGGTCGAGCCGAAATCCACCGGCTTGTCGAGGATCAGCCAGCCGGAAATCGGCCGGCCCTTGGGCTTGCGGGGTTTTGACATGCTTTTTCTTCTACTTCTCGTCTTCGGCGTCAGCATCGAGGTCGCGCTGGACTTCCGGCGAGCGGAGAAGCGCATCGATCTTGCTGTAGTTGTCGAAGGAGGTGTCGTCGCGGAAACGCACTTCCGGCATATATTTCATCTGCCGGAGCTGGTTGCCCAGCCGGCCGCGGATGAACTTGGCATTGCGGTTGAGCGCGGCGATGACGCCCGTATGGTCGGCGACGCCGAGCGGCGTCACATAGGCGGTGGCGATCTTCAGATCGGGCGACATGCGGACTTCCGAGATGGAAATCACCGTCTTCTCGATCAGGTCGTCGCGCACTTCGCCCCGTTGCAGCACCTGCGTGATCGCGGCGCGCACCTGTTCGCCAACACGCAACATGCGCTGCGAAGGCGCTGAGGAGGTTGCTCTTGTCATGGTTTTTCCGTTTGCAGCGTTCAATGGAACGCACATAAAGGCGGTGCAATGACTCGTTCCGCGGGAAAAATCAAGACAAAGCGTCCCTGCGGCGCATCAAATGCCCTGATCTGCCGCATGGAGGGGCTTCCGAAGCCTGGCAAGCGGCTCCCGCGCCCGCTTTCATTCCCCGATGGTCAAAGGCAAGGGCTGATACGTCTGGATCTCGACAGCCTTCTGTTGCAACAGATCCACCGCCTTGCCGTCCTGAACGGCGCGCGCCTTGACCACGACAAAACCGGTAACGCTGCAATCGGTCTCGATCTTCACGGCCTGCTGCGAATCGATCCCCGACGTGCCGAGCGATTCCAACGTGATCGTCTCGTCCTGAAGCTCGGTGTTGCCGGAGGCGGTGTTCTGCGGATCGTATTGCGGGCGCAGGGTGATCTCGACATTCTCGTAGGCATTCGCCTGCTCGATGACGGCAAAATCATAGGCGCAATAACCCTGGCCGCCGAACCAGCTGTAAGTGTTGACGAGGACGAGGGAAAAGAACTGGGCCAGCATGACGATCTCCGGTGCCTGTCTCCGCATGACGTGTCAGCGGCGGTTTCCAATCGGAGCATTTCCGCATTTCTCCGAAACGCGAAAAAGCTCTCCCTTTTTGTTTCTACGCAATTCCGGAGGCAAAACCGCTTCATACTTTTGCGGGAATTGCTCCAATGAAAAAACCGCCGGCGCAAGGCCGGCGGTTTGTAACATAGATCGGAGACCCCGAAAGTTTAGAGCGTCCGCGTGATGTGTTCGACGCGGAAGCACTCGATCGTGTCGCCGGCGCGGATGTCTTCGTAGTTTTCGAAGGCCATACCGCATTCCTGGCCGACCGGCACTTCCGAGACTTCGTCCTTGAAGCGCTTGAGGGTCTTGAGCTTGCCTTCGTGGATGACGACGTTGTCGCGCACCAGGCGAACGCCTGCACCACGCTCCACCTTGCCTTCGACGACGCGGCAACCGGCGACCTTGCCGACCTTGGTGATATTGAACACCTCCAGGATTTCGGCATTGCCGAGGAAGGTTTCGCGACGCTCCGGCGAGAGCAGGCCCGACATCGCCGCCTTCACGTCATCCACCAGATCGTAGATGATGTTGTAGTAGCGGATTTCGATGCCTTCACGCTCGGCCAGCGAACGGGCCTGGCTGTTGGCACGGACGTTGAAGCCGATGATGGCGGCGTTCGAGGCTTCCGCCAGCGAAATATCCGATTCCGTCACGCCGCCGACCGCCGAGTGGACGATGCGGGCACGCACTTCGTCGGTGCCGAGCTTTTCGAGCGCGCCGGCAATGGCTTCGATCGAACCCTGCACGTCGCCCTTGATCACCAGCGGGAATTCCTTCACGCCGGAGGTCTGCAGCTGGCTCATCATCTGCTCGAGCGAACCGCGCGAACCCGACTGGCGGGCAGCCGCCTTGTCGCGGGCCAGACGCTGGCGATACTCGGAGATTTCGCGCGCACGGCTTTCGTTCTCGACGACGGCGAACTTGTCGCCGGCAGCAGGCGTTCCAGACAGGCCGAGAACCTCGACCGGCATGGCCGGACCGGCCTCCTTGACGTGTTCGCCCTTGTCGGTGACGAGCGCGCGCACACGGCCCCACTGATCGCCGGCAACGACGATCTGGCCCGGACGCAGCGTGCCCTTCTGGACGAGTACCGTCGCCACGGCGCCGCGACCGCGGTCGAGCTCGGCTTCGATGACCGTGCCTTCCGCCGTGCGGTTCGGGTTGGCGCGCAGGTCGAGAATTTCGGCCTGCAGCAGGATGGCTTCGAGCAGCTTGTCGAGGTTGGTGCCGTTCTTGGCCGAAACCTCGACGTCGAGCACTTCACCACCCATGGATTCGACGAAGACTTCGTGCTGCAGAAGCTGCGTGCGAACCCGCTGAACGTCTGCCGTCGGCTTGTCGATCTTGTTGATCGCCACGATGATCGGCACGCCGGCCGCCTTGGCGTGGTTGATCGATTCGATCGTCTGCGGCATGACGCTGTCGTCGGCCGCAACCACGAGGATGGCGATGTCGGTGGCCTGGGCACCACGGGCACGCATGGCGGTGAACGCCGCGTGGCCGGGGGTGTCGATGAAGGTGATCTTCTGGCCGTTCTGCTCCACCTGGTAGGCGCCGATATGCTGCGTGATGCCGCCGGCTTCGCCAGCAACAACGTTGGCATGACGGATGGCGTCGAGCAGCGAGGTCTTGCCGTGGTCGACGTGACCCATGATGGTGACGACAGGCGGACGCGGCAGCATTTCGCCTTCGTCATCGGCAACGTTGAAGATACCTTCTTCGACGTCGGATTCCGAAACGCGCTTGACGGTGTGGCCGAATTCGCCGGCGATCAGTTCAGCGAGGTCGGCGTCGATGACGTCGCCCGGCTTCATCATCTGGCCTTCCTTCATCAGGTACTTGATGACGTCGACGGCCCGTTCGGCCATACGCTGCGACAGTTCCTGAATGGTGATGGTTTCCGGCAAGATAACTTCGCGCATAACCTTTTCGCGGGTTTCCTGCATCTGGCTGCGGCGGAATTTCTCCTGACGGCGGCGCATGGCCGAAAGCGAACGCGTGCGCGTGCCGCCTTCGTCGTCGACGCTGGCAGCCGTTACCGTCAGCTTGCCGCGACGGCGCTCGTCCTCGGTCTTGACGCGGGTCGGCTTGGCCGGCTCGGGACGAACCACCTTGCCGCGGGCCGGAGCACCGCCACCACGGTTTGCACCGCGGTTTTCGTCCTCGTCGGAATCCGCCTTGCGGCGGTTGAGACCCGGTGCCGCGGGCGTTGCGGCGGGCGCGGAGGCCGGACGCGACGCACCACCCTGCGGGCGGCCTTCGGGACGGCGGGCAGCCGGCGTCACCGATGGCTCGACCTTGGCCTGAACCTCGGCAGCAGCCGGAGCAGCCGTCGCGGTTTTTTCCGGCGCTGCAGCCGATGCGGCAGCAGCGGCTGCTTCTTCGGCAGCGCGACGGGCAGCTTCCTCGCGTTCGGCGGCGGCGCGGGCTTCTTCCTCGACCTTGCGGCGGGCTTCTTCCTCGGCGCGACGCTTGGCGTCCTCGATATCGCGGGCCTGGGCTTCCTGCAGCGCGCGACGGCGGGCTTCCATTTCGCCGGCGGACAGGCCGTGCAGCACGGCACCGCCGCGCGGACGATCGCGGTCGCGATCCCGGTTGTCACGGTCGCGGTCCTGGCGCTGCGGCTGGTAGCCCTGCTGCGGACGCTGCTGGTTGGGTTGATGAACGCGCGGCTGAGGCGCCTGCGGAGCCGGGCGCGCCTGAACGGGCTGCTGCGTTTCGGCAGGCTTTGCGGCCACGACCGGCGGCGCGTTCGGTGTTATCGGCTTTTCGTCTTCGGGGCGCATCGGGCGCCGCTTACGGGTTTCGACCACGACCGCTTTCGTGCGACCGCGGCCCATATCCTGACGCACCGTTCCCTGGCTGACGCCGGAGGGCTTCAGGGTGAGGGTCTTCTTGCCCGGTACGCTGATTGTCTTGTCGTCGTTGTTGTCGGTCATTCCGTTCCGTTCCTTCGGACAGGAGCGGATGGCGACCCATCAACACCTGTCGTTCAATTCCTGTATCTCGATCCCGCGCCCGGCTCCCGCCGGTGACCGCGTCATTGCCTTTGCCGGCCAGCGCCGCCAGATGCCCGGGACTGACCGCCATTGCGGTACTGTTCGAGCAGGTTTGCGCGCTTCACTACACCCTCACCCGCCTGCCCTGCAAGCGCTGCGGCATGGATAAAAGCATTCTGGCCCATCAGTTCCTCCAATTCCGCATCGTTGAAGAAGCGAAACGAAGGTATTTCCTCCTCGGTTTCCATTCCGAGGTGCCAGGCCTTGCGGGCCTGGTCGATTTTTCTCACGCCGTCGTCGGCGGCATCCAGCGAGTGAAAGACGGCAAGCGCCTCCCCCGATCGCACGGCGGCATCGACCTTCATCGAGCCGATGACCAGTTGCCCCGCCTTGCGGGCGAGGTTCATCATCCCGGTCAGCTGCTTGACGAGCAGCCTGTCGACCATGGCACCGAGATCGTCCGACGCCTTGACATCCGCCTTCAAGGCCCGGGCGAAAAGCCTCTTCGCCACCGCCTTGTCGACCAGGGCGCGCTCGGCCTTCACCCAACAACCCCGGCCGGGAAGCTCGCGCTTCAGGTCGGGTACCACCGCGCCGTCAGGCGCGGCGACAAAGCGGATCAGCGTTTCCGGCGTGCCGCTTTCGCGGGTGACGATGCACGTGCGACCGTTCATCTCTCCACCTGCAACGCCATCATCTCCCGGCAATTCGTCCGATTGGGCCGCGTTCATCACGCGTCCTGCTCAGCGGTGTCACCGTCCTCGACTTCTCCGGCTTCCTCGGCAGCCTGTTCGGCAGCCAGGTCCTCTTCGGTGATCCAGCCGGCTGCAAGGCGCGCCTGGACGATCATGTTCTCAGCCTCGACACGCGATACGTCGAACTTCGAGAACAGGCCCTCGAACTTCTTCGTCTCGCCATCCTTGCGCTCCGACCAGCCGACGAGATCGTCGGCAGCGCAGCCGGCAAAGTCTTCGATCGACTTGATGCCGTCTTCGCCAAGGGCGACCATCATCTGCGCCGTCATGCCATCGATGTTGCGCAGTTCGTCGGCAACGCCGAGCTTCTTGCGCTTCTCGTCCATCTCGGCTTCGAGGCGGTCGAGGAATTCGCGGGCACGGGTCTGGATCTCGACGGCGGTATCGTCGTCGAAACCGTCGATCGAAGAGATTTCGTCGAGATCGACGTAGGCCAGTTCCTCGACGGCGGCAAAACCTTCGGACGCCAGCACCTGGCCGACCATTTCGTCGACGTCGAGCGCGTCCATGAACAGGTTGGTGCGCTCGTTGAATTCCTTCTGGCGGCGCTCGGACTCTTCCTGCTCCGTCATGATGTCGATGTCCCAGCCGGTCAGCTGCGATGCGAGGCGGACGTTCTGGCCGCGGCGGCCGATGGCCAGCGACAGCTGCTCGTCCGGCACCACGACTTCGATGCGCTCGGCATCCTCATCGAGAACCACCTTGGAGACTTCCGCCGGCTGCAGAGCGTTGACGACGAAGTTCGCCGGCTCGTTGGACCACGGAATGATGTCGATCTTTTCACCCTGCAACTCGCCGACGACGGCCTGGACGCGGCTACCGCGCATACCGACGCAGGCGCCGACCGGATCGATCGACGAGTCATTGGAGATGACGGCGATTTTCGCACGCGAACCCGGATCGCGGGCGACCGACTTGATCTGGATGATGCCGTCGTAGATTTCCGGCACTTCCATGGTGAAGAGCTTCACCATGAACTGCGGATGGGTACGCGACAGGAAGATCTGCGGGCCGCGCTGTTCGCGACGGACGTCGTAAACGAAAGCGCGGACGCGATCGCCGTAACGCATGTTTTCGCGCGGGATCATTTCGTCGCGGCGGATGATGCCTTCGCCACGACCGAGATCGACGATGACGTTGCCGTATTCGACGCGCTTGACCGTGCCGTTGATGATTTCGCCGATGCGATCCTTGAATTCGTCGAACTGGCGATCGCGCTCGGCTTCACGCACCTTCTGGACGATGACCTGCTTGGCAGACTGGGCGGCGATGCGGCCGAAATCCATCGGCGGCAGCGGATCGGCGATGAAATCGCCAAGCTTGGCGTCCGGATTGCGGTCGCGGGCAAGCTCCAGCGGGATCTGCGTCGAATAATCGTCGGCCTTCTCGACCACTTCCAGAAGACGCTGCAGGCGGATTTCGCCGGTCTTCGAGTTGATGTCGGCGCGGATGTTCGATTCGGTGCCGTAGCGGGAGCGAGCCGCCTTCTGGATGGCATCAGCCATTGCAGCGAGAACGATCTCCCGGTCGATCACCTTTTCGCGCGCCACAGCATCCGCAATCTGCAGAAGTTCTAGCCGGTTCGCACTGACTGCCATTATCGGTCTCCATCGTCTGAATTGAGTTGCCCTCTTGGAGGGGACGTTTACTCGAAGGACTCGTCTTGTTGTTCGTTCTGGTTGGCCGCCTCAGCCTTGGCCAGCTTGTCGGCCCGAAGCGCGTCGCGGATCAGGTCGTCGGTCAGGATGAGCTTGGCCTCTGCCAGCGCACTGAACGGAATGACGACACGCGGCTCCTCGCCGTAAGCGATCTGGTCGCGCTCGAGCGTAAAACCGTCGGCATCGACATCGGCGATCTTGCCGCGGAACCGCTTGCGGTTGTCGATCAGGATCGACGTCTCGCACTTGACGATGTGCCCGAGCCAGCGGGAGAAATCCGACTTGCGCACCATCGGCCGGTCGATCCCGGGGGACGACATTTCAAGATGATACGCCTTATCGACCGGATCTTCCACATCCAAAACCGGTGAAATCGCCATGGACAGCGTTTCGCAATCCTCGACGGTCATGGTGCCGTCGTTCTTTTCCGCCATGATCTGCAGCGTCAGGCCGTTCTGGTTGAGCAGGCGCACGCGCACCAGCTTGTAACCCATCGAGACGATCACCGGCTCGATGATTTCGGCGATGCGCAGGTCGACGCCGGTCTCGACGATCAGCCGCGGCTCATGGTTTTCTTGCAGTTCGGTCATTTCCGACAATCGACGCCCTCCTGGCGTTCGGCCTCCGCCATCATCGGGATGATCGGAATGCCGCGTGACATCTTCGCTCCACCGCAGGATTGCCCGTCGATTTCGGGCCTCGACATGCAGGACGGAGCGATCGTTTCATGATCGCGGTAATAAAAAAGAGCGGGTCCTCGCGGTCCCACTCTTCATCTACCGATCAAGAATTTGAGACGCATATAGTCCGAAACGGTACAAATAGCAAGAACTGCTTACCGAAGCGCCGATTTCAACGATTCATCGGGGTAGCAACTCGGCTGCAGGCCATTCTTCTGCTGCCAGTCGCCGAGCGACCGGCGGGTCTTGTATCCGGGCAGGCCGTCGACCTTGCCGACATCGTAACCCTTGGCCACCAGTGCCTTCTGCATGGCGAGCACATCCGACCGCAACATCTTGCCGACGCTGCCCCATTCGGCCTTGAAAGGACCGGAGCCGAAGGCGATGCGATCGGCGAGATTGCCGATGAACAGGGCGTAGAGGTCGGAATTGTTGTATTCCTTGATGACGTAGAAATTCGGCGAGACGATGAATTCCGGCCCATGCCGGCCGGCCGGCAACAGCATCATGCTTTCGGCCTTCGCCTCATTGGATGGAAACGCCTTGCCGGTGATGCGCTTGATGCCGAGCTTGCCCCAGTCGCCGAGCGGTTTTGCGAGGTCGGGACCTTCCTGGGCGCAGCTGACGCCCGCCGGGATCGTCACCTCGAACCCCCAGTCGCGATCCGCCTTCCAGCCCTTCTTGGCGAGGTAGTTGGCGATCGAGGCGAGGCTGTCGGGCACCGAGGTCCAGATGTTGCGATGGCCGTCGCCATCGAAATCGGCGGCATATTTTAGGTAGCTGGTCGGCAGGAACTGCGGCTGGCCCATGGCGCCGGCCCAAGAACCCTTCATCTCGCCGGCCTTGACGTCGCCGCCGTCGATGATGTGCAGCGCGGCGATCAGCTCGCGGCGGAACAGATCCTTGCGCGTCGACATGAAGGCCTTGGTGGCCAGCACCTCGATAGCCGAATAAGGAATGGCGGCACGGCCGAAACCGCTTTCGCGGCCCCAGATGGCCAGCACGACGGACCCCGGGACGCCGTAGGTGCGCTCGATCTTCTTCAGCGTCGCAGCATGCGTCGCCGCCAGCGTCCTGCCGGAAGCGGCCAGGCCCTGCAGGCGTTTTTCGGAAAAATAGCTGGCCGGCGAGGAAAACTCGGCCTGGCTCTGCTTCTGCTCGCCCTTGGGCTTTTCACCCGGGGGAACGAGATCGGGCAAGTCCCAATTCAGTGTAACGCCGTCGAAGGCCGCCGTGATCGTCTGTTTCGAGACGCCGGATTTTTCCGCTTCCGGGGAAAGGTCCTTGGCGATCCAGGCGCGGAACTGCTTTTCGACGGCCGCCTTGTCGGCCGCCGCCGCCGGCAGCGAGAAAAGGGCGGAGACAACAAGCAGAATGACCGACGATATCCGCATAGGTTTCCTCCCCTAGATTGCCGTGCGGGCGCGCAGCGCCGCCGTCAGCGTTCCCTCATCGAGATAATCCAGTTCGCCACCGACGGGAACGCCGTGCGCCAGGCGGGTGATCTTGATCTCCAGCCCGGAGAGTTGGTCGGTGATGTAATGCGCCGTCGTCTGGCCCTCGACGGTGGCGTTGACGGCGATGATGATTTCGCGCACGCCGCCTTCGTGGACGCGGTCGATCAGGCCGCGGATGTTGAGATCGTCGGGGCCGACGCCGTCGAGCGGCGACAGCGTGCCGCCGAGCACGTGATAGGCGGCATTCATGGCGCCCGCCCGCTCCAGCGCCCAGAGATCGGCGACATCCTCGACGACGATGATTACCGACTGGTCGCGGCGGATGTCGGTGCAGACGGTGCAGGGATCGATGGTATCGACATTGCCGCAGGTAGAGCAGACCTTCACCTTGTCGTAGGCATCGCCCATGGCATGCGCCAACGGACCTAGAAGCTGGTCCTTCTTCTTCACCAGATGCAGCGCCGCCCGGCGGGCGGAACGCGGCCCCAGCCCCGGCACCTTTGCCAGCAGCTGGATGAGTTTTTCGATTTCAGGACCTGTGACTCGCTTTGCCATCCGGCGCTTTTATCCCATGTTTTCCCGCGAAGGAATCACCCTGACGAGAGTTTGACCGATGAAAATCCTCGCCGTCTCCACCGGCACCGCCCAACGCCTGCCCGGCAAGAGCTACAAGACCGGCATCGACAAGCACCCCGTCAACGGCCCGGTGCTGATCGATACCGAGGGCCTGGTCGGCGACGCGATCTGCAACCGCAAGCATCACGGCGGCCCCGAGCAGGCGGTCTATGTCGAGGGGTCGCTGACGCTCGACTGGTGGGCCGCCGAACTCGGCCGAGCCATTCCGCCAGGCACATTTGGCGAAAACCTCGTCATCGAGGGTATCGACAACCGGCTTGTTGCGGTCGGTGACCGGTTCGCTTTCGGCGACATCGTGCTGGAAGCCACTTCCGCGCGCATTCCCTGCGCCACCTTCGCTGCGCACATGGACGACCCCGGCTTCGTGAATCGGTATTTTCGCGCCGGGCGGCCCGGCATCTATTGCCGGGTGCTGTCGGGTGGTGTCGTCCAGGTGGGCATGCCCGTCAGCCATACGCCTTATGGCGGCGAAAAGGTGACTATGCCGGAACTGATGGAAACCTACGGCCGCATACCCGCAGCCGACCACGCCCGTTATCTCTCGACGCCGATCAGCGCCAAGATCCGCAAGCTTTTGACCGCGGGCTGATCAGCGCGAAGCGATGGCGACAGCCGCGCCCGCCATGGCGCCGGCGCTGGCGCGATTGGCGAAACGCACCGCACGCGGACTCCTGAGGAATTGTCGCGCCTTTGCGGCGGTCGCCACCCAGACGAAATCGACGACGACCAGCACCACCAGCATGGTCGCCACCAACTCGGCCCAGCCGACGAGTGTGACGCCGGCAAGATCGATGATCGACGGCAGGAGTGCGACGTAAAACATCATGATCTTTGGATTGCCGAGTGTCACCGTCAGACCGGCGAAGAACAGTTTTGCGGCAGAGGACCGTTCCGGCAAGGCATCCTCGCCCATCGTTGCCGGCGCGAACCACATCTTCCAGGCGAGGTAGAGCAGATAGGCGACGCCGAGCCACTTGATCGCCACGAAGACGACGTGGAAGGTTTCGGCAATCGTCGCCAGGCCGGCCACAGCAAAGGACAGCCAGACGGCCTCGCCGATCCACATCGCGGCGAGGAAGGGCAGCACGTCGCGGTACCCCTTGGAGAGCACGCGGGCGACGAGTGCTGCAATGCTCGGGCCCGGCGAACCGGCCGCGACCAGCAGCGCGCCGGCAAAAACAAGCAACGATGTCAGCGTCATGATGGCCTCCCCAGCGTTTTGCGGGGAGACTAGCATGGTTTTGGCGCAGTCAGAAAGATCAGAACGGCAGCTTGAAACCGGGCGGGATCGGCAGGCCGGCAGTCAGCGCCTTGGTCTTTTCCGCCGTCATCGCCTCGGCCTTGCCCTTGGCATCCTTGTGGGCGGCGACGATCAGGTCCTCGAGGATCTCGGCTTCGTCTTCCTTGAACAGCGACGGATCGATCTTCAGGCCGAGCATTTCGCCCTTGCCGTTGAGTTTTACCGTCACGAGACCACCGCCGGACTTGCCTTCGACTTCCAGAGTGGCGATTTCCGCCTGCATCTGTTCCATCTTGGCCTGCATTTCCTTGACCTTGCCCATCATGCCCATGATGTCGCGCATCGGTTTTCTCCTTTGAGCTTTTTAGAATTCGATATCGTCGCCGGGCAGGATGTCGCCCTCGGCGGATTCGGCAGCGGCCGGCAGCGCCTGGTTTTCTTCCTCTTCCGCCTCGGGCGCACGGATGCGCACGTCGATGATCCTGGCGCCGGGGAAACGCGACAGGATGGCGGCAACGTCAGGGTCCTGGCGGGCGTCCTGCAGGCGGGTCGCCTTGTCGCTTTCTTCCGCCTCGGTGAGCGTCGGTCCGCCTTCCTCGCGGCTGAGGATCACCATCCAGCGGATGCCGGTCCATTCCTCCAGCCGCTTCTGCAGCTCGCCGACCATCGATTTCGGCGCATCGGCTTTCAGATTGATCTCGATGCGGCCGGGTTCGAGGCTGACGAGGCGCACGAAGGCGCGCAGCAAAGCCCGAAGTTTTGGATCGCGGTTCTTGGTGCAGAGGTCGGCAATGTCGGCGAGCGAGGCAACCTTGACCTTTGCCTCGGGCTGCGCTGCAGGCGCCATCTCCACCCGGCCGACCGGCGCAGGCTCAGGCCGCGTTTCCGGGGTCGGCACGGCACGAAGCATTGTCACGGGGGCCGTCACCGGACGCGGCGGCGCGGTTTCCGCCGCTCTTGCCAGAACCGAAGACTGATAAGCAACCGGCGTGCCGCCGCCGCTGCCGGAAGGCGCCGGGGACCGCGGTGCGGGCGCCTCGCCCGATGCCAGTTCGGCCAGCCGTCGCGCCGCATCTTCCGGTGACGGCAGGTGGGCTGCATGCGCAAGCCGGATCAGCACCATTTCGGCAGCACCCGCCGGCCGCGAGGCCGTCTCGACCTCGGGAATGCCCTTCAGCAACATCTGCCAGATGCGCGACAGCGTCGTCACCGCGATGTTTTCGGAAAATTCCCGGCCGCGCGTACGCTCGATCTCGCTCAGCGATGGATCGTTGACCGCTTCGGGCACATATTTGAGGCGGGTGACCAGATGGGTGAAATCGGCAAGATCGGTCAGAACGACGCTCGGATTGGCGCCGGCCTCGTATTGGGCGGAAAATTCCTGCAGGGCCGCGGCGACATCGCCCTTCACCACATGCTGAAACAGATCGACGATGCGGGCGCGGTCGGCAAGGCCGAGCATGGCGCGCACGGCATCGGCCTCGACCGCGCCGCCGCCATGGGCGATCGCCTGGTCGAGCAGCGACAAGCCGTCGCGCGCCGAGCCTTCGGCGGCCCGCGCAATCATCGCCAGCGCTTCCGGATCGACGGAAATCTTTTCCTTGGCGGCAATCGTGGAAAACAGCCCGACGAGATCCGCAGCGCTGATGCGACGCAGGTCGAAACGCTGGCAGCGCGACAGGACCGTGATCGGCACCTTGCGGATTTCCGTGGTGGCGAAGATAAATTTCACATGCTCCGGCGGTTCTTCGAGCGTCTTCAGCAGGCCGTTGAAGGCCGCCGTCGACAGCATGTGCACTTCGTCGATGATATAGACCTTGTAACGCGCCGACACCGGCCGGTAGCGCACCTGCTCGATGATTTCCCTGATGTCGTCGATGCCGGTATGCGAGGCGGCGTCCATCTCGATGACGTCGACATGCCGGCCTTCCATGATCGCCTGGCAATGTTCGCCGGGCAGGCGCAGGTCGATGGTCGGCTTGTCGATTTCGGCGGTCTTGTAGTTCAGGGCGCGGGCGAGAATGCGGGCGGTGGTGGTCTTGCCGACGCCGCGCACGCCGGTCAGCATGTAGGCCTGGGCGATACGGCCGGTCTCGAACGCATTGGTGAGCGTGCGGACCATCGGCTCCTGGCCGACCATGAGATCGGAAAAATCCTTGGGGCGATATTTGCGCGCCAGAACGCGGTATCCGGCGCCGCCCTGGCCCGCCTGCGCTGTTGTCGGTTCGGTATCGCTCATCGCCCTGCCAGCGTTGTTGGATGACCCGGACCGCCGGGCATGGGCCTGGCCATGTGAAAACGCAGGCCAAACGAAAGAGGTGGGAGGCTGGAACGATGACCCGTGCCGGGTTCGTTAGGGCTGCTTCCTTCCGGACCTGACCCGGTTGGCGAGCGGCGCGTCCACCACCAACCTCCCGCCGCACATATCGGCAATATCGTCAGCAATTGCAAGCCAGCGCGTCAAAAAACTGCTAGAGATGAGGAAATGTAAGAGGAGGCGAAGCTTGCAAGGCTTTGAACTGGACGGAAGATTGGCCCGCGACAGCGAGTTGCTGATCAAGTTCGGCCTGACGCAACTGCGGCTGCAGAACGACCGTCGCTGGCCCTGGCTGGTGCTGGTGCCGCAACGCAACGGTCTTTCGGAGATCTTCGACCTCACCCCGCTCGACCAGGCGCTCCTGACCTTCGAGACCAATCTGGTGGCCACCGCGCTGAAGAAAGTGACGGGTGCGACGAAGATCAATATAGGTGCTCTCGGCAACATCGTGCGCCAATTGCATGTGCATGTGATCGCCCGGACGGAAGGCGACGCCAACTGGCCGGGACCCATCTGGGGACACGGCACGGCGGAGGCCTACGATACGCAGGAAAAGCAGATTTTCATCCGCAGGATACTGGAAGCTCTCTGACAATGAAGACCTCTATTTTCGACACCGATGCGCCGCATCCGGAAGCCAGCAGCCTTACCGCCTTTTCCGAAAACGACCTTGCCCGCGATTCCGAACATCGCGACGACGATTGCGTCGAAAAGGCGCTGGCGGTGGACGGCGCCCATATCTTCGCCTTCACCGGCAACCGGCTGATCCTCAAGCATGACGGCCAGGTGCTCGATCCGCTGTTCGCCCCTTACGAACTGGGCGAACTGCAGCCGGATTTCGATAATGCCGTGCTGCTCGGCCATCGCAAGTCGGGCGAACCGCGGCTGGCCGTGCCTGTCGGCATCGCCGAGGATAAACTCGCCAGCCACTACAAGCCGACGGATGGCCGCACGCTTTTCCGCGACCAGCTGGTCGGCGATGCGCTGCTCGGCGAATTCGCGCAAGGGTCGGCGCTTTTGACCTGGAACCGCGACAACCGTTTCTGCGGTCGCTGCGGCGGCGCCATGGAACAGAAGATCGGCGGCTACAAGCGCGTCTGCAGCGCCTGCGCCCACATGATTTTTCCGCGTACCGATCCCGTCGTCATCATGCTGGCGATCGATGTCGAGCGCGACGTCTGCCTGCTTGGGCGCAGCCCGCATTTTACCCCCGGCATGTATTCCTGCCTTGCCGGTTTCGTCGAGCCCGGCGAAACGATCGAAAATGCCGTGCGCCGCGAGACGCTGGAGGAAGCCAACATCCATGTCGGCCGCGTGCGCTACCATGCCTCGCAGCCCTGGCCGATGCCACATTCGCTGATGATCGGCTGTTACGGCGAGGCGACCTCCTTCGAGGTGCGCCGCGACGAGGCGGAGCTGGAGGATTGCCGATGGTTCACCCGTGAGGAAACGGCCGAGATGCTGGAGCGCGCCCAGGGCACCGGCCACAGTTCGCCGCCGAAAGGCGCCATCGCCCACCGACTGATGCGCGACTGGGTGGAGTGGAAACGCTGATCCGGTGACCGTCGCCCGTTCCGAACGGTTGCTGGCCCTGCTGCAGGCGCTGCGCCGCCACCGCCGGCCGGTGAGCGGTGCGACGCTGGCGGCGGAAACCGGCGTCAGCCTGCGCACGCTTTACCGCGACATCGCCAGCCTGCAGGCGCAGGGTGCCCATATCGAAGGCGAGGCCGGGCTGGGTTACGTGCTCAAGCCCGGTTTCATGCTGCCGCCGATGATGTTTTCGGCCGAAGAAATCGAAGCGCTGGTGCTCGGCTCGCGCTGGGTGGCGAAGGTGGCGGACGGCAAGCTCGCGACCGCGGCGAGCGATGCACTGGCAAAGATCGCCGCCGTCCTGCCCGCCGATCTTCGCGACGAGACCGATACGTCAACGCTGCTCGTCGGCCCCCGGCGGCAGCAGCCTGTGGAGATCGATCTTGCGATGCTGCGTGGCGCCATCCGCCGGCAGGATGTCCTGCATCTCGTCTATGCCGACGAAGCCGGCGCACGATCCACGCGCTTCATCTGGCCTTTCGCACTCGGCTTCTTCGAGGAGGTGCGCGTGCTCATCACCTGGTGCGAGCTGCGTCAGGATTTCCGCCACTTCCGCACAGACCGCATGATCGCCATCGAAAGCGCCGGACGGCGCTATACGAAACGACGGGCGACACTGCTCAAGCAGTGGCGGGAGGTCCACGGCATGACCCATGATATGTGAGGCTGCTGCCACGATCTGACAGCAGCTGCGTCTAGGGTCGCTGCATCCACAACAAAGGAGCACGACCCATGACACTGCCCAATCTCATCATCCTCTACGTCAAGGATACCAAGGCAAGTACCGCCTTCTACCGCAAGCTTTTCGGCCGCGATCCCGCCTTCGAAGCCCCCAACTTCACGGCATTTCCGCTCGACGGCGGTTTCACCCTTGGTCTCTGGGCGGAAGCGAACGTCAAGCCGCAGATGCCGGGTTCCCGTGCCCGCGGCGAGATCGGCGTCACCATCGCCGGCGACGGTGCCGTGGCCGCGAAATACGAAGAATGGAGGACCGAGGGCTACGATATCGAACAGCCGCTGACGGCAATGGACTTCGGCCCGACCTTCGTCATCAGCGATATCGATGGCCACCGCATTCGCGTTTGTGAGCCGGATAAATAATTTCCGGAGAATTGCGCGCCACCCTTCTTCCCCGCGGGAAGAAGGGTGGCGTTGTTGCCAAAGCTTACAGATCGCCGCGCATCGGATGGCCCTTGTAGACCCCGAGGATGCGGACTTTCTCCGAGAAGAAGCGCAATTCCTCCAGCGCCCGGCGCACGTTCGAATCGTTGGGATGGCCCTGGATGTCGGCATAAAACTGCGTCGCCACGAACTTGCCGCCAAGCTGGTAGCTCTCGAGTTTGGTCATGTTGATGCCGTTGGTGGCAAAACCGCCGAGCGCCTTGTAGAGCGCCGCCGGGATGTTGCGGACGTTGAAAACGAAGGTGGTGACGATCATCTCCTCCGGCGACGTGCGCGAGATCCAGTTCTCGTCACGCGACAGGATGACGAAGCGGGTGACGTTGTTTTCCGTGTCCTCGACGTTTTCGGCAATGATATCGAGGCCGTAGAGATCGGCAGCCAGCCGCGGCGCGAGAGCCGCCATCGTCCGGTCGCCGCGTTCGGAGATCAGCTTGGCGGCACCGGCGGTATCGCCGGCAACCACGGCCTTCCAGCCGTTGTGACGGATGATCTTGCGGCACTGACCGAGCGCATGGATATGGCTATGCACGGTGCGGACCTCGTCCTTGCTGACGCCCGGCAGAACCATCAGCTGGAAGCGGATCGGCATGAAATATTCGCCGACGATGTGCAGCCGCGATTCCGGCAGCAGATAATGGATATCGGCGACGCGGCCGGCAATGGTGTTTTCGATCGGGATCATCGCCAGATCCGCCTCGCCGCTTTCCAGCGCCACGAAGGCATCCTCGAAGGTGGCGCAAGGCAGCGGCTCCATCGAGGGGAACATGTCGCGGCAGGCCATGTCGGAATTGGCGCCGAAGTCGCCCTGGAAGGCGATGCGGTTGGTCTTGGCTATCATGGGATTATCCGTCAGAGAGTTCGCGCGGCGAGCATATGCCGCGCCTTTTCGAGGTCGGCGGGAGTATCGACGCCGAGCGGCACCGAGTCAACGATTTCGACATCGATGCGCATGCCCGCTTCCAGCGCGCGCAACTGCTCGAGCGATTCGCGCCGTTCGAGCGGCGACGGCCCGAGCGAGACGAATTTTTCCAGCGCCCCGCGCCTGTAGGCATAGAGGCCGATATGGTGATAGAGCGGCCCCTTGCCGTAGGGTGCGGTGGCGCGGGTAAAATACAGCGCCTTGAGCCGGCTGTCGGAGAGCGGCGAACCGACCACCTTGACGATGTTCGGGTTGAGCTTGTCTTCCTCGTCCCTGATCTCGACCGTCAACGTGGCGATATCGACCTCCGGCGTCTCGAGCGGCCGGAGCGCAGCGCGGATGGTCTCCGCCTCGATGGTCGGCAAGTCCCCTTGCACGTTGATGACGGTTTCGGCGCGGCCTTGCGGATCGGCGGCCTGCAGCGCTTCAAAAATGCGATCCGAGCCGGACTGGTGGTCGACCCGCGTCATCACCGCCTCGAAACCGGCTGCCGTCACGGCGGCGAAGATATCGGCATGGTCGACGGCGACGATGATTCGCCCGACGGCGGCCTCCTGGGCGCGCCGCGCCACCTGGACGATCATCGGCTGGCCGTCGATATCCGCCAAGGGCTTGCCCGGCAGGCGCGTCGAGGCCATCCGGGCCGGGATCAGAACCAAAGTTCGCTCAAAAATCTCTTTATTCATGGGCCGGCCTTCTAATCCCCGGAAAAAGGTGGCAAAAAGTCTCAGTCCGGTGATGACAATCACTGTTGCAACTGCGGATCAAAAGACATAGGTTCCGCGCGATTTCAAGATGGGACCGGTTTCCGGTCTGGCGGGGTGCAAGGGGAGCATTTGTAGATGAATTCATACGTGAATATGGGCGTTGGCGCGTTGCTTGGCACCGTCTTTGTCCTGATGTCCGTGTCCATCGCCTCGGAAGGGATTTTCCACTCGCCGGAGCCCGAGAAGGAAGGTTTTGCCATCGTCGCCGAAGAAGGCGCGAGCGAAGGTACCGGTGGTGAAGCTGCCGCCGCCATGACACCGATCGCGGCGCTTCTGGCCAAGGCTGATGCAAAGGCCGGCGAAGCCGTGTTCAAGAAGTGTCAAAGCTGTCACACCGACACCAAGGACGGACCCAACAAGACGGGTCCCAATCTTTGGGGTGTCATCGCTCGTCCGATCGCTTCGCATGAAGGTTTTGCATATTCGGCTGCCATGAAGGACTTTTCCAAGGGCGGTTCTGTGGTCTGGGACTTTGACCACATGAACCACTTCCTGCTGGCGCCGAAGAAATTCGTTCCGAACACGGCCATGGGTTTTGCCGGCCTGAAGAAGGACGAAGAGCGCGCCAACCTGATCCTGTATCTGCACACCATGTCCGACAGCCCGGTTCCGCTGCCCGATCCGGCCGCTGCCGATACGCTGGCTGTGACGCAGTAAGCTTCGGTACCACCGCTATTTTCAAAACCCGGCCGCGAAAGCGGGCCGGGTTTTTTGTTGTCCACCTCACTGCCCGAGCAGCAGGCTCCAGAAGGTGACCGAGATGACGCCGACCGCCGTCGTCATGGTGATGGTCGAGGCAGCCAGGCTGTGGCCAACGCCAAAACGATTGGCGATCAGCCAGGCATTGACGCCTGTTGGCACCGATGAGGTCAGGACCATCGCCGCCGTCCATTCCGGACTGAGGCCGATCAGGCGGCTTGCCGCCCACACGCTTGCCGGCAGAAGCAGCAGTTTTAACACCGACATAGTGGCGGCGATGCCGACATTGCCCGAAACACCGTATTTGCGCAGCGCCATGCCCAGCGAAATCAGCGCCGCCGGACCGGCCATTCCAGCGATCTGATCCACCACTGCCTTGGCGACGCTCGGCATCGGCAGGCTGGTAAGGTGAAAGGCAACGCCGGCCAGGAGGCCGATAACCAGCGGATTGCGAACGAGGTTGATGCCGATCTGGCGCAGCAGCAGGACAAAACTCCGCCTTTCGCCCCCCTTTTCCTTGCGCTCGGCATTTTCCATCAGCACCGTCCCGACGATCATCATGACGGGCAGGTGCACGGCGAGCAGGATCGAGAGCGCAACCACCCCGTCATCACCGACCGATCGACCGACCAGCGGCAGGCCGATGAAGACGTTGTTGGCAAAGGCGGAGGAGACGCCGGCCAGGACGCCGATACGCGAATCGCGCTTGAACACCTTGGTTGCCAGGATGTGCCCCGCTGCCCAGGTGACCGCCACGCCGGAAAAATAGGCGATCCACAGCCGGAACGGTGAAGCGCCATGGAAATTCGCCTCCGCGATCGTGCGGAACAGCAGCACCGGCACGGCGATCTTGAAAACGAAATCGCCGAGCGCATCGCCGATGCCGTCTTTCAGCAGGCCGGTGCGGACGATCAGCCAGCCGATCAGGATCAGGATGAAGACGGGAAGAACATTGAGCAGGATGGGAGACATGCGCGGAAGGCTTTCGCAGGCGAAGGTCCTTCGGCTGTAAAGGAAGTTGCCGCGCCGCACAAATGCTTTGGCCCCGTCGGCGGCCGGATGCCGGACAAACAAAAAGCAGGGGAGTGACCGCCCTGCTTTCCATTGCCGGTCCTGCCGGCTATCGAGCCACTTGCTGCTGCCAGTTCATCCGTGGTCAGCAGAAGCAACGTCGAAATGCGGGTCATTCATGACCCGAACGCCAACCGGAGACCCGAAGGTTCCGTACATGTCGGCGACACTTGAAATGCACCATAAGGGCGAAACGTGACGCAAGTATGACGCGCATGAATTTTCGCCGCCGCCTGCAAACGTTCTTTTTTCTTCCAAACTTCCAAGAATCCGCTATGACCAGACCCCGGCTATCACCCATAGGCCCGACACGGGCGGTCAACTCCGGGATCTTCTCTTCATGGCGAAATTCGACGTTCTCACCATTGGCAATGCCATCGTGGATATCATCGCGCGTTGCGACGACGCTTTCCTCACCGAGAACGCCATTACCAAGGGCGCCATGAACCTGATCGACGCCGAACGGGCGGAACTGCTCTATTCGCGCATGGGACCGGCGCTCGAAGCCTCCGGCGGCAGCGCCGGCAACACGGCGGCGGGCGTTGCCAATTTCGGCGGACGCACCGCCTATTTCGGCAAGGTGGCCGAAGACCAGCTCGGCGAGATCTTCATCCACGATATCCGCGCCCAGGGCGTCTACTTCGAAACCAGGCCGGAAGGCACCTTCCCGCCCACAGCCCGCTCGATGATCTTCGTGACGCCGGATGGCGAGCGCTCGATGAACACCTATCTCGGCGCCTGCGTCGAACTGGGTCCGGAGCATGTCGAGATCGACGTCGTCGCCGAAGCCAAGGTGACCTATTTCGAGGGGTATCTCTGGGACCCGCCGCGCGCCAAGGAAGCCATTCTCGACTGCGCCCGCATTGCGCATGAAAACGGCCGGGAAATGTCGATGACGCTCTCCGACAGCTTTTGCGTCGGCCGCTACCGCGCCGAATTCCTTGACCTGATGCGCAGCGGCACGGTGGACATCGTCTTCGCCAATCGCGACGAAGCCCTGTCGCTCTACGAGACCGACGATTTCGACCTGGCGCTGACGAAGATTGCCGCCGACTGCAAGCTGGCCGCGGTGACGATGAGCGAGGACGGCGCGATGATCGTGCGCGGCGACGAGCGCATCCACGTGCCGGCGACGACCATCAACCAGCTGATCGACACGACCGGCGCCGGCGACCTGTTCGCCGCCGGTTTCCTCTATGGTTACACCCAGGATCGTTCGCTGGAAGATTGCGGCAAGCTCGGTTGCCTGGCGGCCGGCATCGTCATCCAGCAGATCGGCCCGCGGCCGATGAGCTCGCTGTCGGATGCCGCAAAGGCCGCCGGTCTTATTTGAAGGCTTCGCCGGGATAGGCGCCCCAGACTTCCGTCTGCGCCACCCAGCCATCGGTGCCATCGGCATCGGCATGGCACCATTCGCCGTTGCATTCGCCGACCTTCAGCACCACGCCGGGCTCGACCTTGGCGATGACCGTGCCCGAAGGCTGCGGATCGCGGCGCATGTTGACGAAGATCGCCTCGCCCTTGCCGCGCATCCACGGGGCGGCGATTGCCGTGCGTTCGCCGGACAGAAGCGAATGGTTGACCCAGCCTTCCGTACCGTCGGCATCACGGATGCGGCGCCAGTTGTCATATTCCTGGATGATCTCCACCGGCAGGCCCGACTTCAGGTACATCCACGAGACGGCATAGGCCGTGCCGGGGCCGACCCGGAGATTGACTTTTTTCGACTTCAGGCTCACGAAACGCGGCAGCGGCAGGCCGCTGGCGCCCTTGGCGGCGCTCTGCGCTTCGGCGCTTGAAAAGCTGGCCGCAAGCACGGCCAGGCCGATGGTGAGGGCTATGCTGGATCTGACGAGAACACGACGCATGGTACTTATCCGTTGTTCCGGTTTATCGAAGGCTTATGATTTGATTTCCTTACCTTTCCCGGCTTCGCCCACAAAACCGGCGGCTGTGGCTGCGAGTTTTGTTTGTCTTCGCGGGCGGGAATGATAGAAAATGCCCTGAACGGGAGAATTATCGCCCATCTTGGTTAAAGACCTCTGAACAAGGCACCGAACGGCCACCATGACAGCGAAGAAAAAACCCAAGGTCTACATCACCCGCAAGCTGCCGGATGCGGTGGAAACGCGCATGCGCGAACTCTTCGACGCCGAGCTGAACATCGACGACACGCCGCGCTCGCAGCCGGAGCTGGTGGCGGCGGTGAAGGGCTGCGACGTGCTGGTGCCGACCGTCACCGACCGGATCGATGCCGCGCTGATCGAGCAGGCCGGCCCGGACCTGAAGCTGATCGCCAGCTTTTCCAACGGCACCGACCACATCGACGTCGAGGCGGCGGCCCGCAAGGGCATCACCGTCACCAACACGCCGAACGTGCTGACCGAAGACACCGCCGACATGACCATGGCGCTGATCCTCGCCGTGCCGCGCCGGCTGGCCGAAGGTGCGCGGGTGCTGACCGACAAGCCCGGCGAATGGGCCGGCTGGTCGCCGACCTGGATGCTCGGGCGGCGCATCTGGGGCAAGCGCATCGGCATCATCGGCATGGGCCGCATCGGCACCGCCGTCGCCCGCCGGGCAAAGGCTTTCGGCCTGTCGATCCATTACCATAACCGCAAGCGTGTCAGCCCGGCGACCGAAGACGAGCTGGAGGCGACCTACTGGGACAGCCTCGACCAGATGCTGGCGCGTGTCGATATCGTCTCCATCAACTGCCCGTCGACGCCGGCGACCTTCCACCTGCTCTCGGCCCGCCGCTTGGCGCTTTTGCAGCCGACCGCTTATCTGGTCAACACCGCCCGCGGCGACGTGATCGACGAGGCGGCGCTGATCAAATGCCTGCGCGAAGGCAAGCTCGCCGGCGCCGGACTGGACGTCTTCGAAAACGAACCGGTGGTCAATCCGAGGCTGGTGAAGCTGGCCAACGAAGGCAAGGTGGTGCTTCTGCCGCATATGAGTTCGGCGACGATGGAAGGCCGCGTCGACATGGGCGACAAGGTGATCATCAACATCCGCACCTTCTTCGACGGCCACCGCCCGCCGAACCGGGTGCTGCCAGGACGATAAGCGGCGCCACCTGCGCCCTCACAGCACCTTGCGCATCTCGACGAAGGTGACGCGCGAAAAACCGGGATGGCGGCGCTCTGCCGTCCGCTCGAAACCCCAGGCGCCGAACGTCGCATGGTTTTCCGCAAGTTCGATGCGGGTCTCCAGCCGCAGCGCCGGGAGCGACAGTCCTCTCGCCGTTTCCTCCGCCAGTGCCAGCAGCGTCCGGCCGAGGCCTTTTCCTTGCCGCGCTGGCAGGACGGCGAACTTGCCGATATAGAGGCAATCCTTCTCCGGCCGGCAGAACAGGCAGGCGACGGGCCTGCCCTCCTCCTCGATCACATAACCGATTTCCGCCCGTGCCTTTTCGGCCAGCAGCGCCGGCGTCAATTTCAGCGCCGAAGACGGCGGATCGATGCGGCCATTCATGAAGGCAAAGGCCTCGAGGATGAGATCCAGCAACTCCGGCCAGCGCCGGTAGCCATCATCCAGCCGAAAGGCAGTGCTCATGCCGGCTGGCGCGCCCGCCGGCGCTTGTATTTCACCGTGTCGAAGCGGGCGGTCAGCGAATCATACATCAGCAACCGTCCGACCAGCGGTTCACCGGCACCGGTGACCAGCTTGATCGCTTCCATGGCCATTAAGGTGCCGATCACCCCCGTCAGCGCGCCGATAACGCCGGCTTCGGCGCAGGAGGGCACGAGGCCAGCCGGCGGCTTTTCCGGAAACAGGTCGCGGTAGGACGGGTAAAGTGCGCCTTCGGCATCGGCCTCATAGGGTTTCAGCACCGTCAGCGAGCCGTCGAAGCGGCCGACAGCACCGGTCACCAGCGGGATTTTTGCCATTTCCGCCGCATCGGCGGCCGCATAACGCGTGTCAAAATTGTCCGAACCGTCGATCAGGAGGTGGAAGCCGGATAATTGATGGCTTGCAGTTTCGGCCGAAAAACGCTCTTCAAAACGGACGACTGTCACATGCGGGTTAAGCCGGGTTATCGCGTCAGCAGCACTTTGCGACTTCAATTCACCGATCGTGCTGGTGTCGTGGATCACCTGCCGCTGCAGGTTGGAAAGCGAGACGCGGTCGTCGTCGGCGATGCCCAGCGTGCCGACACCGGCGGCGGCGAGATATTGCAGGATCGGCGCACCCAGCCCGCCGGCGCCGATAACCAGAACGCGGGCGCGCTTCAGCCTCTGCTGGCCGGCGCCGCCGACTTCCGGCAACAGGATATGGCGATGGTAACGGGCGATTTCTTCGGAGGTGAGCGTGTCCATGGCCGAGCTATAGCACCCTTCAGGCGCACGCGAAACGGCCGGGGGATCAGCCCTCTACGGTACCGCCCGAGACCGTGAAGAACTGCGCGCGCTCGCCAAGAGCTGCAAACATCGCCCGGTCGGTACCCGTCATGAAGGCTTGCCCGCCGAGCCCATCGACGAGGTCGAACAGGGCGGCACGGCGGCCTTCGTCGAGGTGGGCGGCGATTTCGTCGAGCAGCAGCACCGGCGCATGGCCGGTCATGTTGGCGACGAGGCGGGCATGGGCGAGGATGAGGCCGACCAGCAAGGCTTTCTGTTCGCCCGTCGAGCACCGTTCGGCCTCGATATCCTTGGCCTTGTGGCGCACCAGCAGGTCGGCGCGGTGCGGGCCGTCCAACGTGCGGCCGGCGGCGGCATCGCGATGGCGGCCGTCGCGCAAAAGCGCAGCATAATCGTCCTCGAGATCGATGGCCGGGCGGTCGAACTGGTTGTCGAAAAAGCCGGAGAGTTCCAGCACGGCCGAAGGGAACGGCATTTCTTCGTGCCGCTCGTCGATGAGCCGGCTCAACAGGCCGAGCATTTCCTGCCGCGCCAGCGCCATGGCGACGCCGAGGCTCGCCATCTGGCTTTCGATGCCGGTGAGCCAGGCGGGATCGAAGCGGCCCTCCGACAGTAGGCGGTTGCGGCTACGCATCGCCCGCTCGAAATCGCCGGCGCGGCGGCCATGCGCCGGGTCGAGCGACAGGACCAGGCGGTCGAGGAACCGGCGGCGATCGGAAGAGGTGCCGGTGAACAGCCCGTCCATTGCCGGCGTCAGCCACAATACGCGCAGGTGGTCGGTCAGTTCGTCGATGGTTTTCACCGCCGTGCCGTTGAGACGGAGTTTGCGCGAGGTCGATTCGTCGTTGCTCTCTATGCCGGTGCCGATCGCCACTTCGCCTTCCATGCCGTCGACATCGGCAAAGATGGTGAAGCCGGCTTCCGCGCCGACGCGGGTGATGTCGGCATAAGCAGCGCGGCGCAGGCCGCGGCCGGGAGAGAGGAAAGAGACGGCTTCGAGCAGGTTGGTCTTGCCGGCGCCGTTATCGCCGGTCAGCACCACATGGCGGGCGTCGAACGTCAGCGCGACTTCCGCGTAATTGCGGAAGTCCGTGAGCTTCATGCGGCCCAGGCTGACCTTGTGCACCATATCTTCATCCCGGACCGGCCGAACGTTTCGGGGCAGAGCTATGCCGAACGGGCCGGAATGGCAAGGTCAGGCGCTCATTTCGCCAGCATGTTGGCGAGCATGAAGCCGGAACCGGCACCGGTGCCGGCGCCCGGCCAGGTGGAGGCACCGCAGAGATAGAGCGATTTCACCGGCGTCTTGTAGCGCGAATAACCGGCGACCGGGCGGAACAGGAAATTCTGGTCGAGATGGTGGCTACCGGAAAGATTGTCGCCGCCGATGAGATTGGGATTTTCGCGCTCCAGGTCGAGCGGCGAAAACACCGAGCGGCCGAGTATTTTTGCGCCAAGGCCCGGCGCATAGGTTTCCAAGAGCGCGAGGACGCGGTCGGCATAAGCTTCCTTGGCACCGTCCCAATCGGTCGCGCCGATCTCGCCCTTGGCATCGCCGCGGATCTCGGCCGGCAACACGCGCACCTGCACCCAGAGCACATGCTTGCCATCCGGCGCCCGCGACGGATCGAGCGCCGTCGGCTGGCCGACCACCAGGGCCGGTTCGGCCGGCAGCAGGCCGTTCATGGCTTCCGCATAGACCCGCGACATCATTTCGAGATCGGGGGCGACATGCACATAAGCAAAACTCTTCAGTGCCTCGCCGGCCTTCCAGTCCGGCAGGCCATCGAGCGCCAGGTGGATCATCATCGTGCCGGGGCCGGCCCGGAACGCCTCGACCTTCCTGTCGAAGGCTTCGCGTTCGGCCACCTTGGGCAAGAGCTTGCCGAAGACAAGCTTGGGATGGGCATTGGCGATGACAGCCTTGCGCGCCGAGAGAACACGGCCATCGGCCAATCTCACGCCGCTTGCCGAACCACCGGAAAGCTCGATCCGCTCCACCGGCGTACCGAGGATCAGTTCGCCGCCCTTTGCCGTAAACAGCTTGGTCATCGAGGTAATGATCGTATCCGCCCCGCCCTGGCCGATGACCATGCCGAAGGCCTGGTTGGCCATGGATTCCAGATAGGGGAACAAGGCGCCGCCGGCGACATCGGGGGCAAAATCGAGATGCAGGCCCCAGGCCGCCATCATCGTCTTGACCTTGGCATGCTCGAAACGGCTGTCGAGGAAATCGCGCGGCGACGCGAGCAGCAGCCGGGCGGTATCATAGAGCCAGCCGGTGCCCTTTTCACGCCATGCCTTCCACGCCACCTTGGCGGCCTTGAACGACGGCATCGGTGCGCCGAGCAGCCCGAAAATATGCGGCGCATCGCCGCCGAATTCCTGTAGCATCAGCCGCCAGGCCGCTGCATCCTTCTCGGACAGCGCCGCGATGCCGGCCGCCGTCTTTTCCAGATCGGTGCTGACACCGAGATAGCTGCCATCGCGGAAGACGCTGGCAAAACAGTCCGCCGCCGGCACGAAGCCGAGGCCGTTGGCCAGGAGGGCATCCTTGTTGGCGTTGAAGAAGGCGGAGCCTGCGAACATCGACAGGTTCATGGCACAGAGATCATGCCGGAAACCGGGCAACGTCACTTCCCGCGTCTTGACCGCGCCGCCGGCGACCGGCTTGCCCTCGACCACGGCAACCGACCAGCCCTTCGACTGCAGCTCGACGGCTGCGGCCAGACCATTGTGGCCGGCACCGATCACCACGGCATCATATGTCATCATCGTTCCCCTGCTGCGGGGATCCACCCCGGACTTTATCCGCATATGCATACATTTTTGAAAAATTGCCGCAAGCCATCCGATGCCGAAAGCACCGCGACAGTCAAAGAGTGATGCCCGGCGACATGCAGCAATGCCGACCGTCTGGCGTTTTCACAGCATTTTCCGAGCCTTGGCCGCCGCTATTGCGAGGCGAAAAACGCATGTCGCAGCTACGGCCTGTTACTTGCAATCTCATATTTTGTGTCATAGGCTCGCCTGCCTGGAACGCTGCCGCGGGGTTTTCGAGGAGGCCGGCAAGACCGTCGGCTCCCCCGTGGCGAACGCCTTCTATTTTGGGGAACAGACAATGACATCATCCGATATTCTTTCCGGTTTCGCCTCCGCGCTCCTGTCCGGCGCCGTCAAGGTCGTCGATCTCAGCGCCTCGCTCGGTCCCGATACGCCGGTGCTTTACCTGCCGCCGCAGTTCGGCAAGAACACGCCGAAGGTGAAGGTCCACACCATTTCCGAATACAATCAGGACGGTCCCTTCTGGGCCTGGAACTGGCTGGAACTCGGTGAGCACACCGGCACGCATTTCGACGCGCCCTGTCATTGGATCACCGGCAAGGACAACCCGGAAAACACCACCGACACCATTCCGCCGAAAAACTTCGTGGCGCCGGTCAACGTCATCGACCGCTCCAAGGAAGTGGCCGCAGATGCCGACTACCTGCTGACGGTCGAGAGCATCAAGGAATGGGAAGCCGAAAACGGCGAGATCGAAGCCGGCAGCTGGGTGCTGCTGCGCAGCGACTGGTACAAGCGCAACGGCTCGACCGACACCTTCCTGAATGCCGACGAGAACGGCCCGCACTCCCCCGGCCCGACGGCCGAAGCCATCGAATACCTGCTGTCCAAGGGCGTGATCGGCTGGGGTTCGGAAACGGTTGGCACCGACGCCGGTTCCGCCGGCGGCATGAACCCGCCCTTCCCGGCCCACAACCTGATGCACAAGGCCAACCGCTACGGCCTCGCCAGCCTGTGCAACCTCGACCAGCTGCCGGCCAAGGGCGCCGTGCTGATCGCCGCGCCGCTGAAATTCGTCAAGGGCACCGGCTCGCCGGTTCGCGCATTGGCGGTCGTCGCCAGCTGATGGGCTAAAAAACTCCTCGTCTCGCAGAGAGAGGAGCTGCATCTGAAATGAAAGGGCGCCGCCTGCCCCTTCTCCCCCACGGGGAGAAGGTCGCGGCAGCGGGATGAGGGGGTTGTCACAGGCGAAGGTTTTGCCGTGTATCGCCCCTCATCCGACCCTTCGGGCCACCTTCTCCCCCGCGGGGAGAAGGAGACACACCACTCTCTGCCCAAAATCTTACGCTGAAAGAAGCCTGCCATGAGCACCCATGACTACATCATCGTCGGCAGCGGCATCAACGCGCTGGTTGCCGCTGCCGTGCTCGGCAAGAAGGGCAAGAAGGTGCTGGTTCTGGAGCGCAACGACCGCATCGGCGGCTGCCTGCGCACCGAAGAAATCACCGCGCCCGGCTTTATCCATGACGTGATGGCGACGACGATGGTGCTGTTTCTCACCTCGCCCGCCTATGGCGCGCTCGGCAAGGACCTGGAAGCGCGCGGGCTGGAATTCGCCCATGCCGACCTGCCCACCGGCGTTTTGCGGCCGGATGGTTCGCATGTGATCTTCTCCAAGGACCGGCAGCGCAACATCGCCACTTTCGAGGCACTTTCGGCCGGTGACGGCGCCGCATTCTCCCGCGAGATGGACAAGCTCGGCGCCGATGCGCCCTTCCTCTTCTCGCTGCTCGGCGGCGCCTTGTGGTCCGGCAGCATCGCCAAGACGGTGGCGAAGGAAGCGTGGAGGCGGGGCTTGCGCAATCTTGCCGGCTGGTTCGGCGAAGCGCTGATGCCGGCGCGCGCCCATCTCGAAAGCACCTATCGCTCCGAGGATATCCAGGCCTTGTGGGCGCCATGGGTGCTGCATTGCGGCCTCGGCCCGGAAAGCGCCTATTCCGCCGAGATGGTCAAGGTCATCGGTTTTGCCATCGAGCTGGCCGGCTGCCCGGTTGCCAAGGGTGGTGCAAGGACGCTGCTGGCGGCGTTTGAAAAGCTGATCACCGACAATGGCGGCGTCATCCGCACCGGCGCCGATGTCGAAGCGCTGATCCAGGGCGCCGGCGGACGCGCCACCGGCGTGCGGCTCGCAAGCGGCGAGACCCTCTCCGCATCCGGCGGCGTGGTCGCTTCGGTGACGCCGACCCAACTGTATGGCCGGCTTTTGAAGGATTGGCCGGCGCCGCCGGCGGAGGTGAACGACGGCATAAAATCCTTCCGCTACGGCAAGGGCAACATGCAGATCCACTATGCGCTGAACAGCCCGCCGCGCTGGAAACACAATCCGGAACTCGGCCAGGTGGCGCTCTTGCACCTGACCCCCGGCCTTGACGGCGTGTCGCGCGCTGCCAACGAGGCCGAACGCGGCATGCTGCCGGCGGTACCGACGATCTGCGTCGGCCAGCCCGCCTCCTTCGATCCGAGCCGGGCACCCGAAGGCCAGTCGATCCTCTGGCTGCAGCTTCCCGAAACGCCGCGCTTCCTCAAAGGCGATGCCTCCGGCCAACTCGACATTCCGACAGACGGCCGCTGGAACGAGGCACTGCGGGAAAGCTACGCCGACCGCGTCGAGAAAATCCTCGAGAACCATATCGACGGGTTCGGGGAAACGGTCATTGCCCGCAAAGCCTATTCGCCGGCGGATCTCGAAACAATGAACATGAACCTCGTCGGCGGCGACCCCTATGGCGGCTTCTGCGGGCTGGACCAGTTTTTCCTGTGGCGGCCATTCAAGTCTTCTGTTAACCACCGCACCCACGTGCCGGGGCTGTATCATATTGGCGCATCGACGCATCCGGGACCCGGCCTTGGCGGGGGCTCCGGCTTCCTTCTGGCCTCATCCCTGAAATAGCATCGCTAAGAACGGAAAGGTGTCATGGAGGATCGGTTCGCAGGCATGGCGCTGAAGCGCAAGCGGGAGATGACCGAGGCACGCCCGACCATGGGCGAGATCGGCCTCAACCATTTCGCGCCCTACCTGATGAACCGCATCATTTCCCGCTGGAACGCCAACCTGGCGGAAGAGCTGAAACAGATGGAGATGACCACCGCCAAGATGCGGGCGCTCGCCATCCTCAGCATCACGCCGTCGGTGACGATCAACGAGCTTTCCGTCTTCGCCGTCACCGAACAATCGACCATGAGCCGGACGCTGGATTCACTGGAGGAGCAGGGGTATATCCGCCGCCAGCCGCGTCCTGAGGACATGCGCATCCGCGACGTGACGATCACCGAGGAAGGGCGCACCATTTTCGAAAAGGTGTGGCCGACGATGTATGATTCGCTGCTAAAGATGTTCGACGGCGTCGAGGAGGAGGAGTACCGCGCCTTCATCTCGGTGCTGCACCGTATCCTGCACAATATCCGCAAGCACGAGATCTAAGAGTAAGTTCCAGCAAAACTGCGTAGCGGTTTTGCGTCCGGAAATGCTCCAAGCCTCGCCTCAGGCGGCTGTCACGGCTTGCTGCAGGTCGATCACTGCCTTGACCGGCAAATGGTCGGAGGCAAGCCGCGCCAGCGGCGTGTCGTGCGTCTCGAAGCTGGAAATCAGCCCCTGGCGATTGGCGATGATGCGATCCAGCGCCAGCAACGGCAGGCCGGAGGGAAAGCTCGGTACCGCCGGCGGCATATGCCCGAAGGCGGGATGCAGCGTGTTGAGCGACGAGCGGTCGCCAAGACGCCATTCGTTGAGATCGCCGAGCAGCAGCGTCGGCGTTTCGTCGCGGCTCTTCATCAATTCCATGATCATATGCAGCTGCTGCGCCCGCGAGCGCCGGAGAAGGCCGAGATGGGCGGCGATGATGCGCAGACTGCCGCCCTGCTTCAAGTCGATTTCCACCACCACGGCACCACGCGGCTCCAGCCCCGGCAGCTTGACCGGATGCAGGTCGCGCACCACGCCCTGGCGGACGAGCACGACATTGCCATGCCAGCCATGCGCCTTGGGAAAGCCGGCCGCACCGACCGAGACGAGGCCGGTCTCCCGCTCCAGATGGGCGAGATCGAGCAGCCCGGCCCGTTCGCCGAACCGCTGGTCAGCCTCCTGCAGGGCGATGACGTCGGCGCCGATTTCCTGGATCACCCGCGCCGTGCGCTCCGGATCGAAGCGGCGGTCGACGCCGATGCATTTGTGGACATTGTAGGAGGCGACGAGCGTGCCCGACGAATGAGATTGGGACGGCAGGCTGCCATCCGGGCGTTTTTTTCGGTTTCGAAGCGCCTCCAGAACGGTGGAGGAAAAAGTTCCGTTCTTTCTTTGCATATCTTCGCCGTTGTTCCTCACAGATAGGGCGAACCCAGCCACAGGATGCGGTCGACTAGGCGCCACAGGAAGGGCCGCGCCCGCAGGTTTTCCAGCGTCACCGCCTTTGCCGTGCCGATGGCGGCGCCGATACGGGCATCGATTTCCCTTGCAAAATTGGTGTCGAGCACCTCGATGTCAACCTCGAAATTCAGCCTCAGCGACCGCGGATCGATATTGGACGAGCCGATATAGGACCATTGACCGTCAACGCAGAGCAGCTTGGAATGGTCGAAAGCACCCTCCGCCCGCCAGATCCGGCAATAATGTTTCAGCACCTGATCGAACTGCCCGGTCATGGCGTGATCGACGAGCATCAGGTTGTTGCGGGCCGGTACGACGATATCCACCTCGACGCCACGGCGGGCGGCGGTGATCAGCGCGGTGATCAGCTCCCGGTCCGGCAGGAAATAGGGAGACATGATGCGGATCGTCCGGCGCGCCACGGAAAAGGCGCCCATCAGCACCTTGTGGTTGGTTTCCAGGCTTTTGTCCGGCCCGGTGGCGATCGCCCGCATCAACATCGGCGAGCCGGCTTCCGATTCGGGCTCGGCGATCGTCCAGCAGGGATCGTCGAGCAGTTCGCCGCTGGCGAAACGCCAGTCTTCCGCGGCAATGGCAAAAAGATCGGCGACGACAGGACCGGTGAGACGGAAATGCGTATCGCGCGCCGCTTCTTCGCCGGCGAACTCCTGCGAAAACCCCTCGCGGATATTCATGCCGCCGGTGAAGGCGATCGCGCCGTCGATGATGACGATCTTGCGGTGGGTGCGCAGGTTGGCATAGGGCAGGCGAAGGCCCATGATGACATTGCCGTTGAACACCTCGATGGTGACGCCGCGTTTTTTCAGATGACCGAGGATACTCGGCACCGAATAGCGGGCACCCACCGCATCGACCAGCACACGCACGGTGACGCCGCGGCGAACCGCTGCGACCAGGGCGGCCGCAATCCGCAGGCCGATGCGGTCACGGTCAAAAATATAGGTTTCGAGGATGATGCTGCGTTCCGCCGCAGCGATGGCAGCTTCGATGGCGCTATAAGCCTGCTGGCCGCCATCGAGCAGCAAGACGGTGTTTCCCGTCGTCAGCTGGTGGCGGGTTACCCGGTCGCCCAGCGTTTTCAGCGCGGCGAAACGGTGGCCGAATTGCTGGGCAACCTCTTCATGCACGGCATCGTAGCTGACATAGGGGTCGGGAAGATCGGTCCAGGACGGCAGGTGATGGACAGCAAGCGAAGCGCGGCGCATGCGGTTGATGCCGGCCACCGCATAGATCGCTGCGCCGACGAGCGGCGACAGCACGATGACGCCGACCCAGCCGATCGCCGAGCGGACGTCTTCCTTGGTCATGGCCGCATGCACCGCCGCGATCGTTCCGGTCAGCAGCGACAGGGCACCGAGGATATGCGGCCAATAGTTGACGAGAAGATCAGACATGCGCCCAGATATAAGCTTTGCCGGCCACTCTTCAATCGCGTCCCGTCTCTGTGGTGCCCCTCGTACGGTAAATCACGGCACCACTGCCGTTGAATGCAAGGCCAGTCACCGAGATACACTGGCGTCTCAGCCCAAACCGCACGCGGAATCGTTTATCTTCTTGTTTTCAAAGCGGCTCCGAAGAGCCGCTTTGCCGAACCTCCAAAAAGTCTCAGGCCGGTTTGTTTCCGGCAGCAGCGGCTGCAAACATCGGCCCGCCGCGATAGGCGGGGAAACCGTAGCCGTTGAGCATCACCAGGTCGATGTCGCTCGCGCGGGCAGCGATGCCTTCGGCAAGCAACGCGTGGCCCTCGTCGGCCATGGCTTTCAGCAGCCGGCTAACGATTTCATCGGCAACGATCGACCGCGGCGTCAGGCCCTTTGCAGCGCGCGATGCCTCGATGATCTCCGTCACGACGGGATCGACGGTTCGCTTGCCGTCGACATACCGATACCAGCCACGGCCGCTCTTCTGGCCGAACCGGCCGGCTTCGCAGAGGCGGTCGGGAATATCGACATAACGGGCGGCCGGATCGCGGGTGGCGGCCTGGCGCTTGCGGCGAGCCCAGGCGATCTCCAACCCGGCAAGGTCGAAGACGGCGAAAGGCCCCATGGCCATGCCGTAGGCCTCCATGGCGGCGTCGATATCCTGCGGCAGCGCGCCGTCCTCCAGCAGGAATTCCGCCTCGCGGCGATAGGCCGAAAAGATGCGGTTGCCGATGAACCCTTCGCAGACACCGGTGACGACCGGCAGCTTGTTGAGTTTTTTGGCGACGGCAAGGCCGGTCGCCAGCACATCCGGCAAGGTTTTGGCGCAGCGCACCACTTCGAGAAGCTTCATGACATTGGCCGGCGAGAAGAAATGCAGGCCGAGCACCCGCTCGGGATGCTGGGTCGCGGCGGCGATCACGTCCGGATCGAGATAGCTGGTGTTGGTGGCGAGGATGGCATCGGGACGGACGATGCCGTCGAGCCGCTGGAACAAAAGCGTCTTGACGGAGAGATCGTCGAAGACCGCCTCGATCACCAGGTCCGCCTTGGCGAGATTGCCGATATTGCCGCTGACAATCAGCCGCGACAGGCGCTCCGCCTTGCCCTTGGCATCGATGCGGCCGGATTTCAGGTTGCGGTCGAGAAGGGCGGTGATGCGTTCCTTGCCCTTGTCCGCCGCTTCGCTGGTCTGTTCGATGCCGATGACGGTGTAGCCGGCATCGAGCGCGGCAACGGCAATGCCGGAGCCCATCAGGCCGGTGCCGACCACGCCGATGGTGGTGACGGATCTCGGCTCGACGCCCTCCAGCCCCTCGACCTTGGCAGCCGCGCGCTCGGCAAAAAACACGTGCCGAAGGGCCGCAGCCTCTTCAGAATCGCGCAGGCGCAGGAAAGTGGCCCTTTCATCCGCCAGGCCCTCGGCAAAAGTGGCGGTTTCCGCGCCCAGCACCAGCCGCACGGCCTCGAGCGGCGAGGTTTGGCCTTTTGCCTTCGAGCGCGCCTTTGCAGCTGCGGCTTCATTTTCTTCCGACGACGATGCCGGAACCGCAAGTTCGGCCGTGCGGCGAAGCGATTTGCCGGCAAGCTCTTGCGCCGCGGCAATGGCGGCACCGAGCAGATCTTCCATTGCGACGGCATCGACAATGCCAAGCGACAGGGCTTCCGTCGCAGCCACCATGCGGCCGGAGGAGATAATATCAATGGCGGCGGGAATGCCGGTCAGCCGCGGCAGGCGCTGCGTGCCGCCGGCGCCGGGCACGATGCCGAGCTTGACTTCCGGCAGGCCGAGTTTTGCGCTTGAAGCGGCAATGCGGTGATGGCAGCCGAGCGCCACTTCCAGCCCGCCGCCGAGGGCAGCGCCGTTCAGCGCGGCGACCACCGGCTTCGAAAACGCTTCGAGACGGTCGATCACCGCCGGCAGGGTCGGCTCGACTGGCGGCTTGCCGAATTCCTTGATGTCGGCGCCGCCGATAAAGGTCTTGCCGGCACCGGTGACGACGACGGCACGGATCTCCGCATCGTCTTCCGCCGCCGCAAGCGCCGCCATCAGCCCGCCGCGCACGTCGGCGGAAAGGGCATTGACCGGCGCATTGTCGATCGTCACCACCAGCACGCCGGCGGTCCGCGTGCCGCGGACGGTGCCGGAAAATTCATGGGTGGCGGTGGCGGCGGACGATGTGTCGGTCATAACCCGTTCCTTTTCATTCCGGCACGACGGCCGTTGCCTGGATCTCGATCTTGGCGCGGTCTTCCACCAGAGCGACGACCTGCATCGCCGCCATGGCCGGGAAATTCCGGCCGATCGTTTCGCGGTACACCTGCCCGAGATTTTTCAGGTTGCCAAGATATTCCGCCTTGTCGGTGAAATACCAGGTCATCGTGGTGATGTGTTCTGGGCCGGCGCCGCCGGCAGCCAGCACGGCCACGACGTTTTTCAGCGTTTGGCGCACCTGCTCGACGAAATCGTCGGTTTCGAACTGGCACTGCTCGTTCCAGCCGATCTGGCCACCGACGTAGATCACCTTGCCTTGGGCGGCGACCCCGTTTGAATAACCGATGGGTTTCGCCCAACCTTCAGGTTGCAGGATTGTGTGCATCATTGGCCTCCAGATGCTGTCTGAGCGCGGCGCGGATATCGTCCGGCCAGGCAATGGATGTGTGCGTGTCGGTCGAGGTGGCGACGACGCGGTGTTTTGCCGACCACAACAGCCGGTCGCCGACGCGGATCTCGTGGTCTAGATCAAGCGAACTGCGGCCAATGGCGCGGACGCGCAGCGTGAAATCGAGCTGGTCGCCGTGATAACCGGGGCTGACGAAGGTCAGGTCCAGCCGCACCGTCGGCCAGCTGATCTTCCGCTCGTCGATCATCTGGCGGATCGGCAGGCCGATACTGCCGAAGAAATCCTCCAGCACCCCCACCAGAATATTCAGGTAGGAGGGGAAATAGGCGATGCCGGAGGGATCGCAATCTCCGAAGCGCAGGGGTCTCGTCGTCTGAAACATCGGCCTTCCGCCCTCAGTTGAACGCGGCGATGCCGGTGATGGCGCGGCCGAGGATCAGCGCATGGATGTCGTGCGTGCCTTCGTAGGTGTTGACGACTTCCAGGTTGACCAGGTGGCGGGCAATGCCGAATTCGTCGGAAATGCCGTTGCCGCCCAGCATGTCGCGGGCCGCGCGGGCAATGTCCAATGCCTTGCCGCAGGAATTGCGCTTGAGGATCGAGGTCAGCTCCACCGGCGGATGACCGTCTTCCTTCATGCGGCCGAGACGCAGGCAACCCTGCAGGCCGAGCGAGATTTCCGTCACCATGTCGGCGAGCTTCTTCTGGATCAGCTGGTTGGCGGCGAGCGGCCGGCCGAACTGCTGGCGGTCGAGCACATATTGCCGCGCCGTGGCGTAGCAGGCTTCCGCCGCCCCCAGCGCGCCCCAGGCGATGCCGAAGCGGGCGGAGTTGAGGCAGGTGAACGGACCTTTGAGGCCGGTGACCTCAGGGAACATGTTTTCCTCGGGCACGAAGACATTGTCCATCACCACTTCGCCGGTGATGGAGGCCTTGAGGCCGACCTTGCCGTGGATGGCGGGGGCGGAAAGACCCTTCCAGCCCTTTTCCAGCACGAAACCGCGGATCAGCCCGTCCTCGGTCTTGGCCCAGACGACAAAGACGTCGGCGATAGGCGCGTTCGAGATCCAGGTCTTAGCGCCGGTCAGCGCATAACCGCCATCGACCTTCTTGGCGCGGGTGACCATCGAGCCGGGGTCGGAACCGTGGTTGGGTTCGGTGAGGCCGAAGCAGCCGATCCATTCGCCGGCGGCGAGTTTCGGCAGATATTTCTGCTTCTGCGCTTCCGAACCGAAGGTCTCGATCGGCACCATGACCAGAGACGACTGCACGCTCATCATCGAGCGATAGCCGCTGTCGACGCGTTCGACCTCGCGGGCGATCAGCCCGTAGGAGACGTAACCGAGGCCGGCGCCGCCGTATTCCGGCGAGATCGTCGGACCGAGCAGGCCAAGTTCACCCATCTCACGAAAAATCGCCGGGTCGGTCTTCTCCAGGCGGAAGGCATCCGGCAGGCGCGGCAGCAGCTTTTCCTGCGCGTAATCATGGGCGGTCTTCAGCACCATGCGTTCGTCGTCGTTGATCTGGTCCTCCAGCTTGAAGGGATCGGCCCAATCGAAGGTTTGTTTGCTCATGGTTTTTCCTTTCGTCTCAGGCCTTCAGCAGCTCGCGGGCAACGATGAGCTTCTGAACCTCGGTGGCGCCCTCGTAGATGCGGAGCGCGCGAATTTCACGGTAGAGTTTTTCGACGATCTCGCCGCTGCGGACACCGCGGCCGCCGAACATCTGCACGGCGCGGTCGATGACAGTCTGCGCCGTTTCCGTCGCCGTCATCTTCGCCATCGCCGCTTCCTTGGTGGTCGGCAGTTTTTGCACGTCGCGGCGCCAGGCGGCGCGGTAGGTGAGAAGCGCTGCGGCATCGATGCCGGTCGCCATGTCGCCGAGGGCTGCCTGCGTCAGCTGCAGGTCGGCCAGCGTGGCGCCAAACATCGGCCGCGCCTTGGCGTGTGCCAACGCCTCATCGATCGCCCGGCGGGCAAACCCGAGCGAGGCGGCGGCGACGGAGGCGCGAAAAATATCGAGCGTGCGCATGGCGATCTTGAAGCCTTCGCCCGGAGCGCCGAGGCGGCGCGAGGCCGGGATACGGCAAGCGTCGAAGCGGATCGTCGCCAAGGGATGCGGCGCGATCACATCGATGCGTTCGGAGATCGAAAAACCGGGATCGTCGGCAAAAACCACGAAGGCGGAGATGCCACGCGTGCCCGGCGCTTCGCCGGTGCGGGCAAACACGGTGTAGACATCGGCGATGCCGCCGTTGGAAATCCAGGTCTTTTCGCCGTCAAGCACGTAACTGTCGCCATCGGCCTTGGCGGCGCAGGCCATAGCGGCGACATCGGAGCCGGCTTCCTTTTCCGACAGGGCGAAGGCCGAAAGCCATTCGCCCGATGTCACCTTCGGCAGCACGGCACGCTTCAGCTCATCCGAACCGGCAAGGCCGATGGCGCCGGTACCGAGCCCCTGCATGGCGAAGGCAAAATCGGCAAGCCCGTCATGCCAGGCAAGCGTTTCACGCGCCAGGCAGGCGAGCCGCGAATCGATGACATCGGCGCCGGCATTACCCGTCGCGGCGGCGAGCAGGCCGGCTTCGCCGAGCAGCTTTACCAGCGCGCGGCAGGCGCCGTCGGTATCGTTGTGATCGACGGCGGCCAGGGTGCCGGAGGCGGCAAAGGCATCGAGCTTTTCGACGAAGGCGCGGTGCTGCGGTTCGAAGAACGGCCAGTCAAGATGGTCGCGGCTCGGGCCGGACAGGGAGGAGGAAGCGGCCATGATCTCAATTGCCCTCGAAGGTCGGCTTGCGCTTTTCGGCAAAGGCCTCGAAGGCGCGGCGGAAATCCTGTGTGGCCATGCAGATCGCCTGGGCCTGGGCTTCCGACTCGACCATCTCGTCGACACCCATCGCCCATTCCTGGTTGAACATGGTCTTGGTGATGCCATGGGCGAACCACGGCCCATCGGCCAGCGAATGCGCCAGCTTCAGCGCTTCTGTGTCGAGAACATCGGCGGCATGCAGCGCGTTGTAAAAACCCCAGGCATGGCCTTCGGCGGCGCTCATCGAGCGGCCGGTGAACAGGAGTTCGGCGGCGCGGCCCTGGCCGATGATGCGCGGCAGGAAACCGCAGGCACCCATATCGGCACCGGCGAGGCCGACGCGAGTGAAGAGGAAGGCGGTCTTGGCTTCCGGCGTGGCGACACGCAGGTCCGAGGCCATGGCGAGGATGGCGCCGGCGCCGGCGCAGATGCCATCGACAGCGGAGATGATCGGCTGCGGGCACTTGCGCATCGCCTTGACGACGTCGCCGGTCATGCGGGTGAAGGCGAGCAGGTCGGGCATCGCCATGCGGGTCAGCGGCTCGATGATCTCGAACACGTCGCCGCCGGAGGAAAAATTGTTGCCGGCGCCCTTCAGCACGATGGCACGGACATCAGAGGAATAGGCGAGATCGCGGAAAAGGTCGCGCAGCTCGGCATAGCTGTCGAAGGTCAGCGGGTTCTTGCGCTCCGGCCGGTTGAGGGTAAGTGTGGCGACGCGGCCGTCCTCGCTGACGTCCCAGAGGAAATGTTTCGCCTGGTAATCGCGAAAACTGCGCTTCATGTCTTTCATTACGTCGCTCATGTCTTTCTCCTCTGTGTCTGCGGGGCGCGGCAAGTGCCCCTCATCCGCCTACCGGCACCTTCTCCCCGCAAGCGGGGAGAAGGGGATATGCCGCACCGTTTTGCCAAACTCGACGCCGAGCAGGGCAAGTCCCCTCTCCCCGTAAAACGGGGAGAGGCTTAGGGTGAGGGGCAATCTCCCCTCAGTCATTCGCTTCCGGCGGCAGGAAATCCACCTCATGCTCGGCGGACAACCTGACGATTTCCGCCACATCGGTCTTTTCGTGCAGCGCCTTGAAAAGGTCTTCCAGCTGGCGGGCCGGCGAGACCCAGAACAGCGCCCGGCACGGCTTATCGGACTTGTTGAAATAGCCGTGCGGAATGCCGCGCGGCATGCGGACGAGATCGCCGGCCTTGGCCGTCGTCCACTGGCCGTCGAGCTTCAGTTCCAGCTGGCCTTCCTGCACCAGGATGAACTCGTCCTGGGTCGGATGGATGTGCACCGGCACGAACTGGCCGGGGTCGCTGTTGGTCTCGAAGGCAAAAGTGTCGTCCGAGACCGCCTTCGGGAAATACACCTGGCCGAGAATGTTCCACTGCACATCCTTGTAGCCCGTGCCGTCTTTGGTGATGCCCTTTTCCAGTTCCATCTGTTGCTCCCAGCGTTGGTTCCCTTGATTCATGCCCGGGCCATGTCTTCGCATGTGATCCCGGACACAAAACCGTTTCATATTCCGGCGGGAATTGCTCTAGCCCGCCATGACTTCTCCACCGGCCACAACGATGGCCTGCCCGGTGATCGACGACGCGCCTGGCGAAGCGAGCCACAGAACCGTGTCGGCGACCTCTTCGGGCTTTACCAGCCGTCCCTGCGGATTGGATTTGACGAATTCGGACAGCGCTTCCTCTTCCGTACGGCCGGTCTTGGCGGCAATGGCGGCGACGGAGCGCTGGATGATCGGTGTGTCGGTAAAACCGGGGCATACGGCATTGACCGTCACACCTTTGCGGGCGAGCTCCAGCGCCAATGCACGGGTGAGGCCGACGACACCATGCTTGGCGGCGCAATAGGCGGAGACATAACCATAGCCGACTAACCCGGCTGTCGAAGCGACGTTGATGATGCGCGCGCCGTCACCGACGGACTTCAGGTCGGGCAGCACCGCCTGCGTCACCTGGAAGACGCCGGTGAGATCGACGCCGATCACATGGCTCCACATGTCGAGGCTGGTCTTTTCGAACGGCGCGCTCGGCGCCTCGCCGGCATTGTTGACCAGGATGCCGACGGGACCGAACGCCTGCCGCGCCGCCTCAAGGCCTTTGGCAATCGCCGCGGCATCGGTGACATCGAAACCATCGGCAATGAAGACATCGCTGCCGGCAAGCTCGGACGCCAGCGCCTCCAGCGGCTCACGCCGCCTTCCGGCGAGCGTGACGCGGGCGCCGTTTTGCGAAAGCGCCCGCGCGATCGCCGCACCGATGCCGCTGCCGGCACCGGTCACCAGCGCATGCTTTCCGTCCAGCTTGCCCGTTCCGCTCATCGCTTGGCGCCTACTTGGTAACGGCCGGCGCGGTGGCGCGGGCGAGGTTGGTTTCGTACTGGTACTTGCTCGACTGGTACTGTTTCGGCCAGGCAACCGTCGTCAGGCCGATTTTGGCCGCCTCGTGCAGCGCCCAGGCCGGATCGGCAAGGTGCGGACGGGCGACAGCGCAGAGATCGGCGCGGCCGGCGGCGATGATCGAATTGGCGTGGTCGGCCTCGGAAATCGCGCCGACGGCAATCGTCGGAATGCCGATTTCATTGCGGATCTTGTCGGAGAACGGCGTCTGGAACAGGCGGCCATAGACCGGCTTTTCTTCCTTCGACACCTGGCCCGAAGAGCAGTCGATCAGGTCGGCACCGGCATCCTTGAACATCTGCGCGAAGATCGCCGCATCCTCCGGCGTGTTGCCGGCACCGTCCACCCAGTCGTGGCAGGAAAGACGGACGGAAATCGGCTTGTCATCCGGCCAGACGGCGCGGACGGCGCGGAAAACTTCGAGCGGGAAACGCGCCCGGTTTTCGTGGCTGCCGCCATACTCGTCGTCACGGTGATTGGTGAGCGGCGAGAGGAAGCTCGACAGCAGGTAGCCGTGGGCGCAGTGCAATTCCAGCCAGTCGGCGCCGGTGCTCGCCGCCAGTTCGGCGGAGCGGACGTGATCGGCAAGCACCCGGTCCATGTCGACCCGGTCCATCGCCTTCGGCACCTGGCTGTGCTTGAGGTATGGCATGGCGGAGGCCGAATAGAGCGGCCAGGCGCCTTCCTCCAGCGGCTGGTCGATGCCGTCCCAAGCACGCTTGGTGGCACCCTTGCGGCCGGCATGGCCGATCTGGATGCCGACCTTGGCGGCGCTGTTGCCGTGGACGAATGCGACAACGCGCCGCCATTGTGCGGCCTGTTCCTCGTTCCAGAGGCCCAGGCAACCTGGGGTAATGCGGGCATCCGGCGAGACGCAGGTCATTTCGGCGAAAACCAGGCCGGCGCCACCCATGGCGCGCGAACCCAGATGCACCATATGGAAATCGTCGATCAGGCCGTCCGTCGCCGAATACATCGCCATCGGCGAGACAACGACGCGGTTCGGCAGGGTGACGTCGCGGAGCTTATAGGGCGTAAACATCGGCGGCAGGCAACGGTCGTTGCCGACACTCAATCCCGACTTGCGGGCAAACCAGCGTTCGTAACCTTCCAGCCAGGTCTTGTCGCGCAGGCGCAGGTTTTCGTGGCTGATGCGCTGCGAGCGCGTCAGCATCGAATACATGAACTGTTCCGGCTCCAGCGTATCGGCATAACGGCGGCCGACCACCTCGAACCATTCCATGGCGTTGCGGGCGGCATTCTGGATGCGAGCGACGTCGACGCGGCGGATCTCTTCGTAGGTTTCGAGAACGGCCGGGATCTTTTCCTTCTCATGCCCGTGCAGCTCAAACTGCCGGGTGAGCTCGATCGCATCGTCGATGGCAAGCTTGGTGCCGGAACCGATGGCAAAATGCGCCGTATGGGCGGCGTCGCCCATCAGCACGACATGCGAATTGCCGTTGAAATGACTCCACTTGCCGCAGATCAGCCGGTTGAAGTTCAGCCAGGCCGAACCGCGCAGGTGGCGGGCATTGGTCATCAGCGAGGCGCCGTCGAGCACTTCGGAGAACAGGTTTTCGCAGAAATCGATCGAGGCCTGTTGGTCCATCTCGCCGAGACCGTGCGCCTCGTAGGCCTCTTCGGTGGTCTCGACGATGAAGGTCGAGGTCTGATCGTCGAACTTGTAGATATGCGCCTGGAACCAGCCGTGATCCGTCTTGCGGAAATCGAAGGTGAAGGCGTCGTAAAGCTTGTTGGTGCCGAGCCAGATGTAACGGTTCGGCCGCGTTACCAGATCCGGCTGGAACACTTCGGGATAACGGTTGCGGATCTTCGAGTTGAAGCCGTCGGAGGCGATGACCAGATCGGCATCGGCATAATCCGTATCGGCATTGACGTCCGTTTCGAACACCAGCTCGACACCCAGTTCTTCGCAGCGCTGCTGCAGGATGTTCAGCAGTTTCTTGCGGCCGATGCCGACGAAACCGTGGCCGGATGTGCGCTGGCGCGTGCCCTTGAAGAGCACCTCGATATCGTCCCAATGGTTGAAGGCATCCTGGATGATCGCGGCACTTTCGCCGTCCCAGACCTTCATCGATTCCATCGTCGCATCGGAAAACACCACGCCCCAGCCGAAGGTGTCGTAGGGTTTGTTGCGCTCGATCACCCGGATGTCGTGGGCGGGGTGAAGCTTCTTCATCAGCAGTGCGAAATAGAGCCCTGCCGGACCGCCACCGATACAGACGATACGCATCGCTTTTTCCTTCCCGGTCGAATGGGCCGATCCTGCAGCGGACGCTCCGCCTCGGCGCCAGTTATTTTAAGTTTAAAATATAGTCGGACAAAGCGAGCCGTCAAGGGCAAAAACCCCGAAAATGAACGATCTGGATAATGACGCGGCGATTCAATGCGCGCGATGAATCGTTGGCATGGCAATTCGCCACGCCGATCCATAGCGCGCTATTCTTGATCCCAGGACGGAAGTGTTACGCGACCGCCCGGCGGATGCCCTCGCTTTCGAGGATTGGCAGCACGTGATCCCGGAAATAGGGGAATTCCTCTGCATAATCAACAAAAGAAAGCGTCGTGCCGTTAAATCCGGCCTTGTGCAGCGCCAGGATGCCCTCGGCCACCTGCTCCGGCGTGCCAACCAGCGGATAGCCGCCATGACCGGCCGCCATGCGGTCGCGGATCAGCGCTAGGAGATCGTGCGGGAAGGATTGCGCATGGGCGAACTGCAGCCGCACGAGATTGTCGACGGCGTCCCAATCGGCATTGTCCTTACCGAAATATTTGAGGTAGTCCTGCGCTTCCTTCTCCGTCGGGCGGCAGACGACATGGGCAAAGGTCAGCACGCCCACGGACCGGCCGGCATCGGCGCCCTGCTGCTTCAATGCCGCAACCTCCTCGCCCGAGCGCGAAAGATCGATGGCGGGGGTGAAAAGGAAATCGGCATTTTGCGCGGCAAAGGCCCGTCCTTGGCCCGAGCCGGCGGCATTGAGGATCGGTACACGCGTGGTCGGCCGCGGGTCGCCAAGGATGTTCTTCAGCTGGAAATGTTTGCCCTCCCAATCGAAGGCTTCGGTGCGGCTCCACAGCGCCTTGACAACGTCGAACCATTCCTGCGCGTAGCCGTAACGTTCCTCATGGCCGGCCGGCAGGTTGAGGCCGAGCGCCTCGTATTCCGGCTGGTTCCAGCCGGCGACGATGTTGAGGCCGATGCGGCCGCCGCTGATCTGGTCGATGGTCGCCAGCTGCTTGGCGACGACGGCGGGATGGTTGGCCGCGGTGTGGATGGTGGCGAAGACGTTGATGTTGCAGGTCTTGGCCAGCAGGCCGGTGGCCCAGGTGATGGTTTCGAGCACGTTGCCATGGAAATTCGTCTCGCCGCCGTAACCGATCCAGCGGGCGATCGGCAGCATGAAATCGATGCCGGCATCGTCGAGCAGATGGGCGAGGCGGAGATTGTTGTCCCAGGAATTCACCCAGCGCTCCGGCACCTTGGTGACCGACATGCCGCCGGAACAATTGGAGGCGAACGTGCCGAGCAGAAACTGATTGCGATCGAACATGCTGTTCTGATGGGTCATGGCTGTTCCTCTTTGTTTTAAATTTCAAATAAAAAATCTATCGTAAATTCTATCCTTGTCAATCGAGCCCGGGCGTGGACGCGGACCGCATGTGGCGGTATTTCTAAAGCTTGCATTCAGGAAGGCAGGCACGACGTATGAAATCGCCCGAAAAGACCCCCGACGCCCTCGACAGACGCTGGCACCTGGCGCGCAATCCGGTCGAGGTGGATGTCGCCGAGATCGAATATGCGCTGATGCGCGCCTACGAGGCGTTCGGCCGCTGGCAATCGGAATGTCTGGCTTCGGTGATCGATTTTGCCGCGAGCGGGCCGGAAAACGCCATGCTGCACATCATCCGCATGAACGACCGGCCGAAGACCATCAAGGATCTCGCCCGGCTTGCCAACCGCGAGGATATTCCCAACATCCAGTACAGCCTGCGCAAGCTGATCGGTGCCGGCCTCGTGGTGCGCCAGGGCAGCGGCCGTTCCGGCGTCACCTATTCCGTGACGCCGAAAGGTCTGGAGGTAACGGAGCGGTATGCCGACATCCGCGCCTCATTGCTGATCGAGGCGGTCCGCTCCGTGCCCAACTTCCCGCAGAAGCTGGAGGAAGCGACCCGCACGCTCGATCTCCTGACCGGCATCTACGAGCAGGTGGCGCGCGTCGCCGCCACCCATCGCAGGCCGGCACCCTGAAGGGCTGTTACTTTGCCGGATTCTTGGGGTCCCAGAGCACCGTCTTGGCATCCTTTTCGTACGCCATGCCCTTGGGATAGCTGATCGCTTCGAACTGCATGCCCCAGGGCGCCTGGAAATAGAGGATGGTCTGGCCGGCCGCCGGACCCTGCTCGATCGGCAGCGGTCCGAGACGCGTCGCCACACCCTTGCCGTCGAGGTAAGCTTTTGCGGCGGCGACGTCGTCGACATAAAGCGCGATGTGGAAGGCGCCGATATCGCTGTTCTTGGCCTTCAGGTCGCGCTGGTCGGGTGCCGAATACTGGAAGAGCTCGATGTTCGAGCCGAACCCGCAACGAACCAGCGTGATTTCGTGGATGACCGCCTTGGCGTCGACGCCGACCAGATCGGTCATGAAGGTGCCCTTGTCATCGGCAAACGGTCCGAAGGACATCGCCTTTTCGCAACCGAGCACACCGGTGAAAAAATCCACCGCCTGCTTCATATCGGGTACGGTGACGCCGGTATGATCGTGACCGCGCAAGCCCGGCAGGCCGTCGGCCAGCGCCGGGCCGGACAAGACGGCCAGGGCTGCGAGAGTCCGCAGCGATTTCGTAAACATGGTTTTCATGGCATTCCCCTCTTTTGCAGGCACGAAAAGACCCTCGCGCCGGAGGCCCGCTTGCCCGGCACGTGTTCGACGAATTGCAATGTCCTCAGTTGCCGCCCGTAGCCGGTGCAGCCTATCGACGAAGCTCGGAACCCTCCTTCGTCATCCTCGGCCTTGTGCCGGGGATCCAATCACGTCAATCGGTTGGCAGTTCCTCGGCGCCAATCCGAGGGTGACGGCCGCATACTGAACTGCGCTTACGCCGCGTCTTCAATTCCGGTCTTGGGGTCCAGCCAGCCGGGATTGATCTCCGGCAGCGGGATGGCATCGAGCAGCATGCGGGTATAGTCGGATTTCGGATTGGCGAAGACCTCGGCGCAGGCGCCTTCCTCCTCCACCTTACCGAAACGCAGCACGTAGACGCGGTCGCAAACGGCGCGGATGACGGAGAGGTCGTGGCTGATGAAGGCCATGGCAAGGCCGAGATCGGCCGAAAGACCTTTCAAAAGTTTCAGCACCTGCGCCTGCGTCGAGACATCGAGGCCGGAAACGATCTCGTCGGCCAGCACGAAATCCGGCTCCAGCAGCGCGGCGCGGGCAATGCCGATGCGCTGGCGCTGGCCGCCGGACAATTCGTGCGGATTGCGGTCGAGACAGGCCACCGGCAGGGTGACGCGCTCAAGGATCTTTGCGACACGCGCCTCCGCTTCGGCGGCATTTTTTGCCAGGCCGTGCAGCAGCAGCGGCTCGACCAGGATGCGGCGGATGGTGTGGCGCGGATTGAGCGAGGCCATCGGATCCTGGAAGATCATCTGGATACGGCGGCGCAATGGCCGCATCTCGGCTTCCGGCAGATGGGTGATGTCGCGCCCGTCGAAATGGATCGAGCCGGAAGAGACATCCACCAGCCGCAAAAGCGCACGGCCGAGCGTCGTCTTGCCCGAGCCGGATTCGCCGACGATCCCGACAGTTTCGCCGCGGCGGATGGCGATATCGACGCCGTGCAGCACCTTTACGCCGCGCCTGCCGCCGTAAATGACTTCGAGGCCGGTGGCGGTGAGGAGGTTTTCAGCCATGTTTTTCCAGCCCTCTCAACGGATGCCGATTTCGGCGCGCAACTGTTCGAACACCGCCTGCGGCACCGGCTCCAGCCCGGCATCCGGCCGGTCGTAACGCGGGCCGGCAGCCATCAGAGCCTTCGTGTAGGCGTGCTTCGGGTTCTGCAGCACCTCGGCCGTTGCCCCCGCCTCGATGACCTTGCCGGCATAGAGCAGCGTGACGCTGTCGCAGATCTGCGCGACGACGCCGAGATCGTGGGTGACGAAGATGACGGCGGTGCCGTGTTGCTTCTGCATGTCGCGGATCAGCCGCAGGATCTGCTTCTGCACCGTGACGTCGAGCGCCGTCGTCGGTTCGTCGGCAACGACCAGTTTCGGTTCCAGCGCGAAGGCAGCGGCGATCAGCACGCGCTGGCGCATGCCGCCGGAGAGTTCGTGCGGGAAGGCGCGCAGCACCCGTTCGGGATCGCGGATCTGCACCTCTTCCAGAAGTTTTAGCGCCCGGGCATGCGCATCCTTGACGGAGAGGCCACCCCGCAGGCGAAGACCGTCGGTCAGCTGCGCCTCGATGCGCCGGCCGGGATTGAGCGCCGTCTGCGGATCCTGCGGGATCAGCGAAATCTGCGCGCCCATGATGTCGCGCAACTCGCGTCCCGGCATGGTCAGCAGGTCGCGACCTTCGAACTGGATGGTGCCTGAGGTAACGCGCACGGTGCGCGGCAAAATGCCGAGCAACGCCTTGGCGATGGTGGATTTGCCGGCGCCGCTTTCGCCGACGAGGCCGCGCACTTCGCCGCGCTCCAGCGTCAGCGAGACGTCGCGCAGGATCGGCGCTCCGCCTTCACGGTCGGACACGGCGGACAAGCCGGAGATGGAAACAAGGGACGTGGTCATCGACGCATCACCGGATCGAGCGCCCGGCGCAACCCGTCGCCAAGCTGGTTGAAGGCAAGCACGGTGGCAAACAGCACGACGAGCGGCGCGACCAGCACCCACCAGCCCTGATAGATGATCTGCCGCCCCTGGGCGATCATGCCGCCCCAGGTGGGCGTATCGGAGGACACCGACAGGCCGACGAAGGACAGGATCGCCTCGACGATGACGGCGATGCCCATTTCCAGGCTGACGAGCGCGATCAGCACCGGTGCGACATTCGGCAGGATTTCCCGGATCAGGATGTGCAGGCGCGGAAAACCGATGGTGCGGGCGGCAACGACATAATCCATCTTTGCCTGCGCCTGGGTTTCGGCCCGCACCACACGACAGAACCGCGTCCAGTCGATGATGACGATGGCGGCGATGACGGAATGGATACCGGAGCCGAGCACGGCGACCAGCAGGATCGACAACAGCACGGGCGGAAAGGCCATCCAGATATCGACAAGCCGGGAGATCACCTTGTCGGCCCAGCCGCCGTAAAAGCCGGCGATCAACCCGAGCACCGTGCCGAACAGGGCGGCAAGCCCGGCGGCAACGAAGGCGACGGTCAGCGCAATGCGGGTGCCATAGATGACGCGGGAGAGCACATCCCGGCCGAGATCGTCGGTGCCGAGCCAGTAGCCGGGTTCCGTGCCGGGATAACCCGCCGGCGGCAGGGTGCCGAGCATCAGGTCCTGCTCGAGCGGGTCCTTGGGCGCCAGCCAGGGCGCGAAGATCGCGATGAGCAGCAGCAGGAGAATAAAACCGCCGCCGATCAGCACTTTTGGCTCGCGCAGCATGGCGCGCAGGTTTTTCGAAAGGCCGGAGCGACGGACGGCGGGTGGGGTCAGAACGACATCAGCCATGACGCAGCCTCGGATTGAACGCGACGACAAGCATGTCGACCAAAAGGTTGATGACGATGAACAGGGCGCCGAACACCAGGACAAGGCCCTGGATCAGCGGCAGGTCGCGGTTGATCACCGCGTCGATCGCCATGTTGCCGATACCGGGATAAGCGAAGATGCGCTCGACGATGACGGTGCCGCCGATCAGGAAGGTGAACTGCACGCCGGTGAGCGCGATGGTCGGGCCGATGGCGTTGCGCAGCGCCTCCTGCAGCACGAGGCGCAGGCTGGACATGCCCTTGAGCCGGGCGAGCAGGATATAATCCTGCACCATGGCCTCCAGGAGCGCTTCCTTCAGCACGCGGGTAATGATTGCGGCCAGCGGCAGGCCGAGCGCCAGCACCGGCATGACCATGTGGGCGGCAACATCGGCGAAGACGCTGAAGCGCAACGTGACGAGGCTTTCAATGAGATAGAAGGGCGTGACAAAATCCACCTGAACGCCGGGATTGATGCGGCCCGACAGCGGGAAGATCGGGAAGGCGACGCCGAGCACCAGCACCAGCGCCAGGGCCCAGACGAAATCCGGTACGGCAAGACAGAGGCCGTTGACCGTATCGACCACCGGTTCACCCGGCGTGCGGCGCAAAAGCGTGCCGAGAACGGCAACCGCGCCGCCGAGCACGATGGCAACCAGCAATGCGACAACAGCCAGTTCCAGCGTCGCCGGCAGGCGCTCGGCCAGAAGTTCCAGGACATCGCGGCGCAGAGAGATCGAGGTACCGAAATCGCCGACGGCGACCGCCTTCAGCCAGACGAGAAACTGCACCGGCAGGCTGGCATCGAGCCCGTATTGCGCCCGGAGCGCGGCGATGCTTTCCGGGCTGGCGCCGGGCGAGATCATCATGGCGATCGGATCGCCGGGAACGACCCGCAGCAGGACGAAAACGATCACCGCCACGCCGAACAGCGTGATCGCGGCCATCAGAAGTCGTTTGAGGATAGAGACGGCAATCATGAAAGCTTCATTTCCTGGCCGCACGGAGGCGACAAGCGTAACAGTGGGTCTGCAAGGTGGCAAGCGGAGTGGGTGGCGCGGTTGCGACGGCCCCTCATCCCCCCTGCCGGGACCTTCTCCCCGCCAGCGGGGAGAAGGAGTTTTTGGGCACGCACGCCCTTATGTCGGAGGTCGAAAAGCGGGCGATACAGCAGGAGCATCACACATGGAATGAGAGTGCCGCTTGCCCCTTCTCCCCAGCGGGGAGAAGGTCCCGGCAGGGGGATGAGGGGGCGCCACAAAGAAGCGCCTTACCGTGTCTCGCCCCCTCATCCGACCCTTCGGGCCACCTTCTCCCCGTCGGGGAGAAGGGGAATGCCTCATCAGGCCGGCGAAACCAGCGTCGGCTGCAGGGCGCCCGAAACATTCGGCGTGACCTTCAACGTCGCCTTGTAGAGCAGCGGCTGGGCATATTGCAGCAGCGGGATCACATAACCCTCTTCGGCAATATACTTGCTGACGGCTTTCCAGCCGGCGATGCGCTTTTCTTCGTCCTTCTCGCCCCAGAGCGGGCCGATCATGCCGTCGAGGTCGTCGGTGTTCCAGACGGAGTGCGGCGACGGGCCGAACATGGCGAAACCGGTCGAGGTGGTCGGATCGCCGATGGCGTTGCCCCAGTTGTAGAAAGCGGCCGGCGCCAGCTGGTCGGCGGCACGCAGTTCGTAGTGTTTGGCGATTTCGTAGACTTCGATTTCCGCCTCGATGCCGACCTTGCGCCACATGCCGACGATCGCCTGGATCATCTCGTAATCCTTCGGCTTGAAGCCGCGCGTCGTCTGGATCTTGAATTTAGCCGGCTTGTCGGTTGAGAAACCGGACGCGGCCAGCAGCGACTTCGCCTTTTCCGGATCGAAGCCGACGACGATGGAGGCGTCATAAGCATCGTATTCCGGCGCTTCCAGCGTATCGATCGGCACGCCATAACCGCGCAGCAGGCGCTCGACGATCGCCTTCTTGTCGATGGCGTGGTGGGCGGCGAGACGGACGTTCTTGTCGAGCATCACGTCGATGTTGTTGAGGAAGATCATGCCGATATCGGAGATCGGCGTCGCGACGCCGGCAAAACCGTCCGTGCCCTTCAGGCGGTCGAATTCTTCGTAGGGAATTTCGAGCGTGATGTCGGAAGCGCCCGATTCCAGCTCGGCGACACGGCTCGTACCGTCCGGCACGAACTTGAAGACGACGGTATCGAAGGCCGGCTTGCCGCCGAAATAATTCTCATTGGCCTTGAGGCGTAGGAAGGCGTTGCCTTCGTAGGCATCGACCATATAGGGGCCGGTGCCGATCGGCGCCTTTTCGAAGCCTTCGGCGCCAACCTTTTCGTAATAGGCCTTCGGCAGGATGTAGCCGGTGAGGAAGGCCATCCATTTGAAGAAGGTCGGCTCGAAACGCAGCACGTCGCCGGTAATCTTGTTGCCTTCGATGGTGTAGTTGCCGGCGGTCGACCAGATGAACTGGATCGGGTTGCCGGTCTTTTCGTCGGCGGCACGGGTCAGCGACCAGACGACGTCTTCCGGCGTGAACGGCGAGCCGTCATGCCAGGTCACGCCCTCGCGCACGTCCATCCAGACCTTGGTCTTGTCTTCGTTCCAGCCCCAGGCCGTCAGCAGGCCCGGCTGGAAGGAAAGATCCGGCCCCTGGCCGATGAACTGGTCGAAGACCGAGCGATAGATCGCCTGGATGGACGGATTGACGGCGGAAGGCCCGACCGTCGGATCGAAGGACGGCAGGTTGACGTTGTAGGCGATCGTCAGCGTGCCGCTTTCGGCGGCGGAAACGATGTTACGGCCGGAAAATACACCGGTCAGAAAGGCAGCAGCACCCAGGCCCAGCGCCTGGCGTCTGGAAAGCGTCATCATGGTTCGAGCTCCGTCGGTTCCCCTGGTCCCGGCAGGACGGCTCTCCTGGCCGCCTGACCGAGCATTTTATTGATCGGAATGCTTTAATGTTAAAATAAGCAATTTTTGCTGGCAAGCGCTTTCTCGCAAAAGCGATGCGTCAAGGGCGCGGCAACAGGCTCCATTATATGCCATCGCATATAAATGCCGACAGTCACCGATGTCCTGTTCTTGCGCTTGTTTCAAAGGCTTGACCCCTCCTTTCACCGATCGCGGAATTTGCAGATTGACACAAAGCCGCGTCACAAAATATGATTTTGCAAATGATTATAAGATCACGCTCCGCTTGGGAGCAAGGGGAATTCTCGAAATGGCAGAACGGTCTTTTGCACGTGAGGTCGAGGACCTCAAATTGGGCGAAGGCGACATCTTTCGCGGCGAGGGAATCCTGGCGATCACCAAGGCGCTGTTGCAATCCGGCGTCTCCTATGTCGGCGGTTACCAGGGCTCGCCGATCTCGCATCTGATGGATGTTCTGGCCGACGCCAAGGACGTCATGGAAGAGCTGGGCGTGCATTTCGAGACTTCGGCCTCGGAAGCCGCCGCCGCTGCCATGCTATCGGCCTCGGTGATGTATCCGGTGCGCGGCGCCGTCACCTGGAAATCGACCGCCGGCACCAACGTCGCTTCCGACGCGCTCTCCAACCTCTCTTCCGGCGGCGTCACCGGCGGTGCGATGATCATCATCGGCGAGGATTACGGCGAAGGTTCCTCGATCATGCAGGAACGCAGCCACGCCTTTGCGATGAAATCGCAACTCTGGCTCCTGACCCCGCGCCCCAACCTGCCGTCTATCGTCAAGGCGGTGGAGGAAGGGTTCGAGCTTTCCGAAGTTTCCAACACGCCCGTCATGCTGCAGGTCGGCATCCGTAGCTGTCACGTCCACGGCCAGTTCGTCGCCAGGGACAACAAGCGTCCGGACTTCACCCTGCGCCAGGCGCTGGAAAACCCGGTGCGCGACGTCAGCCGCATCGTGTTGCCGCCGGCATCCTTCGTCCATGAGAAAGAGAAGCTCGAGCGCCGCTGGCCGGCCGCCGTCGAATTCATCAAAGAGCGGAAAATCAACGAATATTTCGGCCCTGAAGAAGGCGAAGTCGGCATCATTCTGCAAGGCGGGCTTTACAACGGCGTGATGCGCGCCCTGCAGCAGCTCGGCCTTGCCGATGTCTACGGCAATTCCTCCGTGCCGCTCTATGTGCTCAACATCTCCTATCCGCTGATCGACGATCAGATCGCCGATTTCTGCGTCGGCAAACAGGCGGTGCTGATGGTGGAGGAAGGCGCGCCGGAATATATCGAGCAGATGCTCAACACCATCCTGCGCCGCCGCGACATCCAGACCAGGGTTTCCGGCAAGGATGTGCTGCCGATGGGCGGCGAATATACCGCGCCGGTGCTGGTGAAGGGCGTGCAATCCTTCCTGGAAAAGTACCAGCGGGTGCTGCTCGGCAACCAGCCGCCGATCCCCGATCCGACCCCCATTCTGCAGGATCCGAAGATCAAGGCGCTGGCCGAAGTCGTGCCGCCGCGCCCGCCGGGTTTCTGCATCGGCTGTCCGGAAAGGCCGATCTTTGCGGCCATGAAGCTGGTGCAGGGCGAGCTTGGCGACCACCACGTTTCCGGCGACATCGGCTGCCACCTGTTTTCCATCCTGCCGCCCTTCAATATCGGCTCAACGACGATGGGTTACGGCCTGTCGCCGGCGGCGGCCTCCGCCTTCAACGTCGCATCCGACAAGAGGGTGATCTCGGTGATGGGTGACGGCGGCTTCTGGCACAACGGCCTTGCCACCTCGATCGGCAATGCCGTGTTCAACAAGCAGGACGGCGTCATCCTCGTCGTCGACAATTTTTATTCGGCTGCGACCGGCGGCCAGGACGTCATGTCGTCGCGCGCCATCAATCCGCGGCGCAAGACCAACAATTCCATCGTCAACGCGGTGAAGGGCATCGGCGCCACCTGGGTGCGCCAGATCGACCGCACCTACGACGTCACCAAGATGCGCGATACGCTGCGCGAGGCGCTGACGACGAAGGAGGAAGGCCCAAAAATCATCGTCGCCTCCTCCGAATGCATGCTGAACAAGCAGCGTCGCATCAAGCCGCTTTTCGCCAAGGCGGTAAAGGACGGAAAACGCATGGTCAAGGAGCGGTTCGGCGTCGACGAGGACGTCTGCACTGGCGATCACGCCTGCATCCGCCTTTCCGGCTGTCCGTCGCTGTCGGTGAAACACACCGACGATCCGCTGAAGGACGATCCGGTGGCGGCGATCGACAACAACTGCGTCGGCTGCGGCAATTGCGGCGAGGTTTCGGAAGCCGCCGTGCTCTGTCCGTCCTTCTACCGCGCCGACATCATCCACAACCCCACCGGCTGGGACCGTTTCCTCGCGAAAATCCGCGGAAAAGTCATCGGCTGGCTGCAGGCGCGCCGTCAGGCAAGCCGCATCGTCTTTGCGGATTGAGGCCGGTCATGAACGAACATGTTTCTCTCTCGCCCGCGCGCCATTCCACCGACAAGCCTTTGTCGCTTGCCATCCTCGCCATGGGCGGCCAGGGCGGCGGCGTGCTTGCCGACTGGATCGTCAACATGGCGGAAGCTGAGGGCTGGATGGCGCAGACCACCTCGGTGCCGGGTGTCGCCCAGCGCACCGGCGCGACCATCTATTACGTCGAGATGCTGCCGGCCCGCGACGGCCATGCGCCGATCTTCTCGCTGATGCCGACGCCGGGCGATGTCGACGTCGTCATCGCCGCCGAACTGATGGAGGCCGGCCGCTCGGTGCTGCGCGGCCTGGTGACGCCGGACAAGACGGTGCTGATCGCCTCGACCCACCGCTCCTTCGCCGTCAGCGAAAAGCAGACACCGGGCGACGGCATCGGCAACCCGGTGGTCGTCATCGACGCCACGGATTTTGCCGCGAAAAAAACCATCGCCTTCGACATGGAAAGCCTGGCCGTGAAGAACGGCAGCGTCATTTCTTCGGCGCTGTTCGGCGGGCTGGCGGCAGCCGAGATCTTGCCGTTTACCAAGCAGGCGTTCGAGGCGACCATCCGCGCCGGCGGTAAGGGCATCGAGGCCAGCCTGAAAGCTTTTAATGCCGCCTATGAACGCGCCAGGGACAAGCCGACCGAAAAACTGTCGGCAACGCCGCACAAACATTTCGACGTGTTGCCGGAAACCGCCGGCCACCCGGCGCTGGACCGTCTCGTCCACCGTATCCGCAGCGAGTTTCCGGAACAGGCGCAGCAGATGCTGTATGCCGGCGCCAAAAAACTCACCGACTTTCAGGACCCGGCCTATGCCGGGGAATATCTCGACCGGGTTTCATCGCTTCTCGCCGTCGACCGCCGTCATGGCGGCGAAGCGAAGGATTTTGCTTTCACCCTGCAGGCGGCAAAATATGTTGCCGTCGCCATGGCTTATGACGATGTGATTCGTGTGGCGGACCTCAAGGTGCGCGCCTCGCGCTTCGAGCGGGTGCGCAAGGAGGTCGGCGCCCGGGACGGTCAGATCGTCTACACGACGGAATATATGCATCCGCGCATGGAAGAAATCTGCGGCACGCTGCCGAAAAAGCTCGGCCTGTGGATCGAAAACCGCCCTGCTTTGTTCAACCGGCTCGACAGGCTGGTCAACAAGGGACGCCGGGTGAAAACCGGCACGCTGTTCTGGTTCAGCGGCCTCTACGTCGTCTCGGCCCTGCGCCGCGGTCGGCGCGGCACACTGCGCCATTCTCGCGAGATGGAACATTGCGGAGCCTGGCTCAAGACGGCGACGACGGTGCTTGGTGAAAATTACGATCTCGCCGTCGAAGTGCTCGGCTGTCGGCGGCTGGTGAAGGGGTATTCCGACACCCACGCCCGCGGCCTGTCGAAATTCGACCGCGTGCTCTCCGCCCTGCCACTCATCCGCCACCGCGACGACGGCGCTGCCTGGCTGAAACGCCTGCGCCAGGCCGCCCTGCTCGACGAAAAGGGCATCGCCCTCGACGGTGCGCTGAAGACGGTGGCGACACTGGATAGCTGATATCGATGCAAAACCGGCGAGTGCGGCATCCTGCCCTTCGCCCCTCGTTGCAGGTCGCGCCTGAATGCCCATTGGTTCCTGACCGTTGCGGATTCGCGCGAAAAGTTGCAGACTTGGCGTCGATACTACAACGAGGAACGCCCTCACTCGGCGATCAGATAATGACGTCCCAATTGAGCTGCATAATCCAGGTGGCCCAACCAGCCGGCATCATGATCGGAGCCGGAAAACTCCAGCTTTCGGCGGTCCAAGGTTTGGGCTCAGAGCAAACCCCGGAAAATTCCAGCACCCGCTGGCCCAAAATCGGGGAGCACATCAACTATGAACTCGCCAGCACGTATTGTCCATTAAACACAAAACCCCCGTTACATGAGGTGTAGCGGGGGTTTTGTGTATAGATT